>NZ_HE578958.1:100269-178750 GCF_000307285.2 Kurthia sp. Dielmo
GCGGCACAAGTGCTTCATCACCAATTTTCAAATAGCCATGTGCTGTCGGAACCTCGTAGCTAATATTACCGGCATCTGTTGAACCGAGTGACTTGCCACTATCTAATATGACGTTTTCACCAACTGCGGCTAAATGCTCACTTAATACTGCATCAACTGCGGGTGTCACGACTAAATCCTTCACCTCATTTTGGAAGCGTTCAATTTTCACCGTCGCACCTGTTGCAAGTGCGGCCGCTTCGGCAATCGCTTCGACCTTTTTAGCCGTTTCAGCGGTACGATTCCATGAATTTGCACGAATATAAAAGCGCGCTGAGGCGTAGTCTGGCACAATATTTGGTGCGTCTCCACCGTTTGTAATAATGCCATGAATCCGCACATCAGCTGCCACATGTTGACGTAGCGCATTGATGCCATTGTAAAGCTGAATCACCGCATCTAATGCATTAATGCCTTCCTCTGGTGCACTGGCCGCATGTGCTGACTTTCCGTAAAAATGAAAATCAATCGGGTCGACCGCAAGTGAATCTGTCGTTGGCATCGTAATACCGAATGGGTGCAGCATAAGGGCTAGGTCAATCTTTTCCAAATAGCCATGCTTTACAAAACTTCCCTTCGCACTACCATTTGGACCACCCTCCTCTGCAGGCGTCCCGAGAACAACAACCTTGCCACCTGTTGAATCGAGTGTTTCACTCAGTGCAATCGCGGCCGCTGTACTCATAACACCAATTAAATTATGCCCACAAGCATGTCCTAATCCTGGCAGCGCATCATACTCTGCTAAATACGCAATCGTCGGACCGGGCTTCCCACTATCCTTTACTGCATAGAATGATGTTTCATGACCTGCAACGGCTGTCTGTACATCAAAGCCATTTTCCTTAAGCAAAGTGACGAGTTGCTCACTCGCGAAAAATTCCTCGTTGCCGATTTCAGGATTCGCGTGAATGGCCTGACTGATAGAAATATACCGCGCCTGCTGTTTATCAATGAACTGCGTAATACGTTGTTGCTTACTGAGTACTTTCTGCATGATTAGAACCTCCTAAATGGTTATTTTTTTAATTCATCAAATGTTTTTAATAAGTCTTCTTGTGGCTCAACAACGATACTTTGGCCGCCCTTTGTTTCTTCTTTTACAGCTTTTT
Organism: Kurthia sp. Dielmo; assembly: GCF_000307285.2. Lineage (NCBI taxonomy): Bacteria > Bacillati > Bacillota > Bacilli > Caryophanales > Caryophanaceae > Kurthia > Kurthia sp. Dielmo. Next base: position 101,421 of record NZ_HE578958.1, read on the forward strand.
GAATGTCTTCACTTTGGTATACTTCAGCGATTTTTTTGTATGTTTCATTATCCTTATCCTCTGCACGAACTGCAAAGATATTAATATATGGTTTGATATTATCACTTGCCTCGTCCTCGCGATAAAGTGGATCTTCACCTGGTGACAAACCTGCTTGACCTGCGATACCATTATTAATAATAGCGGCCGCAACGTCTGGTAATACTTGCGGTGTTTGCTGTGCCACCATTGGTTTAATGTCTAGCTCTAATGGATTTTCTGTAATTTTTGATGCATCATCATATAGACCAAAATCTGCTTTTAATTCAATTAAGCCCGCTGATTCTAATAACTTTAATGCACGCGCTTGGTTTGATGGATCATCTGGAATCGCGATTGTATCGCCTTTTTTAATGTCTTTTACATCTTTTAATTTTTCTGAGTACAAGCCAAGTGGTGCAAATACGGTTGATGCTAATGGTACTAGGTCATTGCCACTTTCTTTTACATAAGAAGAAAGGAATGATACGTGCTGGAATGCATTAATGTCGATATCCTTATGTGCTAATGCATTGTTTGGTAATGTGTAATCTTCAAATTCAACAAATTCAATATGGATGCCTTCTTTTTCTAATTTTTCTTCTAGTAATGGCCACTGCATGCCATCTGAGCCACTAATACCGATTTTCACGGTCTTATCTGCGGCATCATCTGATTTCCCACACGCTGCTAATACAACGACCAGTAGTGCTGTTACTAATACATATCCTAATTTTTTCATCTCTTAATCCCCTTATCTTCTTAAAATTTTCTTCGATACCGTATTTCCAAGCCACTGCGCTAATTGCACAAGGACAATCAAGATAACGACCGTCACAATCATGACACTCGTATCAAAGCGCTGATAGCCGTATGTAATGGCAATATGTCCAAGACCTCCGCCGCCTACTGTGCCGGCAACTGCTGAGAAGTCTATCAAACCAACCGTCACAAAGGTTAAGCCTAACACTAATGGTCCAAGTGCTTCTGGAATTAAGACAGTGAACACAATTTGCCAAGAGCTCGCACCCATTGCCTTCGCTGCTTCAATAACACCTGGGTCGATACTAATTAAGTTATTTTCGACAACACGCGCAATGCTAAAGGCTGCCGCAATGGTCATCGGAAAAATCGCCGCTGTCGTGCCAATCGTCGTTCCCATCACGATACGCGTTAATGGTGATAGCGCCACAAGGAAAATAATAAATGGAATGGGGCGAATAATATTAACGAGAATATTTAAAATGGTAAAGACGACTTTGCTTTCCATAATATTATTTTCGCGTGTCACATAAAGTAGTAACCCAATTACAATGCCGATAATAGCGCCAAAAATTAATGTTAGTAGCACCATGTAAATCGTTTGACCTGTCGCTTCTAAAATACGCGGCCAAAATAATGCCCAATCAACTTTCATGCACAACCACCTCCTCCATCTCTACGATTTGCTGTAATTCCGAAATAGCTTTTTTTATCGCTCGTTCATCGCCCTCAAAGGAAACGAGTAAATTGCCAAACATCTGCTGTTGCAATTCTCGAACCGTACCATAAAGAATATTGAAATAAACGCCGTATTTTTGCGTAATCTCCGATAATAATGGCGTATGTGTCGTCGAGCCTTTAAATAACACACGATATAAATGATTGCCCCCATTTTTCCGCCATTCTTTTAAAATTGCCTCAGACGGTCTATCTTGATTCACCGACTGAATAAAGCGCTGTGTCGTTGGATGCTGCGGGTTTGTAAATACGTCATACACATCCCCCGATTCAATCACAAAACCGTTTTCCATGACCGCTACACGATTACAAATTTCTTGGATGACATTCATTTCATGTGTAATTAATAACACCGTAATACCAAGCTCTGCATTGACGCGCTTTAACAACTTTAAAATATCCGCTGTTGTTTCCGGATCAAGCGCCGATGTTGCCTCGTCACAAATGAGAATGTCCGGATTATTTGCTAGCGCTCGTGCAATACCGACACGCTGTTTTTGACCACCAGACAATTGCTCCGGATAATCCTTTGCCTTCTCTGATAAGCCGACAAAGGATAACAGCTCTTTTGTACGACGCTCAATTTCCTTTTTTGGCACTTTTTCAAGCTTCATTGGGTAGGCAATATTGCCAGCAACCGTGCGTGAGGTCATTAAATTAAAGTTTTGAAAAATCATACCAATATTACGGCGTAGACCACGTAATTCTTTAGGTGAAAGCTTCATTAAATCGGTATCATGCACCTTGACTGTACCTACTGTTGGCTTTTCTAATAAGTTCACCATGCGTAGTAGCGTGCTTTTTCCCGCACCACTAAAGCCGATGACGCCAAAAATATCTCCTTTTTCAATTTTCAATGATACATTTTGCACCGCTTTCACTTCACGACTTTTCACTTTAAATATTTTTGAAACATCTGAAAATTCAATCATTTAAGCATCTACCTTCTCCCTCTTAAACGTAAGTTACATCAAAAAAACCTTTCGCTTCTCGAAATAAAAGAGAAACGAAAGGTGTTAAAATCGTACTCTTATCTTCCAAGTGAAACTACTTGCAGGATTTGGCACATTACTTTTTAAAAAGCTGTTGCCGAGATTTCACCGGGCCTGTCCCTCCATCTCTCTTGATAAGAACTATGTAATTGTTGTTTGTTTTGATTGGTTTCATCATAAACCCTAGTAAATTACTTGTCAATAAATTTACTGAAAAAATATTTTTTTCTGAAAATAAGAAAATTATAGTCGTTAAAAAGAAAACGATTTCATTTTTTTACTGAAAATAGACAATTGCCTCACTGAAATAACGTAAAACCCGTATTTATATCCTTGCCATTCAGTAGACTTTCAAAAAAAATCGTGAAAAAAATACTTATAATTATACATTTGAGTCTAATTTTTTATAAAATAATAATAGAACAACAATTTGTAGCAAAGTGAAGGAGATTCTATGGCAGAAGGAAAAACAAAAAAGAAGAGTTTTAAGAAAACACTATTTAAAGGATTAATGGTTATTATCGGGGCTTTGATTGCGGCCTATGGACTAGAAGCAATCCTAATTCCAAATAGCGTATCCGATGGTGGCGTTACAGGTATTAGTATCGTACTATCACAATTATTCGGCTTACCGCTTGGCACGTTAATCGCAATTATTAATATTCCTTTTATTTGGCTAGGCTATAAGCAGATTGGTAAAAGTTTTGCACTCTATTCAATTTTAGGGATCGCAACGTTAGCAATCGGAACAATTATACTCCACCATGTCAATACAATTATTGAAGGGGACACGTTATTAATTACCGTTGTCGGTGGTATCATTTTAGGTTTTGGTATGGGTCTTGCATTACGTAACGGTGGTGCTCTAGATGGTATTGATATGCTCGCAGTATTATTAGCACGCAAGCTACCATTTGGTACGAGTGATTTAATTTTATTTTTAAATATGTTTGTCTTTATTCTCGTATCAACGGTATTCGGTCTTGAAGGTGCGATTCTTTCTGGTCTAGCATACTTTATCGCCTCAAAAGTAATTCATATCGTTGAAGAAGGTCTGAGCGGCTCGAAAACATATAAAGTCATTACGAAGGACCCTGATTTACTTGTCGAAACGATTCGCGATCGTCTTGGTCGTAGTTCGACATTGTCAGAGGTCTATGGTGGCTATTCAAATGAAATGTTCAAAGAAGTAACATGCGTCATTAACCGTATGGAAGATACAAAAATGAAATCAATTATTTTTGAAACAGACCCAAATGCCTTCGTTACTGTGTATGACACAGCCGAAGTTAAGGGCGGGAATTTCAAGAAAAAAGATATTCACTAAAACGAAAGAGGAATTGCAAATGCAATTCCTCTTTTTTAAATGCGTTCAATTAATTGCATTAAACGAGTATGAATGACAGACCAATGCACATTTAAATCGACGGTTGCGACGGTTAACGGATAGCCATTTAACTCGACAACTAAATCAATTGGCTCATCGACCTGCGGATATAACAGCATACCCGCCATCATGGGCCGAGATTCAGCATTCTCTAAATAACTATAAAGCTGATACAGATTTTGCGAATGTACGCGCTCTGCTCCGTAACGCGTCGTCATGAGCGTATGCTCGTAATATTTCGTATCAATAATGATTTTTCGCGCCTCATTCGTCAAACAAATATCCGTCTGCATTTTTGGAATAAGTGAACGGTCTCCCTTTACAACACGCCCAACATGCCAATCCATATATTCACGTGACACCTGATAGTCATGTAGATGCTGCTTATAAAAATTACGGACAAACTGCTCAAATAGCTCATGCATACGATGCGTCTTTTCAAAATCAATAAAGCGCAGTCGCCCGTCTACCTCATCAATCATCGTATATAAATGAATCATGCGGCAAATATCTAGCAGCATGCGGTCATTTTGATTTTGACGATGAAATGTTAAATTCTCAAAATGCTGCGCTGTGACACGAATGGGTGTGATTTCTTGAAAATAGCGCAGCTGACGCGTTAATTTTGTTGTCGTTTGCCGCGTCAATGAGCCGTCATGAATTAATTTCACTAATGTCGCCCGTATAATTTGATTATGCAAAATATCGACTGAAAAGTGGTCTACCTCACTCACAACACGAGGTTTATGGCCAAGACGCATCGTTTCACGCATTAAAATTTTGCCGCGTGGTGCAGTCGTTTCTTGCTTTGTTGTTACATACTCTTTATAAAATCCACGCTTTACAACTGGCGTCAATCGGCGTTCAAAGGCTTGTGCAAATAACTCCACAAGTGCCTCATCATTCGACGCTGTCACAAAACGCTCACCCTGTTCTGGCAAAATACCAGCACTGTAGCTCAGCATATAATAAATATTCGCAATTGGAATCATCCACTAAACCTCATAGCGTAACTTCGCAATTTCCGTACGCGCAAGCTCCGGCTCATCGAACCAATACTCTTCTAATAACGGCGCAATCTCTAGACGAATGACGCGATTATACCACTTTACCGCATCTGCCTGTGGCTGTGAAAAATAACTATGCCCTATCATAAAGCCACGTCCTAGATTTGGTTCCTCTGCAATAATTGCATTGAGCTTCGTCATTTTTTCATTAATAAAATTCGCTAATACGAGCGGTACTTCTGCATCAAGTAAATGCTGGCGAAATTTCTGATTAAACTGCGGTGTCAACGTCACAAACGCAAAACGACGACGCAGCGCATAATCCACAACCGCGAGTGAGCGGTCTGCGGTATTCATCATGCCAATAATTGATACATTTTCCGGAATATAAAACGGCGTGTCATCATATGCTAGTGGAATCGCAAATGACGGTCCGCGTTTATCTGCCTCCATCAGCGTCATCAGCTCACCAAAAATCTTACTAACATTCCCGCGGTTCATTTCATCAATAATAAAATAATAGGGATGCGATGGATCTTGCTGTGCCGTCTGACAAAATGTATAAAACACCCCATTTTTCAGCTCAAAGCCTCCGTCAACGGTCGGTTTATAGCCTTGCACAAAGTCATCATAGCTATACGACTGATGAAACTGCACCGTTCGGATGAAATGCTGTTCTTTAAATGGCATGTTTAAATAGGCTAACTGCTTCGCTAAATAGGTTTTCCCAACACCTGGAGGCCCTTGTAAAATGATATTTTTCTTGTATAAAAGTGCCTCTTGTATCATGTCTAATTGGGCTTCATCGAAAAAGAGCTGTTGCTTAAGTTGTTCTTCATCAACCGTTAATTCTGCCTCAAATAAAGAGTACTGAATATGATTTGATGCTAAAAACTGCTCGTATTCGATATCATCGAAGGCATAAAAATCCCATTCAATCTTTGGCACATCAAGCGCTGTTAAAAAACCCTCAATCGCCGGGTGTACCAATCGAAAGGATTTCTCAAACCAAATAAGCGGCTGCTCATATGTTGGAGAAAGCTCAATTTTATCCGTTAACGTCTCATTTACTTCATCAAGTTCTTTCTTTGTCAGCACCTTCTGAATGCGCGACATCATGACCGGCGCTCCGTCATACCAATAAAGCGCATATAATGCTTCCCCTGTTTCGAGTTGTTCATCAATAAACCGTTTCACAAAAGGAAGTTCATCCCCCTCCTCTGTGAACCAATATTTATCAAAGGAACCATCGCGATTATTATGCTCAAAATGAAAATAAGCCATTGGATTTTCATCAAAATCAAATCGAATGACTACTGCCATATTATCGCCCCCTTTTTCTATTCTAACAACATTTTAGCATACCCTTTATATTGCCTTAATATATTCCCCTTATTATAAGGTTGTACGATAAACTAAAGGGAGTGACCTCATGAAAAAATCACTTATAGGAACTATGGTTGCTGTTGCAGCAACTATTATCTTTACAGGAGAGGCAAGCGCAGCCAAACATTCTCAATGGCTTCAAAGTAATAAAACTGAACTTAGCGCACATCGGGGTGCACAAATAGTAGCTCCTGAAAATACGGTTGAAGCCATTGCAGCAGCTGGTAAATTGCGCTATGGTTTTGTCGAAATTGATGTTCAACGAACGAAAGATCATCATTACATTTTAATGCATGATAAAACGGTTGATCGCACAACGAATGGTAGTGGACAAGTAAGTAATATGACGCTTGCTGAAATTGAAAAATTAAAGATTGAAGATGATACAGGCCGTTTAACATCTTATAAAGTACCTACATTACAAGAAGCGCTTGAAGAAGCGGACCGTTATGATGTTGGTATCAATTTTGATGGTTCTAAGGGGAATTGGGATGATAAAGATTTTGTAGATGATGTGATTCAACTAGCACAACAAGAAAATGTATATAACCATTCGTTCTTTGTTCTAAGTAATACAGAAATTCGTGAACAATTTAATAAATGGTACCCTGAAGCACCCGTAACTTTCCTTGGGAACGCACTTAAAAATGTTGATACAGATCTTATCGCATTGAAAAAATATAATCAAGCACTCTACTCTGTTTCTATTAATAACATAAACGCGGAAACTGCAGAAAAGATTAAACGTGCTAAACTCAAATTGCATGTATATGGCGTCAATACAGAAGCACAATATGAAAAAGCTCAAAAATTGCATCCTCGTTTAATCGAAACGGATGTTATTATTCCGTAAGAATCGGATGAGTATAGGGGATAGGTTTTCTGAATGAGCATTATTTTTAAAAAAAGAAGGAATCGTCTTATCGATTCCTTCTTTTTTCTATTCATTTTTAACTAGAGTATTTTATCCTAGTTCATTTTTTATGCTTTTTCAATGTAAAACGTAATCACATCGCCATCTTCTTTTTGCTCTAAAATGTTATGACCACCTGCTTGTGCCCATGCTGTGAAGTCATTTAGTGCGCCTTTATCTGTAACAAAAACTTCTAATACGTCACCTGCTGCTAGTGTATCCATTGCTTTTTTTGTTTTAACGATTGGCATTGGGCATGCTAGGCCTTTTGCGTCTAATGATTTTGTAATATTCATGTGTAATTCCTCTTTTCCTGTTTTTGTGTAAGTGATTTATAGAATCAGCCGTTTGGGACAGCTCTCACGCAGTGTGTGACAATAATATGCTCCAGCAAACTGCGAATCTTAGCGTACAGCACAACGGTTTGGACCGATTTCCATTTCCGTTTGCTCGTCGTTATTTGGTGTTACTTTCCCCATATTTACATGACGAATTTCTTGGTATGCGTTTGGTTGTGGTGGTAAGTTATCTGTTACTAAATGACGGAATTCGTCTGCATCCGAAACATTTAAACCATGATTTTGTGCAAATAAATCGCCTAAACGACGTGCTACTGTACCATCTTCATTCAATTCATCAATAATCATAAAGTGTGCCGGTAAAACGATTAAATCTTCTGCTAATGCACGGTAACGACTATATAATGTTTCGCGTAAATCAGCTACCCAGTCCTCTGCGAGACCAGCTAAATCAGGACGGCCAATTGAATCGATGAATAAAATATCACCTGTTAATAAGAAGCGATGATCGATAACAAACGATGTTGAACCAATTGTATGCCCCGGAGAGTATAGCGCGCCAACTTCGATTTGAGATGCACCAATTTTTACTGTTAGACCATCTTCTAATGCTGTATAGTCGAATACAACTTCTTCCGCATCTTTTTCTGGTAAATAGTAAGTTGCACCAGTTTGTGCTGCAATATGACGACCACCTGAAATATGGTCAGCATGTAAATGTGTATCAAATACATGTTTAATTGTTGCGCCTTTTTCAGCTGCGAAGTTTGTAAACACTTCTGTAAAACGCACTGCATCAATGATTGCTGCCTCGCCACCTGAGATAACCATATATGATAAGCAACCTTTACCTAAACGTACAAATTGATATAATTCGCCACCGTCTGTTAAATCAGCTACTTTAATTGGCTCTAAATACATTGACCAAGATTTCATGCCACCTTGTAAATACGCTACATCCAATCCTTCTTCTGTTAACATTTCTGCTACCATGATAGAAGAACCTTCTTTTGCGCAGACAACTAAAATGTCTTTATCCGCTGGCAATTTCGGTAAAATTTCTTCTACACCATCTAATAATTCAAAGTATGGAATATTTAAATACTCAAATTTGTGACCTTCAATTTTCCAATCCGCAAACGCATCTGCATTTCGAACGTCTAAAATAAATAATTCATCATTATTAATTACTTTTTGTGCTACTTGTTGTGCTGTCCATGTTGATACTGTCATCTTTTTACCCCCATAGGTATTATTTTTTTGAAAAAATTTTATAGTTCTTGCGCGGTTTCACCCTGCCATTCACTCATGCCTGGTAAAACATTATATACATTTGTAAAGCCATTTGCTGCAAGTGTTTGTGCGGCTAAATCTGAACGTGTACCTGTACGACAAATAACGTAGATTGCTTCATTTTTATTTAATTCATTCATACGTTCCTCTAACTCACCTAGTGGCATTGATAGCGCCCCTGGAATATGACCAAATGCATATTCAGCTGCTTCGCGAACGTCTAAAATAGTACCTGTTACATTAGCTAAATCATCATTTGAAGCAGTTTGTGTAAATGTTTTCTCAGTAGCATCTGCTTTTTCTGGGTTGCATTTACGAATATAGTGGAATAATACGTCGCCTTCTTCAATTAGGCCGATATATTGATGGCCTGTTGATTTTGCCCATGCCACTAAATCTGCTTTTGAGCCTTGATCAGTTGCTTGAATTTCTACTACCTGTCCTTCTTGTACTTCTTTTTCAATTGTTTTTTCGTTTTTACGATTGGCATTGGGCAAGCTAAACCCTTTGCATCTAATTTTACATCTGCATGAATTGTCATAATTTGTTTCCTCCAAGTTAAATAAATAAGTTGACGTTGCCTTGTTCAGCATCCGCTAAATATGCTGCAACACCTGCATACGTAATATCATCTAATAGCTCCTCTTTTTGAAGCCCTAATAAATCCATTGTCATCGTACATGTTACTAATTTAATATCTTGCTCCTGCGCCATTTCAACAAGTTGAGTTAGCGTTAGTGCATTATGCTTTTTCATTACATGTTTAATCATTTTTGGACCCATGCCTAACATTTGCATTTTTGATAAACCAAGCTGCTCTGCTCCGCGCGGCATCATTTTAGCAAACATTTTTTCAAGAAATCCTTTTTTCACCGCTACTGGCTGTTGTTTGCGCAGGGCATTAATACCCCAAAACGTATGAAAAATCGTTACCTCATGGTCGTACGCTGCTGCCCCATTTGCAATAATATAGGCAGCCATTGCCTTATCATAGTCTCCACTAAATAATACGATTGTCGTGCGTTTCTTTTCCATTAAGTCCTCCATTAATTACCCGCATAGGTATTTTTTTATTGAAAAATAAAAAGCTGTATACAGCAATTTATTTGTTTTTTCATTTTTATTTTGTGATATCTTACAAGCTCTATATTAATACCCTATTAGGTATATGTCAACGAATATTATTTATTTTCTTTAAAACACCGTAAATGAAGGGTTTTATAAAGTTATATACATCGATATTTCCTTATATATATAGGGGTATATGTATTTTTTCATAAAAAAAGTATCTAATTTTCATTAGATACTTAAAGTTTTCTCTAGCTCATTACAGCTGTTTTTAATTTATCAAGTGCCGTTCGCTTAATTCGTGATACATGCATTTGTGAAATACCTAGCTGCTTACCAATTTCAATTTGTGTCATATTTGCCATAAATGTTAGCTCAATAACATCCCGTTCCTGGTGATCTAATACTTGAATGCTTGCTTGAACAGCCATCATTTTTTCCAAATAATCAAAGTTTTCATCTACCGATCCTACTACATCAAAAAAAGTTCGATCTCTATCCTCACTGTCCACATCCATAGGTACATCTAATGATAACGTGTTGTAGCTTGTCATCATTTCCATCGTTTCAAGCACTTCTTCTAAACTTGTATCTAAAGCTTGTGCAATTTCTAAAATCGATGGGGAACGCTGTAAAGTAGTCGTTAACTCTGCTACCTTACGTTTAATTTTAGGTCCTAATTCTTTTACCCTACGTGGTACGTGTACATCCCATGTCGTATCGCGAATATACCGCTTGATTTCACCTAAAATTGTCGGGATCGCAAAAGCTTCAAAGCTACGCTGAATGGATACATCAAAACGACGTATCGCTTTTAATAAACCAATAACCCCTACCTGAAATAAATCTTCCTGTTGCGCATAGTTTTTCACATATCGATTTGTAATGGAATAAATTAATGATTTGTAATTAAGTACTAACTGCGTTTGCGCATCTTCGTCACGACTTTGCTGACACTGCTGAATCCACTGATGTACTTGCTCTTTTGATGCATACTTTGTTGTCATCGATATACACCTACTTTTCATTGGTATGAAGCATTCACACAAAAAACAACATACTACAATAAGGACCTTCTCTCACTTTCCTACCCATTAAGTGTAAAAAGAAATCTTTATTTCTGTAAAATAGTGTAAAAGTGGGAGTGCTCAGGCATATGGTTGCATAAACAAAATCCTTTTTATGGAAATTTATCCGTTGTTAAAACGGGTATACAATAAAAAAAGGAGGGAGCGGAATGCCGACATTCGGTTTAGCGATTAACGCATCAAATGTGACCCAATCTGCCGCATTTTTTTGTGAGGTTTTAGGCTATGAAGTGCAAACAAGTGTTGGGGATTGGTATCGTTCACTTGCGCGCTCTGACATGCAGCAAATGGCCATTGATTTTGTACAGAAAGACCATGAAAGCTTACTTAAACGACAGTTCCAAGACCCAGCAGGATTTTTACTCGCCTATATTGTTGAGGATATTCAGCAAATGTATAAGAAAATAGAAGATTTAGGCGTGCCTATTTTGACAAATATTTTACGGGAGCCATGGGGACAAACGCGTTTTCAAATTGAAGCCCCCGACGGTTTAATTATTGAGTTAATCGAGTTAGTGCCACCTGATCCTGAATGGTTAAAAGCTCAAGGACTCGATGCATAATAGAATCTTATCTTCATTTTAGGAGCCGTACACAATATAAAGAAGGAATTGCGCTGGCGAATTGACCTAAAAATCTGAGACAGTATAAAAAGAAAAGGCACCTTCAAGGAGAAACATCTTTAGAGGTGTTTTTTAATGGGTGAAGCAGTATCTAGACGGAAAGGCGCATTGGTTACAACAGCCTTTCGGGAAACAATACACCTATTGGAAAGGTATATCTAAAATGACGTCGCATGATTATTAGCAAGCAATCAAAAAAGGCGTTATCATGAGCATGTCCCGTAAAGGCACGCCCGCTAATAACGCCATCATTAGTACGAAACGTTTTATTTTGATGGGCTTTTGAGAACGACAAATGGCATTGTCGTTCAAGCATACATCAACTACGATAATGATACGCGGATTTTGGCCAAGTTACACCCCGGTTGAATACCGGAAAAAGATGGTTTAACAAGAAATTGACGGCGACTCCTAGAGGCCCCTAGGAGTCGCCGTCAAATTCAGCTGAAAGATATTGTCTTTTTCTTTGTCTCACTTTCGTGGGTCAGTTCCCGCGCAAACGATTCTTTCTTTTCTTTTTGCTAATTTTTGTCAACTGGACATCTGTTATGGACCCAGCTTCTTTTATTATTTAATTTTTATTGCTTCTAAAATGGACTTGCCGTTTTGACTAATTTGAATCAAGCCATGCTTTGGTGCGATAACATAATTAATTGCTTTTTTGCCGCTACCGATTTTTGCGACTGTACATTTTTTAAACGTACCCGCTTTTATTTTCACCGTCTTATTAGCAGATGCTACACGCATTTTGCCATAATCCGTTTGAATGCTCGTACCTACTTTATCTAGCTTCACTGTGAAATAATCTTCGCTAGTGCCACTAAATAACGAGAAGGTCATAATTTTCTTTTTTGGCTCATACATTGTAATCAGCATTGTTTCTTCATCTTCTGTACTACCAATCACACCTGTTAGACCCTCTGCCGTTTGCTGCCATTCTTCCTCTGTCATAAAAGCAGTCGGTTCATCCGCAAGTAACGCAAATTTTTTCGTGATTAATTTATCATTGTCGTCATTCATTAACGCCTTGTATGTATACGTTTTTCCAACTGTCGGCATATAATTTGTCGCGGCACTCGCTTGAAGCGGCACCCAAGCCAACATAAACGCAAACAAGGCTACTAAAAACCCTTTTTTCATATCATTACCACCTTTCTTCTCCATATTACCCTAAAAAGATGGTTTTTCATAATAAATATTTACTATTTAATGTTATTTTGCAAGCGTTGTAACTCTTCGTCAATTTTTGCCACATCAATGCGTTCGTATAGTGGCTGTACTTGCTGGACTACTGCTGGCAATGTCGAAATCATTTGCCAACCGTTTGCCTCGATTGTTAACATACGTTTTAATTTTTCACATGCAAATGGAATAAAGGGCTGCAAAAGTTGTGCCAAATTCTCAATTAAAAAAACACATGTTGCAAGCGTTTTGGCACATTGCTCAGGAGCCTCTGTTAATGTGCGCCATGGCTGTGCTTCATCAAAATAACGATTGCCTGCTCGTATGCCTTCAAAAATGAGCTCTAGTGCTTGCTTTAAGTGCCCATTTTCAATTAATTGTCCAGCTTTTTCATACAATACAGCAACACGCTGATATATGGCTGTATCAATCGATGCTTGCGGTACGTTGCCATCAAAAGATTTGGCGATAAATTTTAGATTTCGATTCACAAAATTCGCAAATGCACCAAGTAACTCACTATTATGGCTATAAATAAATTCACGCCATGAAAAATCAGCGTCGCGATTTTCAGGTGCGTTAATTGTTAAAAAATAACGCAAGGAATCGGCATCGTAGCGTTCTAAGAAATCAGGTACCCATACCGCCCAGTTTTGACTGGTAGATAGTTTACGTTTTTCTAACGTTAAATACTCGTTCGAAACAATATGTGTTGGCAATGCCTCATTATGTGCGCCCATTAAAATAGCTGGCCAAATGATTGTATGAAATGGAATATTATCTTTACCATGCACGTAATAAGCTCTTGTTCGTGCGGGCCACCACTTCTCAAGTGGCTGATTATTTTGCTGTGCCCATACTAAACTCGCTGTATAATACCCCGCCACTGCTTCAATCCAGACATATATTTTCTTTCCGTCATAGCCGGCAATTGGTACATCGATACCATTAGGCAAATCCCTTGTCACGGCACGGTCTGGTACACCTTCTTGTAAATAACGTTTCGTTAGTTGCAATGCATTATCTCGCCAGGTACCCGCCGCTTCTGCTTGCTCGACAAAATGCTCTAGCTGTTTCTGGAAAGCACTAAATTGGTAATAAAAATGCTCTGTTTTACGAATTTCAGGTGCTGTGCCACAAATTTTACACTGCTTTTCAAGCAACTCAAGTGGATCTAAAATCGTCGAACAATTATCGCATTGGTCGCCGCGTGCCTTTGCACCGCACACCGGACAGATGCCCTCAACAAAACGATCCGGCAAAAATTGTTTATCTACAGGACAATAGGCTTGCTCTATTTTTTTCGTATACAAATAGCCATTCGCTTGTAATGTTAAAAATAAATGCTGCACAGCCTGATGATGCGCCTCACTATCCGTACGCGTATACAAATCATAGGTGAAGCCTAGTTCTTGAAAACAGGCCTCAAATTCCTCGTGATACCGATTAGCAATAGCTTTAACCGTTGTCCCCTCTTGATTTGCACGTATTGAAATCGGCGTACCATTACAATCACTACCTGAAACATATAATACATCTTCTCCTTTTAATCGATAATAGCGTGCTAAAATATCACCCGGTAATAATGCTGCGACATGCCCTAAATGTAGTGAGCCATTCGCATATGGCCATGCGCCACCAATAAAAATACTCATAATATCTCCTCCTAATAAAAAAACGCCCTAATCGAAAAATCGATTAGGACGAATCGTATCGTGGTACCACCTAAATTTACTAGTTGCATCTGCAGCTAGTCTCTATCAGTACGTGTTCATACTGCTCCTGTTGTAACGAGTGGCTTCTCGCTGCAGCCTACTTTCATTTCGGTGCAGGGCTCCAAGGTCATATTCATTCTCCGTCATACGCTTCATTTCCACCAGCAGAAGCTCTCTTTACTATGCGACAAGAATTACTCTTCCTTTTCTTCGCCTGAATATTTTACACGTATGAGCATATCATTTTTTAAATTGTTTGACAATTAAAATAATGAGCATTGCCTTCAACCTCCATTTGAGTTAACATTAATAAAAATAAAGTTAACCTAAATGAGGTGCAAAAGAATGTATCAATTACGCGGACACCATATTTTTTGTATGGTCGGCTATCAAGGAGTTGGGTATTCTAAGGAATACGCGGATAATATGACAGCTGTTCATAATAAATTACAGCAACAACCCCAAAAATTAGTTCAACTGATTAGTGGCCCTGATATGCTCTGTGCAAAATTCCCATGTTATCAGGAAAATCATTGTCATGAAAAAAGAATTTATGCGCAAGATGCGGCTATTTTAGATTTCCTCGGTCTACAAGTTGGGCAAATTGTGTCCTGGGCGACGATTGAGCAACGCTTAAAAATTTATGCAAAGCCTAATAGCATTCAAACACTTTGTGGGCATTGTACATGGCGAAAATTTGGCTATTGTGAGCAAGGTTTTAAACATTTACTCGATGGGCACGGGCTCCAGGATGTGAAGTTTTCACCATAGGCTTTCAACTGTTTCACATCCATTAGAAGATACATGATAAAAAAAGAAGCCATATAACACGAAAACAATTAAAAAACTAAAGAAAATAGGCCAACCAATTGTATGAAAAACAAATGCTTCAAACTGCAGCATCGCCAGTAAATAAAATTGAAAGCCAAACATTTTTTTGCGCATTCGCAAGCGAAATGTTGTTGTCCCACAACGAGGACAGGGTGTTTTTCCCTTCCACATTTTTTTTACGTAAATAACGCTCGGAAAGCTCCTCCCCACATGATGGACAGTAAATCGTTTGTTTCACACGTCTTAGTAAATAAATATAGACGATGTGACTTAAAAAGAATAGCGCAACGATAGCGTACCACCAGTTAAACGCGACTGTAGCGCCCGTATGTAACGCTGGCGTAAAAGTCGGCAGTAATAGTACAAAAAATAACAAGGCTGTCGCTACCCATACGACACTGATAAGCATTGGTTTTCGAGAAGGTTTCGTCACCGTTTGTGTTTCTCGCACGATGCGTTCAATCTCTTGTTCCGTTAGCATAATAGGCTTCAATTCCGCTTCGAGTTTCTTCTTCATCTATTGCCACCTCCAATTTCTCCTTTAAATGCATGCGTGCCCGCTGTAATCGACTGCGCACCGCCGAGGACGTAATCGACAAACAGGAAGCAATTTCAGGCGTTGTCCACTCCTCAAAATAATGTAAAATAATCACTTCACGCTCTTTAAATGTGAGGGTATGGATCGCGCCAATCAGATTTTCTGTACATTCTTTTTGTAGTAGTCTTCGTTCGGGTGTCCTAAAATCAACTTTCTCTGTCATCGGCTCATACCATTTTTTCTGCTTACGTAACAAATCATGACATACATTCACCGTCATCCGCACTAAATACGTTTTAAGCTGACTTTCCGCACGAAACTGGTCCACCTTCTTCAAACGCTTTAGCCATACTTGCTGGACAACATCTTTTGCGAGCTCGCGGTCCTTAACATACAAATACGCAACCTGATGTAAATAGCTACTGTATAGCCGTATTTCCTGTTCCATTTCTTTGCCCCCTTTACTTATAGACGTAGTAGCTGCCAAAAACGTCCCATTTTCTTTTAAAATAAATGAAGAAAATAGAGAGATGGACTAATATAATGTTATCTTTACTAACCCCTGACTTACAGCAAAAAGGAGCTCGGATATTTATCCAAACTCCTAAAAACCCTAATGAGACTCTACACGTTCGACTGCGCGGAACAAGCGCAAATCTAATTTAGCAGTCATAACACCTATAAGCATAAAGGCCGCTCCTATATAGCCTTGCATCGTTAAAACTTCGTGTAAGAAAATGAAGGAAAAGGCAATCGTAAATACGGGCTCTAATGAGAAAATAAGTCCCGTTCGAAGCGGTGTTGTATATTGCTGCGCGACCGTTTGTCCAATAAAACCACACGCACTGCACAAAATACCTAAAGCAAGTACCGCTACCCAAGCAGTTGATGTTTCTGGTAGTTTAGGTGTTTCAAATAAAAATGCGATGACGAGTCCCCAAAGCGCTGTAAATGCAAGCTGCCAAATGCCAAGTGCAAGCGCATCACTCTGCGTTGCGACACGATCGGTCACTAATATGTACAATGCGTATAATAGCGCACCAATAATAATGAATAAATCCCCCATGCGAATACCGAATCCATGTGTCATCGTCATCAAGCAAATACCGATAAAAGATAGCACAACACCAAATAACACATGCCGTTCTGGACGTTTTTTATAAAATAACGCTAATAATAACGGCACAAATACGACCGCAAGACTAAATAAAAAGCCTGCATTCGATGCCGAAGTAGATTTTACACCAATGGTTACCACAATCAATGAAGCAAACAATAAAGTGCCAAGTAAAAAGGCATGTTTCAGCATAAGCCATGTCGTTTTGCACATCCGTTTATAAAAAACAACTGCTGCTAATATAAAGGCAATACCAAAACGCAATGCTAATAAATTGCTCGGTTCAATTGACCCTAAGCCCATTTTAATAAATAAATACGAGGCACCCCAAAATAATGTCACAACGACCATAATCAAATCGCCACGCATTTGCAACGTCGAGGTACGTTCTTTTGTCTCGTGCATTTTGTATCACCTATCTTTCAAAATTATATAAAACTTATTATAATAGCCTTATACATATAAGAAAAATGAATGTTTTTGACGATTTACATGAAAAAAATTCACGTAAGGAGAAATGGTCATGTCTCTAGCAAAATTTGAAATTATTAGCACAATTATTGAGTTAGGAAGCTTTGCAAAAGCTGGCGACAAACTTGGACTTACGCAGTCTGCCGTTAGCCATGCTGTCTCTAGTTTAGAAAAGGAATACGGCTTTTCGTTATTAACTCGGGGGCGTGCGGGTATTCATTTAACAACAAACGGCGAACGTATGCTTAGCTATATGCAAGCCATGCTCAAAACACAAAAAGAAATGGCACAAGAAATCGCCAACATTAACGGCCTTATCGTTGGTGAAGTACGCATCGGGACTTTTTCAAGTGTATCTTCGCAGTGGCTACCAGAAATCTTACAGCAGTTCACCGAACTCTACCCTAATATTGATATTCAACTCTACGAGGGAGATTATGACGCCATTGAGTCGTGGATTGCGAATGGCTATGTCGATTTCGGTTTTGTATCACTCCCTACTTCCTATCAATTGGATGTTATTCCGCTTAAAAAAGATCGCATGGTCTGTTTTGTGGAGGAGCATCATCCGTTTACAAAACTTGATGCCGTCACATGGGCTGATATTAAAGAACAGCCATTTATACGTGCAAAAAAGGGTAGTGACAATGATTTACGACGGATTTTAAAGCAACAACAAATCATCCCCAATGTCCGCTTTGAACTAGCAGACGACCAAGCCATCTTTTCAATGGTATCGCATGGTATGGGCATTAGTGTGCTTTCAGAATTAGCGATGTTCCGTATCCCTGAAAATATTCATATTATTAAATTAGAACCTGAGGAATACCGTACAATCGGCATTGCAGCACCTTCCTTTAAAACGATTGCACCCGCTACAAAACGCTTTATTTCCTACTTACAACAATATGTCGACCAAAAATAACTTCTGCATTAAAAAGACACCTCCAAAAATTTGGAGGTGTCTTTTTCATCTTTTATTACCGATAGACACGTAAAACATCCGCATAAGATTGACGCTTTTCGATACGTTTAGAACTACGCTCAGCAAGCGGATTATTTGTTTTTTTCATCCTGTTTTTGTACATCTTTCAAATGATTCATCAGAACTTCCTTTTCGGCTGATGACATCGAACTTTTTGAAATCGTTGATAATAAATGCATAACCGTCATGTCTACATCCGATTTTGTACGCGCCATCCGCATCATTATTTCCATCATACGTCGCTTTCGCATCATTTTTTCAACCTCAATCATTTTATCTAGTGTAGGGAAACGTAAATATACAATCTTGCTTGCAGTTAATGCTTTGTCCGCCGTAAATTTTGCATAGATTGTCTGTACACACTTATCTATTGTTGCACCTTTTTATAAAACGGAGGACGACAACGTGTTGTACATTTGCTTTTGCCTAAGATTATAGACAATAGCTGAAAACGTTTGACTTTTTGTCTGGGGATTAATGTATTTTTTCATTACAGCAAGCATCGCTTGTTCCATAAAAATTGAATGAATGACCATAACATTCTCTCCTATCACTTTTTATCGAAACAAACCTCTTTTTTGTAAAATAATTGCTAGAAAATCCCGAATATCAAAAACATGTCTTTCCTCATAGTTTTTAACTTCTTTTTAACCTTAAGTATATCTTTTTGATTATATCAATATTAAAAATAAGTTAAATTTAATTTCACACTAGTTAAATAGATATAAAAATAGACTTTATGAACTAGGTTATTTTATTTTTTTTGGGGCATTTATAGTAAAAAGCAAATAAGGACGGTGAGCACATGAAAAAATTAAGCTATACTCTTCTCTCTTGCATGTTACTAGCAGGATGTGCGGGAGAAGAGGCACAACCCGTAACAAAAGCACATGAAAAAATAACGATTCCAACACCTTCAAAAAAATCTGTAGAACCTATTTCACAAGTAAAAATCCCTGAAAAACTCATCGCACTTACATTTAATGGACTTGCAGATGATGGCAAAATGGACCAATTACTCACTGAATTAAAAGCGAATAATATAACAGCAACTTTCTTTATTCCTGGTATTGAAGTTGCTGAACGCCCTGATCTTGTGAAACGAATTTTAGCAGATGGTCATGATGTGGAAAATAACACGTTAAACTTTGTCATGCCTGAGAAATTAACTTATGAAGAAGCGTACTTAGAAATTTCCCTTGCTAATAAAGTAATGAAGGATAAATTAGGTATCGAACCAAATTTAGTTCGTTCTCGTTCTGGAGATTCAAGTAGCAATTTCGAACAAGCAGCTGCTGAACTAGGCATGCAAGTTGTTACGAATAATATCAATCCAAAAGACGGTGACATGCAAAGCGCTGAAGAAATCACAAAATATGCAAAGCGCTGGGCAAAAAGCGGCTCGATTCTTGAACTGAATACGTATTTAAATGATGAGGTCATTCATGCCATTCCGATGCTTAAAAAAATGTTCGCCAAGCAAGGCTATGAAATGACCACCATTAAAGAAGCGATGAAGCATGCGTATTTAACCAACAACTATAAAACAAACAATTTAAATTATGCAGAAGATTATAAAGATGTTCAGCCCAACATTGTCAAACGCTTCAAAACAAATGGCAAAAAAGAGCTCGCGATTACATTTGATGACTGGAGCAGTGAGGAAACCCTTACAAAGGTGCTCAATATTTTACGAGAGCATCACGTAAAAGCGACCTTTTTCTTAATTGGAAACGGTGTTCATACCTCTCCGCAACTTGCTAAACAAATTGTGGACCAAGGACATGAAGTAGCAAATCACTCTTATGCCCATGACGATTCCACTACCCTTACGCCTAAGCGCTTACAAGAATCCGTTATAAAAACTGACAAAGCCATCTCTTATGCAATTCAAAAGCCAGGAAATCGTATGTATCGTCCACCTTATGGCTCAATCGACTATAAAAGTGCACAGGCGATTACTGCAACGGGTATGGATTACATTATTTTATATGATGTCGCATCTTTTGACTGGGATATGACGCGTTCATCAAAAAAAGTATTAAATACGGTACTCGATAAAGGGCAGCCAGGTAGTATTCTTGGCATGCATATTCTAGACGACTCCCATATCTTAACTGTGTTACCAACAATTTTAGAGACTTACGAAGAACGAGGCTATCAATTCCGTTTAGTCTCGGATATGTTAGAAGACTATGACTATTACACGAATGAAGGTGACGATAGATGATACAAGAAGTATTAACATTGGCGAAAAAAGACCGACGTAAATTATCTAATATTCCAGACCCACATCAAATACGCCATCAAGTCGACCGACGTGGTATTTCAGCAAATGATTTAGACGCAAATGAGCAATACGTACAGCGCCAACAAGGTCAACGTTATGTTAGCAATTTCCCAGTAAAACTACTCTCTACAAAAGAAGCGGCCCAAACCGTCACTTGTTTAGACATTTCTAATAAAGGCATGCTTGTACGTTCAGATGAGCCCATTCATACTGAGCAAGCAGTAACCCTGAAATTTAAAATAGATGGTGGCGTTATGCCAGAGGGTTACGAGGCACGTGTAAGCATCCGAGCTACACCTATTCGTGCTTACGAGGAAGATGGTGACTACTACCAAGCTTTTGAATTTGAACAACCACTGAACCGTTACATGAAAAAAAGACGCTGGGGATTATCCATTTTTGCTGCAAGTTTATTTTTACTATTCTGTGCTGTCATCGTGCTCCTAATGCGTACGGAAAGTGTATTGTATTTTAAATTCAATAAATTCCTTTATTTATATAGTTTAATTGCTGCAACGTTTTTATTAAGTCGTTATGTATTTGGGCTCTTTTACCGAAATGTTCCGATCAATCCACATTATGAACCGGGTGTCACCATTATTATTCCAGCCTTTAATGAGGAACAGTGGATTCACCGCACAATTGCTACATGTGTCGACCAGGATTATCCGATTAATAAATTAGAAATTATCGTTGTTGATGACTGCTCGACAGATGAGACATTCCGTAATGCTCAGCGCACGATTCAAGAATTAGCAAGAGACGGGGAGCGCTTTCAAATTGCAGAACGTCTACAATTGATTCGTCTAGCGCAAAATAGTGGCAAACGCGAAGCACTCGTTGCCGGCGTTGAAAAAGCAAAGCATGAACTGATTGTTTTCGTCGATTCAGATAGCTTTTTAGAACCAAATGCCATTCGTAATATCGTACAGCCATTCCAAGACCCTAAAATGGGTGGCGTTTCTGGTCGTACAGAAGTCGAAAATAAATATACAAATACGATGACAAAGCTACAAACCGTGCGTTACTACATCGCTTTCCGCATTATGAAAGCAGCCGAGTCATATTTCGATGTTGTGACATGTCTCTCAGGCCCTCTATCCTGCTATCGTAAAGATTTAATTGAGAAGCATCAGGATGCCTGGTTAAAGCAACAATTTTTAGGCCACCCCGCTACCTTTGGCGATGATCGTAGTATGACAAACTATATTTTAAAAACACATCGGACTGCTTATCAAGATGCGGCGATTTGTTCAACAATTGTGCCATCTCAATTTAATGTATTTTTAAAGCAACAAATGCGCTGGAAACGTTCTTGGCTACGTGAATCGTTACGCGCACTAACGTTTATGTGGAAAAAAGAGCCGCTCATGTTCCTGTTCTTTATCGTCGGCTTGATTGTCCCGATTGCGGCACCTATTGTCGTTGTCTACAATTTAATTTATGTCCCAATTGCACACCAGGTATTTCCGACAACCTTTGTTGTGGGACTCACAGTTATGGCACTACTCCTAAGCTTTGCCCATCTGTTATTCCGTAAAAGTACACTTTGGTTACATGGTTTAACATTCGTATTATTTTATGAGTTCGTGCTACTTTGGCAAATGCCAATTGCTTGGTTTACTTTCTGGAAATCTACATGGGGAACGCGCGATACCCCACAAGATTTAGAGGAACGTCGTTTAAAAGAAGAACGAAAAATGCGTCGTGCGACACTAAAGCGAGGAGGTCGTCTAGATGGCGAAAAATAAGGAATTAAATGTCAAAGCAAAAAATCGTCATAAGGTCATCCGTACAATTTTAGAAGTCATTGCGATTATTGCTGCTGGCTTTTTTGTCATCAAATCGGTGTTCTTTCTTTATCATTATGAAGAACCAAAAGCAGCTGCAAATGATGCAAAAGGCTTTGTTGCTATCTCGTACTTTGGTGTAGATCGTAGCGGCTCAACAAAACATATTGGACGCGAACAATTAAACAAGCAGCTTAGCATATTAAAGGAACAAGGCTTCACTACAATTTCACAGCAACAAATTATTGATTTTTATAACAAGGGAACACCGCTTCCTGAAAAAGCGCTGTTCTTATCGTTTGAAGATGGGCGTACCGATTCAAGTATTTTCTCACAAGCTACCCTCGAAGAGTTAAATTTCAAAGCAACGATGTTTACGTATGCCGATAATATGCAAAGTAAGGACAATAAATTTTTAACAACAAAAGATATTCAAGCGATGGTTGACAGTGGCTACTGGGAGCATGGCACAAATGGTAATCACCTTTCGTACATTAATGCCTATGCTCCAAATGGTGACTACCTCGGTGAGATTGCTGAAAAGAATGTTACCGATAAAACAAAAATCGAATACTACAACCACTTTTTAATGGATTATTTACGCGATGAGTATATGATTCCAAAAGAAACAAATGAAGAAATGGACACACGTTTGACAAATGAGTATACAAAAATGAAAAAGCTCTATACGCAAGATGGTGGCGCGCTACCAAAAGCCTATGCCATTATGCACTCAAATGCTATGTACAATATGATGGATGACAGTGTTGAGAAGGTGAATGAACGTAATATCCAACATCTCTTCTCCCTACATTTCAATACAAACCATCAAAGCTATAACGACGCCGAACAAAATATTTACAATCTAAATCGCCTTCAAATTGCACCATTCTGGTCAACAAACCACATGCTATTAAAAATGAAAGATGAATCTGATTTGGACATTAAAATGGTCACTGGGAACAAAAAGCTTGCAAATGATTGGATTGTCGAACAAGGTTATGGTGAATTTACAAAACAACAAATTATTTTAACCTCTGAGGCGAGTAAAGAAGTTTCCGCAACATTAACAAAAAAATGGCCCGCACAGTCGATTGTCGAAGCAGATTTTAATGGGGCTATTATGGGCACACAAAGCATGACATTATCCGACGGTGTAGTAAAAGCTAAAATTAGCTTACAAAAAAATAAACTACTCATTGCAACAGAAAATGGCTACAAAAAAAGCCAGCTTCAAAAAATCAACTTACCAGAAATTGATTGGAAAAATGAAAATTACGCCTTTGGTAAAGCAACCAATTATACGTATCTTGAAACGCAGCAAGGTTCTCGTGTCAATTCCGAGACGTATCCAAATAATATAATGAATGATCGCTATGTACGCGTTCAGGCAGTGAAAAACACGCTTTTAATTACGGTCGATAACAAACATTACGAAGCTAAGTTACCAAAAGAATTAGCTGATTTTGCGCTCACATTATCTGGAGAGCACTTAACAAGTGATAGCGAGAAAGAACAATATACAGATACACGCTACGATGCCTTTTTTGAAGATGTAATCGTTTCCAAAAACCGCGAAATTTTATACTCCACACGCGCTTCTGTCGCTGAACGTGTTCGTGATAGTGCGAAAAAACAATATGATAATGTTGTCGATTTCTTTATTCAAACATTTTAATGGAGGTGTAGCAACAGGATGAAGAAATTATTTGTAGCCACTTTGATTATCATCATGCTGCTAGGCTTCTATCTTTATAGCCAAAACAAAGCCACTAAGTCAACAGCTTCTTCTAGTATGTGGCTTGTTGATTGGCAGCCAGAAGCCGGACTTCAAGATGCACAAAAGCTAGGAGATGCGCTCGGCAGCGTATCATTATTCGGTATCTATTACAATAAAGAACATACTAGTTTCCTACCGGCTTCTTCTAAAAAATTAATTATGGATTCAAAGCATTTACATGCAAAACGTTATTTAACCGTTGTGAATGATCAAATTCAAGGCAAGAAAGAATTAAAATCCATTGCAGTCATCAATAGCATGTTGGATAACCCAAAAAAGCATCAGCAACAGCTCATTCATCTAACAAAACAAGCACAGGTCGATGGGCTCGAACTAGATTATGAAAATATTCCAGCCGACAAAGAAGCACAGTATCTTCAATTTATAAAAGACTTACAGCAGCAACTAAATGATGAAGAATTAGCCTTACGTGTCGTCATTGAGCCAACATTTAAGGCGCCTCTACCGGCCAATACCCAATTTATTATTATGGCCTATAATCTTCATGGTCCGCATAATGATGCCGGTCCAAAAGCAAATTTTGAGTTTTTAGATACACTCGCAAAACGGTTTCCAAATGACGCAAAAAACATCACCATCGCCTTTTCACTTGGTGGCTTCCTTTTCACACAAGATGGTGTAAAAAGTTTAACGGATAAAGAGATCGCAGCACTTGATACATCTAAAGCAAAACGTGATTCAGCGAGTGCCGCCATGTCATTTACAAATGAAGATGGTAGTGAAGTATGGTACAGCGACACAGAAACACTTAAACAATGGCGTGATTATATGCAGAAAAAGAACTATACGTATTTTGCCTATTGGCGTGCAGGTGGTATAGCTGAAAAAACGCTAACAATGCTCAAAGACGACTAATTATTAATGGAGGTGTAGAGAATGCCACACAAAATTGCCATAGTTGGTTTAGGATATGTCGGATTGCCACTGGCTGTTGAGTTATCACATGCTTATGATGTAATAGGCTTTGATATCCAACGTGAAAAAATCGCTCTTTACAAAGAAGGCATCGATCCTACAAAAGAAATCGGGAATGAAAAACTTCAAGCAGCTGCTGTACAATTCACATATGACGAAACATTATTAACTTCTTGTAATATGTATATCGTGACGGTTCCTACACCGATTCATTTAGATAAAACACCTAATCTTGAGCCACTCATTGGCGCTTGTGAAATCATTAGTCGTCACTTATGTAAGGGGGATATTGTCGTTTTTGAATCGACGGTTTACCCTGGTACAACAGAAGAAATTTGTGTACCTATTTTAGAAGCACAATCAAATTTACAGTTTGAACAGGACTTTGCAGTTGGTTATTCGCCAGAGCGTATCAATCCTGGTGACAAAAATAATAGCTTACGAACCATTTTAAAAATTGTTTCCGCTTCTGATGAAGCATCACTCACTGTGTTACAAGAGATTTACGGTTCCATCATTGATGCAGGTCTTCATATTGCGCCGTCGATTCGTGTAGCAGAGGCAGCCAAAATCATTGAAAATGCACAGCGTGATATTAACATCGCTTTTATGAATGAATTATCGATGATTTTCAACAAAATGAATATCGATACAAATGAAGTGCTCGAAGCGGCTGGAACGAAGTGGAATTTCCTCCCCTTTACACCAGGGCTTGTAGGAGGGCACTGCATCGGTGTCGATCCATATTATTTTCTCTACAAAGCGGAAGTACTCGGATGCAAATCAAAAATTATCGCCGCAGGACGTCAAGTCAACGACGGCCTCGCCCATTACATTGTCGAAAATTTCACCAAGCAATTCTTCACAAAATACCCGCAAAAAACGACGCGTAAGGTGGGGGTACTGGGCGTTACGTTTAAAGAAAATTGTCCCGATACGCGCAATTCGAAAGTCATCGATATTATTACAGAGCTACAGCAATATGGTTTCGATTTACACATTTATGACCCGTATGCCGATGCAAAAGAAACCGTATGTGAATACGGCATTGAGCTTTGTTCATTCGACGACCTCCAAAAATTAGATGCGCTTATCGTTGCGGTGAAACATGATGTGTTCTTAGAAGCCTTCCCAGTAGAGACATTACACACTCATTTTTCAGCAGACAGTAAGCTCTTATTTGATTTAAAACATTTATATAATCGGCACGATTTAACTGTCCAAGATTTTGATGTTTGGAGCTTATAAACAAAAAAACGACTTCTCAAAAGAGAAGTCGTTTTAAATGTCTGGTATATAAGAACATTTTATAGAATTGCCTTCATTATACGTGATGAAAGCTGTTGTTGCAATGCTATTTGTTTTTCAAGCGATAAATCACGAGGGAAATGAGCGTAAAAACGACGATTGCGAAGATGACATACCCTGTACTTTGTGCCATTGTTAGAATAGCGCCATTGACCTTATATTGTCCACCAAAGGCGAGCATATACGACTCCTTGTTCGCCGTCATATTACCAAAGACTGTTGGCAATGTTGGCTCCATAAACAATTGACGCAGTAACACTGTCGTATGACTAATCGGGAAAATTTCAACCACTTTTTGTACAAAGACGGGTAGCACACCCATTGGCACATACACGCCACACAAAAAGCCAATCATTGTACTAACAATTGATGCAAAGGCCGAAAATGTACCCGAATTTTTAATAATTAATGTGAAGAAAAACATCATAACACTGCTCAAAAAGACTGCTAATACAAGAACACCTAATACTTTTAACAAGCTCGTGAAACTTAGCCATTCACCACCAGTAGCTACGAGAAAAATTTCACAGCCAATAAAAGCAATCAATGTCATGAACAGTCCAATTTGGAAAGCACTTAACATATAGCTAAACTGAATCGTATGACGTGACATCGGCGTCGTCAAAAAATCATATAATATTTTGCGCTCGTTATCTTGAACATATAAACTATATGCCCCAAGTGTCGATGTGACAGGAATAATCGATAATACGCCCGCAATCATCCATTCATTCACAAGTGTTTTAATCGCCGCATTTTGCTTCGCCATTTCAGCAATAGAATCTACTTGTAGCTTCTGCAAAAAAATCGCATACAGTCCAATTGAAATAATAATCGATAGCACAGAGAAAAAAACTTGCATCCGGTTGCGGAAAAACATCTTATTGTTACGAATAACAAAGTTTGCTAAAGCACTCATACGCGTCTCTCCTCATTCAGGCGAATAAAGACATCGTCAAGCGATCCTTTAATAACCTCAAAAGATGCGATATATGGGCGCAGCTTCAGTAGCAGTGGCAGGGCATCTCGTGTATCCTCAAGTTGAAAATGATAGCGTTCTCCTATTTTTGTAGCATGTAGCTCTGCGGGCAGTTCGGCATCCTCTTTTAATACAATAATTAATTCATCCGCTGCATAGGCTGCCTTTAAGCTTTCTGGTGAGCCCTCTGCAACAATAGTGCCTTCTTTCATAATGATAATTTTATCAGCCACCGCCGCTTCTTCCATATAATGTGTCGTTAAAAAAATCGTCATATTCGTTTCCTGACAAAGTGTTCGTACCGCATTCCAAACGAAGCGACGCGTTTGCGGATCTAAGCCGGTTGTTGGCTCATCTAAAAATAAAATATGTGGTCGATGAATCAATGCACGCGCAATATCTGCACGACGACGTTGCCCACCTGATAGCTTCTCATAACGCTTATGTGCAATATCATCTAGCTTTAAATAATGATTCACGAATGCATAATTTTCTTCAAATTTCTTTTTCGATTGTTGATAAAAGCGACCTCGGTGACGAATGTTTTCATATACTGTTAAATAGTCATCCAGCAAATTTTGTTGAAACACAATGCCAATAGAACGGCGAATATGCTCATTTCCTTTCAATGTACCAAGAGATTGACCTGCAACCATTACTTCACCAGTTGTCGCCTGACGTAATGTACATAAAATTTCAATTGTCGTCGATTTTCCCGCACCATTTGCTCCTAAAAAAGCGAAAAAAGAGCCTTCTTCTACCGTAAATGAAATATCGTTAACCGCGACTTTGTCGTTGTACGTTTTTACCAAATTCGTCACTTCAATCGCATTCATAAACATACCTCCTATTTTTTACGGATGAATTCATTCACCTCATACACTTGTCGCTTCAATGACTGATATTGAAATAGCCAAATTAAGCTATAAATAACGACAAAATAGAATGTTAAAAAGCCGAAAGATAGCCAAGTAAACACATACCAATGACCCATATAACCAGCAACTAATACGCTCATATAGGTCGCTATAAAATGAAGGATTAGTGCAACAATCATTGGGAAACGTTCCATCGTAAAAATATGTGTAAACAAGCCAATAAAAGCACCCATCATCGAGGAGATGAGTAATTGTTGACGTAAATTTTCAATAGAGATACTCCCAGTTGTCGTGAGCGCGATAATAATCGTACAAATCGTCATGCCAATCATTGCACCTGTAATCGCATTTAATAAAAATCTCATTGTGCGCCCCTCCCTATACCTAGTTTTTCCTTGAGTGGCTTTAGAAATTTGCGACTAATCGGAATTTCCACACCATTTGATAACACTACTTGCGTCGTTCCTAATGCTTTTAACTGCAATGATTGAATATGATTAATTTGAACAAGTGTCGATTTATTCACACGAATCAATTGTTTTTCAAATTGTTCCTCTAGCTCATACAATTTCAGCTTCGCACGATATTCCTCTTCCTCCGTTTGAATAAAAACTTTCGCTTCTTCTACAAAGATAGAAAATACCTCCTCAATTTTAATGAGGTGAATATCCTCCTCTATATACCCAACAACAGTCGTTGCACGCTGTTGCTTTAAGCCCTTCATTAACATTTCGACACGCTCGTCATATTGCGCAGTATAAACATGGACATCTAACCCCTCGTGCGCGGGTTCAATGTGTAAATGAATGTTCATATCATCCTCCTGCATCTACTATAACTCCCTTCTTTCTCCTATTTCTAAAATCCATTGTATGTGGTCGTTTTTCTAACCTAACACGTCATTTTTTTTAATTAAGTGGCACAAAAAAAACGCAACCTTGTTTAGTAAAGTTGCGCAAACAATGTAATAAAACCAGATATTACGCCCGTCACAAGTGTCAGCACCGAGTAGCCAATCATTTCTCCCGTAGTCATTAACTGTTTCGCACGACAATAAATGAGTAGTCCACAAACACCGATAAACGTCGCAAAGGTTAGCAAAGTTAGCATCGACGTTACGATCTCTGCTGAGGAGCCTGTCATCTTATTCATCAAATACATATTTGTAAACGCGAACATTAAGCCAAGCACGCTAAGTGTATAGACATAGAGCCCATTTGCCACAAAGCATCGCCCCCTTTGCTATTTGATACCCCATTTAAATTTGTTCAACGCATCATCTTCACATTGACGTAAAGCACCGCAAGTAACAGCACAAAAACAACTGGTGTCAAAACCATCTCTGCAGGTGTAATACCAACTACCCCCATTGTAACGACGAAAGCACCGACAATTAACATCAGCGTTGCTAGAAAGTTAGCTGTCTTTTCTGGATCCTTTGCGCGCTTAATTTGCACACCTGCTAGTAGCTGCCAAAGCTTTTTCACACCGATTAAATAGCCGCACACAATCATTACTACACCAAATACGAGTAACTCAATTGTCATATCCTCACCTCACTGTTACACTTATTATAAAACAAAGTTAGAAAATAATGGGATTAAAAGAAATAAACGGGCTTTCCCTATATAAGGACGGTATCATATGATTCACATAGAACTCGAAAAACAGTTAGCAAAAAAACAATTGAAATCACAAGATTTAGCACAAATTATCGGCATGACAAACGCTAATCTATCCCATTTAAAAACAGGTAAAGCGAAAGCGATTCGTTTTTCAACATTAATCGCACTCTGTCAGGCACTCGACTGTCAGCCAGGTGATTTATTACACTATGTACCAGACGATACAGATTTTTAAGCACTCCAAAACAGCGCTCATCCCATACGGTCGACGCTGTTAGGTATGGCATGGTACACTATTTCCCTCCTTGCCATAAACTTCTATACCGCAAATGATTCGATAGACAATTTTTCTTTTAAAATAACACTGAAATATGATTTCCATTTTAATTCTAGTAATTGCACAGTGTCTCCATGAATAACTTCGAATGCAAAACGCTTTTTATTGATTTCATTATCTAAAATAATAAAACGTTGAATTTGTTTAAATTCAAATGGCCCTATTGATCGATTTTCTTTTTCAATTTGAATATGAATTGCACTCTTATCAACATGTAATGTAAATGTATAGTTTTCTTCGCCTTTTGCAACTTGATACGGCACTACTTTTTTATCCGCTTTTCACCACTAAAAAAAGCCACGCCAATGCGTGACTACTCCCTAATCGAATTGCAATGTTGCTACCTTATCTAGCAATTCTTTTGCTTCCTGCGGTTCTAGCGTCAAATGACAATTCTGTTCACGACTCGATGTTGCAAGCCAGTCTGCCCCGTTGTCACGGAAAAAAGATAAATCTTCAGGAAAGTTTGGTTGCTGCCATGCATAAAGTGAGGATACGGCTTGCTGTAACACTTTCTTCGCGGCATCATCAGTATGATAATAATATACATATGCTGTTTCGCCATCTAGAATAGTGCTCGCCCATTCTGATTTTTCGACTTTCTGAATCAATGATGGCTCTAATTTTTTTAAAATTGCTTTAGCAGACTGCGCTACCGCAACTTCTTTACGAATGACTAAGTGAAATTTCGCACTTTTTTTTACATGCCGCTTCAATAAATGATTGATATGCGTCACCTGTCACATCATTATGTAATTCAAATTCCATGTTATTCACCCTTCCACTCGACTGAAAATTTTAATAATTACAATTATAAAATATTATACAGCGAAAAACTACCGAGCAATGGACCTAAAAAAACAGCTGGCTAATAAATCGTCAGCTGTTTTACATCCTCATGACAACTTGAAAAAATAGTCGATAATGGTAAGCCCATAATTTCGGTATCGCGTATAAACGCTTCACAATTCGACGTGCGCATCGAGCGGTCAATTTCCTGTGTGCCAACGATTTCTACAAGTACAAAGCCACCATTCCGCTGCGCAATATAATAATGTGCATTTTGGAATATGAAGCCAATTTCGCGACCTCGCTTTAATTGCACATCAAGCTCTTGCATATTCATTGAACATCACCCCTTTCATAATAAATAACCGTTTTCTACCATTTGTAATCCTTTTCATACTATTCTTTAAAGGAATTTCTTTATCAGTAAGCATCACCATTTCTAACATGATAGACTTAGAAGGAATATGCTACAAAGGAGGCGACATCTTGGTTGAATTTTTTCTTACGATT
The DNA here is from genome assembly GCF_000307285.2 of Kurthia sp. Dielmo. Lineage (NCBI taxonomy): Bacteria > Bacillati > Bacillota > Bacilli > Caryophanales > Caryophanaceae > Kurthia > Kurthia sp. Dielmo. The sequence continues at coordinate 133,056 of NZ_HE578958.1, forward strand.
ATTGGTCTCTTCATCGGTATCGCATTTTTTCTTTATATCGGACGACGCCTACAGAACCGTATGAACAAGCGTATGACAATGGGTATTGCGATTAGCTATTTTACAGCGGGGATTGTCTGTATGCTTCTTAGCTTTTTTATTCCCTCGCTATTTCCGCTTTTATTTTGTGGATTTCCAGTCGCAGTATGTGGTATTTTATCAGTTGTTCGTGTCCATATGACGATTGATTTTTAACTAAAAAAGAACCTCTTCCATTACACAGAAGAGGTTCTTTTTATTGCACTTTCTTTTTACGCTTCATTGCGCGAATACGATCTTTCGTTTCCTTCGATACACGAAGCGACTCTGTAATTTTCGATAAAGCCTTATTATACGTCCAGTCATCCAATGTATTCTGCTGTAAATATGGCATCGTTTCAATCGGTTTTCGAATAAAGAACATGGACACTGACCATGCGACACCCATACGAACATAATAATCATCATGCTTCAGCGTATCTAATAGCGCTAAACTTTTTTCGGTGTAGTCGTCATTAATATAATAATTGAGCATCATCACCGCTGCAAAACGTTGATCATACGCTTTATCACTTGCGGCATACTTTTCCACAAGTGGCCAGTAAAGCGCTTGATTTTTTTGCATCTTTTAGTGCTGAGCAAAAGCCATCACATACCGACCAATTGCGAATTTTTGGAATAAATGCCTCCACATAAGGAATCCGTTCCTCTGCAGGCATTTTCATCATGCCAATAACAAAGCCTTCTAGCTGTGTTTCTTCAAAATAGCGATTTTCTACTTCTGCTAAAAAAGTAAGTGGCTCATCTTTTATAATTTCTTTTGCTAGCTGGCGAAGCACAGGAATACGCACACCTAAAATATCTGGCTCATTCGGAATTAATTTTTTTGTAAATTCTCGGTAAGATGGCTCTTGCACTGCCTTTAGACGTTCATGAATCGACATCGTTCATCTCTCCTTCGTCCATTCATTATACGGTGAAACTAAAAAAAACGCGATGCTCGTTGCACCGCGTGAATAATCTATAATTATGATTGTGCAATCCAAACTTTTCGGTCAACCGCATCACGATAAGGCATAATCCACTCAAAATGCTCTGCTAAGTATTTCATTCCCGTATAAGTAATTTCTGCTTTTTTCAAATCTAAGCCACCCTCTGGAGCTAAATGTACGTTGCTAATATAGCCATCTTTTTGTAGCTGATATACAAAATGTTGAAATTTTGCAACGTCAACACCATAATCAGCAGCACAAATTTTTGTGTTTTTGCGCTCTAATTCTTTAATAAAACTATATTGTAAACGTTCTAAATTCATAAAAATCCCTCCATACCAATTACTCATTTAAGTCGGGTATACGAATCATTTCATATCTCGGCTTTGTTTATCTTTTCCCAAAACAAATAAATCTAAAACCAATATGTACACATTTTTGACACATTTGTACTTCTTTTATATAGTGAAAATAAAAGGAGGCAGGGTCTATGAATGGATTACTATGGGGTATTTTTTGTTATCATAGCTTATTTCTACTATTCTTTTTAACAAAAAGCCTTTATCTCATACCGAATGGCTATGTGTGGGATTTTTGGGGTATTACTGCTTCATTTTTAGCTTTCGGCGTTAGTCTTTACGTATTTATTAAAGGCAAGCGTTCGTTTTTAGTTTTATGGTTACTCTTTGCTGGATTTATTACAACATTGTATTTCATTATTGGTTTATCTATCGGTTCGATTTAATCGTATGAAAAAAGCAAGTAACATGCCCCCACATGTTACCTGCTTTTCATCATTATATTTGTTTCAAACGCTCAATCTTTTGCTGGCATTCATTAATATGACGCTTTAATGTCGCCGCATCTACACGCATCTCTTCTAATAACAGTTGCAACTCAATATAAATGGTTTTTGCTTCCGCATTCATTTGTTGCTCTTCAAGACTAAATTCTTTTAAATCTTGCTCATAGCCTGCAATGCTTTGCTCATAATCAGACAAGCGCTTCATATGTAGATTGATTGCATTTTCATAATTTTGTAATACGCACGTTAAATAAACATCATTTGCACTAAATTCCATCGTAGCTTCACCCTCTGATTTTCTCTATTCCAACAATCCCATATACCCTATTTACTTACCTATAAACTAAATTCAATATTTTTTAAAACCAACGTATTCACTTTGTATTGAATATAACAAATTCCTGTCATTTGTACAACGCTGAACATCCATTCTAAAGTCGCATTATTTTAAAATATAAGAGGTTATTTTTAATAAATTATTATTATAATTGTCTTATTTTTTCTATCCATATTATTATCAATGATTTTTTAATAGAAATAATTTGACACGAAAAATAACTTTATGCTATCATTAAAAATTTGATAAAATTACGTTTAAATGTTATTATGAAATAGATGACTATAAACGGAGGTGGATTCGATGTTTCAAATTGGTGAAAACATCATTTATCCAATGCAAGGTGCGGGTACAATAAAAGCAGTAGAAGAAAAAGAAATATCAGGACAAAAACAATTATATTATGTTATTGAAATGGCTATCAGTAATATGCAAATTACAATACCTAAAGATAAAATACTAAGTTCAAATATCCGTCCCGTTACAGATATTGTAGAATTAAATCATATTATCCAAGTATTTCAGCACGAGCAGTCTGAAGAAGTACTACCATGGAAACAACGCTATACATTAAATACAACTAAAGTAAAAACTGGTAGTATGCAAGATTGTGCTGAAGTTGTACGCGACTTAAGCCGTTTAAAAAAAGAAAAAGCATTAAATACAAGTGAAAAAGAAATGCTAGATCATGCACAGAAATTTTTACGTAGTGAACTAAAATTAATCAAAGGCATTACAGAAGATCAATTAAATATTTTTAGTTAATTTAATTTTTTTATAGATGTATTAATATAGTAGACAAATGTAATATTTTCCTTTATACTATATTTAATAAGAAATTTACAAGATAATAATTAATTCACCTATTACAAAGCGTACTAGTGATTGATTTAGTATTTTTTGTAATATGTGAATTTTTTCTTTTTGAGGAATTATAATCTTATTAAATATAATTAAATGGAGGTCATTTAAATGACACAAGGTACAGTAAAATGGTTTAACGCAGACAAAGGTTTCGGTTTCATCGAAGTTGAAGGCGGTTCTGACGTATTCGCTCACTTCTCAGCTATCCAAGGCGAAGGTTTCAAATCTTTAGAAGAAGGTCAAAAAGTAGAATTCGAAGTAGAAGAAGGCCAACGCGGACCTCAAGCTGCTAACATCGTAAAACTTTAATTTTTAGTTAACGATTTCAAAAGCATCCTGTTTACAGGGTGCTTTTTTTATATAACTTTATCGTGAAATATAGTACTACTAGCAAAAAACATTTAAAAGATATAAGCTACCTAACTTCTTTACTATCAGCCTACTCTTTTTCCTCGTCAAAAAAACACCTTCAACTCATTCTATTCATTATTACGGTACACAACCTGTAATATAGAAAAAATTGAAAGTGCTTCATATAGTAATGTCTTATTTGATTTGGAATGTCCTTGACAAGAATCGAACTTGCGACCTACTCCTTAGGAGGGAGTTGCTCTATCCTACTGAGCTACAAGGACGTAAAATTACGTCTTCTATTATAGCATTATTTCACAAAAATAAAAAGGCATGCAAAAAAAACAGAAATCGTCAACACAATTTCTGTTTTTATTTCATTATTTTAATTTCACACGCTGTAATCTCAGTGCATTTAATACAACCGATACAGAACTAAATGCCATTGCCGCACCTGCTACCCATGGTGCTAATAATCCAAGTGCCGCAATTGGAATACCTAATGTATTATAGCCAAATGCCCAAAATAAATTTTGTTTGATGTTTGTCATTGTTTTTTTACTCATCAAGATGGCATCTGCAATACTATTTAGATCCCCGCGAATTAATGTAATATCGGCCGCTTCCATTGCAATATCTGTTCCCGTACCAATCGCCATACCAATCGTTGCCGTTGCAAGGGCCGGCGCGTCATTGATACCATCGCCTACCATCGCTACTTTTTTGCCTTGCTGTTGTAATTTTTCAATTTCATTTGCTTTGCCTTCTGGTAAAACACCTGCAATTACTTGCTTAATACCAACCTCACCCGCAATCGCTTGTGCAGTTGCTTCATTATCACCTGTCATCATAATCACATCAAGACCCATTTGATGTAATCGCTCTACCGCTTCTTTTGACGTATCTTTTACAGTATCTGCTACAGCAATTAAGCCAGCATATTCACCATCAATTGCCACAAGCATAGCCGTCTTCCCTTGCTTTTCAAACGCTTGCTTTTGCGAAAGTGCGAATGATACATCAATGCCGTACTGCTCCATTAATTTAACTGTCCCAACAACCGTCGCTTTCGCATTAATTGTTGATTGCACACCGTATCCTGGCACTGCTTCAAAATATTGCGGCTCATATAACGAGATGCCGCGCTCCTTCACACCATTCACAATGGCTTGTGCTAAAGGATGCTCTGACTTTCGTTCGGCACTTGCCACATATGCTAAAAATTCTGCTTCAGGTAATGTTGTCACCACATCTGTTAAAACTGGCTCCCCATTTGTGACAGTACCCGTTTTATCAACGACGACCGTATCAATCGCTCCCGTTTGCTCGAGATATTCGCCACCTTTGAATAAAATACCATATTCAGCAGCACGTCCAGAACCAGCCATAATCGATGTTGGTGTTGCTAGACCGAGTGCACATGGACAAGCAATAACAAGTACCGCAATTAATACTTCTAATGCTTGCACAAAATCACCTGGCTGTACAAAGAAATACCATACAATAAAGGTGATAATCGCAATGCCGACAACAATCGGTACAAAAATACCTGAAATTTTATCAGCTAGACGTTGGATTGGTGCTTTTGTACCTTGTGCATCTTCAACGACTTTAATAATTTGTGCGAGTGCTGTATCACGTCCAACTTTCGTTGCGGTCATTTTAATCGCACCATTTTTATTAATTGTGGCGCCAAATAACTCGTCGCCCTGTGTTTTATCAACTGGCATACTTTCACCTGTTAACATCGATTCATCAATCGTTGTATGTCCCTCGAGCACCTGCCCATCTACAGGAATTTTTTCACCTGGTCGCACGATAATTGTATCGCCAACAACAACTTCTTCTAATGGAATCTCAAGTTCTTCGCCTTGTCGGACAACAATCGCTGTTTTCGCTTGTAGTCCCATCAATTTTTTGATTGCTTCAGATGAGCGGCCTTTTGCCTTTGCTTCAAATAATTTACCAAGCAGAATTAATGTAATTAATACTGCACTCGTTTCAAAATACAAATGCGGCATATGATTTCCATGCATCGTTAACACTTCATAAACACTATAGAAATATGCAGCAGATGTCCCAAGTACAACTAAGACATCCATATTCGCACTACCATTTCGAAGTGCTTTATATGCCCCTACATAAAATTGATAGCCTATCGCAAATTGAACAATGGTTGCTAACGTAAATTGAAACCACGGATTCATAAATAAATCAGGTACGTACATCCATTGTGTAAAGGAGAAATGCCCTACCATCGTCCAAAGAAGTGGTAATGATAGTATTGCTGCCGCGATAAATTTCCATTGTTGCTTTTTAATTGCTTGCTCTCGGTAATCAACAGCTGCCTCATCTTGGTGTTTATGCGCACCGTAACCAATTTTTTCAACGCGCGCAATAATATCTGCAGTAGACACTTTACTTGGATTAAACTCTACCGTTGCCCGTTCAAGTGCCAAATTGACATTTGCTACTGATACACCATCCATTTTATTTAGTACCTTTTCGATACGTGCCGAACAAGCTGCACATGTCATGCCGGTAATATCAAACTCTTGTTTTTCTTTAACAACACCATAGCCAAGCGCTTCAATTTTCTTTTCAAAATCTTCTTCTGTTATTTTCTCCGGATCATAATGGACGGTTGAACGTTCAATCGCTAGATTTACATTTGCATCTTCCACACCATCTAATTTTTTTAAACCTTTTTCAATCCGCGTAGCACAGGCTGCACACGTCATACCTGATATTTGAAGATTACTTTCTTTTAGTTGTTGTGTCATTTCTTCCACCTTCCTCATACCTATAAGGGGTATATAATTTTGAAAATAAAAAGGAGAGGACATTCCACTCTCCTATCTTATTTAAACAACATCATAACCTTGGTCGTCGATTGTTTCTTTAATTGTATCTAATGTAACGGCTGCTGAATCAAATGCGATAGCTACTTGACCCGCTTCTAAATTAACGTTTACTGAATCTACACCGTTTAATTCCCCTACGCTACTTTCTACTGCTTTCACGCAATGTCCACATGACATACCTTGTACATTTAATGTTACATTTTCCATTTGAATTGCCTCCTATTTTCGCATTAATTTTTGGAATGTTACGAGTAACTCATCCAATACTTCGTCATCGCCTTCATTTAAGCGATCAACCACACAACCTTTTAAATGACCTTCGAGTAAAATTTTAGCCACACTGTTTAAAGCTGATTGGGTTGCTGCAAGTTGTGTAATTACATCATCACAATACGTATCTTCTTCAATCATGCGTTTGATTCCTCTGATTTGACCTTCCGCACGATTCAAGCGGACCGTTAAATCTTTTTTTACTTTTTCCGGATGGTGGCTTTTTCGACATGATATCATTTCAGGTTCCATGCGCCTCATCCTCCTTCTGTTATTTACACCTTCAGTCTACCATACCTAAAGGGGGTATGTAAATTATTAAGATTTTATAATTTTTCAATCAATATATCTATACCTTATATAGGTATATTAAAAAATATTATAATTTATCCATAAAAAATAATATAAATGCTAAAAAAACAAGTTTTTATAACTTTATATTTTTATAATTATTACTTCATATACCCCTGTATAGTATTTATAAATTCACCGGTAATCCAGATACATACAATTTTTTAGCATCCTTGTTTTTACTTAATGCTCGAATTACTCCCTCATTTGGCTCTGAATAAACTGTTTTATCATCCCATTCACCAAGCGCTGAATTCACAGTAAAAGCCAACTGCTCACGTTCAAGTGAAAACTGTGCATCAACACCTTGTTTATTCCCCCGTGCATCAACCCGTATCCAGCGATTTTCTAAATAAATTGCATTTAGGCCATGTAAACAATAGCCCTGCTCCGGTGTTTCAAATAGCAGTAATTTTTGATAGCAAAAGCCTGTGGGTATTCCTTGCGAACGTAGTATCGCTGCTAGTAAATGTGATTTTGCATAGCAAAAGCCTTCCTTATACACGAAAACATCTGATGCGCAGCAAGTGACACGATTCGATTGAATATCCCATGTATGCGCAATGCTATCACGTACATATACAAAGGCCTTCTGTGCTTTTTGAACATCACTATCCTCTTGATGAAATAACTGTGCTACAAGTTGCTGAATTACGGGTGCATCATAATCAATAATGGCTGTTGCCTCTAAAAATTCTTTCATTTCACTTCCCCCTTTTTGTCAGTATAGCGTATTGACAAACATTGGTTTATCTCTTATGATTAAAAACGTTCTACAAAATAGTTAATCTTGTTAACTACTTTTTTATGAGGTGACAATATGCATATGTTTCAGACGCTCTATCATGAGCTTGTTTTAACGAACCGCACATTTGAGGCACAATTAAATGCTATTTTACAACAACAAGGCATTCATCGCTCAGATTGGTCCGTTCTTTATTACTTAATTCTGGATGATCAATTAACATCCGTCGAAATCGCTAAATTATTAGGGATTGAAAAACCAAATGTGACACGTATTATGAAAAACTTAGTGTCGATAGGCTATGCACGTGTTGAGCCTTCTCATGAAGATAAGCGCAAAAAGCGATTACTCATCACAGATGAAGGGCGCAAGATGTATGCTGAAGTTCGTACATATGTCGACCGATTTGAAATGGAATCAATGACAGGTATTGATGCTGAACAGCAACAAATGTTTATTGAGACATTAAATCAAATTCAACAAAATTTAATAAAGAGAGCCGGGGATAAATAGTGAGTCATACAAAAGACAAGCTATGGACGAAGGATTTCATTATCGTTTCACTGATGAATTTCATCGTCATTTTAATTTTCTATTTACTAATGGTGACCATCGCATCATTCGCTAAAAATGAATATGATGCCACCACAAGTCAAGCAGGTCTTGCTACAGGAATTTATATTGTCGGGACATTAGTCGGCCGTTTGTTTGCAGGACGCGTCATTAACAATGTCGGTGCACGAAAAATTATGATGATTGGCTTAGCAGCATTTATTATCACTACAGCACTTTATTTCGTTCATAGTGGTGGTATTACGATGCTTCTTATTTTCCGTTTAGTAAACGGCGTTGCCGCGGGTGTTGCCTCTACTGCCACAAGCACAATCATTGCACAAATTATTCCTTCTGCACGTAAAGCGGAGGGCATTGGCTACTTTAGTATGAGTACAACACTTGGTACAGCTATCGGTCCTTTTTTAGGCATTATGCTTGGGCGCCTTGTGTCCTATAATACGATTTTCTTATTCTGCGTTATTTTAGCAGCTCTTGCTTTTATTATTGGTTTAACAGTTCGTGTACAAAAAGCATCGGTATTACAACCAGCTGCTGATGCACCTAAAGTGAAATTCAGTTTAAAACAATATATTGAACCTAATGCGATTCCAATTGCCATTATTACGTTTTTAATGTCGCTTGGATACGCCGCCATTTTATCCTTTATTAGTTTCTTTGCAGAAGAGCGTGACTTAGTAGCAGCGGCAAGTTTCTTCTTCTTAGTTTATGCTGTAGCTATTTTAGTTACACGTCCATTTAGCGGTCGCCTGATGGACACCAAAGGCTCAAATGCTATTATGGTTCCTTGCTTCATTTTATTTGCAGCAGGACTTGCCATTCTTAGTGTGACACATTCTGGATTTCTATTATTATTAGCCGCCGTTATTATTGGGGCTGGTTATGGTAACTTACAGTCTGGTGCACAGGCGATTGCACTTAAAGTAACACCAGGTGCACGCGCTGGACTTGCCACATCAACATTCTTTATCGCACTCGATGCCGGCCTTGGCTTTGGACCATACATTCTTGGTTTTGTCGAACCAATTTTCGGCTTTGGCACACTGTATATTGGCTTAGCAGTATTAATTCTCGTTACACTTGTGCTGTATATGTTGCTGCATGGTCGCAAAGATAAAGAATTAACAGCACAAGCATATTAACTAAACATATCAAAATAAAAAGAGGCTGGGACATACGTATAAAAACAACCTCTCCTATGGGCATAAGAAAAAAACGGAACCGCGCGGTGGCGCGGTTCCGTTTTTTCGTTGCGAACGCTAAAAAAGAAAATAACGTGTTTTGTCCCAACCTCTTTTTCATATTATCTATCTTTATTAAAATTCTACTATATCTTGTAAGGGATTGACGATCTAAGTATATTTTATAAAGTCATCGGGTAATAAGATTAGATAATCTATTTTAATGAGGTGAGCGCATATGTTAGACAAAGTAAAAATTATTCAAGCTCCTATGTCTGGGGTTACAACACCAAATTTTGTTGCTGCTTCATGTGAGGCAGGGGCTTTAGGTTTTATTGCCGGAGGATATGCTACAAAATCCGAATTAAAATTAGCTATTCAAGAGATACGTATGAAAACAGTCAAACCTTTTGGCGTTAATTTATTTGTACAAAATCCTCCTTTATTATCTAAAGAAGTATTCACAAATGCCTGCGAAGCTTTGCAATCTGATTATACTAAACTAAATCTTACTGCTTCCCCTAATTTACATTTTGAAAATCACTTCAATGAACAAATTCAAGCTGTCATAGAAGAAGATGTGAAAATTATTTCCTTTACTTTTGGTCTGCCAAATCAAACTATCATTGATAAATTAAAAAAACAGCATGTATTTTTAATTGGTACGGCTACAACCAAAAATGAAGCGCTAGCCATTGCGCACGCTGGCTTTGATGCGATTGTTTTACAAGGTAGTGAAGCAGGTGGGCATAGAGGTACTTTCCAAATGCCTTTTGATTATGTTCCTCTACATCAACTTATCAGAGAAACACGACCATTAGTAACACTTCCACTCATTGCTGCTGGCGGCTTAATGACAGCAACTCAAATTCAAGAAGTATTAAACATCGGTGCAGATACCGTACAAATAGGAACTGCACTACTTGTTGCTAAAGAATGTGAAATTCCAATCGCTTATAAACAAGCCATTTTGAATTCCACAGAGCATAGCACAACATTTATTACAGCGTATACAGGAAAACCAGCGCGTGGGCTACCTACCGCATTCACAAATCGTATAGCAGAAAACTGTATTGCACCTTACCCTTATCAATATTTACTAACGCGAGACATTTTAAAAGCAAATCAGACATTGAAAAATCCTGATTATTTTTTTATTTAATGGGTGAGCATAGCCATCAAGCAAGAGAAGGTAGCATCCAAGAAATTATTTCTTCTCTACAAATTTTATAGTAGCCACATCTCTATTGCCCGTAAACAGCTGGGACATTAGAGATGTTCTTTTTATTATACAGTCCTATTTCTATTTTGATAAAAATACCATAGCAAGTATACATACCGTATAACAATTCTTTTACTAACATTAAAAATCATTATTTTTTTATGAATTTACACTTAAAAAACCGTGATAATCATTGGTCTATTCTCGTCTCCATAACTCGTATACTGTATTAAAACTATGATGGAGGCGAAGTAGATGCAACAAACAATCGAAAAAATAACAACTACTAAAACAATGTGGCATATATTACCCTATATTTTACTACTGTATATTATTTCATATCTCGACCGTGTTAATTTAGGATTTGCGGCGCTTGAAATGAACTACAAGGAGAAATTGTCGAACTATATGAACCACTTGATGGCTTTGCAATTGGTGACAAGGTTATCGTTCGTTCAAGTGGTGGTGGCTATGCTACGCATATAGCAGCTAATAATAAAAATGTCTTTAAAATCCCTGAAGATATGCCACTGGACTTCGCAGGAAGCTTTTCAGCTACAGCCTCAACTGCTTATTGGGGCTTACATGGTGGTTTTTATCCACTAAAAGATGGCGATACAATTGCTATTGTTGGTGCCTCTGGTAGCGTTGGTAGCTTCTTAGTTCAACTTGCACAAGAATGGGATGTTAAGATCATTGCTGTAGCTAGTAAAAAAAATGAAGCGCGCTTAAAAGAGCTTGGCGCTGATATGTTCGTCGATTATCGTGACCCTGAAGCTATTGAGCAACATGGAAAAACGGCAGATTTCGTATTAGATGCTTCATTATTTAACGCTGGTGAGCATGCTGCATTAATATTAGCGAAAGAAAATGCGACCTATGTTGGCATGACGACTTTACCAGACAATTCATACCGCCCAGATGTAAAACGTGTTTTCCTATCACGTACACCAGCAATGACAAATGATATTGTCATTCCTTATTTATTTGATTTCTATGAAAAACATGGTTTAGCTGACCAAATTGCATACACACTTCCATTTACAGTTGATGGCGTAAAAGAGGCACATCGCTTACTTGAAGGTACACGTAATAGTGGGAAAATAATTTTTAAAGTTTAAACTTGCATATGTTTACTCAACCATCTTTTTCCGGTATACAACTGGAGAAAGGTGGTTTCTTTATTAATGTTCATGCTTTTTAAGCCAAATACTTTCTATTCCTATTAAAAAACACTTTCAAAGCATTTATCTCCTTGAAAGTGTCTCAATTTTTTTAAGATATTTTAGTAAAAACATGCTTTTTATTACAGTGCTTGTTTATTAGGCGCTTTTTTATATTGCCAATAATTGAAGCCTAATACAAGAAGTGACATAGGGATGGCGTATAGTTGTAAAACAAAAAACTTCCAAGACCATATTGAATATCCTTGAATTATTAGTAGTGCTAGCCCTATAACACAAATTAAAGCATACATCAAAATCGAAGCGAGCCATCCTTTCATTGCAAAACCTTCCTTCTATTGTCGTTCACGCAGTGCTTGCTTTAAAATTTTACCAGATGCATTGCGTGGTAAAATATCAATGCGCTCGTAACGGCGAGGCACTTTATAGGTTGCTAAAAATTCATTCGCAAAATTTCCTAATGTTTCGCCGTCAATGCCTTCATCACTTACATAATAGGCTTTCACAATCTCACCAAATTCAGGATGTGGCACACCTATGACAGCTGTTTCATGAACACCATCAATACGATTTAATAATTCCTCCGTTTCGCGAGGATAAACAATTTGTCCACCTGTAATAATAATGTCTTTCTTACGATCAACGAGCCATATAAAACCATTCTCATCGCGCTTCGCTAGGTCACCCGTACGCACCCACCCTTGTTGCAATACTGCTTGTGTCTCTAATGGATTATCAATATATCCTTGCATCACACCTTCACCAGCAACCCAAATTTCACCAATCTCATCCGTAGCCGCTTCTTCTCCAAGATTATTTACAATGCGCATTTCTGTACCAAACATCGCCCGCTTCCCAATACTTCCAGCTCCTTTATCATGCTCTTCAGGTAATAGAATGGAACCACTAGGTCCTGTTTCTGTCAAACCATATACACAAACTAACCGTTGTGTGCCAAGTGCCTCTGAAACGAGCTCCACTTCTGCTTTTGACATCGGTGCTCCGCCATACGCCCACCAAATCATCGTCGAAATATCTGTATAGCTTAGTTGCTCAGAACGAGCTAAGACATGATAGGTCAGCGGTGTGCCAAAGAAATGAGTTGTCCGCTCATGCTGGATCATTTCAAGCATCGAATCATTTGAATACTCTAGTGCTGTTACAACCGTAGCACCAACTAGTAATGCACCAAGGAAAAACATATGCAGCGGTGCCGAGTGACTCAATGATAATAAAACAAGTACCTTACTCTCAGGCTTTAACTCAAATTCAATTGCTGCCATATTAGCAACAGATAAAATATTACGATAGTTAAAAAGCACACCCTTTGGTTCACTTGTTGTACCAGATGTGTACATAATTGCTGCTAAATCATCCTCTTTTAGCGATAGTTCAAACGGTGTTTTTTCTTTATGATGAGACATTAAATAACGCATACTCAAAAAATTTCCTGCCTCATCTCCTGTTTTTAAACAAATGACATTATTAATCTCTCCCACAATTGGGTATAGTACATCATGAACGATAAGAGCTTTTGCTTTACTATGCGCCAAAATATGCTCGATTTCATATTTCGTTGAATGGGCACTGACTGGTATGACAATACCTCCAACGCGTTGAATCGCAAAATAACTTATCGCAAATTCAATTGAATTTGGCATTAACAGGACAACAGGATCACGATAGCCGATTTCTAATTCATGTAAACTATGTGCTAAATTTTCTACATAGCCGTTTAATTCGGCATACGTGAGGCGATGCTCCTCGCAGACAATCGCTTCACGCGTCGCAAATTTTCTTGCATTTCGTGCTAAAAGTTCCGAAGTATTCACAAATATCCTCTCCTTTTAAGCCGGTATGCTATTATTTACCCGAATATTCTATTAGTTATTCGATGTATTTCTCTGTATAATGAAGCCAATAAGGGGGTTGTTTAGAATGACTATTCGTTTAGCTACGGTAGGCGATGCACCTGAAATGCTCGCGCTACACCGAAAAATATTAGAAGAGCCATATTATTTTGTCACACGATTAGAGGAATTTAATCGTTCACTTGAGCAACAAATTTTGTGGATTGAAGATAAACAAACAAATGAACGAGAAGTTATTTTTGTCGCAGAAGAAAATGAAAAAGTGGTCGGCTGGTTGTATTTCCAATCACCACGCCGCGTACTACTCCAACATACCGGCACCTTTTTTATGATGGTTGATGAAGACTATCGCCAACAAGGAATCGGTTCAAAACTATTAAAGCAATTACTCAAATGGGCAAGAGAAAATCCATTAATTGAAAAAGTTTCACTTAGTGTATTTTCAATCAATGAACCAGCTATTGAACTGTATAAAAAAGCTGGCTTTGTCGTAGAAGGTCGTAAAGTAAAAGAGTTCAAAATTGACGATGATCAGTATATTGATGATATTTTGATGTATAAATTTGTCTAAAAAAAGGAGGCCTCGCTTGAAGCGAGAAACCTCCTTTTTTATTTCTTCTTATTTCCATTATGTTTGCCATTATCTTTAGGTGTTGTAAATGTCCATAATGGGGAGCGTGTTGTGCCTTCAAATTCATCCCGTACAACCGCATACCAACTGTAAGTAGACTTCATTTCCAACTTATCCCATAAAACATTTGCTGTTTCACCACTTTTAACATCATCTACATGCCCAATTGAGTCATTCGTATACACTTCTACAGATATTGCATCTGTTGATACTTCTTTTTCTTTCGGTGCAATGTCTGCATCTATCACAAATTCATCTTTTGCTGGATATTCTGTTGGGTCATAGAAATTATATTTATCTAAATAAGGTGAGTATGTTTTCATTTGAATTTGATTATTAATAGGATTCATCTGCATAAGGCGCATATATCCTTGTCCACCTTCTGGACCACCTTGATAATCTGCAAGCATTTGATGCACCCGTCTATCGGGTTTTCCATCTCCATCATCGTCTATGGCATCTGTTAACGTTTCTGCATCATGATAATGTCCTGATAATACAGCTAGTACATTTTTATTTGGTTTAACAACCTCTTCAAAAATATCATTTCCAATAGGACTACGCTGTCCAGATACAAGTAAGTATTCGTGGAAGTTTAAAATTGCCTTACGCTCTGGATATTTTGCGAGTATTTTATTCATCCAAGCGATATCTTCCTGTGTGATGCCCCATCCCATATACAGCATGATAAAATCCTGTCCCTTTTCGCTAATTAAATCATAATGCCCTCGATTATCTTTGTAGGATTCACCGTAAGACGCATTATCTTCAAATCGAGCAGCACCGAAATATCGACTATATTCACTATAATCCTCATCTTTATGATTTACATCATGATTCCCTGCTAATACACCATATGGCATATCAGCATCATCTAACGTGTTCATAAATTTATCTGCATTTAACCATTGATAAGGTTCATAAGATTTATCAACTAAATCACCTGTGTGAAACACATAACGTATATTCATAGCTTGACGATTATTCACAATCCATTTCGTCATCGTATCAAAAATTTGTGGATAGCTTTGAGAATAATACTGTGTATCACTCATCCACACAAAGGAATAATCAAATTGATTCGTTGATGCGATTTCATCCTGTACCATTACTTCAAGTTGATGATTTCGAATATATTCGTTCCCTTTTACAGTTGCATTAAGAGGAAAATTTTTCTCGTCATTAGCAATCTTCCATTGTTTTATTTCCCATTTTGATGTTTCATAATTCCATACATAGATTGATACTTTTCGTCCCAGAAGTGATTTCCCTTCCCAGTGAATATCAATTGAATCTTCTGCAGTAATGTTTCTATCCAAATTTACACTAAACCGATGATATGGATACTTTTCTGTGCTTTTCGTTGTTATATATTGTCCATCCGCTTTCGCAAGGGCCTCTACATTTTCAATTGTTTTTTCCTGTGCTGTAGTGATTGTCTCAGGCGGTTCCTTATCTGCATTATGTTCAAACGCCTCTACTCCTTCGTCCGTTGGTTTATATACATAGCCTCGCTTAAAATCTACTCGTAATCTATCTTTTGTTGGATCTGCTACCTCTACACTTAATTTTGCGGATTTTCCTCGTAATTCATGTGATAAATTTTCAGGTGCAAATGGGTGTTCTTCTACTGTGTTAAAATTGGTTTTCTTAGTAGCAACATTTCCTACAGCATCTGTCGCTTTAATAATTAATTGATGTTCTCCACTCTTTAATTTTGCAGAAGATGTATCGTATGGAAGCGTAATTTTTTCTCCATCTAATGTAGCTTCAGGAACTTCTGTACCAATATTAGCATCTTCTATTTCTGCATCAATCGTGATAAGCCCCTTATATAGTTCACCTTCATTTAACGAAGTTGTAATGATAGGCGATGTATTATCTACAAGCACAGTGGCTTTTTCATTGTCTTTATTATTTTTTGCTTCGAATACATGTTCTCCATCTTTTACTGCTGTCGTATCTAAACGGTAAGCTTTCCCACTAAATTGACTTTTTGGAATAGTAAAGTTGAAATCAACATCTGGTTCCATCCCTGAACTATCTCCTACTTTTATTTCTCTTTTTGGATCTGTATACTTCTCATCACGTAAAATCTCACCATCGGGCATAACTAAACGAATATTTTTAACTGTATAATCATCTCGATTTTCACCTGCTTCGCCAAATGGCGATACTTTGTCCCCCGCATGAATTGAAATGGTTGTGGTCTCTCCAAGATTAAAATATGAGGGATCCACTGGTACAGTAATCGTTGCGTATTCATTGATAGTATCATCATAAATACGTAATACTTCTCTACCAATTGTCACTGCATTTTTAAAGTATAAATTTGTTTGATTGACATCTAACGCAAAATAAGCTTGATTAGGCAATACTCGTTCTACTTTAGTTGTTACATCTTGTCCGTCAAATGATAGCGTCGTTGGTTCATTGTCTTTTGAATGAAATGCTTTTAATAGTACTTCCTTTGATAGGAGCGATTGATTTTCAACATTTAATGATAGCCCTTCTTTTTCTTTTGGTAATTGATTTATAATTGTACGTGTAGAAGTTTGTATTGGATTAAACCCATCTGTTGCAGCAATATAGTATTCTACTTTTTCTTTTTGAATTAAATCAACTGCATAAATTGTATGACTAAAATAACCATCTGCACCTCGTTTTAAATTTACAGAATGATAGTTACCATCATTCATCCGATAGTATAAACGTGCCGAGCGTAGTTGTCGCTCATCTCGTATATCAAATTTTAGCTGAATATCCTTCTGATCTGTTACTTCCGTCAATCCTGATATATCTTTTACAACCGGTGCTTTAGTATCTCCTGATAAATCGACTTTTTCAGTCGGAACTTGAAAATCACTTACTTTACCTGGATTTCCTTTCACTGTCTTTGCGCTATGCTTACGCATAACCAAACCTTCTTCTGGATATTGATACTGAATTCCCATATCCTTCGCAACATCATTTATCTCAGTTGGATCTTGTGTATTGTTTGTTAATTTTTCATTATAAGATGCAATAACAATGTCTTCATTTGCATTTGTAGAGATTGTCAATTGACGGTATTCTGAATTCGTCATGCCAGAATGATACACGCGCACTAAATGATTCTCATCCACATTAGAGTCATAATTTTTGTTAAAGTCCGCAAGTTTTTTATGATTATTTTTCCCATTCATAATCCAGTAAATCATCGTTTCACCTGGAGCTAATGGTAAATTACGATTTTCATTCTCATCTCCCCAAAATAAATCAGCTTTTGGCCCCTTTGTTGGATAACGATAATGAATTTTATAATCTTTTAAATCAATTGTTTGGTTTGAATTATTGTACACCTCAATAAATTCATAACCATCTGAACCGTCTACATTTGTTGAGTCAGGTACAACTTCTGTCAATAATAGCGGTGGTAAGTGTTTTGATTCGTATTTGGGTAATTCCACCGTAACATCTTGTGGTACCGTTTCCTCTATGATTTCACCATCTGTTGCTGAAATCATATATGTAAAATTTTCCTGCAATTCATATGGGGCTAGACTTGTATGATACTGCCCTTCCTTTAATTGCATCGGCTTTTCACTCCACGCTTCTGCTCCCTTCTGCGCTTTATATAATAGAGTCATTTTTTGAAGTGGAACATCTCCTTTAAAATCAGCTGTAATTGACAACTCTTTTTTAGCATCCGCAGTTGAAATTGCTTGATGTTTAATCATTAAATTTTTATTTATTTTAGCTTCTGACGCCGTTGCCACTCCGTAGATAGGTGAATAAGGTACGATTGTTGTAGCAAGTAATGTTGCGACAACTATGTTAGACATCCATGTTCTTTTCACATTAAAACACTCCTCTTATACTCAATTGCACTCTAGTATAAAGTTTATTCTTTAATACTTTATTCATTTTTTGTAAATTTTTATTAAAAAATCCATTTTAGAGCACAAAAATAGGAATCATATTATCTATGATTCCCACTTTCTATTTTTCACTATGAGCTTGCAGCTGCTGCTTCAGATGCTTTGACACAATCAATCGCAACAACTAATGAAATTAAAATCGTTTCAAATGCTTCATCGTTAATGGTTATTTCATACTGGTCGCCCCAACTCAACCACTTTTTATGCACATCTCCAATTAACTGGCCGTCGTGGTAGACAGAAAAATCCATGTCCCACCAATCACCGCGCACTTCGATTGCAGCATCTTCAATGGTATAACGACCTTTAAAAAAAGATAGTTCTTTTTTAATTGTTAAAATTTCACGTCCATCAACTTCTACAAAAAACTTCGGTAAAAAGCTAAATACTTTTTTCGTAATATGCGCTACTTCATTACGCTGTTTATCCAAAATCGTAAATGTTTTAGGTATTTGCATAAAGCTCCCTTCAACAAAGTATTGGTCCTGTTGTCCGGAATCGGTTACTGAAAACTTACCACTTAAGCTAAATATTTTTTGTTTCATATAGAGTTGTTTCATAATATAAACGCCTCCTTTCCTACACTATAGCATTATTTCCAAATTTTCAGGCATAATAGCGTCAACAAGCCAAATATCTTCATTTCCAAAATAGAATGGCTCCTTCACTTGCTGTGTATCAATACGAAATAATACAGGAGTTGCTGTACGACGTTCGGCTACAAGACGTGCCGTTTTAATATTTGTTGATAGATGCACATATTGACGTGACATAGGCTTAAGACCTTGTTGTACAATCTGTTCCGCTGCCTCTGGTGTTGTGCCATGATACAAATAACGCGGTGGTATAGCAATTTCTTTTCTAATTTTTTCCTTAAATGAATGCCCATAATACGCACGAATTCGTCCATCTTTTATTTCGTGCCGCTGTTTAGTAGCCTGTTTCATCATATTCTCAATATCTTGAATCGTTACAAAACGCCATTTATCCATTTGATGCAATGCTGCTAATAATTGTTCCAGTGACACCCATCCCCGATCATCTAGAACTAAGTTATATTTTTCTGGCATATGTCTAAGGACGAGCGATAATTCCCGACTCAATTTTTCATAAAAACGAGCTCCACTCATTTATATCCCCCTCACTATTCACTTAAAATAGGATGTATAATTTCTCCTACTTGAATTAAATCTTTCCGTTCAACATGAAAGCGTATAAATTTACAATGATTCTTCATGTGAAAATCTTCTATGTAATAGATATCTCCCTTAAAATTGACAATTTCACAAAAATGTTGTGTACCTATTGAAACATAACGATTAAAACGATACGTTTCTCCATCAGCTGTTACTTTTCCTGATAAAAATAATTTACAACAATATATTTCTCCAATCTCCATAAAACGAAAGTTGCGAAAACTCAATAGCATTGTATGATCAAAGCAAATTTCTTCTGTACATGTTTTTAAGTTTTTCAAAATAATTTTTCGAATGGAGATACCTTCTTCAATAAACTCGATTTTAAACAAACTATCATTCCTTTTTCACTCAAAATTACTTATCCAAACATCCCTATATTATTCATTTTATGTGATTTGTTTGTAAATTAGAATAAGTAATTAGGATTAGGTTATAGTACTAAATAACTTTTTCAATATAGGAATATATTAATAATAAGCCTTTTTATTTAAAAACTTACACTCTCTATTGACAACACTATATTCCCTGTTCCTTTATTCATAATCGTGATTTTTATTTCATATTTTCACGTTTATATAACGGTCTATTTAATTTAGAAATCTAGCATAAGAAAAACCGGAACCGCGTCACAGCACGATTCCGGTTTTTCTTATGCTCAAAGGAGCGGTTGTTGTTACTCGTATCTCAAAGCCTCTTCTTATGTTAATGACTCATAAAACTGCCCAAATAAATGTCACAACGACCCATGCAGCAAAGAAAATACCGCCTAGTATCATTAGCCATTTATAGCGTACATTATAATAAAATCGTAGTGCAAATCGAATACATTCAATTAAAAATAAAAATAATGCACCAAAGAAAATATATTTTGCGGTACTGACATCAATCACAACAGTCTCCTTTGAGATCGCAACCATTGCGATAAAAAGAGTTAAGCAGATAAGCGAGACAAATGTAATTGTCGCACGAATATGCAACCATGTAGTATTTTCTTTCATAAAAACTTCCTACTTTCTGCTATAGACTATACTAAATTACGCGCAACAAAGTCTTCTAGCACCTTATAATCGGTCACATGTGCATTGCATTTTTCAGGATCATCACAAATATAATTACTATAAGATGTGTACCGATCTTCATTTCCTTTTACCGTTGCCGTAAAT
This sequence comes from Kurthia sp. Dielmo, assembly GCF_000307285.2. Classification (NCBI taxonomy): domain Bacteria; kingdom Bacillati; phylum Bacillota; class Bacilli; order Caryophanales; family Caryophanaceae; genus Kurthia; species Kurthia sp. Dielmo. The sequence continues at coordinate 153,597 of NZ_HE578958.1, forward strand.
AAATGAACTGGTCCATGCTGATTACAAATTGCACAAATGCCTTTCGTATAATATTGTGGCTGCGATATACCACGCAACGCTATAAATGTGCCATCTTTTTCAATGACAATATATTGGCGATGTGTTCCTTGATCTGCCCATGATAAGTAACTAATACCGTGCCAATCAATGGTTTCAAGTTTCGGCAATTTTAATTTTTTATCTTTACGAAATAGTTTTTGCAGTCCTTTTTCAGAAATTGCTTTAAATGGAATCGTATAAATTTTTAAGCTCTCAATAAAAAGCTCAGCATCCGTACGATCAGAAATTTGGGTAACAGCACGCAAAATTTCTTCTGTCGCTACAGGGAGTTTTTCTTTTAGTTCAGCAACTGCAATACCTTTTACTGCACTTAGTATTTCCGGGTCTTTTGATAACGATTTCGAGTTTAAAATTTTATTTACTTGTTGCTCAATCAAGCGTACATTAGCTACTGTTAAAATTGGATTTATCATCATTATTCCTCCGTTTGTCTAGGCAATTGGTTTATGGTCCAAAGCCGAACGGAATTGGACCGCATTAGCCCACTTGAGAGCAGGCATGTATTGTACAAGCCATGTCAGATTCCTCCTACACTTTCATTAGCCTCATTATAGCACAAAAAAGAGTGGCCAAAGCCACCCTCCATTAGTCATTTGTCCAGTCATCATCGCTCATAAATGACTCGGCTAAACTTTGTTTTTCTCGTACAAACTCATGAATGGTCCGTAAAAACATATCCATGAGGCGTGGACCTAATATATCATTAAACCACAAGTAGATTTCATAATCATCGGTGCCATATGGCGTCGCATTAATAAAAAACGTTGTATCACGCTCCTTATTATGTACGATGTCGATATCAAACTGTGTAATTTCAAAATGCTCCGCTCGGATACCTAAACTCGTTAAATCAATTTCAACTTCTGTCGACCACGTATCGTACTTGTCCCCGGTTTCTCGGTTCATCAAGCAAACTTCCGTATTCTCTAGTAAATGTTGTAATGAATAATATTCCATATGACTACCTCCAATTCATTTGATATTGTTTTCATTATACATGATGGAAATTTTTTTACATAATAGAACACTTCAATATGTCTCTAGTCTTGTCTTTAGAGCTCTTTCCTTTATTTTCTTTCATATAATAATTCTTCACAGCAAACCTATTACTAGCTTTTATTTTTTATTCGCTTAATAAGTCCTAAGAGATTTTAAAGGAATACAAAGAAGACAAAAACGGACATTCATATTACAATGCCCGTTTTTTTGTGTTTCTTCTATATATATTATATAGTCAATTTTCTAAACTTAGATTATTGCATCCATTCTTTTGACGTATATCTATAATTAGCTATTAAACGTTAAAAGAATTATATTATTTTAATAATGTTGTTAAGTTTGCCATTTCAATTGCAGATATTGCCGCATCATATCCCTTATTACCAGCTTTTGTGCCCGAACGTTCAATTGCTTGTTCAATCGACTCTGTTGTCACAATACCAAAAATAACGGGTATACCAGTTTGTAATCCAACTTGCGCAATACCTTTTGCTGCTTCATTACATACATAATCATAATGTGTTGTAGAGCCACGAATAACCGTACCTAAGCCAATTACTGCATCATACTCGCCTTTTTCTGCTAATTTTTTTGCAATAAACGGCACTTCAAATGCTCCTGGCACCCATACCGTGTCAATATCTTTATCTTCAACACCATGACGTAAAAGCCCGTCCATTGCCCCATCAACTAATTTTGAATTAATAAATTCGTTGAAACGACCAACAACGATTCCGATTTTTAACCCTGTACCTACTAATTGTGCTTCGATTGTTTTACCCATGTGTAACCAGCTCCTTTTGTTGTTTTACATATTCGACTAATTGCTCAATAGAAATTAATGGACAGTTCATCATTCTTGAAATGCGTTCAAGCTCTGGCAGGCGTGCCATATGACCGTCTGCACTCATGATTTCACAAATAATGCCGGCTTCCTTCACACCTGCAAGCTTCGCTAATTCAACGGCTGCTTCAGTATGACCACGGCGTTCTAACACTCCGCCATCTTTTGCAATGAGCGGAAAAATATGGCCAGGACGACGGAAATCTGTTGGCTCATCACTACCAATCATTTTTTCAATTGTTAATGCACGTTCAAATGCACTAATCCCTGTTTCGGTTTCTTTATAATCAATACTTACTGTAAAAGCAGTACCATGATTGTCTGTATTATTCGTAACCATTGGTGTAAGTTTTAGTTTTTGTGCAATCGATGTCGAAATTGGCGTACAAATCAAGCCTTTACCGTATGTAGCCATCGCATTGATTGTATCTGGAGTCACATATTCTGCCAATGCAACAAAATCGCCTTCATTTTCACGATCCTCATCATCAACAACAATAATCATTTTCCCTTTTAGTAATTGTTCAAGTGCCTCATCAATTGTATGTAGCATGTCGTTCCCTCCTAATAGCCATGATGCGCTAAAAAATCGCGTGTTAATGGCTTCTGTTTAGCTGTCAGTTTTTCGACGTATTTTGCAATTACATCATTTTCAACATTAACGATAGCACCTTCTCGCTTTTTGCTAAAAATCGTTTCCGCATAGGTGTGAGGAATAAGTGATACCGTAATTCCGTTTTCACGAACATCAAAAATCGTTAGACTTGTACCATCAATTGTAATCGAGCCCTTTGGAATACAGTAATGTGTCAGTTCAGCATCCATTCGTAAATCAATATAAACGGCATTTGATACTGTACGTTTCTTCGCAATGGTTGCGATACCATCAACATGACCCGAGACAATATGACCACCAAATCGACCATTTGCCTGCATGGCACGTTCTAAGTTAACACCATCACCCGATGCTAGCTTTGCAAGACTTGTTGCATGAAAGGTTTCCGGCATGACATCTGCTGTAAAGGCTATTGATGTGAAAGCTGTCACCGTTAGACATACACCATTGACTGCAATACTATCGCCAATACGCACATCCTCTAACACTTTCTTTGCCGAAATCGTTAATGCTAATGCTTGTTGCTGTCTAGAAATTTTTTGCACGTTCCCAACTTCTTCAATAATTCCTGTAAACATGGCTCATTCTCCTTTCTAAACCAAATAAATTGGTTTTATCGGATAAATGAATAGAGGGGTACTACGAACAAACTTTTGGGCATTTAAAAAAGGAACCTCACGTAATAGCGGGGTTCCTTGATTTATGCGTCGACAAACAAGCGTACAATTGTACACTTTTTCTGCGCATTCTTCTCTCATCCAGACTATACTGTCGGCCCTGGAGTTTCACCAGATCCTGCTCGAAAGCTCGCGGGCTATAACCGCCGATTGGGAATTGCACCCTACCCCGAAGAATTGCTATGTAGTTTTAAAATTAAAAAATCCCGTCTGGTATTCTAACCAAGCGGGGTTTACATTTTACGATGCTCAAATAAACCATAGTGAAACGCTGCTGCGCACCATCGTCATGCATCGATTCCTTCTCTCATCCAGACTATACTGTCGGCTCCGGAATTTCACCGAATCCTGCTCGAAAGCTCGCGGGCTATAACCGCCGATTGGGAATTGCACCCTACCCCGAAGGAAGTTATTCATTTATGGGATTGATTGTAGCACTAATTTTTTCATTTGACTACTAAAAATAAAAATTCAGAAAATTAAGGTCTTGTTTTCAGTGTTAAAAACTTGCTTTTCCCTTTATTATTTAAATCTTTTTGACCTATAAAACAACATATTTTATTTTTGTGAAATACATTTTTTTATTATTTAAATCGCATTTAATTAGCCTTAAGAATCATTTTTAATAAATAAAAATGAGTTTAAAGTTTTACAATAGTGAGATATTTAAGTTTAAAAGACTATCTAGTCAGGAGGAATTTTTATGACATTAAAAAAATATTTAAATATTGGTTCAATTGGAACTATCATTTTAGCTCTTATTTTAGCTATTTTTGGTAGTATCTTTGTAAAAAATAATATAGAAATGCGAAACATATTACTTAATAAAGCAGAAATTGAAGTGCTCGAAACATCGCTAGAATCTGAAAATGAATACTTATCTTCTCAAATACGCTTATATGTGTAAACAGGAAATAAACAATTTAACGATAAGTATGAAAAAGCCCTAGAAGCAAATTTATTTGGTAAAGTTGAAAAAGAACTTAGTAAATTAAATGTACCTACTACAATTACTTCTCAGCTGACAACCATCCAATAAAAATCAAATGAATTAGCGGATATTGAAATTCAAGCTTCTGATTTTCACACGAAAGGTGATCAAAAACAAGCTTCTACATTATTATTTTCAAATGAATACGAGCAAAAATTCACAGAATCGAAGGTTTATTTAAAACCTTTGAAAGTGACTTGGCTAGGTTTATTCAAGAAAAATCTTCAAAGGCTGAAACAACCTCTTTCACTAGCTTAATGATTATGGGTATATTTATTATATATATTCTCTTTATTTTAGGAACATTCATCCTGCTTAGAAATAAAATGAAACCATTATTTAAAATGACAAATCAAGCACAGAAAGTAGCATTATCAATTGAGCAAATTTCACAACAATCTATGATGCAACAAACAAATATCCAACAAAGTGGCACCTCTTTATCGAATGTTACAGCAAGCATTCAGCAAGTAGCGGCAGCAGCGGAAAATGTTTCTACTATATCAACAGATGCACATAAGCAGGCTAAATCTGATCAAAAAGATGTTCAAAATACGGTTTTATATATGCAAGAAATCGAAAAATCAGTAGATGATATGTTTGTATCTATTAAATCCTTGAGTGAGCATTCTACAAATATTGAAACATTCGTTTCAGCCATTACAGATATATCTGATTAAACAAATCTACTTGCACTTAACGCAGCGATTGAGGCAGCACGTGCAGGTGAAGTAGGTAAAGGGTTTGCAGTAGTAGCGGATGAAGTTAGACAATTAGCGGAACAATCGAATGAATCTGCAAATAAAATTACTTCAATTATTGATGCGCTTCAAAAGGAAATGCGCGAAACAGCAACACAAATGGAAAAAGTAACGACACAAGTAAAAAATGGTGTACAAACGGTCAATTTAACGGGTAAGACATTTAATGATATTCAACAAGCAACTTCTATTGTTGCGGAACAAATTAAAAGTGTGGCCTCTATTACAAATCAAATGACAAGCAGCGCCACGCAAATCAATGCCACAATGGAAGAAATCACAGCCGCCGCAAATATGCTGACGCAGCTAGCAAGTAATTTAAACGAAGAAATTTCAAAATTCAACGTATAAATAATAAAAAATAGAACATAAGAAAAAGGCATCGCGCGTTGGCGCGATGCCTTTTTTTGTTCCAAACTGTAAGACAAGTTCTATCCTCTTGGCATTTTTAGCTTTCTGGAATACTTTTCTCTAGTTCTGCGGGAATTGGCGCAACAACTTGCTTCTTTTTTGGTACGACAATTACAAAAGCAACTAACGTCACAATTACAACCGTTAAACAAGTATACAGTAAGTAGCTAAATCCTTGGCTTAAATTTTCAGTTTGCACGAACATGCCTAGTAAAGACGTTGCTAGTAAGGCACCCATACTAACCGCTAATTGCATAACACTCATCGCTACACTAATTTCTTTTGTAGGTAAATTCATTTGAATACCTGTATGGAAAATAGAAATTAATACCCCACTTGAACTCCCCCACACAAGAAAAATAGCGGTGATTATAATCGTTGGTGCTGATACTGTAAAGAATGTTAATACAAAAATCATACTTGCAAAAATACACATTGCCACAATCGCAACAAGCTTAAAATCCTTCAATTTTGCTACAATAAAACCGCTTATTGCTGCGAAAATAAACGATGTAATGCCTCTTTCTGTCATAAAAATACCGGTTTCTGTCGGTGAGAAACCATGAATATTTTGTAAAAACAGTGGTAAGAAATAAATCATTCCTGTTGCCGCAAACATGCATGCCGTACTCGCTAAGATACAAATTGTAAAAATACGATGCTTAAATAAGCGTAATGGAATTAATGGATCTGCACTTTTCTTTTGACGAATAATAAATGCAACTAAACTAACTGCTAATACAACAAGTAGTACAGGCGTAACGGTTGGACTTCCAAAAGATGTTAAGCCCACCAATGATAAAATAGAAACGGATAGAATACTTGCTCCTAGATAATCCATCTTGGCACGTTCTACTTTCGGAATATTTGGCATTAATTTCAAAATAATAATTAAGCCAATAAGGCCTACCGGTGCGATTGAATAAAATACCCAATGCCATGAGAAGTATTGTACAAAAATTCCACCTACTGTAGGCGCAATAATAGCTGTCAGTGCATTTAATGATCCATAGAAGCCTAAAAATTTCGCACGATTTTCGATGTCAAAAATATCGCTGATGACAATTAATGCGACAACAGCCGTCGTGGCACCACCGATTCCTTGAATACCTCTAAAAATCATCAGATGATAGACGTTTGAAACGAGTAGTGGTGTAATCACTTCCGATACTAAAATAATTAAAATACCAATAATTAAAATTTGACGTCGTCCATAAATATCACTCAATTTACCAACAAATGGTGTAACAATTGCAGATACAGCAAGATTAACCGTGAAAATAAGCGCATAAAACTCCGCTCCGCCAATGTCTGTAATAATGCTAGGCAGAGCAATTGAAAACTCCATAGACACCATGAGTCCTAATTCCATACATAAGAAAATTCCAGCGACAAGCAGAGCTTTTTGTTTATAGGACATCGATTCAACTGTACGATTTGTTTTAAACATCGACTTCACCTCGAAATAAAATTTTCAACAAAAAAAGACTTCCATTAGCAAATGTTCTATACATTAACAAATGCTTCAAGAAGTCCCATTCCAAATAGTAACCAACTATCTTTTAAGAAATCAGTAAATTTTCATGTTCTTTGGCTTTAGTTGCTGCATCCCAACCAAGCGCCGAAATGGCTTGGTCATAGTACTGCGCTTGTGTACCTAAGTAATTTTCGTAGAAACGTGAACGCTTCACAAATAAGTGGCAATCAATTTCTTCAGTGAAGCCGATACCACCATGAATTTGAATATTATGCGCGGCAATTTCAACAAAGGCTTGCGTCGCAAAAATACGTGCACTACAAATAGCTTCTACACGATCCTCCGATGTTTTTTCAAGTGCCCAGTTTGCATAATAAGAGAGTGAACGTGCTGTTTCAAGTGACAGCTTCATATCTGCTAGACGATGCTTAATGGCTTGGTAGCGCCCAATTGCTTGCCCAAACTGTTCACGAATACATGCATATTCACTCGCCACTTCAATAATTTTTTCCATCGCACCGACGCAAACGGATGATACAGCCGCATTATACGATAACAAACCTTCTTGAAGGATTCCCCAACCCTCTCCAAGTGGTCCGATTAACGCACTAATTGGCACCGTCACATTATCAAAATAAATACTTGATAGCTGACGTGTTTCATCAAAGCCTTTTTGCGCTGTGATTGTAAGGCCTGGCGTCTCCTTATCTACCACAATAATACTCACTTCACCGTTAACACGTACCGGTACGATAAGGTACTGTGCAAATGCCACATCGGCTACTTGCGTCTTCATACCATTTAGCGTAAATTGTTCTTGCTCAAGTATAGCTTCTAATTGAATGCCTTTTTCTGTATAACTTCTACCAGGCTCTAGCCAGGCAATGGTGAACGCTTTTTCACCACTTGCGACTTCTGATAAATACTGTTGCTTTTGCTCCGTTGTCGCAAACTGATTAATAATTGGCACAGCAAAGGCACTTGTCTCTAAAAAGACACCTGGCATCAATGTGCGGCCAAACTCTTCCATAATTGGCACAAGATCAAGTTTACCTAAACCCATGCCATCATAATCATCTGGAATATTTACCATCATACAGCCAAGCTCATTAACACCTGTAATTGCTTGCTTCACTGCTTCGACATTTCCTGCAATATAATCGCGCGCTACTTTCGTTTGCTCTTGGTCATTAAGATATTTACGTACAAATTTTCGAAATAACTCTTGATCTTCGTTTAATGAAAAATCCATCGACCTTCACCAACCCTTCTAGCGACCGACATCTTTTGGTAAGCCTAAGATGCGCTCCGCAATCGTATTTTTTTGAATCTCGCTCGTACCACCACCGATTGTTTGACCAAATGAATACAAATAATTTTTCTGCCAATAACCCTGGTCTTGTACAGCATCTTCTTCCCACAGCATTCCCGCGTGACCTTGAATTGAAATAGCTTCTGAGAATAATTTTTTCGTCATTTCACTAACAAATAATTTATCCATCGAGCCTTCTACACCCGGATGTCCCACTTTTAGCTGCTTTGTTAAATTGCGATAATAATTTAATAACGAGCCACGTTGATTCATATATAAGTCAAGTAGACGCTTACGTACTTCTGGTTTCGCAATCAATGGTTGGTCATCCTCTGTAACCGTTTGAGCTACATTCACAAGCTCTGCAAATTGCTGTTCAAGTGAAAATACTTGAGCACCAATACCTGTACGTTCATGCATTAATAACGCAATCGTCACACGCCAGCCATCATCTACTTGTCCGATAATCTCACTGTCATAGGCTACTGCATCCGTCAAATATACTTCATTAAAATCATGTTCACCATTCATCTGAATAATTGGACGTACTTCTACACCAGGCTGATTCATATCCAGTAAGAAGCATGTAATGCCATGATGCTTTTTCTCCCCTTTACTCGTACGCGCAACAAGGAAGCACCGGTCTGCAAAGTGAGCAAAGCTTGTCCAAATTTTTTGACCATTAATCACCCACTTGTCCCCTTTTTTAACGGCCGTCGTTTGTACAGCTGCTAAATCTGAACCTGCATTTGGCTCTGAATAGCCTTGGCACCACACTTCTTCTCCTGTTAAAATTTTCGGGATGTATTTTTCCTGTTGTTCTGGTGTTCCGATTTGCATCAAGGTTGGTCCAACCATATGAAGTCCCACATAGTTTACAAGTGGTGGCGCTTTCACACGAACCATTTCTTGATGGTAAATAATTTCCTCCATCAGTGTCGCATTACGTCCACCATGTTTTTCAGGCCATGCAATCGCTGCCCAGCGGCTATTTGCTAATGTTTTTTGCCACTTACGTAAAAATTGACCTAGCTCTGCTTCCTCTGACGGTAGTTGTTGCGACGCTAGCCATCCCTCTGGCAGATTTTCTTCAAGCCATGTACGTAACTCCTGTCGAAATTGTTCTTCCTGTGCTGTATATGAAAAATCCATCGCGTTTCCTCCTCAACCTTATGCGAGCGTCCATTGTGGCAATGCACGATCCTCTGTAATGTCTTGCCACACCATTTTTACTGGTGTTCCAATATCAATTTGCTCGACTGTTGCCTCTAAGACATTGCCAATAATTTTGACTTCTGGTAATTCATCGAGTTCAACAACCGCAATCACTAACGGCATATCATTTTCAAAGCCTGGTAAAAATGGACGATAAGAAACGACATACGTATAAATTGTGCCACTAATTTCCGTTCCTCGGTTTTCCCACACAAGCTCCTGGCTTCCACAATGAGCACATGCTGGGCCTGGTGGATGTGCATAGGTATTACAGCTCGTACATTTTTGAAGTACAAGCTCATGACGATCCGCCGCATCCCAGTACGGTGCATTGTCGATTGTTTTTAATGGAATTGGTTTCGCGTATTCTACTTTTGTTTCTTCAATCATGTGAACTCCCCCTATTTTCGTAAAATCATTGCGCCAGCCATATCTGGACCTGCCCAGCCTGTACAAATCGCGATATCATGTTTTTTCGCCTGACGTTCTGTTCCTTCATATTCACCGCGCACTTGGCGGACAATTTCTAATACATTATTCATACCATGTGTATAACCTTCTGACAGCATTCCGCCCGCTAAGTTTGTCGGAAGTTGTCCATCAATTTTCAAGTTTCCTGCAGCGACAAAGTCCCCTAATTCGCCTTTGGGAGCAAGACCATATGCTTCTAATTGGCGTAATACCACCCAGCTAAAGCAATCGTAAATCGATGCAATATCAATGTCTTTTGGCCCGACACCTGCCGCTTCGTATAACGGCTGTGCGACATAATCAGACGCCACTTCATCAATGTTTTTCCAGTAATGTGCATGAGATACCGCGCGACGAGCAGCCATCCCCATAATATAAGCGGGTTTTGACTGGCAATCTTTTGCACGTTCAGCACTTGTGACGATAATCGCATTCGCTTCGTCCGACTCTAAGCAAAAATCATGTTTTGTAAACGGTGAGCTTAGCTGCGCCGTTTGTAGATATTCTTCCATTGTTAATGGTTTACCATAGAAGAAGGCATTTGGATTACGCTGTGCATGTTCATAGAAGCTTGTACATACATGACCTAAATGCTCTTGTGTTAAGCCATTTTGCTTCATATGACGCGTAGCGAATAAACCAAACCATTGCCCTGGACTTGCCGCACCATATGGAATGATGTAGCTGCCGCCATCAAAGGCTGATTGTAATAAGCCACTACTCCAGCCACCGCCTCCCATACGCATACCAGAGCGTCCATTCATCGAGCGATAAATAAGCACTGTATTCGCCTGGCCTGTTTCAATTAAAGCAACAGCATCTGCAATTAGCATTTCCGTACTACTACCGCCACCTAAAATTTCTTTAACATAATTTGGTCGTACACCTAAATAGGTTGCTAATTGATGCGGTGAGCAAGAATCATTTTCACAATAGCTCATAAAGCCATCGATTTCTTTTGCTTCAATTCCTGCATCTGCAATAGCTGCACGAGCCGCATCTAATGCTAAATGTAACGGTGTCGTTCCTGAATTTTTTGAACGTTTACTTTCACCAACACCTACGATGGCGTATTTATCTCGAATTTGATTCATCCATAACACTCCTTCGACTTAAAATTGTAACGTTGCCTCTCCTGAACCAACGATTTTTTCTGGACCTTTTTCTGCATATAATGTCAGCACCGCAAAGCGTGAACCGTCTTTTTCATACGTTTCTTTAATCACGCCTCGACATGTGATCGTATCTTTCGGAAATGTCATCGCACCAAAACGCATACTAAAATCTTTTACCGTTGCAAGAGTTCCTGCAAGATGATTGACGTATTCTCCTAAGAAACCCATGATGAGCATGCCATGTGCAATAACACCAGGCATCCCAATTTTTTGTGCAAATGCATCATCTGTATGAAGCGGGTTAAAATCCCCTGAGGCTCCCGCATATTTTACGAGCTGTACTTTTGTCACAGGCTCCTTTGTATAAGCAGGAAGTTCCTGCCCTGTTGTTAACTGTGCTAGTTCTAGCATCGTCATTCCTCCCTATGCATTCGCCGAAATCGGACGATAAATAATATTTGTACGACTTGTGACAACATGCTGTCCCGCCTCGTCTGTCATTTCCGTATCCATCACGATAAATTCCATCGTTCCATTTTTACCGTTACGTTCATATACATCCGTCACTTTTAATTGGCATGTTAATACATCCCCTGGACGGATTGGGCGCGTATAAATAAAGCGCTGCTCCCCGTGTAACATACGGCTATAATCTAATCCTAAATCTAACTCCTCGTCACTTTCCTCTGACATCGCAATCGGGAATGTTGGCGGTGCAATGATACCACCATGTATTGTTGTTTTTGCAAATTCCTCATCACGATAAAGCGGGTTTGTATCCCCGATTGCCTCTGCAAACTGACGAATATGACGTTTTTCAATTTCTACTCTATAAGGTTTTCCTGTTTTTCCAATTAAATGTGCTAAGCTCATTACTATCCCTCCATCGCTTGTCGAATCACTTGTTGCTCTTTCACAACAAGCATCGCATCCGCTGCCCTAATACCTTTTTCGTATACAACAAGTGGATTAATATCAAGCTCTTGAATCTGCTCTCCATGATCCGTCATAAGCGCCGATACTTTTAGCAGTACATCGACAATTGCCTCTGTATCTATTGGCGTTTTTCCACGCGCACCATGTAAAATTGATTTTCCTTTTAATTCATCAAGTAAATTCAATGCATCTTGACGATTGATTGGTGCTACTTTAAAAGCGATATCTTGGAATACTTCAACGAAAATACCACCAAGTCCCACCATAATTACTGGCCCAAATGTGCTGTCATTATGTGCACCGATAATTATTTCAACACCTTCACCCAACATTTCCTGTACAGAAACGCCATGGACACGTGCCTCTGGGTTGTAGCTTCGCGCATTTTTCACAATTTCCACATACGCTTGACTCACTTCTTCTGGTGTTTGTACATTTAACCGAATTGCGTCTGCTTCTGTCTTATGTACATACGCTTGACTCACTTCTTCTGGTGTTTGTACATTTAACCGAATTGCGTCTGCTTCTGTCTTATGTGGAATATCTGGTGAATCAATTTTTAGCACGACTGGGTATCCTATCGCTGTGGCATGCTCTACCGCTTCCTCAAGTGATGTCGCAATACGACGCTCTGTTGTTGGAATATCATAGCGTGCCAGCACTTCACTTGCCTGTGCTTCACTCAACGTTTCACCTGATACTAATAAATCATCTAATACCGCATGTGGTTGACGATAATCTGCTAGTGAAGTAATCGAAGATTGTCGATATGCCTCACTATATTCCACTAGCTTCTTCAGTGCACGCACTGGATTTAGATTACATGGTACAACCGCAATACCGTTTTCTACTAAAGCTTTTGTCGCTTTTGGATAGGTCATACCATCGAGTGGGAATGGGAATAATGCAATGACTTTGTCACTCGCCTTACTTAATTCAATAAATTCTTGTAGCTGCGGTGAATTTTCATCCCAAGCATACGGGAAATCAGTAAAAATAATATTATGAACTTCCGGATCATTTACAAGTACTTTTAATGGCTCCAAATAAAACTCCGGGTTCGATACCATTGCGGCAGCTGTTAAATCAACTGGGTTCGTTGTGCTCGCATAGTCCGGCAAGCTCTTTTGAATAGCCGCCTGTGTTTCAGCAGATAGCTCCACAATGTTTAAACCATGTGCTTCACAACGGTCCGCCTCATTAATGCCACGACCACCTGAACTTGTAATAATGACTGTATTATTTCCTTTAGGTAATTTATTGGGATTAAATAATTTCGTAAAACCGATAACATCATCAAAATCCTCTGCACGAATAATGCCATGCTGTTTAAAAAAGGCATCATAGATTTTATCTGAGCCTGCAAGTGAACCTGTATGAGATGCAGCTGCACGACTACCAGCCGAGCTCTTACCTGTTTTCATCAATAAAATTGGCTTATTTTTTTGAAGAGACTCTTTTGATAACGCTTTCAATTTTTCTGGATTTTTAGCACCTTCTAAGTAACCACTAATAATATTCGTTTGCGGATCATGTACCATATATTCCATGAAATCTTCAAAGCTGGACTCCATTTCATTCCCTGTACTAACAAAATAGTTAAAGTTAATACCATGCTGTGCGGCTGCCATATACGTTAATACACCAAAAGCGCCACTTTGCGAAATATAACCGACGCCTCGCTGACCATCGAGCGGTACAGTTAAAAATGATGGCGTAAATGTGCCAATCAAGCCATTCTCTGTATTCACTAAGCCTACACAGTTTGGTCCTACGATACGAATGCCGTGCGTTTTTGCGAATTGACCAAGTTCTTGCTGCAGTTGCTCACCATATGCCCCTGCTTCTGAAAAACCTGAAGCAAAAATAATCGCCGCTTTTACATTTTTTGCTGCACACGCTTCAAGACCTTCTTTAATTTGTTCTAGGCCAAGGCAGAAAATAACAAGATCCACTTCACCTGGTACATCTGCTAATGATGGGTAACATGTTAAGCCCGCAATTTCTTTTGCCGTACGATGGATTGGAATAATATCGCCTTTAAATTTACCATCAATTAATGCGCGAATTTGAAGATGGCCGATTTTATAGGGGCTCTCAGAGGCACCTAAAATCGCAATAGACTGTGGGTTAAACAACGGCTTCAATGATTCATAATTTTGTAAATCTTGTGTCATCAACTTATCCCCCTTATATCATTCGTTCGCAGATTCGTTATCTGTGTATCTATCATACCTTTAGTATTCTGAAAATAATGAAAATTAAAGTTAGCTAAAATAATAAACTAATAAGGAATTTAACGTCCCTATTAATCACTTCAAAAGCTTGATATAATAGACTTTCAAAAAAAGCGGTATTTTTTTATGCACAACTTAACCCCGACTTTGCAACTTGTAAGCACGACTTTTTAACAATGTAAGCGCTTTTATTCCAACAAAAAAACAGTACGCGTCATATAAGACAAGTACTGTTTCAAGATAATAACCAACGTTCTAAACGTTTGCGTAACTTTAGTGATGGTCTAACGATATTTCGCTCTAATTGACTCATATAAGCAGCTGACACATGCAACATCTCACCTGCCTGTGATAACGTCAGATGCTGGCTTTTACGAAAATTGGCAAGTTGCTTTGCAAATTCTTCATTCTCTTTTTTTGTTGTCGTCATAGGTACTCTTTTTTTCTCAAGTGAATGATACGTTTCGAGTACCGCTTGTGGCGGTTCAATAATAACCGCCGCATTGAGCCAATAATTCCCCCAGCCTTTGCCTACCGCTACAGCTTCATCCCAATTGACATAATGCCAGCCTGCAATCACACCATCTGTCGTTAATTGATCGAGTGCCTTTTCAAAACGCTCACGTGTTCGAGAAGGTGAACGTTGATTTAAGGTTTCCCCAATAGCTTTTAGTAGCGTCGACACCTTATTCGCTTGCCAATACTTTGCTTGCGAAGCTTGTGTACGCCAGCGCCAACTTAAATATCGACATAATTGTTTTTCATGGCGAAAACGATATACATGATAATGAAATGCACGAAATGGTAATAATGCCAATTGTCGCTGAGAACCACTCAAGTACGGTGTAAAAATAGGACCTAATTTATAGCAATATTCTTGTTCAAAAACGAGTAATTGTCCTTTCAACTTTAAAGGCGTCGGTTGATTTGTATGATAACTGACCATTTGCTCAATCTCCACATGGATATTTTTTAGCAATGCTAAAACAGCTAGAACTTGTTGCTTTTGCTTTGCCTCGTAGCCTCCTCGTCGTCCTTCTCCACCTAATTTCTGCTTAATATCACGCATCATTAAAATATCTGTTAAACGAATTTCGACTATATTCTGCATGTTTTCTGACTGGTGAAGGAAAAAACCACATAAAATATCTAGAACATCTACCGCTAATACAGCCATCGTAGCATCAATTATTTGTCCTTCTTTTAAAAATAAAGTTCCTTTTGTTTTTCCTTTTTGAAATGAATAGACTGTTTGGGAAGAGTTTAATTGATAAAGCACTTCTCGAATGACTTGATAAAGTGTATTATTCATCACATACATATAATGAGGCACTGTTGCAAGTTGTGAAAAATCGCGTGCATTTTGCATTGTTTGTGTTACGCTTTTTTCGACCTCAATATATACTTCTAAATCCTTCTTTAAAAGAAGAATTACTTGCTCCTGCCACTCTTTAATATAGTCGTCAACTACAAGTGAAATTTTATCAATAAAAGTCTCATCATTCGCGACATCGTTCATGTGAGCGAAAAATAATGCATTCAATGCTTTATCAGGTAATTTTTTCAACGAATTAAGCCCTTCTACAACGACAATATCTTCTAAAATTGCCATCGTCAAAGTATCGCTATACCATGTAGTGAATGCATCCCATGTTTTTTCCTCACCGATAAAGGTCCATTTTTTAAGGACATTTTTTGTAATCGTTAATGAATCGTCTAGTAAGTGCTGATCTTGTAACAATGTTAAATTTAAATGCTGTTGCTGACTAACAACATAAAAAATAACAGATTTTGCGAGCTTTTCAATTAAACGTTCCCGTGCACGGACGCGTAACTGGAAAAACAATGCTTGATTTTCTAAATAAGCCGATTCTTTTACAATAAACACTTCAGATGTGTGGAAAATTTTCTCTTTTTCTAATTTTAAAATGGTTCCCATGGATTGATAGGTTTCAAAAAGCTTCACATAATCGTAAGGTTGCTCATCTTGTTCAAACATAAAAAGTACATAAAAAGGCTGGGTTCGTGCACATAATTTAATCATTTCTTGCCTAAACATTTCCGAGGATTGACTTAGCGATAACGAGAGATGTGACATCGACATAATTGACCCCCTATTTTTCTTATCACTAACAATAATTCGACATTTAAGCATTAAATACCTTCAAAAAACAGCTTTTTTCACACAAAAAAAACCATGCAATCACATGGTTTTTAGGCTTTTGTTGTAAAAACATGTACTTCTTGTCCATTCAACATTTCTGTCTTATCCAAATGCATACCAATTGTTTCTGCAATGCGCATCGAAGCTTTGTTACCTGGTTGAATTAGCGCAATTAAATTTGTTAAGTGCATTTCTTGCTCGGCATAGTCTTTCATTGCTTCTGCTGCTTCTGTTGCAAAGCCTTGACCCCAGTAAGCTTTCGCAACCCAATAGCCGATTTCAAATTGTTTTTGACCATTCATCACTTGTGGTACGATGCCCGCATGCCCCATTGGCTCACCTGTTTTGCGGTTTTCAATAATTTTTAATCCGGTATGCTCGTCTTCACGATAATGCGTATAAATCCACGATAAAAATTGTTCAACTTCCGCATCATTACGAGTTTGACCGTCACCGATATAGCGCATCATGTCTTTTGATTGTAATAGCCCTTTTAAAAAATAAAAATCCGCATTCGTGTAATTGCGAAAACGTAGGCGCTTTGTTTGTAGATGGAACATAAAAGTCCCTCACTTTCTGTAACTTATTAGGTGGGAACACTTGCAAATAATGACATGTAACTAATATGCCAACTTTTTAAGTCTTTGTTCTATTGTACCTTTTTTTAGGTCATTTAGGGCGAGAAAATGAATGTTTTTTAATACATGCTTATTCTATCTGATAGTTATTGCTACTTTTATACAAATAGATGATAACACTCATTGTCTATTAGAAAATTTGCATAAGAAAAAGAGGCATTTTTTAGTAAACAATACCTCTTTCTTTTACCTCTATTATCGAACAACAACAGCTTGCTTTCTTGCTAAATAAGCTGCTTCAAATTGCTCTTTTGGTACCCAATAAATCTCTTTTTCATCTGCTGGATCATGAACACGATATTGTTGTGTGAGACTATTATAGCCTGTTAAAAGCATGACATGTAGATTACTTACAAATGTTGCAGGATGTTTTTTACCAATATCCCATTCCCCTTCGCGCGGAGGTTCAAAACGAAACGTCACCCATACCACTACAGGATTTTCATGAGCTAATTCTTGTTGTAATTGTTTTGGCGAAGCACCTGAAATATCAACAATCATTTTACTATAGGCTTCTCGTGCATAGGATGTGAGTGGTTTCGGGAAAATCGTTTGGAAATAACCCTCCATTGCATAATAAGGTGACCCAACAAAGCCTTTATTTGGATTACGATCTGCTTTTGGCATATTATCAAGAATTGTTTTTAGGGAGACATCATCATTGTAGCCTTTATAACGTAAGGCCATTAATAGAGATGTCCCTTCACAACCAAATGGCGCATCAAGTGGCCGATACTGACTAATATATGGAACATTTAGCGCTGTATATTGATATCCCTTCGGAGCATCTGCAACATCCACTTTTGCTACCCACCCAACAAAATTACCATAGGTTACATAATAATGAGCACCTTCATAATTTGTTGCTTGTAGGAGTGTATAAGCTGGTATATTGGCCAACGTTGTTCCTTCATAAGGAACACTTTTTAATTTGGTTTCTTCTTTTGTATACAATGCTTTTTTCTGTCCCGTTTTAAATTGGTACGATACCGCTGCTAACCCAAGTGCGGCAGCGATAGGCATCCATTGCTTTTCTGCCATCGAAATCCCTCCTCACTTATTTCTTTTATTATAGTATCAACGTCGATTCGTTTACAAATATATACTTATTTATAATAGTAATATAATTCGATGAACGAAGAAATTTAAAAAAAACGTTTATTTATTATTTCACTGGGAATATATATTACATAACAGCAAAAAGGAGGTTTTACCATGTTTTCATTTATCTGGTTCATTATTATTGGTGGTATTCTAGGATGGTTAGCAGGACTTATTCTTGGTAAAGACATTCCTGGCGGCGTTATTGGTAATATCATTGCTGGTATTATTGGTGCTTGGCTAGGTAGCCTAATTCTTGGTGACTGGGGTCCTAAAGTTAGCGACTTCTACATTTTACCAACTTTATTAGGAACAATTGTACTAATTTTAATCGTAAGCTTTATTATGAAAGCTATTGGCGGTAAAAAATAATCGCTCATAATAAAAAGCCTTTTCCATTATAGGAAAGGCTTTTTATTATATAAATATATTTTAAAAAGCATTAGAGTGGTTATTTCATCCATTTTGTGGTAGACCTATAATATAAAATGTTTTTAAGGAGGAGAAATGATGAAATTTCCAGAAGTAAACAATCAACTATTTATCAATGGCGAATGGGTGGATGGTAGCGAAGATGCTGTTGCTGTGTACAATCCATCTACAGGTGAAAAAATTGCTGATATTGCACAAGGTGGCACAAAAGAGACAGCTGAGGCTATTGCCTATGCAGAGGGAGCTTTTGCTGGCTGGGCTGCAACGGATCCTAAAGAGCGCGCGCGTATTTTACACAAAATTGGCTCTTTAATAGAAGAAAACCTCGATCGCCTTGCGCTTATCATGACACTGGAACAAGGAAAACCACTCTCTCAATCAAAAGTAGAAGTTCAAACCTCTGCAGATTCTTTCCATTGGAATGCAGAAGAAGCTCGTCGCTTATATGGTCGTGCGATTCCCGCTCCAAGTGAACATCATTTCTTAACCGTTTATCAACCGCTTGGCGTTGTTGGCGCAATTACGCCATGGAACTTCCCTTCAAACATGATTGCACGTAAAATTGCTCCTGCACTGGCAGCTGGTTGTACGGTTGTTATTAAACCTGCGAGCGCGACACCATTTTCTGCACTTGCTCTTGCTGAATTATTCGTTGAAGCAGGATTACCAAAAGGTGTTGCAAACGTTGTGATGGGTAAATCAAGTGATATCGGTAAAGAATTAACAACGAATGACACGGTGAAGAAAATTACGTTCACAGGTTCAACAGAAGTTGGCCAATTATTAAATGAACAATCTGCTAGTACATTGAAAAAAGTATCTATGGAACTTGGTGGACATGCACCATTTATCGTCTTTGATGATGCAGATTTAGATCAAGCTGCAACAAGCCTTGTGACAGCGAAATTCCGTAATAATGGTCAAGTATGTGTCTCACCAAACCGTATTTACGTTCAAAAATCCGTGAAAAAAGAATTTACTGAGAAATTATTAGAAGCTATGAAAACGGTTGAAGTTGGCTTAGGCATCGAAGATAAAACAGTTGGTCCATTAATTAATGAAGAAGCACGCGAACATGTAGAAGCACAGTTAAAAGATGCGACTGATAAAGGCGCGACGATTTTACATGGTGGTAAACGTCCTGAAGATGAAAAATTTGCAAATGGTCCATTTATTGAACCTACTGTCATTGATGGTATCACAAAAGATATGGATATCTACTATGTAGAAACATTTGGTCCAGTCATTCCATTAATCGAATTTGAAACAGATGATGAAGTAGCAGAAGCAGCAAATGATTCTGAATTTGGTTTAGCTTCTTACTTTTTCTCAAAAAATATCGCCCGTATTTCACGCTTTTCAAGCGCACTTGAATACGGAATGGTCGGTGTTAATACAATGGCGATTTCACAAGCTGAAACACCATTTGGCGGCGTAAAACATTCTGGCTTTGGTCGCGAAAATGGTACAGAAGGTATTCATGAGTATGTTTATGCTAAATCTGTTTGTATTCATGACTAATTACTACGTATAAAAAGGTTCTCTTCTAAAGATTTCACATCTTTGAAGAGAACCTTTTTTATGCAATTCTTTTTCCTATGATGCTAACTTCTAACAAAACACATAACATATCCAAATAGTTTCATACAATAACAAAATAGTCGCATTTTCATTACAAAACGATGACGATATGTCAATTTTAACAGTCAGATTAAAATGATAGCTTTTTGTCATATTTTTAACATATTCACATAATAGTATTGTTATGAATTCGAGATATGATGTGTTTGTAACAAAAAACAAGTACGAAAAAGGAGTTCATTGATTCATGAATACAAAAGCAAAAATCTTTTCTTCATTAGCATTAACAGGCATGTTATTCTCAGCAACAGGTGGTTTTAATGCATCAGCTATGGCAAATGACGGTGGTGCTGCCCCAAAAACAACGTATAAAACAACTTCATATAAAACAACAACTTCATCTTCAAATACATACACTGTAAAACAAGGTGATACTCTAGGTGCAATTGCCTCTAAATTCGGCACATCTTACAAAAATATTATGGCATTAAATGGCTTATCTTCTACAACGATTTATGCAGGCCAAACATTAAAAGTAAAAGGTACTGTAAAAGCATCAACACAAGCTGTGACAAAAACATCAAATAGCACAGCTTCAACACCACAATATAAACGTTCAACACAAGCTTCTACAACTACACAAGCTTCTGCAACAGGTATGGCAGGTGCAGCAAAAGTAGCTTTAGCACAAGTTGGCACACCTTATAAATGGGCTGGTAAAGCTCCAGGTGGCTTTGACTGTTCTGGTTTAGTTTACTATGCAGCACAACAAGCTGGCGCAAATATCGGCTATGCTACTTCAGCTGGCTACTATAGCATGGGTACATCTGTGTCAACACCTCAAGTTGGCGATTTAGTATTCTTTAAAGACACGTATAAAGCCGGCATTTCTCACGTAGGTATCTATGTAGGTAACGGTCAAATGGTAAGTGCTGCTTCAGGCGGCGTACAAGTGGATGATATTCACGGCGCATACTGGGGCGATCACTTCGTCGGCTACAAGCGCATGTAATCTTAGCAATCACCTATTCTAAACACTGTATAGACGCCCCTCTACCTAGGAGGGGTTTTTCATGTTTTCTGTGCCATCATCCATTTAAGTGCCTGTTGCTCTAATTGTTTAATAAAATCATTTTTTCCATCACAATAGGCGTTATTATCATAAAGAAAACGTGCAGCCAACTGACTTTTCAACGCCTCATACAGCTGGCTCTGCTCAGGATGTCTACGTAAATAATCACGAAAAGCAATATGCCGCTCGATTTCAACAATATTTGAATAATGAAACGCATGGATATGATGCGTACGCATATCGCCGCCCTTTCGATAGAAGCGACGACCTATAATGCCATATTCACCAAGTGCCTCATATCCTAATTGCTTAAAATCATCATCTAGTTGATTAAGTTTCTCTAAATCCTCAACAATTAATAGTATATCAATAACCGGCTTCGCACTTAGCTTCGGTACAGATGTACTGCCAATATGCAAAATGTTCACGTACGTTTCACAAACAATGCTTTTTATTTTTTGACTTTCTAACTCAAATAACACCGGCCACTGCTCATCATAGGGTACGACATTAATTTTCCTCATTGCTACCTCCGATGTTGTAACACTTTTTCAAGATATTCCTCTAACTTCATATCCCGTTCTGCCGCAAGTGACTCCGTATCTTCAATAATTGACTCAACAGAATAATAAGGTTTACAGCGAATCCAGCGCGATGATTTTTCGTGAAAAACAATACCCTCACTTTCTAATAGACGCTCAATTTGGCGATAACTTATTTCCTCACCCTGGTCCTTCAATTCTAAAAAAACTTCTGCCTTTGATGCTTGCTCATCTAAAATTTTTTGAACAATAAATAACTGAATTTCTCGATACGTCATCTCATTCACCTCTGTACAATTTACGCTATTATAACAAATTATTACATTTGAACCTATTAAAAAAGCGACCATTCTCTTCTTATAGAATGATCGCTTTTCATTATTATTTTTTCACATAAACAGCTAATACTGCTTTAGCAGTTGTTGCTTTATTTGTAACCACAACCGTTAACTTTTGTTTATTTTTTTGTTTTGCTAATTTGATATTGAATTTACCATTTGAAGGAACTTTCTTCGTTGCTAACACTTTGCTACCTTTTTTGACAACAATTTTTGATCCAGCTAAAGCTTTACCTGATAAAACAGTTGGTTTAGTTGTTTTCGCAATGTCTGTCTTTAATACCGCTGTACTTAATGCATTGAATCCATTAAGACGCCCATAGCCAGACACTAAGTCTTTTCCTACTGCTAACTTATAAGTAGCTTCTTCTTCATAATCATCATAATCCTCCGAGCCGCCAATAAGGTTTAAAATATCATCATCACTTGATGTACCATCATTGTCTCTTTCTTCAAAGGCAACATTTTTCGACGATTCATGTAATACCGTACGAATTTGACCAATCTTCATGGAAGGATTAGTACTTTTTAGTAGCCCAACAACCGCTGCCACGTGTGGTGTTGCCATCGATGTCCCACTCATATATGTGACATTACCATTTGGTACAAGACTTGGAATATTCGAGCCAGGTGCTACTAAATCTAATTTATGACTATAATTTGAATAATCGGATACGACATCAAGCGGGCTTGTAGCACCCACTGAAATCACATAACGTGATGACCCTGGATATGAGATACCTTCTGCACCATCATTCCCGCTCGCAACAATAATTGCTACATTTTTAGCATGTGCATATTTTAGTGCAGCTTCAATGGTACGGCTATAAGAACCACCTAAGCTTAGGTTGATTACTTTAGCACCCTGGTCAACCGCATATTTAATACCTAATGCAACACTTTCAAGTGAGCCACTACCTGATTCATCTAACACTTTTACAGGTAGGATTTTTGTATGTTGGTTAATACCACGCATTGAGTAACCATTTGTTGCTTGCGCAGCAATAATACCCGATACATGTGTACCATGACCATTATCGTCAAGCGCTGTTTGCTGGCGATCAACATAGTTACGTCCTTTATTCATTAACACAACATTTTTTAAATCCGCTAATGTATTATCAACACCCGTATCTACAACCGCAATTGTTGTCGTTTTTAAAGCTGTTGCATTGACTAATTTTTGTAATCTTACATTGCTTACATCTGCTCCAGTAATTCCTTCAGAACCTGTGTTTTGAAGTGACCATTGATATGGATATTGAATATCTGCTGCAAGTGCATGATAGGTTGTAACCGGCTCTACATATTCAACAGCCGCCATCTTCTCAATTTGTGTGGCTGTTTTCGCTGTCGTTGCTTGCTGTGCCTTCATCGACATTGACGCATCCTGAGGCTCTAGTTCGATTACGTACGTATCTTCTAAAATTTCATTATTTTTTACAGCTAATGTAGAAGCTGTCGTTTTACCCGTTGCTTGCTGTTTAAATTTACTAAATGAATAGCCATCTTTCAATTTTACAATAAATTTATTTTTTGACGATTTTTTCGTTAATTCGCCTGTTGCTTGCTTCACAACATCCGCTAAATCTTCACCAGCTAAACCATCTGTTAAGCCAACCTTCTTCGCTGTCGTTGCCATCTTTTGTTGTAATGTTGCTGGAACATTATTAAATGTGATATCAAATAATGCTTGAATCGCTTGTGCCTCTGATTTCGTAATCACGCGCGTACTTGCTGCCCCGTTTTTATTCATATCTTTCACAAGCGGTTGAATCGTTACTAAATGTTTGTATACCGTTTGTTTTAAGCTGCTATCTGTTAGTAATTTTGCAGCTAAAAATGGCGCTGCTTTATAATACAATGCTGATAGTTCGCGACCATCTGCTGTTTTTGATAAAATACCATCACGGAAAACGCGAATATCTGATAGCATCGTTTTCGCATCTTTTTTCCCGTCAACGCCAAGCTCTACTGGGCAAGCATTGCCACTTGATAACTCGGTTGCCGGCGCTAATGTAACAGGTTGTGCAGTTAGTGTATATGCTACTGTCGGCACTTGCATTTCTTCATCCGTCACGCCATCTTCTGTTGCCGGTTCACCGGCCATCGATCCGTCATCCATAAAGCCACTGTACTCTACTTTAATATAATACGTTTCATCCCAAGCATATGGGAATTTGATAATTGCTTTACCGTTTTCGACAGTTCCAGCTACATATTGTTCATATGCCTCGTTATTTTGTGCTTTCTCAGCACTTGAAAACATTGTGACATTTAAAATATAATCACTTTTCAGTGTTAATTTTACGTGTGAATGCTTTTTAATATCACTTGCCGTTGGTTTATATTTAAACCATTTAACTCCGGCTTCGTTAAATGTTTCATCAATTGTGGTATTATCGCCTAGCTTAATAGCATTTGCTAAATCTGCATCAGTTACGGCACTTGCATTTGCAACCCGCACAGTTGGCAAAAGCACACTAATGATTAGTACTAAAATAGCTAACCATACACTACTTTTTTTCATGTAAATCCCCCTATAATTATATTGGTAGTTTTTCACTCCTTTTCCTATTGTAAAGAAAATAACAAGAAGATGATATATGTTTTAAGTTTTTCCTTGCATTTCATCCATTTTATAGAATTTTTTTGGTGATAATATGACTTTTGACGTAAATTTCAATAGCGTTCATATTCCGTTCATATAACGGTTTTATAATAAATTTAGTTTTTTAATAGAGAGGGGTTTATTCCTTGGAACCAAAAGAAATCCGATTTCTACGTGTAATGGGGATTGCAGATGGTATTTCGCTTCTTGTACTATTGCTCATTGCGATGCCATTAAAATATTTTGCTGGATTACCGATTGTTGTAACAATTGTAGGTAGTCTTCACGGCGCGATTTTTGTAACCTATGTTATTGCAATTGCTATTGTACAATTACGTATTCGCTGGCATATTATTTATAGCCTAATTGCAGGCGTAGTTGCCTTTATTCCATTTGGAAATTTCATTTTCGATAAATATATTAAACAAGCTGGCGAGAAATATTACGCAGCTAAAATAAATGCTTAAAAAAGATACTGGGGCAAAATACGTCATTTTCCTCTTTTAGTGTTCACAACGAAAAACCGGAACCG
>NZ_HE578958.1:178979-200832 GCF_000307285.2 Kurthia sp. Dielmo
CGCTGTGGCGCCGCTCCGGTTTTTCTTATGCTCATAGGAACGGTTGTTTTTACACGTATGTCCCAGTCTCTTCTTATTATTTAGCAATCTTTTCGATTAATGGCTTTAACCAATCTGTTAATTGTGTAAACGTAAAACCTGCTTCTGTCGCTTTAGCATTTGTCATATACCAAGATGCTGGAATGCTATAAGGAGAAGCCCCCTCAACAATGATTGCTTTTTTGCCAACTACTTGTTCAATAGTTTGTATTAATGTACGCATTGAAATTTTACCATTTGCTGTAGCATTATAGGGGCCTTCAATATTAGCAAAACCTGCCCAGTAAAGAAATTCTGCAGCCTCGTCTGCCAAAATAAATGACATTTCAGCATCAAGATTAACAAATTCTATCGCTTCACCCTGCTCAATATGCTCTACGTAATAGCTTAAGCGACTTGTATAATCATCATCGCCCATGACAATTGGAAATCGGACAGCGACAACTGGGAAATTAGCGTAATCTTCAAATACGGCCTCTGCCTGACGTTTACCTTCCGCATAACTATGCTGCTGTGAAGGAATTAAATCATAGATATAATTCATAGCATTAAAATCTTCTTCACGTTTCGCTACACCATCCGCTTCATAAACGGACATCGTTGATGTGAAAATAAGACGCGTCGTATGGTCATTTAAAATAGCGCAAAGCTCCATTGCTTCTTTTGGCGTATAACAAATATTGTCGTACACAATATCATACACCGTTTCTTCAAAAGCTTCGCGTAACTCACTACTATTTGTACGATCTAGTATTGTATGATGAACACGCTCATCAAATGGATTATCATGCTGTCCGCGTGTTGCAATTGTCACATCATGACCTTGTTGTACAAGCTTTTCGACTAAATGTTTGCCGAAAAAGCGCGTTCCTCCGATTACTAACACTTTTGCCATCATTCATTCCCCCTGCTTCGCATAATCCTCTGTATTTTGTGGTATACAGTAAGTACTATTAACCATACCATACTCTATTTTCGGAGAACAAGGGAGGCAACCCTATGCAAATAATTCGTGAAAAACGTTGGCTATATATTCTTTTTTTTAGTATGCTATTGCTCATTTCTTTGACGCTCTTTATTCATTATAGTATTGGCTCTGTTATTGTAAACGGTAAGAGTATGGAAAACTCCATTCATGATGGCGATAAGTTTATTACGAGTCAGCTGGCCTATAAATGGAATGCCCCGCACTATAATGATATTGTCATTCTCGATGCCTCTACAATTCCTGGACATGAATTATACATTAAGCGCGTCATTGGCCTCCCTGGTGACGTGCTCGTTATTCGTAACAATCAACTTTATCGCAACAAAGAGCGTATTGAAGAGCCATATATTAAAGAACGCATGATCGATACACATCTATCTATTACAGTACCTGAAAACCATTTATTTGTAATGGGTGATAACCGCAATCACTCCACAGATTCACGCGTTTTTAGTGCCATTGATATGCGTAAGGATGTTAAAGCTGTTGTATTATTTCGTATTAAACCATTTCGACAGGATTATGACTGACGATACTAGTTGAACGCATTTTCATATAAAACTTTTGACGCCACCGCTTTGTCAAAAAGCCCCTTAATTAATTTAATATCTGTATGGCTAAACGGGTGCTTCGCACGACCGATGATACGACATTCCTGCTTATACTTTATAATAGCTCAACTAAACGCGTGCCTACTGCTTCAGTGGTTGCATGCCCACCAAAATCAGGTGTTAATGTTGTTTTTTCAGCGAGTAACTTTTCAATCGTTGTTAAAATATGTGCCCCCATCTCTGGTCGTTCAAAGAAATCAAACATTTGACTAACCGACCAAATGGCGGCAAGTGGATTGGCAATGCCTTGTCCTGCTATATCTGGTGCAGAGCCATGAATCGGCTCAAACATAGACGGATAGAGGCGTTCCGGATTAACGTTTGCACCTGCAGCAATGCCCATACCACCTGCGATTGCTGCGCCTAAATCGGTTAAAATATCGCCAAACAAATTAGATGTCACAACAATTTCAAAACGTCCTGGATCCATGACCATAAACATGGCCGCTGCATCGACTAAATATGAATGCGTTGAAATGTCTGGGTACTCTTGTGAAACCTCTTCAAATACCTCATCCCAAAAGACCATTGAGTAATTAAGCGCATTGGCTTTACTAATGCTTGTGACTGACTTACCACCTTGACGGCGCGCTTCTTCAAAAGCGTAACGAATAATCCGTTCCACTCCCTTGCGTGTAAAGACACCTGTTTGCAGTACTTTCTCCTGAGGCGTTCCTTTTTTAAGCCATTCCCCAACACCTGCATATTCACCTTCACTATTTTCACGAATAACGAGCATATCAATTGTTTGCTCTGTACCATGACGTAGCGGCGACTCTATACCTTTTAATAATTTTACAGGACGAATATTAACATATTGGTCGAATTTTTTACGAATCACTAATAGCAATTCACGTAATGAAATATAATCAGGCACCCCTGGGAATCCTACTGCACCTAGATAAATGGCATCAAATGCTTGCAATTGCTCTAGCCCATCATCTGGTAGCATCTTTCCATGCTTTGTATAATACTCACAGCCCCATGGGAAATATGTATACTCAAATTGAATCGTACCGTCGATTTGTGCGGCACGATTCATCACCTTAATCCCCTCTGTCACTACTTCTGGTCCAATGCCATCTCCTGCAATGACCGCGATACGTTTTGTTTCCATTTCTTCATCACCTCTACGTTTAAAATACGCCTCCTAAAACTACTTGGCAATAGTTTTTTCCATATTATCTCATTCAAATAAATGACCATCGTTTCCGATACATAAAACAGGGAAAGGACAAACTAGGAGGTGTATGAACGATGATTTTCCATTCAAAACCTGATAAACGCTTTCTGTTAGTTGCACTTATCTTCATTAGCTGTCTTGCAATAGCGGTTGCCCTCCCCATCCTGTTTATACCACAACTCAGATTGATAGATCGATTTCTTATTTTAGGTATCGGATTTATGATAGTAAGCTTTATTGCTTGGTATCTGCTTGTTGTTAAATATACGTTGACAGCGCATGGTTTAGTAGCACAAGCTGGGCCATTTAAACGCTTTATGCCGTATGAACATATTTTATTCGTTCATCAAACGATGCGACGTCGTGGCAATAATCGTATTGCGAATGCACAAAAGGCACTAACACTCTATGCGATTCGGCCAGACCGCCCTACTCAACTAAGAGAAGCCGAAATACTCGCACAAAAACATGGTGAGAGTATCAACAACTATGTAATGCGCTTTATTGCCGATCCCACAAAACGTTCAACCTATTTAAAAGAGGGCTTTGATCCAAGCATTTTACAACGTATTACAATTTCACCTTATGAGCAGTCATTATTCGTTACAGAATTACTACGTTATTTAGATACGCAGACGACATAAAAAAAAGAGCTGGATATCCAGCTCTTTTTTCTTACCATTGGTTGTTTTTATATTTTTGATAGTAATTGTATTGACGTGCTGCCATGTACAATTTACGTTTAAGGCTTTTATCTTTTGGATAGAATAATGGATTTGCCCATTTACCTTCTTTAATAAGACGACGGCACTCTGCATTGATTTCATTGTTCTCAACGAAGTCACGTAATACTTTTTTCGGTACAACAGAGAATAAAAATTCCCCATTTGCATAGACAACATCTTTTTTCTTATTATCAACACAGTCATCTACAAGATAGCGCGCTAAGTTGTGACCTAGACGTGTAACGTAGTAGCTTGAACGACCTTGACGAATATTGATTTCAAATACTTTGAATTTACCATCACGTGTATCGTATTTTAAGTCAAAGTTTGCAAAACCTGTGTACCCGATATATTCGATGAAATCCTGCATTTTACGCATTAAATCTTTATCGAAGCGGCTAATGATAGATGTATAGTTCCCAATAGCTGTTGGTGTATGTTCTTGTAATACAACTTGGCCAAGTGCTACTAATTGAACATTTTTGTTCTGATCGGCATAAACTACACCATCCCACATTAACGTATCGTCGCCAGGAATAAATTCTTGAATAATGATTTCATCGTGATAGCCTGCATTGTGTAATAAGTGTAAAATGCGGTTTACTTCTTCTTCATTTTCCGCTTTGTATACTTTTTCTTTTCCTTCAAATTTTAAATCTAAGTATAAAATAACATTACTTGGTTTTAAAATTAATGGATAAAGAATTTTTTTATCATCGAATGGTTTTTCGATTGATGCACAGTTATAAAAACGTGTTGTTGGGTAATCGATGCCATATTCTTCACAAAGCTGATAGAAATTTGCTTTATATTGTAAGGTATCCATTACTTCGATTGAAGGATAGTTGAATACGAAATATTTTTTAAGGAACTCCGCGTTTTCAACGATATAACGAACGTACATATCGTTTGTCCCAACAAGCATTAATTTCTTACCTGATTTACCGTATTTTTTCGCTACTTTCTCCATGATTTTCGGGAACTCTTCTGGTTCACCTAATTTTGGAAAGTATTCAATTTTACCAGGAATTGTACTAAATTTTGTGAATGGCAATTCACCACGTCCTACTAAAATAGGGTTTACATCATATTCTTCGTGAAAAGAAATTGACATATTATATGCGTTAATATCTGTACCGACAATAATCGGAATAAAGTTTAATTTTGACATGATAGCCTCCGTAAGTTATCCATAAGAAATGGTTATTGCTTTCATATTACTTTTATATGACAATATACTTAGTAAAATTGACATGAAAGCACATTTTATCTGCATTTGTGTACAATCTACACACCTTGTTATTATATTACTAATCTTGGTAGTTCGTAAACTAAACACTGCATTTTTTTCACGCGTTTGCGTGTTTTTTTTATATAAATGGGTAGAGAGTAAGAAAGAGGTGATTTTAATGAATCAGCAATTGAAAATTGGCACGCTTTTACTCATCGCCTTATTACTTGCGATCTTTATTACACCAATTGCTACATTATTTTACAATTGGACGTTTTTATCACCATTTATTTGGCGACTTTTAATAGCGTTCTTTTCATTTGTAATGCTGTGCATTGTCCTCGTTATGGCCTATCGTCAAAAATCAGATAAAAATTATGTACTGTATTACGCGACATTACTATTTATGCTCGCATTAACACCGCGACTTATTTATAGCGTTGCATTTGGATAAAAGTAGAGAAATGGGCATCGTATATACGATGCCTATTTTTTATATTCATTGAAGAAGGTATATTTTTTGAGAAAATAGACAAAAAAATAAATAGTTCAGTCAAATGGCGGTTGCCTTATCGCTTCTAATAGATTAGCGTTAACATAGACAAAATCATATTGGAGGATTTTATGACAACAACGCTAAAAATAATTAAAAATCCGAAGTTAATGGCAGCTGGCCTCATGCTCAGTGCCTTCATCGGATTATTTGGAGAGACTGCACTTAATATGGCTTTAACAAATATTATGGCTGACTTCTCTGTCTCTACAGGAACGGTACAGTGGCTAACGACTGGCTACTTGCTTGTTTTAGGTATTTTAGTTCCTGTCTCTGCATTATTATTACAATGGTTTACGACTAGACAACTCGCTGTCGCTGCACTTCTTTTTTCAATTGTAGGGACCGTGATTTGTGCCGTTGCACCAAACTTTACTTTCTTAATGCTCGGAAGAATTGCACAAGCAACTGGTACAGGGATTCTAATTCCTCTATTAATGAACGTTATTTTAGTCATCTTCCCTATTGAAAAACGTGGCTCAGTGATGGGAATTATGGGGCTTGTAATTACACTTGCTCCTGCTATCGGTCCTACATTATCAGGGATTATCGTTGACGCATTAAGCTGGCATTACATTTTTTGGATTAGCTTAATCTTCTATATTATTTTATTTATCGTATGGGTACCTACCATTCAAAATGTTTCAGATATCACAAAACCAAAAATCGATGTTCTTTCTATTATCTATTCAACCATTGGATTCGGTACATTGATTTATGGTCTTGGGACATTGGCAGGTACAGCAATTACAGACCCCGCTGTGTTTATTCCGCTTATTATTGGCGCCGTTGCACTTGTATTATTTAGTATTCGCCAATTGAAAATGGATGAACCGATGATTAATCTCCGTGTTTTCAAGTTTAAAAACTTTTTACTCGGAACCATCTTATTGTTTATCGGATTTTCACTTATTTTATCATCAGCAATCTTATTACCACTTTATTTAAAAGGTCCGTTACTATTAACTGCTGTTACTGCAGGGTTAATGATGCTTCCTGGTAATATTTTAAATGCTATTTTAGCACCGATTGTTGGTCGCATCTTTGATAAAATTGGTCCACGCTTCTTATTAATAGCTGGCTTCGCAATTACAGTAGTTGCTAATGTGCTCTTTGTTTTCACAATGAATAGCAATCCACCACAATGGATCATCATTGTCGCATTCGCCTTATTATGCCTTGGACTAGCAATGTCATTAATGCCCGCACAAACAAATGGTTTAAACGAATTACCTCCTCAGCTTTATCCACATGGGGCCGCTGCAATGAATACATTGCAACAAATTGCCGGTGCTGCAGGTACAGCACTTGCTATTACATTAATGAATATCGGCATGACGCAAGCTGAAGGAAAAACAGAAGCTGCCCTTATGGCTTCTGGTACACAATACGCTTTTATTTTCATCTTAGCGATTTCAATCGTAGGATTTATTTTAACGCTATTTGTAACACCAGCAAAATATAAAGAATAACATTAAAATCCATATAAGCAAGCATGCTGCGAAGCAAACGTAAAGCAGATAAGTAACACTCATTATGACTTAAAAAGAAAAGACATGATTACATCGATGTAATCATGTCTTTTCTTTATTTAAAATTAAATTATTTTAAGAAATAAATGGAAACCATATTACATATATTTATATGTCTTTATACACATACATAATAAATTAGAACTATTTAATTTAAAAAAATAACATTTTAAAATTGAATAGTATTACATATGAACTAAATGTTTATTTTATTTTAGTTAATGTTATACTTATAAAGGTAAAATTCTTCTATATAGTACAAAAAATAACGGGGGTTATTATAAATATGAGAGAAAATAATCAAAATATAAAAATCCATTACAAAATGTATAAAAAAGGAAAGCACTGGGTATTCGCATCTATCACTGCATCAACTATCGCAATCGGCGCATTTACATTGACTGGATTATCAGCATCAGCAGAAGAATCCACTACTGTTACTGAACAAACGGTTTCTCAGCCTAAAACTGAAACTGCTCCTATTCAGCAAGAGCAAGCGGCTTCTCAACCTAAAACTGAAACTGCTCCTGTTCAGCAAGAGCAAGCGGTTTTTCAACCTAAAACCGAAAATGTTCCTGTTCAGCAAGAGCAAGTGGCTTCTCAGCCTAAAACTGAAACTACTCCTGTTCAGCAAGAGCAAGTGGCTTCTCAGCCTAAAACTGAAACTACTCCTGTTCAGCAAGAGCAAGCGGCTTCTCAACCTAAAACTGAAACTACTCCTGTTCAGCAAGAGCAAGCGGTTTTTCAACCTAAAACTGAAGAAAATCCTGAGGCAAAACAAGCAACTGCTTCTGCACCCGTAACAACAACTACTTCTTCTACAGAAGCAGCTAAAACGGTTACAACTGCGGCAAAAGAGTATGCATCAACGACTGTTAAAACATCAGCTAAAGCAAAAAAAGCTGTTGCAAAAGCAGCAGCTACAACAGAAAGTAATATCACTTCTGTAACTAAAGATAATTTTGAAGATCATTTCGTGTTAAATGGCTCAGCTAAAAACCAATACAACAAAAATTCGGGCACTGTAACACTTACACCTGACGAAATAGATCAATCCGGTAACTTTGCATTAAACAAAAAAATCGATTTATCAAAGAGCTTCACCTTAAAAGGAAAAATTAATCTAGGAACAAAATCTAAAAGTCAAGGCGGTGCAGATGGTATTGGTTTCGCATTCCATAATGGTGACACTTCTACAATCGGTATGAGTGGCGGTGCTTTAGGCATCGGGAACCTAGTCGATGCTTTTGGATTCAAATTAGATACTTTCTTTAATGGAGAAGGTGCAAATGGCACAAAAGGTGAATACTTTATGAAGGATCCTTATAAAAAAGATAATACATCATATGGCGCGTTCATTTATACAGACCCAAATGTTGTACCTAAATATGGTGAAAATGTAAATAAAGATGAAATCGGAAAAACAAAACACTATGCCTATACAGATGAAGCATCTGTAAAAGAAATCTCAAACCCATATAATAATACATTTAGAGACATTTTATTTGAATATAATGGCGATACGAAAATGATGAAAATCACATATGAAGGAAAAGTATGGGAAGCAGATATCACAAAGTGGAAAAATGCTG
Source organism: Kurthia sp. Dielmo (assembly GCF_000307285.2). Taxonomy (NCBI): domain Bacteria; kingdom Bacillati; phylum Bacillota; class Bacilli; order Caryophanales; family Caryophanaceae; genus Kurthia; species Kurthia sp. Dielmo. The sequence goes on from NZ_HE578958.1 coordinate 187,434, forward strand.
ATGTAGACGCCTACTCATTTATTGTAACTGGTTCAACTGGTGGTTCTCGTAACCTACAACAGTTCAAAATTGAAGATTTTTCATATACAGCAGCTGGAAAGTTCACAGCATTATTTAAAAGTAAAGAAAATGAAACGCTGAATGAAGCCTACTCAAAATATGATAAACAAGGTGTGACAGTTGATTATTCATCAGATATAAATAGCATCTTCAGTGATATTTATAAACAAGGCTATGACTTTGTCGAAACAGATTCAACACAAACGGATAAAGGCGAGTATACTGAATCCAAAAATAAAGATGATTCACTGAATGTCGCGGTAAAATTTGATAATACACCTAGTCAGGTCATCTATTACTTTGACCGTGCTCCAGGTAAAGTCGTTATTAAATACGTAGACCAAGATGGTAATGAGTTACGCTCACAAATCGATAAAACAGGAAAATTTGGCGAAAATTATACCTCTGATAAATTAAGTTTCGATGGTTACCGCTTCGATACAATGGATGAAAACAGTGCGGCAACGAATGGTACATTAATTCGCGTAGAAGATAATTTAACTGTTATTTATAAATATATCGCGCAAAGTACAATTGATTTTTCATTCTTTGATGAGGAAGATTTGAATACCCCTTTAAAGCCTAGCTTTGATAAAACAGGTGATGAAAAAACATCTGATTCAGTGAATGACGAGCTAAGTACTATTTTAGAAGCTATTAAAAACCAAGGGTATGATTTTAAGGCCGTTACAACTTCACAAGATAATATGTTTGATGAAAACGGAAAAACAATTACGTATTTAAAAGAAGATGGTTCTGTAAAATACATCTTCAACAAAGCATCCGGAAATCTAATTGTGAAGTATCAAGATGAATCTGGAAACGAAATTTCATCAACTAGCTCAAATACAGAAAAGGTTGGTACAAATTACACAACTTCTCAGCGCGATATTGAAGGCTATACATTTAAAGAAGTAAATGGTGAAACACAAGGTCAATATACTCGTGAAGACACAACAGTCATCTATATTTATACAAAGAATCCAGATATAATTGGTAATTTAACTGTTCATTATTACATCCAAGATACAACGACTTCGCTAAAAGATTCTACTACTCATAAAGGCAAAGTGGGCGAGTCATTCCCACAAACAGGAGCTGATATTGAAGGCTACACATTAGTTAATACAGTGGGCTCGCCTTCCGGTTCATTCACTGCTGGTGAACAAACGATTACGTATTACTACACGAAAAATCCTGTTGTGGAACCACCTGTCGTAGAACCACCTGTCGTAGAACCACCTGTCGTAGAACCGCCTGTCGTGGAACCGCCTGTCGTAGAACCACCTGTCGTAGAACCGCCTGTTGTGGAACCGCCTGTCGTGGAACCGCCTGTTGTGGAACCGCCTGTTTTGGAACCGCCTGTTTTGGAACCGCCTGTTTTGGAACCGCCTGTTGTGGAACCACCTGTTGTGGAACCGCCTGTTGTGGAACCGCCAAAAGAAGCAGAGAATCCTGAAACACCAGTAACACCACCTGATACAATACCTGAAGAAAATACACCTTCAACTGTTGTACAGGTAAGTAATCCATCAAAAACTACAACTATGGTAACTACTACACCAGTTGTACAACCTGCTTCATCAAATTCAAATACACCGACACTTCAAAATCCTGCACAAGCAAGTATGCTCCCTCAAACAGGTGATGCTGCGACGCAAACAGGCTTAATGGGTGGTATGTTGTTAGCTCTTAGCGCATTAGCTGGCGTATTTGGTTTACGTAAACGTAAAACAGAGAAATAAAAAAGACTTAGCAGTAACCAGAATTACCTAAAATCTGAGACAACCAAAAGACACTTTCAAAGGAAGCAAAATCTTTGGAAGTGTTTTTTGTTGAGCGAATAATAAACATATGCATAAAAAATAAAAATGACAGTGAATCAAAGGACTCGAGTTATAAAATTACTAAATGGTATTCTCATTTTACGTAAACGCATATCAAAAAAGAGCATGGACAGAAAATGTCATTTTCCTTTTTTAGCATTTGAAACGAAAAACCGGAACCGCGCCATAGCGCGATTCCGGTTTTTCTGATGCTCATAAGAGCAATTGTTTTTACGCGTATATCAAAGCCTTTTTTCATTTAGAAATTCATAATTGTTGCTTCTGGCTCATGACCAATCATTTCAACAATTTTATTTTCAGCTCCCATTACTGCTACTTTTGGTGCGTAGTTGGCCGCTTCTTCAGCCGACATATACGTATACCCAATAATAATGACGATGTCTCCAGGCTGTACAAGGCGCGCTGCAGCTCCGTTCACACATACAACGCCGCTTCCACGTTCTCCTGCAATTGTATACGTTTCAAAGCGCGCACCATTATTATTGTTCACAATATGCACCTTTTCATTTCGTAACAGCCCAACAGCATCCATTAAATCTTCATCAATTGTAATACTTCCCACATAGTTTAAATCTGCTTGTGTCACCGTCGCACGATGAATTTTTGACGTCATCATTTCTTTAAACATTCTATTCACCTACCTTAAAAATAATATTGTCAATCAGACGCACATTTTCATAATACAATGCCGCTGCCAAAATCACTTGCGTATCCTCTGATGTCACAGGTTGTAAATCCGGGTAGCTCAACAATTCAATATAATCAACGCGTCCTTTTGTTGCAGCTTCAATTTGCTCAATTGCTTTCTTCTGATTAAACGACGCAATATTTCGCTGTAATACCTGCAACGTTTCATATAAATTTGGGGCTAATTGTCTCTCTGTTTCAGATAAAAATACATTACGTGAGCTTTTCGCTAAACCATCTTCCTCACGTACAATCGCAATTGGCCGAATCGTTACAGGCATATTGTAATCACGCACTAACATCTCGATTAACGCTAATTGCTGGGCATCTTTCTGCCCAAAATAAGCGTTTGTTGGTCTAACAATTTGAAATAACTTCGTCACAATTTGCAAGACACCATTAAAGTGCCCTGGTCGTGATGCACCACATAAAATTTTAGAGGCTGGTCCTGCTTCAAATGTGACACCACCCTGATGTGGATACATTTCCTCAACACTTGGTGCAAATAAAATCGCCACACCTACCTCATCTGCAATGCGTGCATCACGTTCTAAATCACGCGGATAAGCCTCGTAATCCTCATTCGGCCCAAACTGTGTTGGATTGACAAAATCACTCATCACGACCACATCATTTTCAGCAACAGCCGCCTTTGCAAGTGTTTGATGACCTTCATGTAAATAGCCCATTGTTGGCACTAATCCAATTGTCTGATTTGCCACATAGTAAGGGGCTAATTCTTTTTGCAGCTCTTGAATTGTTGTAATAACCTTCATTATTTTGTTACGCCTCCATAAAGTCCATCCAATTGTTGTTCGTTCATCGTAAAACTCTGTGCATCACTCGGGAATGTACGTGCTTTTACGCCATCACGATATGCTGCAATCCCTGTAGACATTACTGCGTGAACATCGCTGAATTTCTCAACAAATTTCGGTACACGGTGATCGCCATAGCCCACTAAATCATGATATACGAGCACTTGACCATCCACATCAACGCCTGCTCCAATACCGATAATCGGCACAGATACTTGCTCTCTTAAAATCTCACCTAGCTGCTTTGGAATACATTCAAATACAATGGCGCACACCCCTGCTTTTACCAATGCTTTTGCATCATCTATGAGTTTTTTAGCACTCTCTGTCGTTTTACCTTGAACCTTATAACCACCTAAAACTTCTGCAGATTGTGGCTGTAATCCCAAATGTCCCACCACTGGAATACCTGTTGCGACAATACGCTCAATTGCTGGTAGAAGCTCGCCCGCCCCTTCTAGCTTGATAGCGTTTGCATTTGTTTGTTGAAATAGCTGAATCGCATTTTGTACAGCTTGCTCTGTGCTAACATGATACGTTCCAAATGGCATATCTACGACAACAAACGTATTGGGTGCCCCCCGACGTACAGCTTTCGCATGATGAATCATATCTTCTAATGTCACGGACACGGTCGATTCATACCCTAAGACAACCATGCCTAATGAATCGCCAACTAAAATCATCTCAATCTGCTGTTGCTCTGCTAAACGTGCTGATGGATAATCATATGCCGTCATCATTACAATAGGCTCGCCTGATTTTTTCATTTCCAGAAAATTCACAACATTTTTCATAAATAGGTCCCCCTTGCCTGCTTTGATATGTTGAATTTACATTAACTTTACAATAAATCGTATTGCTATGCACTTAACGATTAATTAAGTTACACTAAGAAAAACTAAACTATGGAGGTCCTTGTATGAATTGGTTAGAATTAACAAATCGTTTAAAAGCTATTTGTGAGGCGTATCCAGATGGGTTACACGTAAAGATTACATATGGTAAACAAAGCTTTAGTTTTCATGAACTAAACGAAGTATCTTCTGCAAGTATTATTAAAATCCCCCTTGTCTTAGCCGTCATGAAACGCATTCAAGACAACCAAATTCAATTAACCGATACGCGTAAAGTAAAAGAGACGGTAAAAGGTGCTGGTATCTTAGCCTATCTTCATCAGGCAAAGGAATTTTCACTGCATGACATAATGAAACTTGCGATTATTGTCTCGGATAATACCGCTTCTAATCTCTTAATCGACGAAGTCGGCTTTGAAGAAGTGAATGCTTTAGCACAACAAGTTGGTGCTCCGTCTACTGTACTATTACGCAAATTTATGTCCCGCAATCGTATGCGAGATAATTTTACTACAGCAGCAGATATGATTACGTGGCTACAATTAATTGGTGAAGCAAATCCTCATTTCACTGAAGAAAGCCGACGCCACGTTTATGGTATGCTATACGATCAACAATTTAAAAATTTATTAGGAGGGCGTATTGATGAATTTGGTGAAGTTCAAATTGCGAGCAAATCTGGTGATAATACAGGTATTGAGCATGATGTTGCCATCTTCTCTATCGGTCAAGAACGCTTATACATTGCCGTTTTAACCCAAAACCTAGACTATGCAGCGCCTGTCATTAGTGATATTGGCGAGGCATGTGCTACATTTTTACAGAGTGTCATACAGCCATAATAAAAAGGAGGTGCTCATTTTTATGCGCCTCCTTTTTATGTTATTTTTTCTGCGCAATCCACATCGTCCAGCGATCTTTCTCAACGATATTACGTTCCTCTGTTACTTTACTATCTATATAGTCAATCAGTTCTTCTAATTCAAAATCATCCAATTCATACAAAATGCTACGACCAATACGATGACGCAGTTCTTCTTTTAATCGATTTTTCGACGGATAGGTGCCTCTAACTTCCCAAAAAGGCACTTCCTTTACGAGTGTAAATCCGGTTTCTTCTAAAACCTTACGTACTTCTTCTCCACGGTGGCGTCGCTGTGTTTCAGTCGTTTTTAATTTAATGAATTTTTCAAAGAAATAGCCACGTATATGTTCCTGACTTCCCGGTAAAAGTACATCTTCAGGTGTTCGATCTTGTACAATAAAGTACCCATCTTTCTCTAAAATACGATGTGCTTCTGTAAAAAAGAGTTGTAAGTCTCCTAAGTGGTGAATGAGTGCACGCGCCAATACTAAATCAAATTTGGCATCAGCTAGGCCCGTTTCAAACGCACTTCCTAGCTGAAAAGAAATTGTATCATAGTCTTCACAATTTGCTTCTGCTCCTTCTAGCATTGCTTTCGAGAAATCAACACCTACAACAGATTCTACACCTGCATCAATAAGTGCTTTGGAATAAATACCACCTCCACAACCAATGTCAGCTGCACGGATAAAATGCTTTCCTGGTGGCAGCAACGCCTCTAAATCTTCGCTCCACGAGGCATTTGCTTTACGTGAAGCATAGGTCATTTTATTTTTCTCATCATGAAAATCAATTGCCATCGTTCCTCACCTCATTTCATTGTACTTTTCCCATTTTCGCTGAAAAGTTATCCATTTTAAAAAATAACACATACTTCCACCTAATCAATTATTCGAATAGAGGACTATAGATATATCCATCATTTAAAATAATTCCTTTTTCTAACTAACACAAACTAAAATTCCTACTTTTTTCTTTTAGAACGTTATCGGTATAAAATAATGTGCTTCTCCCTTTTCAAAATTAGCTTCAACCTCCATAATATAGGTGCCCTTTTTCTTAATATCCTTCACATTTGTATAGGTCGCCTTTTCACGATCTTTTGCATCCCATAAAATAATACGATAATATTTTGGCAACGGTTGAAACCCAATCTTCAAATACTTCTTATCTTTAATGACAAGTGGATTTTCAATTGAGACCGTTTTAGTCGGTGGTAAAGAATCTGTCGTTACTTGTTCGATTTTTTCAGTTTCCTTATCTATATAACGCCATGAGTAATTTTGTGCATCTATTTTTTCGATTAATACACTACTCACAGCTAAAAATAAGGTAGGTGGATATTTATAACTTTCATCTACTTTTTTCTCAGGTTCTTTTTTTTCGCTACAGCCAACTAACAGCACAACGATGCTTATTAGTAGTACCATCCATCTTTTCATATTCATTCCCTCTTTCAAAACTCCCATCGGTAATTATTTTAACTTATTTGGCGAATAAAATATGCTAAAATATTCATGTTTTTTCTTGAAAAATTCAGAATTTTCATATATATTAAAAATACAACATTGTTGCATGTTGGCTTATGAAGAGGTCCCTTCATAAGAATATTTTTTTGCATACAATTGTATGCACTCCACTCATCTCAATTTTAAACAAAAAAAGTCCACTCCTCCCCAGGGTCGGACTTTTTTTGTTGCATGAAGAAGGAAAAAATGATTCTTTAAAATCAAATTAAAAACAAAAATTATTTACTTAAGATTATTAATTTAATAGCATATAAAAAAGAAGGCTTTATCTTGCCAAAAAATGAAATATACATTTGGGTTTTTACTATGTAATTTCTTATTATTCACACCTATTACCCTCAACTCCACGACAAATGCGTAGGCTTCCACCCATAAAACAAAAGGAACCCCTTCTAATTCTCTAGATAAATTTACAAAAAAAGGAACATTACCTGAAACAAAAGGGTCAATCGGCATGACATGTAAGGAATTAAAGAAAAAAATTGTTGGTGATTCAGGGCTAAAGGCAAAAGTACAAGCCAACAATAAAGTGTACTTTAAACAGACATACACACAGCAAAATATGTAAAATATTTACAGCGCTCCGCTTAATAATTTGTATAAAACCTCAAAATATTATGTTAGATTTTCATCTTATTACGGTAATACGACATTAAGTGTTGGGAATTTTAAAACGATGCAAACAATCACTACCATCTCTGGCTATTAATAGCATAATATATATTGAATAATCACTCCTGTTCTAAGAAAAGAGAGTGATTTTTTATGTGGATAAAAATTTTTTATTAAATTATTGGAAAAATCAATATTACAATCGTCTAATGTAAAAGAAAGGAGTGAGCACGTGGATAATCCGCATTGGCAAGAGTTATTGACCACACATACACAAAAATTATTACATATAAGCTTTTTATACGTAAAAGATTGGCATGCAGCGGAAGACATTGTACAAGATGTCTTCGTTAAATACTTTGAAACGTATGAGCAGTTTCGCCATGAATCTTCTGTTACTACTTACTTAACAAGAATGACCATTAATCGTTCAAAAGATTATTTAAAAAGCTTTCGGTATCGTACACAGCAATTGACGACTTACTTTACGCAAAGCATTACAACAAAAGATTCTCTTATTATCAATGAAGAACGAAATGTAATTGCAGATGCGATTTTGGCACTTCCTTTAAAATACCGTGAGCCAGTCATTTTATATTTTTATGAAGAGTTAACATTTCATGAAATAGCGGTTTTACTTCATTTACCTGAAAGTACCGTACATTATCGCTTTACACAAGCAAAATTAAAATTACGTGAGCAAATACCTGAAAAGGAATGGGGGTTATTGAACCATGAATAACATTCGTGAAAAATTGCAGCAAAAAATGGGAGATACCTCGAAGCAGGAGCAACGGGTTCAAGTACGGGTGAAAAAACGCTTAGCAAAGAAAAAATGGCTTAATTTCAAATGGGTAGGTAGTGTTGCTAGCCTCGCTGCTTGTTTACTCATTATATTTTTCATATTGCCTGATCATAAACCTCAACAACAAGGTGCCGTTGAAATTGATGGTGTTATGTTTGATGAAAAAACAGGCCATGAAAAAGCCATTTCCGATTTACTTTATGATGAAGTGCTAGCATCATTAAATGTTACAAAGGAGGAAAAGCTTTTTTACACGCCCGCTCGTTACACAGATTATACGTATGTAACAACACACTGCCAAACAACAAATTGTCGCATTCTTGCACTACGTGACAACGCTAAAACAGGCTCCATTTATAATTTAGGAAGCGGTACGATTAAAATAGAAGCTTTATCTCCTGATAAGAAAATGGTGGCATTAGTACTGCGCACTAAAAAACAAGATACGCTTCGTTTTATGTATACAAATGATATTACGGACCATCCAGAAATCCCCGAATATTTCCCTCAGATTAAAAAAGTTAAATGGCTCTCTAATGCAAAAATTCAACTAACGCTCAATTCTGGAAAAAAAGAAATTATTACTATTCCTCGCTATTATAAGTAAAAGCAGCGTATCCTCTAATGGATACGCTGCCTTTTTTTGTATGTAGCTTATTTTTTTTGTTCGACTACTGCCATTGTACAGCGTGAAATACAAATTTGACGTTGCTGTTCGTCGACAATATCAATATTCCATACCATTGTTGAACGCCCGATATGAAGAGGTGTTGCGATGGCTGTCACGATACCGTCTCGTTTGCCGCGAATATGATTAGCATTAATTTCTAAGCCAACTGTATAATGCGTTTCTGGATTTACATTTAAAAAGGCCGCGATGGATGCAGCTGTTTCTGCTAACGCAACCGAGGCGCCACCATGTAATAATCCAAGTGGCTGATGTGTTTTAGGTCCAACCGGCATTGTACACACAACGCGCTCTTTCGTTAATTCTTGAAATTCTATCCCAAGCGTACCAATCAATGTTTGTTCTAAATGTTCTTTGCTCATAATTTGTTCTAATTGCATGAAAAAACCTCCTTTTCTTCTATTATAAACGTCCTCTATACAACAATGAACTTTTTTTATACACAAAGCAGTTTATCGTATACGAAAAATAGAATTATATGATACTATTGTAGAAAAAGGAGGCGTTTCCGATGAATACTACTCATTCACTCACTTTATATGGTCACACAATAACTTTACCAACTATCACGAAAGATTATGCAGCTATTCGCAAGATTGCGGCTGTCCGAGCTAGTGCTATCATTAAAAAATTACAACTTGTCGAACAAAATGCATTGCATCTCGTTGCCGCCTTCTCAAAAATTCGTACAGAACGCATAGCATTAGCTACACAAGAAATTGATTATTATTATTCGCAGGGCCGCCTTCTACAAAAAGACCTTGAAGAAGTATCTTTTCGTGAGCAAGCGGCTGTCACATTGCAACCAATGGATACATTTGAACAGAAGATTTTGACACAATTTGAAGAAGCCAAACAAACACATAATTTAGCAAAAATTAACGACGAAATTTTCACGAAAGCGATGCTCGCTCAGTATTACCAAACGATATATAATACCTTTATTTCATTACATACGGTGTATGTCCAACTTGCCGCTGATGTGAAATATGATAATGCTTGGGCGCTTGAAAACTTACCTTTCCAGCAATGGCAAGAAGTTCCGAAGCGATTACAGGTTGTCCAACAACAGCCAACAAAGGAAAATGTGCTTGCGCTTTTAATGGCTGACCCGTACCACCCAACACATATTGCTCTAGCCTATGCATTGTGTGGAAACGATAAGGAGGAGCTACAGCATTTTTTAACAGCAATTGGCTACACAGAAGCAATTGAGTTATTACCTGGTTGCGAAACAGTAGCGACATTATTTGGCGAGCATAATGCGGCCATCCACCTTGCACTCATTGAAAATCCGTTATTTTTCACACTTGTCACAGCAAATGCCTTTCAAACACTTGAAGTGGCGTTTGCAAAAGCGATTGAGCAATTTAGTAGTACACTCACACCCTTTTTGTCACAGCAAGTAAAACAGGAAGCGGTATTACTTGCATATACGGTTCGTAAATCTCCGATACTTGTGCTCACAAAGACCGGCATTCGAGGGAAAGGACGCTGGTTCAAAGCTATTGATACAGCCTATGAAAAGATCAACCATTGCCTGATTCGTGACGGACTATGCCAGCTAAACCAAACGACAATTGCTGTACCACATTTTGAGCATGAGGATGACGAATTGATGATAGATTTAATCCATATGATGCAAGCGATTACAGCGATTCAACAGCCATCAGCGGTTTCTTCCGCATAAATTCGTAAGACGTTATCTGAGTGATAGCGTCTTTTTTACGTTAAAAACCCGTTCAAAGAAATCTTTGAGCGGGTTTGGCTTAGGGTGTGCGTAAATGTGGATAACGTGTTTCTAACTCAAATACTTGCTTCTCTAGCTTTTCATATTGCCTAAGCACGGTCTGTATTTTTTCCGTACGCTGTGCTAATTTTTCAGTAACGAGTTTTTGTTCCTGCTGAAGTGACGCAGTTTGTTGTTTCGCTGCTGTGTATGGCAGTTGAAGCGTCTCATCAAATGGAATTTGCTGTTGTAACATGGTAATCGCCATTTTTTCTAGTTCTTTACTTAGTGCACGTTCTTTTGTTTTCACTTTTGTACGATGCTCTAATTTTTTCGTAGCCGCCTTCATCTTATCAAACAGGCTTTGATTTATTACGGTCGTATCTTGCAATCGCTGTAAACGTTCAATGTCTTGGCGTAGCGACTCCACATTTTGCGTATACGGTGCGACATCTGGCAGTTGCGCTGTTTTTTCTAAACGTAAATACAATGCGTCTGCCGCTTCTAGTAAATGCACCCGTTCCTGTTGTAATTTATCTTTTAAAATTACTGTCATATCCGTTAACATTTTAATATCTAGCTGCGCTTCTTGCTGCTGTGTTTCAAGTTGCTGTAGCGATTTTTTCAGCGTTTGATAATGCGTAGCAATCTGTGCTGAATAAGTTTGCAAATGCGGCGCAACAGTCGGTTTTCCAGCAAGGATATATGGTAAAACAGCTTGTACAAGAATCGCTGGGATCATTTCACGTTTCATTGATTTATTGGCAATACGATACGTTAGAAAACTGCTTGATACAGCTGCTAGCGCATTTTCTGATGTTGCCAAGGTGAAAAAGCCAAGTGGCACATCTATTTTTTTAATATCAATCACGCTGTTCACAATAAGAGGTATAATATTCACGCCAAATTGCTGATAAAGCTGCTCAATCCCCTGTGCGACACCACGCTCTGTCAGTGCCTGCTCTAAATGTCGTGATGTCATTTGTCGCATCCCAAGCCCCTGCTGCACTTGTTCACGAATATCTGCTCTAAATGTTGCGCTATAGTCGAATAATACTTTTGCAATATGTGAGCGTTCAATTGGCTTTAAGTGCTGCCATTGATGCTCAGTATCCTCTAGTAATTGTTGAAAGAATCGCTCAATTAATGGTTCAATCGATGTTTCACCTGTTGCACCTAAAATTCTGGCGTATGCAAGCTCTAATTCTTGTGTCTCTTCAATATGTACGGCACGTTGATTTGTTGTCTGTAAAAGCTGTAATACTAGTTGTAAACGAATCTCATCATCAGACAAGCTTGCCAAACGTGTGACGTGATTATTCATTACCGCTTCTAATTCTTTATTCCATGCTGAGCCAAACAAATCAAGCGAGGTCATTTCCACATACATGCTATAGACCTGGCGTAATTTTTCCCCATCTAGCGCATTAAACGCATGTAGAATCCATGTAGCTTCCATCGTCAACGCCTCCCTTTTGCTCTTTAGTATACCATTTGAGCAATAAAAAAAGAGCGTCATTTAGACACTCATATGCCACTTTTACTCTGTTCTTCTCGTTGTTCTTTTAAAAAATTCAATTTATCTATAGCTTGTCGCGACATTTGATGTGTCTCTAATAACTCACATAGTTCTTGAAATTCATCTTCGCTCATTTCTAGTAGAATTTTTTGCTTGTCATGGTTATAAGATTTTAAGTACATGCTCTCACCTTATCTTTTTGTAAATTATCGTCGTGTAAAGAAATGTTCTTGCATCTCGATATGTGAAGCAATCGATAAAATTTTATCAGGTACTGTTTGGTCATATCGTTGTCCTTTTAATAACTGACAAATTGTACCCCATTCTTCAGCTGAAAATTGTAATGTAACTCGTTGTTTTATTTCATCATACTTTTGAATATCCAAGGAATAATCCCCCATTTTAGTGAAATGTCTCGAATTTGTACTATCTACTTTACATTATTGACAACTTTCTATCATTTTAAACATGGAAAACGTTTTTTTTAAAAATCAGGAAAAAAGTTTATAATAAAATAAGATTCATTGAAAGGAATGAGTAGAATGGTACAATCACTAGAAGGTAAAATTGCTATTGTTACAGGCGCAGGCCGTGGTATTGGTCGTGCGGTGGCAGAAGCACTTGCAAAAGAGGGCGTGCATGTAGGACTACTTGCTCGCACAGAAGCACAAGTCAAAGAAGTATCTGAAGCAATACAAGCACAAGGTGGTACATCTGCCTTTGCAACAGCAGATGTTACAAACAACGAGGAAGTGCAACAAGCAGTCGCTACATTAACAAAAGCACTTGGCAAAGCTGACATTTTAATTAATAATGCTGGCATGGGTGGTTTTGGAAAGTTAGTCGAACAAGATCCTGAAACATGGGTGAAAATTGTCGATACTGGCATTAAAGGCACATATTACGTGACCCATGCAGTATTACCACAATTAATTGAAAAAAATGAAGGTGACATCATCAACATTTCATCAACAAATGGCTTAAATGGTGCCGCAACATCAACAGCTTATTCTGCAGCAAAATTTGGTATTATCGGCTTAACTGAATCATTAGCACAAGAAGTACGCCGTAATAACATTCGCGTGACAGCACTAGCACCAAGTACTGTCGTAACAGAATTAGCGCGTGAATCTGGTTTAATTGACGAAGAAAAAGCCGAACGTATGATGCAACCAGAAGATTTAGCAGAAGTAATTGTAAATCAATTAAAACTGCCTAATCGTATTTATATTAAACAAGCAACAATTCTTGGTACAAATCCATACTAAGAACAAACAAAGGAGAGGCTTTGACATACGTGTAAACACAGCCTTTCCTATGATCATAAGAAAAACCGGAATCGCGCGATGGCGCGGTTCCGGTTTTTTTGTTGCGAACGCTAAA
>NZ_HE578958.1:201036-216105 GCF_000307285.2 Kurthia sp. Dielmo
TATTTTGTCCTCGTTCCTTTTTATTTGCGCTCATTTATAGGTTCTGGTCCAAACCACATTTCCATAAATTTTTTTGAAATAATCCAGTTATTTTTATCTGTTGTATCTACTTTAAAGTTTTTTAAAATTTTATCATCTACAGCTCGTCTCATTAAATCATTATCAGATAGCTTTTTATTCAAGCGATACAATGTAATTTCCCATCGCTTTACCGCTTCTTGAACCGTCATATAATTATCAATTCCCATATAGCTAATCTCTCCTTAAATGCTTTTTTCAAAACTATATGCGATGAGTCCTTTTAAACAATAGAGACATAAATCAAATTCAAGTACTTGTAATTTCATCTTTTTTAATCTATTTACAAAGTCAATGTAATCAGCTTCTGTTATTTTTGCTGTTTGTTCAATGTACAATAATTTTTGAAGCAGATCATGTTTCATTGTTGTAGAAGGCCACGCGTCTATCCGTGCTTTCAAATTTGTTAAATGATAATAAAAGTAACTTTTATAAACACTATTTGCTATAGAATTCATAAATAAAACCTCCATTTTATCCATTTAATTTAATTATTTTTAAATACTTTACACTATATAAATAGTGTAAACTATTTAAACTATAATTTCAAAATCATTATTTTTTCGTTTATCTATCATTTTTCTATTATTTTATATTCAGTATAATAATAAATTATTATACTGAATATAAAATAGATTCATTAGACTTCTATATTTACTTTCAGAAATAGAATTGCTGTTTTTTTATTTATTAAGTCCTAAAAAACTAATGAAAAATTATAAGATATTTTTAAATAAAATTTGTATAATATACCCATTATCTATACCTAAATATATAATGAAGTATAATTTATATTGATTTTCAAGTATATGTAAACAAAATAACCATTTGTAAATCCTTTGTTAACTCTTTTCAATCTACGCATAACTATTTAATGAAGGGGTATCAGAAAAATGAAAGAGGTGATAGTATGGAAAATCCACTCGTAACCTATGCGATATTAACAATGGCCATTGTGCTATTTATTGGACTTGCGATGAAACTTTTTGGAAGTCGCCGTTTTTTCCTATTACCTGGCGCTTGTATTGGGCTATTGGCATTCATTGGCATCGCCATTTCTTTATCCATTGAAGGTAGTTTTACAGCATTTTTCTACTTTTTATTATTTGGCAGTATTTTCTTTGGTGGAGCCCTTGGTACATTATTATTAGTCCCTGTTTATTTTATGAAAAGAACCTAATAAAAAAGCAGAAATCCATTACTGGATTTCTGCTTTTTTAATGCATTAAACAATATCGTATTGATGACGATGGAAATGCCAACCCTCAATAATCCCTTCAGCAGCACTCTTTTCTGCATGGTAAATCAAAGGTCCCTCAAGAAGCTTTAACTCCTCGCAAGCATTGCCAACAATAATTGCCGGGTATCCAGCTGCAATGAGATGCACATCATTTTCAGAATCACCCGCTACCACAACATTTTTCGTATGCTGACATTTTTCAAGCACATAATGTAATGCTGTTCCTTTATTCACATTAGGTGCTAACACATCGAGTTGGCGTTCATTACTGAAAATCGTTGTCGCTTCAATGCCTTGAGCTTGTAGTGCATATTTGAATAATTTATAAGTTTCTGGTGTCGCATTCAGTGCCAAACGATTATTAGCATCAACCTGCTGACATTCAATATCTAACTCATTCGCAATTTCCTCAATTGCTTTCACAGGCATTTTTTGAAATGCCGCACTCCAGAGTAAATCTTCATTAAATGTTTCACCACAATAGATAGAGCCGCCTGCATCACAAATTAAAATATCTGGCTGCGGCAAATTGTTTTCTTGTATGAGCTGATAGGCTGATTGAAAATAACGCCCTGTTATATAAATAAGTGAGGGACGATTGTCACCAAAATATGTCCATAACTGCTCATGTGAAATCTTCTCGCTTACAAGCGTATCGTCAAGATCCGTTGCAAGCACTTGCTCCTTAAGATTTGGATACATATGTCAAACTCCTTTTATACAATGCAGTAATATCTGTCACAATTTCTTTCCAGTTAAATGTTGTCATAGCACGTTTTTTTGCTTGTTTTTTCATCATTAGACGCATTGTTTTCTTTACTAATAACTCACGCATCGCAGACGCCAAGGCCTTTGGTGATGCTTTTGGCACGTGGATGCCTGTACGATTATCTACGACTACTTCTTGAAGTCCCCCGACATTTGTCGCGATGACGGGACATCCCGTCGCTTGTGCCTCTGCTGCCACCATCCCAAATGATTCATAGTAAGATGGCATAATTGTTGCAATGGCATTTGCATATAAGACTTTTAACTGCTTCGCATTTTGCGGTCCAATAAAGAGTACACGGTCTTCTATGCCCTGTAAGGCTTTTAATATTTTTCGATTACGCGGTAATTGTGTCTTCGGATTAATGCTTGCCTTTGTGCCGCCTGCTACAATTAATAAAACGTCTTTCGGTACATCAGGTTTCGTTATTACTTCTTTGAAAGCCGCAATCAATTCAAAGATTCCTTTCGTTTTAACGAGACGTCCTGCATAAAAATAATAATTTGTATTTACACGTGAAACGTCAATTGATTTTGTTAAATAAATTGGTGCAACACCAATCGGAATGACTTCTACACGGCTTTTTGGGGCACATCGTTCTATTAATTCTTTTTCTTGCTTTGTAGTAGCTAGCACCGTATCCGCTTCAATTAACACTTGTCGCTCACATGCTAAGCGGAAACGGTCTAGTTCGCCGCTTCCTTCTTT
The DNA here is from genome assembly GCF_000307285.2 of Kurthia sp. Dielmo. Taxonomy (NCBI): domain Bacteria; kingdom Bacillati; phylum Bacillota; class Bacilli; order Caryophanales; family Caryophanaceae; genus Kurthia; species Kurthia sp. Dielmo. Next base: position 203,832 of record NZ_HE578958.1, read on the forward strand.
TTTAGCAAGTGCCAATGAATGGTTAGTATGAATAAATGGAATTCCATAATTTTTCTTCAGCTCGCATCCCACAAGGCCTGACATCCAGTAATGGGTATGAATAATGGCATACGATGAAATAGGTAGCGCTTCTACAATTTCCTCATAAAAAGCCCCCATCAAACTACGCATCTCATTTTTATCAACATAGCCATGGACACCTGCATCGAAGCGATGTACATAACTATGTTGCCCAATTTTCTCAATTTGTGGTGCGGATGTGTTACACCAATGCGTAGCAATATCCACAGCATATCCTAAGCTATCCAGTTCTAATGCTAATTGTTTGACATAATTGTTCTGACCTCCAGCCTGTCTACTACCAAGTGGTGCTAGGGGATCTCCATGTTCTGAAATAAATAAAATTTTTTTCATTACCATTTCCTCCTTATGTCATAGATGTTTCTTATTAATAGTCTTCCCATCTAAAAGATGCTTTAACATATTTTTAGAACTACTTATAAAAATAAGATTTTCTACTTAAAAATAAAAAAAGAGAAATCTTGAAAGATTCCTACTCCATTTATTCTACTCTACTGGACATTTCATTAACCAATCAATTTGCGTGTCATCACCAATAACAAAGGCATGTTCACTAAATTTTTGAAAGCCTTTTTTCTCGTAAAAAGCAATGGCATTTGTATTATGCTCCCATACGCCTAACCAGACATTCGTTTTGTGCTTCAATTCAGCTTGTTTGAATGCTTCATTCATTAATAACTTACCTAACCCCTGCTTCTGATATGCTTTACGCACATAAATCCGTTCAACTTCTAATGTATCCTCACCCATATCCTCCGTCTGGGCATCCCCTACATTTATTTTTAGATACGCCACTACCTGCTCTTTATCATTTCTTAAAAAATAAAAAGTGGACTGTGGATTGCGTAGTTCAGCAATTAGCTTTTCCTCTGCATAAGCCTTATCTAAAAAATCAGCCATATCTTTTTCTGGCGTCGTCCCTACAAATGTATCGTAAAATGTTTCGCGGCTAATTTGTTGTAAAGTTGCTACATCGTTTGGCGTACACTGTACAAATTTCATAAAAACCCTCCTAATACTGTCGTTTATTTCCCTTTTTCACAAAATCCCATTCTACTTCTACTTGATGACGCATTTTTTCAAGCATGTCTTGTAGTAATTGTTTTTCTTTTATCGTAAAGCCTTCTAATGCGACATCATCAGAATAATCATTTTCTCGCTTTAAATATGGATAAACCGCAGCACCTTTCTCTGTCACATACAACTTTTTAATTTTTTTATTTGTAGCATCATCACGTTTCTCTATGAACCCCTGTTGCTGAAGCTTTTGTACAGCACGCGCAGCTGTCGTACGGTCTACCATTAACATCTCTGCCACTTTTTCTTGAATAATACCCGGATGTTCATAAATACGAATTAAATACAGATATTGACCCTTCGTCATATTTAATTCTTTAAATTCGATATTACTAATCGAATCCAGCGCACGCGCAATCATCCCAATTTCCCGTAAAATCGTTGTCATATTACACCTCACTTTGTTGTAAATACAACATTATTATATTGTATTTGCAACAAAAAAAGCAATAAAAAAAAGCAGGGAAGCTGTCCCTACTTCTTCTCTTAAGTTATCCAATCGCGTATTCACGATCAAAATGACGATCTGTTGCGAGTGCATCAATAAAAGCTTCTAATCCTTTCACAACGCCAGGTGCTTTACTATAAGCAACTTGAATAACATCCTCATCCGTATAGCCAATCGCTTTATAGTGATTGTATACTTCATCAATAAATGTTTCGACTTTGCGTTGTGTTAACGCATCTTCAAACTTCGTCGCAACAATTAAACCATCATATAATACCGGAGAAGCTGTATCAAATGTATGGTCACTTATAACGTCTCCTAACGTTCCTTGTCGATCACTAACGATTTCGACGACAATACCCGCTGCTTCTAGTGCTTCAATAAGTGGCTTTGCTTCCTCCCCTTTTTGAATAATGACCGCAACTTTTTTCGTTTCTACAAAACGAATTGGATTCGTATACATACTTACAGCTGGTGATTGCTTCGTTTCTGTCTCTTCTGGAATGGTCTCAATTGTCGCAGTAACGCCCACTTTTTCAGCTAAAGTTTTTGCGAGGTCATGGCTAATATGTGCCACCATTTCTACAACCTGTTTACGCACATCCATACTTTGTACTTTCCCTACTTCAAAGCAGAATGCCTTCGTAATATGTTCTTTTTCTATTGGTGTCATACTATTCCAAAATAGACGTGCTTGAGAAAAGTGATCCTCAAAGCCTTTACTACGTGCACGAATTTTTCGACCATCTACTTTTTCTTGGTAATGCTCATATCCACCATTAGCACGTGGAACAGGGTTTGGTGTATTATTTTGCAAGCTGTTTTTGTGGTAGCTTACTTGACCGCGGTTGATTGTTTGACGGTTGTAGCCATCTCGTTGATTATTATGGAATGGACAAACTGGTTTATTGATTGGAATCTCGTGGAAATTAGGACCACCAAGACGAATCAACTGCGTATCTGTATAAGAGAATAAACGGCCTTGTAATAACGGGTCATTTGAGAAGTCAATCCCTGGTACAACATGTCCTACATGGAAGGCCACTTGCTCTGTTTCTGCAAAGAAATTGTCCACATTACGATTAAGCGTCATCTTTCCAAGCTTTCGAAGCGGAACTTGTTCTTCAGGCCAAATCTTCGTTGGATCTAAAATATCAAAATCAAATGCAAATTCTTGCTCTTCTGGAATCAGTTGCACCGCTAATTCATACTCTGGATAATTGCCCTGTTCAATAGCATCATATAAGTCTCGGCGATGGAAATCTGGATCTTTCCCAGCAATCTTTTGCGCCTCATCCCAAACAAACGAGTGAACACCAAGTACCGGTTTCCAGTGCAATTTAACGAAATGTGCCACACCATCTTCATTTACAAAGCGATACGTATTAACACCAAAGCCCTCCATCATACGATAGCTTCGTGGAATGGAACGGTCTGACATATGCCACATCACCATATGCGCTGCTTCTTGGTTATTCGCTACAAAATCCCAGAATGTATCATGGGCACTTTGTGCTTGTGGTATTTCATTATGCGGCTCTGGCTTCACTGCATGGACAAAGTCTGGAAATTTAATAGCATCTTGAATAAAGAATACCGGAATGTTATTACCGACTAGGTCATAATTTCCTTCCTCTGTGTAAAATTTCGTCGCAAAGCCACGTGCATCACGTACACTGTCAGCCGACCCACGAGAACCTGCCACTGTTGAAAAACGTACAAAAACAGGCGTTTGCTTTCCTTTTTCACTTAAAAACTTCGCCATCGTAATATCACTCGCATCCCCGTAGCTTTCAAAATAGCCATGTGCAGCTGTTCCGCGTGCATGGACGACGCGCTCTGGGATTCGCTCATGGTCAAAATGTGTCATTTTTTCACGAAAATGAAAATCCTCCATAATCGTCGGTCCACGATCTCCAACTTTTAATGAAAATTCATCTTCACTCATTTTCAAGCCCTGATTCGTTGTCAGCGCCTTATCTCGATCCTCTACTGTATAGTCCTCTAATTGTTGTTTTTTCTTGTTCTCTTGCTCCATGTTCATTTTCCTCCTTTGAATTAACAGGTTTTTGAATGAATCGGATGCATGTTTTCTTTATTGGACACCCTTATGTAGTAGACTGCCCAATAAGATGAATTTCTAACAGGTAAAAAGGTTTAGTTTCTTAATTCCAAACGAAAGGACTAAAATAATAAACTAGTTTATTTTCTTTAAACCTAAAATAATTTTAATAAAATAAGTAGCCGCCGTCTGGCCATCAATCTCCTGTGCTGTCAGCCATTGTTCCACCACACCTAAAAATGCCGATGCAGCAAAAGCGGCCGTATAGGGAATAGGCACATTTTCAATTATTAACGCCTTTTTTTCAATAAATTGATTCATAAAAAAATCGCGTAGCTTCTTTGTAAATTCGACATCCTGAAGTAATAGTGTACGAAATACTTTTTGCTGTTCTTCAATGTACTGAAATACTCGTGTAGAAAATGGCGACACGATGCCTTGTTGGGCTTCTGCTAAAATCGACGCTGGCTGAAGCGACTTGATAGCTTTTTCTAAGCCCTCAATTAAACGTTTTTCAATTGTTTCTAGGATAGCGTACTTATCTACAAAATGAACATACACTGTACCACGGTTGACTTCTGCCTGATTGGCAATTGTTTGAACCGATACTTTTGATAGTGGGCGTTGCTGTAATAATGTAATCAGTGCATCCATAATTTTTTGCTTAGTTGCAACATTCATTTCATCATAAATTGTCATAATACCCTCCAAACCATTCAACACTTTGTTAAATAGTGATTATTGCTATAGTATACGTCGCATCTTATGATAGTTACATCATCTTAAAAGGAGTTCTGTATGAAAAAAAGTACCATTTTTTTAACGATTGCTACAGCAATTTTAGTCGTCTTGATTGGGAAAGCCTTTATTTTTAATGATGCAGTGAAATTTTATTTACTCATTTTCGTTGCGGTTGGACTAGGTCTCGCGCTTTTACGTCTTGGTGTGAACGGCGCCATTAAAAAAATGCGGGGTAAGCATATCGGCTTCAAAATTTTATTTTTCATTATATTATTAGGATTTGGATTGCCATTCCAAAATTGGTTCCGTAAGGATGTTATTTTCGCAATGGATAGCTCATTTATCGTTCCTTGTATTATTACGACTGTTGCGAGCGTTATTTTTTTCACGATTATTTATGGTCGCGTATACGAAAAGGTTCGCGTACGTTTTTAACATAAAAAGAGGGTGTCAGCCATTAAGGCAGCACCCTCTTTTTTATATTACGCTAACTTGCCAGTGTTTTTCTCTTTCGTAGTTGCTTGTTCATATTCCTTGGCACTCATGACGTCGCTAACATGCATATTTACTTCGACAACATGTATACCCGTCATATAAGCTACTTGCTCCGTTACAAGGTCAATTACTTTTTTGAAAATAGTTGGTGCACTTTGACCGTACTCTAAAATCACGTTTAAATTGACAATGGCTTGTTTTTCTCCAACCTCTGCCGACACACCTCGTGCCACATTGTTCGAGCTAAAGCGGTCTGTAAAACCGCCTTTCATATCTAAAATGCCCTTCATTTCACGTGCTGCTAACCCCGCAATTTTTGCAATGACACCATCATCAAATGTTAATGAATTTTCATGTTTCGGCTGTTCAAGTGCTTCATTTACTCCTGCTTGGTCATTGTATACTTTTTCTTCATTCATTATAATCGACTCCTTTTTAGTAAATTAAATCACACGACGGCGTAATTCTTTTTGATCAATCGGCTGAAATTTCAAATGACGCACAGGCATCTCTGCAAACTGCTCAGTACTGGCTTTAATATCGCTATACATTTGTTCAAATAATACCTGTGTATCAGGGCGAGTTACGAACATATCAATCATAATATCGAGGTAGGAATCTTTTGAACGCTGATGTAATTTCACCGCAACAGTTGGCTGCCGTACATCATCATATTTTTCGATGGCCTGCTTCACATGATTTTCAATCGTTTGTTTCGTAATATAGATGTCGCCATCCTCAAAGCGCTCATAAATACCACGTTTTTTATATGATGTAGAAAAGGCAAACAGAAGAAAAATAAGCGCAATGAAGACAATAAGCGCAGTCAAAATATAGAGCATAGGCTCAAACCATTCATAACCGCTTAGTTGTCGCTGTATATCCGACAACTGGGGAATGTCAAACACCATCAACGCAAGCGCGCCTATGCCTAAAAAAACAATGAGCCCTATTAAAAAGCTAATAAGACGCTTCAATTTATGCACCTCCTACTATTATTTCTTTATTGTCATTCTTCCACTATTCCTCAAAAATAAACGCCTGATTCATTTGTAGTCATACATACCTAAAAGCCTAATAAGTCCCTTTCCCTAGCATTTTTTCTGTTTGCAGCGGGAATAGATAACTATAACTTAAAATGAAAGGTGTGATTCACAATGAAGAAATGGACAAAGCCATTCATTGCAACAATGATTGCGCTACCACTTATGACGGCTCCACTTGCAGCACATGCCTCACAACAACTCACAATCTATGCTCCAAATAAAATGGCGACAAAATTAGTCGTTGAGCATAAGTCGCCTTATAGCTACGCTAAAAATGGTTCAATGACAAAATTTTTAATGCATGAGCTACACTATACACATTATGTAAAAGGGTATGCTGTATCAAAATCAGAAAAAACGATTACGCTTAATTTCAAATCATCTCTAGCAACTAGCCAAGTCGTGCAAGGCTCTACTGGTGGCCAATTCTTCACGGATCGCATCGCTGTAACATTCTTTAAAAACATGCCTAAATTACAAACAATTTATTTCCGTCTAGATGGTAAAAAAACGTCGCTCGATCATGTTAACTTTACGAACATTCAACGTAGCGACTACAAAAAAATGTTGAAATAATATCAAACCCGAGGCGATTGTCTCGGTTTTTTTGTGTTCGATGAAACATTTTTTCGGGTATTCCGTATACTATAGTACATTCTAGAAAAAGATGGTGATGACGTGGATTTAACACAGCTCAATATTTTATTATATAAACAACCTAGTACGCAGGATTTTACATTACCCTTGACGCAAGTAGGCGATATTCCAATTATTAATAGCAATCACTCAGCAAATATCATGCTCTACATTATGGATGCAAAAGGGCCAACTGCGGATGAATTGTTTACGATTCAGCAGGCAGCGAAAAAAATGCCGGTTGTTATTGCACTTCGTCATGTAGAGGGGCCCATTGATTTGGATATGACACTGCCACCGAATGTGACGTTAACAAATGCAGATGATGTCATCATGTTAGAAGATGCATTATTTGAAGGTTATTTGCGCGTCGTTCGTGCTTACTTCCGCGCGAAAATGATGCTGTATGCGAAAAAAGCATTGATTCCGTATAAGGAAAAAGTTGAAAAAATATGGCGCACGAAAAATGCACAGCAGCAGGCCGAGCAATTTACTGCACAATTTTTAACAAAGGATTTGCCGCCTATTTTGCATCAGGTGGCTGAGGAACTCTTACTGCCATTATCACCTAAAATTGCTTTTTTCGAGGAGCAGCCTGAACAAAAGCTGTCACTAGATACATTTACATCAAATGTATCTGCATTCTTCAAACAGCTACGCGGTCCTATTGAAGAAGTCGAAGAAAAACCTGGGCGCTTCAAAACATTGATTGGCAAAACATCGAAAAAAGCACGTGCCATTGTCAATAAGTCGTCAATTCATGTAGCGGATGCCTTTGAACACTATATTTTAGAGCAGCTTCGCACAAATCGTGATGTAGCAGATTTAGTCGAGAGCTATATTTCACAAGTGAAAGAGGCCATGCTACCAACACGCGCTCGCCAATCTGTAAATGTCGCGATTTTAGGGCAGACAGGCGTTGGTAAATCGTCCCTTATCAACTATTTATTTAATGCGCCAAAACGTGCCACTGGTGCCGGAAAACCTGTGACCGAGCAAGGCTTTTTTGAGGAAAAGCTCGTATTAAATGGCATTCCAGTATCGCTAATTGATTCATGGGGCATTGAGCAGGGCAAAGACCAGGTATGGCTAGCAGACTTTAATCATTTCCTTGAGGCACGCGGCTATAAAGCAGCCGTTGCAGAATGGGTGCATATCGCCATTTATTGTATTTCAGGCGCCTCTGCTCGCGTGCAAGATTTTGATTTAAAAGTAATTGATATGCTACGGGAGAAAAAAATCCATGTTATTGTGGCGCTAACAAAGGCTTCGCTCGTATCGCCACAAGTCATCGCTGAGCTAACAGAAACCATACACGATGCGACGCGTGAGGACGTTACCGTTATTCCAGTCAATAGTGTGGCACAAAAACTGATGACGGGCCAGGTCATTGAACAGCAGGGTCTTGAAGAGATTACCGCACATATTCGTGTCAATTATTTAGAGATGCTAAATGAGCGACTACCAGAGCGTATTTTCTATTTAGCAAATCGTAAAGTGGCTGGTGAGTACCGCCGACGTATCGAGGAAAGTCCATCAAGTAAGGAAGCGGTTGCACTTGCGAAGCAGCTATCTGAGCGCTTTGTAAGCCAAGATTTAAATCTATTAATGGAGCGAGAGGTGCATGCCGCAATGACTACGTATGCAAGTACACTTGATGTGACTCATCCGGCACGCCGTACAAATCGCACGAATCACGTCGATAATGAGTGGCGCATTGAGGCATTAGATGTGGCCTTTAGTAAATTAGAAGAGGCATTTCGTTCAACGATTTTAATGCAGGCACCGCCACAAGTAGGACGCAAGTTTCAAAAAGAGATGGAGCGGTATTTGACGGAAAATCGTGCTCGTATTGAAGATGAAACACGCCAAACTATTGCACGTGCAAGTGCCGCGATTGACAAGGAGGAATTATAGATGACAAAGGAAGACTATCAGGTGACCGAGCAAGTTGAAAAAGCGCTCGAAGTATTTTTAAAAGAGGATGGCAATGCCAATATTCTCGTTGTAGGCGCAACAGGTGTTGGTAAATCAGCACTTGTCAACAAAGTATTTGATATCGATTTTACAAAGGTCGGGAATGGGAAGCCTGTCACACAGGAAACAACGAAATATTCTGTTCCAAATATGCCGATCACCCTATTTGATACGAAAGGCTATGAACTCGCAACTGAGGAACATACTCGATTTTTAAATGAAATGCAGCTCTATATGGAAGATAGCAAAACCAAACCAGCGGACCAAATTCATATGGTGTGGTACTGCATTGCCGCGCCAAATAGCCGCGTAACCGATATGGATATCGCGATGATTGAGCGCTTTATGAAAACGGGTAAGCCCCTTGCTGTTGTGCTAACAAAGGCTGATATGGCGGCTGAGGAAGATTTACGTGCGATGATGGCCATTTTACAGCAGGCGAATATCCCTCATTTCTATGTCTCAACCGTATATGATGCAGGCGATAATTTCGAGCTTAGCAAGCTCATCACTTGGACATACGAGCATATCGAGCCGTCTGTAAAATATGCATTCTTACGTGCTCAGCGTACGAATGTCGACCTTGTGAAAAAAGAAGTGAATAAAGCTATCCGTCAGCATGCGGCCGCTTCGTTTGCGGTCGGCTTTACGCCGATTCCATTTGCAGATGGTCCCCTTTTATTAGCGAACCAAAGCGCGATGATTGGTCGCATTATGAAGCAATATGGCTTAGATAGTGACTTCGAAAATATTTCGGTTATCGTCAGTGCGCTCGGTGCAGGAACACTTGTCAGCAATCTTGGACGCTACCTCGTAGCACAGCTTACAAAATTTATTCCAGGTGCAGGCTCGGTTATTAACGGCTCGGTTGCGACAGCAATTACTGTATCACTTGGCTTTACGGTATCCGAAATTTGCTACCGTATTGCGAAGAAAAACATTCGTGGTGAGGACGTAACCGAGTTTATGACGGATCTATTAAAAAGTGATGAAGTGAAAAAAATGTTTGATGATTTCTTGAAAAAAGAAATGGATAATCAAAAGAAAAAATAAAAATACGCAGAAGCTTTCATCAGAGGGCTTCTGCTTTTTTATATTTGTATAATTTAATAAAATAATAAAAAGTTATCATATCAACATTTATTATCTATTATGTGCAGAATACCTTCTGTTCATTGAATGATTTTGCACCTTTTGGGTAAAGATAATGGAAGGAGGTTTTGCAAATGACACGAGTTTGGTTAATTACAGGCGCTAGTAGTGGTCTTGGCTATGCCTTTGCAAAAAAAGCACTCCAGTCAGGCGATAACGTAGCCGGGCTAGCACGTCATATTGAAACATTAGAGGAGCTTAGGCAGGATTATCCGACACAGTTATTCCCTATGGTGGCGGATGTCACGCAAAAAGAAGCAATCACACAAGCTATTCAAAAAGTTCACCAGCATTTCGGACATATTGATATTGTTGTGAACAGTGCAGGCTCGATGATGCTTGGGATGGCAGAGGAATTTACAGAGCAACAAGTACGCGATCAAATGGAGACGAATTTTTTTGGTGCTGTCTGGGTAACACAGGCGGTGATGCCGATCATGCGAAGCCAGCAAAGCGGGCATATTATTCAAATCTCAAGTATTGGGGGGATTGTTACCGGACCGATGACGAGTATGTATAGTGCTAGTAAGTTTGCGCTTGAGGGCTTTAGTGAAGCATTGGCACACGAAGCCGCTCACTTTGGCATTCATACAACGATTGTCGAACCGGGTGGCTACTGGACCAATTTGTATTTAAAGCTACAATTCGCAGAGCAGCTACCCGGTTATGATTCTTATCGTGAGGAACTTAGTCAGCAAGAAAACCAATCTGTCGATAGCGCACCGGAGCTTGCGGCTGATGCCTTATGGGAGATCGTGCAAGCAAAAAATCCCCCACTTCGTTTCATTTTAGGAAGCATGGTCTTTGATGCCGCACTCGACCATACGACGAAAAAAATCAATACGTGGCGTGAATGGGAACCGGCAAGTCGCCATGCTGAAAAAGCAACGCCGCCCCCAGAAGGCTATGGCGAATAAATACAGTCAAAACAGCTGACACCGGCTGTTTTTTTCTATTGGAAAAGCGTGCTGCCTGATTAGGTACTATACTGTTTTTAAGATAACTGACACGAGCATACATAGCTGAGCGGGACCTTGAACAACCCTTTCCTGCATATGCACTTTTTACTTTTCCCCAGCAAGTCCTAATGGCTCTGTATCAATAAATATATTTTTTTGTTCATTCATGTTCTACACCCCTACTACAGTGTAAAATATTTACAGAAATTTGTAAAAACCATTCATCGCATCTGATTTTTTAATACGTTATACTGAAGAAAAAGGAGGGGTTCTATGAACTACCTTTATCCACCAGACCTCGTTGAACGAACCAAGAGTGACTGGCAGCATTATTTAAAAACACATGATTTACCTGAGCCAATCGTGCATTTTCCAAATGATGATGAATTACTTACTATGCTACATATCATGTATCATTTAAGTTTTGCGAAAGAAGAGGCGCGACCAAGTACCGCAAAGATGACCTATTTGAATCCACATGAGCTGTCGTCTGTACTTAGTGATACGAAGGCACCTACGTTTTTTGATCATCCAATTCCCTTCACAAAAAGTGAAATCAAGCGGCTCTGTCCGGCATTTGATCCGGAAAAAAGCATTTTGGCTATTTGTGCGCAAAAGCATGTCTCACAAACTAACTCAGACGAACTTGTCGTATGGGGTGTACTGCCTGTAGAAAATACTTTTTCGCGCATTAAAGATGAAATGCTGGCGCTTGTGGCCCCGTCCGCTCATTTATTTACGCTCAGTGTTTTCGAGCCGGGTGAACTGATTGCTAGTGCCGGAAGTGAGGAATTGTATCGCCTAAGTGGTGGTCAGCTTGTAAAATATCCGGCTCGAACAATTAGTGAAGGGATTATCGGACAGCATTTTGAAGAGGTTTTAACGGAATTATTTATTGCCGGAAAAGGCTCGAGAAATTTAGCGAAAAAAGTATACTTTAGAACCCTTAGCAATATATTGAAGCTTATTGAAAAAGAACGTCATGGCGGTACACTCATTATTGTCCCGTCCACCTTTACGGCTGATCCCCATGCGCTCGATATGAAATATGAACTGCGTGGACCGGCGATTTGGCCAAAACTTGTCAACACCGTTGAACATTTAAATTGGCTTCATAAAATGAAAGCCATGCCTGAGATGAGTCAATTGACGAAAACATTAGCAAGTGATTTCTCAACCTATCTTGGGCAGCAACAACCAATGAATATGGTCGACAAAGTATTTCATGTAAAAGAGGCAAATGAGCGAATTACCGAGCATGAGCATTTCATTGCATCACTGTCAGAGGTTGACGGTGCTGTCGTGATGAATGATCATTTAGAGGTGCTTGGCTTTGGTACAGAAATCCGCCTAACGAATGACCAGCTGAGCTCGATCAAGCAAGCACTATCTCCGCATGCGCGAGAATCACGTGTTCTAAAAATTACGTCCTATGGTACGCGACACCGCTCTGCTATTCGCTACGCAAAATACAATCCGGCAGCTATCGTTTTTGTGATTTCACAAGATGGTCGTGTTAAAGCAGTGAAACAACATGAAGGGATTACCTACCTTTGGGATGGTATTCGCTTAACGTAAATAAACTGGCACAAAACACGTC
>NZ_HE578958.1:216488-224568 GCF_000307285.2 Kurthia sp. Dielmo
TTTTCCTTTTTAGCGTTCGCAATGAAAAACCGGAACCGCTCTGTGGGGCGATTCCGGTTTTTCTTATGCTCCTAGGAGCGAGTGTTTTTACATGTATGTCAAAGCCTATTTATATTATCAAAACAGCAAATTATACAATTGTATTATTCTACTATTTTACAAAAAATCTTTTAAAAACCTTTAAATCATTCAAACTATCATTTTATACAATTATTATTTTCTACAATAATACGTTTAGCTACCTCATAGCCACCCTTTACAACAATTGGTGAGCCTCCACCTGGATGCACTGTCCCGCCAACAAAATACATATTTTTAAGTCTTGAATCTTTATTTGCTGGTCTGAAAAAACTGCCGCGTAATGAGTTGGATGCCTGACCATAAATTGCCCCTTGCATCACATGAAATGTCTCGGCAATATAGCTTGGTGGTAGCTGTTTTCGTGCTTCGATTTGCGCAGTATCAATTCCCCAACGCGTTAGTGCCTCGGTGACTTGCTGCTGTGCTTTTTTCATCGACAGCGCTATTTTTGCAGGGGCATTTACTAATACAAATAATCCTGGATGCCCTTCTTTAGTAGCGGCATATGGATAACAACTATACACCGTCGCCTCATTTGCTAATTGACCGTTTCGAAGAAATTGAAATTCCGCCTTGTAATCATCGCTAAATAATACATTGTGATAATGCAGCGACACCGGCTCTTTGAGTGTAATAAGCTCGACATAAGCTGATGTCGATAACTCATACGTGCGTGGCTGTCGCCCTAATAATGTCTGCGCCACTGCATAATCAATATCACTAATAATCATGTCTGCGCTGTACCGTCCTTTAGCAGTTTCACAAAATGTTACTTCGTTATTTGCCATCGCCAACTTTTCAATTTGCTCATTAATATGAATATGTACACCCTGCTCTAATAGTAATTCCTCTAGCACACGCGCAATCATCGTTGCCCCGCCGTCTAAATAATACGTGCCATCTACTAATTCAAAATAGGCAATCATCGCAAAAGTCGCCGGAGAAGCATAAGGCGATGAGCCAATATACGTTGCAAAGCGGCCGAATAACTGACGGACTGTAGGATGCGGAAAATAGCGCGCTAAAAAGGTGTCCAATGTTTCAAAAGGATGTGCCTGTACTAAATGATAAAGGAGACTTGGCTTTACATAATCTTTGATTGAAAAAAAGGTTTTCGTTAAAAAAGCTTTTTCACTTAACTTGAAAAGGCGCGTCACTTCCTCTAAAAAAGCAGGATAATTCGCGGCACTTACCGGATCAATGGCCGCAAGCTGTTGTTGCATGTTGTGACGATTCGTCGTAAAGGTTACTTCATGCTCTCCCCACTGATGCTTCGTGGCATTGTCGAGCTTTTTAAAAGGCAGTAGCTTTTTTGCATCACCAAACGGTGCAACCAATTCCCAAAAGTAACGTGGCATCGTCAGTGTATTAGGACCATAATCAAATTGATGCTCCCCGACTTGAATCGACTGCATTTTGCCACCAAGCCAAGCATTTTTCTCAAAAATATGCACATCATAGTGACGACTAAGCGTGAGTGCCGCAGCCATTCCCCCTAGCCCGCCACCAATAATAATGGCACGTTTTTTCATAGCTTTCGCCCCTTCCAATACATCGATTTTTTACGTGCAGTTTGAATCATTGTCGTACATAATAACACACAATACGCTAGTGCACTGACCGGCATCAGTAAGCTAAAAATCGATAGCTGCTTTGCAACATAATCACTGACTAGGCGCATAACGGTAATGCAAATGAGTGGCAATGTGTATAAAAGATGCTGTGTGCTAAGCCCAATAATGAATAATACACCAGGCATCACAAAATACATGCTATAAAAAAGAATGAGCAAACAACCAAGGACATAGGAATGCTGAATACCTCGAAAGCAATTTTTTTGAAAGCCTTGCCATGTATCACGAACCGTTGCATACATCGCACACGACACAAAATCGGTAATATTGTAGAGCATAGCGCGCTTGCCCGATTTTTTTAACATTCGAAATAGCGCGACATCCTCGACTACCTCATTCTTCACCGCTGTATGCCCTCCTATTTCAAAATAGGCATCCCGGCGAATCGCAATAAAGGCCCCACTTGCCGCAGTCGCTGCTGGCATACACTGACGATTCGCCAAATAAATTGGTAAATGCGCATGAACAAAAAAATGAAGCAATGGCGTCAGTAATTTTTCGAGCCAATTTCGCATCTCAAAGCGCGGAAAACCTGATAGTGCATCAATTGGCCGTTCAAACATCGTCGCAGTTGCCAAAAGCGCCTTTGGATGAAGCGTCACATCGGCATCAATCCATACGAGAATATCCCCCTTTGCTTGCTCAGCCAAACGCTGACAGGCATGCGGCTTCCCGTGCCAATCACTTGGTAAGGCATCACCATATAATAGACGAAAACGCGTGTCGAGTGACTGATTTTCTTGAAGAAGCGCAGTTGTGCCATCCGTCGATTGATCATCATAAAAAAGAAATTCTGCCTGTTCATAGTCTATGTTATGCAGGTTTTTCATTAGACACTGGACATTCGTTGCCTCATCTCGAAGCGGAATTAATACACTAATGGACGGATTCGAATGGTTTTGAACCATCATACGCCGCAAAAATTGCACATTTATAACTAACCATAAAACACCGATAATAAATGGCAGTATGATTACCATAGGCGGGTGAAGCCCTTCAGATCATTTGTGATAACACTTGCCTTTAATGTGTCAATTTCTGTTGTCATCATTTGTTGTATATTTACAGGCTGTGCCTTTGGCGTCAGCTGACACGCAATATCGCCACGTACGCCATCTGTAAAGGAATAATAAATGGAGATAAAGAGTAGCTTATATTTTGGAAATCGACTCATCAAGCGCTTCACCCCTGGTTGAATCGTCAGTGGCCGCTTCTCCGCATGCTCTTCGACCCCTTGCGGAAATAATATAATCGTATGTGTCTGTGCAAGACGCAGTAATTCCTTATACTCCGAAAGTTTAATCGGCTGTGAAATTGGAAAAGTACCAAGCTTTTTAAAAATCGGAAATTTCTTTAAGCCATCTGCACTCATCCCGACAATACGATTTTTTGGTAAATACCCACGCCGGTCTAATTCAAATAATACGAGTGCATCATAAAAACTACTATGATTAACAACGATAATCGATGGCTGTTCAATCCGACTAAGCTTCACGCGCATCGAACGAAACATGCGTCTTAAAAATAGTTTCTGTCCGATGTGAAACATGGAATAGCTAAGTTTTTTTCGCTCCATTATAAAATCTCCTTCCTATCTGAAGTAGACTAAAACTAATCACGACGACAATACATGCCATATAGAGTTTTGCTAATAGCGCAATCCAAATAAATAACACAACAATTGTCCAAAACACCATGTTCATCCGGTGAATACTTTGTTTTGACGGTAATTGTTTTATGCGCGGCAATAGCAGCTGCACGACAAAGGCAATGCAAAACCAGCCAAAGAAATTACTAAACGGAATACCGTAATACGCACTTTCACTATCCCATAACCAGTACCCCTTCACAACATATGCTACGGGGTCGAGCACTAAATCGAGTACGACAACATACAGCGCAGCGACGAGTGCCTTCACTAGACGGGTTTTAAACGATAGTGTTAGCGCATGTCCAGCCATAATCATGACAATCCAGGCAAAACCAATCCCAATGGGTACACCAAATAGGAGTGGTGGGAAGCGATTCGTATAATCATAGCTCCCGAAAAAAATATCAAAATGCGCGCTCATGCCTTCAATAGTGAAGGTTGCTACACCAATAAGAATGCTTGCGATAAGCCCTCGCTTTTTCCCAAAGGTTTCCATCGCATAACCAACTGCTACACAACCTGCAAGAATGAGAAAGACACTATTCGCCCACTCTAGCCAACTTGGAATTAAATCAAAGCCGACCAGAATCATGCCAACTAAAAACCAAATGATGTATAACTTATAGCACCGCATGGCTCAATTCCGTAATACGATAGTCGAGTTCCTTTGGAAGCGGCTTGATTGGATACGTTTTCTCACCATCGCGTTCTAAAATTAAATTCGCCGAAATACGCGCAGACTCAATAATAATTGGCAGACCACTACCCGGATGTGTACCACCACCTACTAACCAGCAATTCTCATATGGTGAGAAATGATTATGCGGGCGGAATGTCATCATTTGATTTAGCTGATGCCCTAAATTAAACGTTGCGCCCTTATAAACATTCATCTTCTGCTCCCAGTCAACTGGTGAGAACATCATTTCCTCTTCGATATGCGCCTCTAAATCTGTTAAACCTAGACGCTCCTCTAATGTTTTCAATAATAGCGCGCGATACTCATGCTTTACTTCTTCCCATTCAATATCACTGAAATTGTTCGGTACAGGAGCTAATACATATAATGTTGATTTCCCTTCTGGTGCAAGTGAATCATCTGTTACAACAGGATTTTGCACATAGATGGACATGTCTTTTGACAATAATTTTGTATCTGAAATCTCTTCCATATTTTTGCGGTAATCTTCCGCAAATAAAATCGTATGATGCTGTAAGTCATACTGCGTATCAATGCCTAAATACAACATAAATGTCGAGCAAGAATATTGTTTTTTCTCAACTTTTTGCGGTGACCACTGGCGACTCTTCGTATTTTTTAAAAGTTTCGTCATCGCATAGCCAAAGTCTGCATTGATGACAACATCATCACAATGAAGTAATTCACCTGATTCAAGACGAATGCCCTCAATACGTTTTTTATACTGAACTACTTCTTGAATTGGTGTATTTAAATGAATTTTGACATTCATTTCTTCAAGAACTGTCGCCATCGCTTTCGTTAATTGATTCAAACCGCCCTTTAAGTGATAAATGCCATATGCCTGCTCAATATAAGACAGAATTGAAAAGGCGCCCGGACAGCTCCACGGAGACATGCCCAAATATTTTGATTGGAAAGTAAAGGCAAGCTGCAATTCCTCATCATTAAAGTATTCACCTAATTTGTCCATTAATGACTTCCCAAATTCTAGCTCTGGTAAAGCTTTAATTGCTTCTGGGCTCATTAAATCGGTCACACTATCCATTTTTCGTTGTAGTAAGGGTGATAGCGCCTCCAATTTTTTATGTGTTTCTTGTAAATAACGTGTATAACCATGCTCATTTCCGGGAAAAGTAGTAGCAATCGTATTCATCATTTCTTCATAGTTTGAACTCACCGTAAAACGTTTATCTGCATATACAAGCTCATATAAAGGCTTGAGTGCAATTGGCTCCACATAATCTTCTAGCTTTCGGCCCGTTAATTCAAAAATTTCTCGAATTAAATACATCATATTTAAAAACGTTGGACCGCGATCAAATGTATACTCCCCTATTTGAATTGCACTCGTTCGTCCACCAACAAAATTTTCTTTTTCAAATACCTCTACCTCATACCCTGCATTTGCTAACAACATGGCTGATGTCAATCCACCAGGACCTGCACCAATAACATAAATTTTTTTCACGTAAATGGCCTCCTAAAAAATATATTTTCTATACTTAAACACTTGTATGAGTCTAATTTATTTATACTACTCAGTATAATTAAAGTATACCGCTATTTTATTTTTGTCAAACCTTTATTTTAAAATATTGGACAAAAGAATAATTCCAGCTATAATTAGAATTCACAAGGGGGGCAACTGTATGCATGATTCTTTAGAACATTTCACTATTGCAGATGTTTCAGCAATTACGGGGATTAAAAAAGATACATTACGAAAATGGGAGGAACGCTATGATTTTTTGAAACCAATGAGACTATCAAATAGTTATCGACGATATTCGAATCATCAAGTAGCATTTTTATACATTTTAAGCAAAAAAATGAGCGGAGGATTATCATTAAAAAAAGCGATTGATGCGACCAATGACGTAATTTATATGAAGGATACCTCCGCACTTCCAAGTCACTCTTTTTTCTTTAAATTACTTGCCTATGGTGCGCAGTGTAATGAAGAAAAATTTTCCTACACACTTCACCAAGCCCATCAGCAATGTGGTTTAGTGACCTACTTGCAAGAAATTGTCCAACCTTTTTTGAAAGAAGTAGGAAATCGTTGGGCGACTAAACAATGGGCTGAATATCAGGAGAAATTTTCTTCTACCTTACTACAGCATCATTTAATTGAGCTTAGTCACCAAATACCCGTTCCACCAAATGCTAAGTTGGTGATGGGGGCCTGTTTACCAAATGAGCAACATGAACTACCTTTGCATATTCTATTACTACAAATTCAATTAAAGGGAGCTCGAATTTTTTTAATTGGTCAATCACCTGCTCCTGGAACAATTGAAGATTTTGTCGAAGAATTTAAGCCAAGAGTCGTACTTCTTTCTGCAACAACTAAACTTCCACTAGAAGATGTAGCGTATGTAAAAAAACTCGATGCTTTTGCTAATAAACATCCAGCTACTCATTTTTTCATTGGTGGAGAAGGTGTCGCATCCTCTTCTATCTCACCCAAAACGATTCAAATTGCACAATCATTAGAGACAATTTGGCCTCATATTTTATAACACCAAAAAGCTGACACTATAAAGTGTCAGCTTTTTATACAATTATTATTTTATATTTTTAAACACTTTCATAGAAAATCAGCGTAACTCTGTAATTGTTTCATCACACCATTCAACAATTGCGCGCGACATTTTTTTACCAAACTGTAAAGTTAGCAGTCCACGCTTTCGATGTATCGTCACTGGCCCTGTACGCAAGCTATGCTCGATTAATTCATACGTTTCAAGCTTTTCATACTGTACAGCGCGATACTTCTCTATTTGCTGAATTGTTGTAGTGGTCTGTTCTTCATCACTTAAAAATAAGCGTAGCAACACTTCATTTTTTTCATTCGAAAATTTCTCCACTGGCTCTTGCAACCATTGTTTTAACAATTCCTGACCTTCATTAGTCAATGTGTATTCCACACGTTCGACTTTTGTACTGCCTGTCTGATCATGACGCTCAATCAAGCCATCTTCTACTAATAGCTTTAATGACGGATAAATTTGTCCATAACTTATTTTCCAGAAATGAGACAAACTCGTATCAATCATGCGCTTTATATCATAGCCGGTGCGACAATGCGTCGTCAGCAAACCAAGGATGGCATAAGTCGTTGCACTATATCTTTTCAACACAAACCCTCCTATTTTCATGATATATCTAATTGATAGTACCCGCTTTTCATCAAATATATACATAGGGAGCTATTTTCATGACAAATGACATATCTTTCAGAGGATTTGCATATAAGGATTTGGATGCGTTACTTTAAAGGATTCCATGAATTCGAAGTAGTTGGAAGATACGTATTTTTAGTAACGGGCGTTAAAACCCACTATGTTCAGTTGAACAACCCCACTTAGCCGTTTTAACGAACGTGCTTGAAGTGGGAGATTCCTACGAACAGTGCTTGCTTGTTTCCAACTGCTCGAAACAGTGGCTTCACTTTTTTTAGTAGGCTATCCCCGTAGTCCCTACGGTTGGGTTATTTAAAATCCTTAGCCCTTCTCCTAAAATATTACGACTTGCATTGATGTCGCGGTCTAATGTCGTAAAACAAGATGGGCAAGTCCATGCACGAATATCGAGTGACTTCTTACAATCATAATGACCACATGCATGACAAATTTGACTAGATGGGTAGAAGCGTGAAACCTTCACGACTTCACGTCCGTACCATTTCGCCTTATACATCAGTTTTTGCACAAAAGAGGACCAGGAAACATCACTAATCGCTTTCGCTAGTTTATGATTTTTCAACAGGCCTTTGATGTGTAAATCTTCTAAGCAGATAATGTCGTATTGACGAATTAGTTCCGTTGATAGTTTGTTCAAGAAATCTTCCCGCTGAAACGCCACACGTTCGCGCAATCGTGCGACTTTCATGCGTTGTTTTTGATAGTTTTTACTTTTCTTTAAATCTCGATTATCTTTTTTTGCTTGTTCATACCTACGTGATAATTTACGCTGCTCCCGTTTTAATTTCTGTTCCATCTTCTTCGT
>NZ_HE578958.1:224885-234265 GCF_000307285.2 Kurthia sp. Dielmo
CGCATAGGACAGACACGTAAAACGTACCACTCGCATTGTATTTAATCGTTGCGCGCATAATGCGACCTTCTAATCTACAGGTTTGTTTGAATTTCACAAGCCCGAGCTTCGGCAGTTTGATTCGTTTGCTGACAATCGCGATATTGTTGTTTATATTCTTTGTTGTGTAGCTTTGAACAGGGTTTTTCTTACTTTTAAAACGCGGGTAGTTATTTTGTTTTTTAAAGAAACGTTGAAACGAATCAATCAGATTTTCGTAAGCGACTTGTAATGCCACACTATCTACATTACGTAACCATGCTGTCTCATCTTGCTTTTTCATTTTCGTTAAGAGCTTCGACATAAGGGAACGATTGAGACCGTTGCCTTCTTCCTTATAAGAAGTATTCCAACGTTCAAGGAAATAGTTGTAAACAAACCGGCAATGACCATGCGTTTGATGAATTAATGCCTGTTGTTCTTTTGTTGGATATAATCTAAATTTGTAGGCTTTGCGTGGCATTACAAGCACCTCCCTCTATGAATCTACATTACCAAGAACATGTGTTATTGTTCAAATGGAAACTTGACCTCACATTCAAATAAAACCCTAGCTCAAAGCTTTTAATACAAGCATTTTTAAACTTGAAATTGCAGCATTTCAACCCACTCACTCAATGAAGAGTGAGACATAGTCAATCGGGCGAATACCTTTTGATTCCATTTGTTTCAATCCACTCACTCAATGAAGAGTGAGACGCCAAACTATTATTAAAATGAAATTCATTTATGATAATTTCAATATTATTTTTTTAATTTCTTTTTTTACAGAAATTAAAAATTTCATTTTTATTTAAACAGCAAAAATATTAGTGCGAATGCACCTGCAAATTCATGATTGCTTATTATTCGCACAATTTTAAATAGTATATAACGAATCGACTATTACTTACAAATTCTTTTATATTGATAGTTAATAATATGATTTTAAAAAATAAAGCTACTACTTTTACATCTTCAAACCCCATCTCTCTTATCACAAATCATCAAATCTAAATCACCAATCAGCTCAAGAAGCATGTTTTGGCTACGACATATTTCTGAATATGCGCCAACTGTATGTCATTTGGCTTGTTGAATTAATAAGCATTTGTTCACCTCACGCATTATCACAAATAAATACGATTTATATGGCGATAGTTATGATGCTTTGTTAACCACTTCATTAAAAAATTGGCTCTTATCTTCCCGTTTTGTAGCATTTTGGGTTCATTTCGACGCTCCGAAGGGCATTTTCCACACAGCGCTTATTTCATTTCGGGGCTTGGTGTCGCATTTTTGTATGACTTGAATAAATGACAGCACACGCGCTATTTTGAGCAGCACACAACTAAAAATCGCCCAAAATTCGTGAAAATGGGTCGATTTTCGGGCTCTGGCGGCTAAAATACGCCTTTTTCGCTTCTTAAAAATAGTCCTTATTTGCGCTGAAAATAGTAAATAAAAATTTTCATTGACAGCATATGCAGGATACTTAGTAAGTATAGGCTTTTTATGTACGTGTTTTGTCCTTGTTTGGCACATATTTTCAACTATGTCGTAGCCAAAACACGCTTTCTAGCCTTATCGCGATTTTTTTCTGGCTCACCAAAAAATCTAACTCCGTGTCCTCTCTCTCTTCATACTCATGAAGCAAATTTATTTCATTCAATGACCAATGCCTGTTAAAATTGATTTTTATTCTTTTATCAAATTATACAAATATAAAAAAAGGAACCGCATTATTTGCGATTCCCTCTATTATTACGTCGTAAATTTCCATACATTTTTAAATTTTGTCCAAATACTACCCGTACTATATGTCAGTACACTGCGGCGATAAAGTGCCACAGTCGCCATAAATACGACTACCAATGTGATGAATAAAATAGCGAGTGAGATGATAGCCATGCTCAAACTTAAATCCGTTGAGCTATAGCGAAGCGGCATCAGCATCCCTGAAGTAAATGGTACGAATGATAAGATTTTCACAAGAATGGTATCTGGATTTGTCATACCATATACAAGGCTGAAGAACCCTGCCATCATAAGCATCATAAGTGGCATTGTTGCTTGCCCTGCTTCCTCAACTTTTGATACGAGTGAGCCCATCAATGCACCTAGTGTTAAATACAGCAGCATTGTTAATAGGAAGAAGCCGATGACAATCCAAATGTACGCGCCTGATAAATCCTTTAACATATCCGCCGCAGTCGACCATAGATCAGCCTTAGCTAATTTTAAGCCAACAAGTGCAGTAACGACTAAAATGACAATTTGCGTAAAACCTAGTAAGAATACCGAAACGATTTTGCCCATTAGATGCTGATTTGGGCGAATTGACGCCATTAGTACTTCAAGCACACGTGAGCCTTTTTCCGATGCAATATCGGTTGTAATCATGGATGCATATGTGATAACGAATAAATAAATTAAGAAGCCCATCACATACGATACGCCAATCCCAATCATTTTCGATGCAGAGCTTTTTCCACTATCATCTTTTTTCAGTGAAACTTCATCAATAACCGTTTGAGCACTTAATAATGTTTCTGCCTCTGCCGCTGATAAATTCAACTGCTGAATACCATATAATTTACTTGCCGTATCTACATGTGTTTCGACGGCTTGCTGTGTCGCTAGCGAGGGTGAATCATAAGTGATAAACTGCGCGTTTAATTTTGAATCCTTACCTGTTAAAATCAATGCGCCGTCATAATCGCCATCCTTCACTTTTTTTCAAGTGTTTTCCGGTCTTCCGTTGTTGCCTCAAATTCCACATCCCCCTTTTCAGGGAATGTCGCACCGAGTTGCTTCGTTTCATCAACGAGCGCGACCTTTACCTGATCATCACCTGAAAATACATCTTTAATCGATGTCCAATTGACAGCTACTAAGATGACTGCCATGTATAATAGCGTCATTAAAATAAATGATTTCGCCTTCACCTTCTGCAAGTAGTTTTGCTTAATGAGCAGGAGTGTTCTGTCCATCTTTGCCACCTACTTTCAATTTAAAGATTTCATCAAGCGATAAATAATCCATACTGAATTTTTCGATATACTGTCCACGCCCAATTCGCTCAAATAGCGCTGGCCCATGCGTTTCATTCTCTAGACGCAGTGTATAGCCGTCATTCGTTTGTTTTACATTTACAACGCCATCAAGTGCCGCAAGCTCCGGCTTCGTCATCGCCGTACGCACACGTAAATTCACCTTACCATATTGCTCTTTTAATTCTTGTAAATCTCCTGAAAACAGCGATTTCCCTCGTTTTAAAATACATAGACGGTCACATAGCTCCTCGACATTATCCATCTGGTGACTAGAGAATAAAATCGTCACGCCCTTATCGCGCAGCTCAATAATCGCTGACATTAACAATTCACGATTCACCGGATCTAGTCCACTAAACGGTTCATCTAAAATTAAAAATTGTGGTTCGTGAATAAAACTCGCAATCAGCTGTACCTTTTGCTGATTCCCTTTCGATAAGGTTTCTGCTTTGACCTTACGCTTCTCCTCTAAATCAAAACGCTCAAGCCAGTAATCAATTCGTGGCTTTAGCTCCTTTTTACTTTTCCCGTGTAATTCACCGAAAAAGTAAAGCTGTTCTTCTACTTTCATTTGTGGATAAATGCCGCGCTCTTCTGGTAAATAACCTAGAAAATCTCGATTCAAGTTATTCACTGATTCGCCATTCCATAAAATTTCACCTTCCGTCGTATCTTGCAAATTCAAAATCATTCGGAATGTTGTCGTCTTACCAGCACCATTTTGTCCAATAAGGCCAAAAATCTCGCCGCGATTAATCGTAAAATCGATATGGTCCACAGCGACGAAATCACGGTATTTCTTCGTAACATTCGACAATGCGAGTGTCATGGGGTTATCCCTCCTTTTAAAATCACATACTCTGTTTAACTATACCCGTTATATCCATACAAAAAAAGGGACTTTATGAAAAAAGTCCCTTGTTACTATTAACGGTAACCCCATGCAAGTAGAATAGGGGTAATATAACTCTCAATAAGTCCTGCCACAAGCATTCCTGGTGTTAAAACGAAAATGAGTTGCAGCAATGCTTTTTTAATTTCTGTACCGATTTGGTTATTCTGGAATTTCGAAAAAATCCATTTGTAGATAGCATTGTTTATTTTCATGGCAATGGCAATCGCAATAATAATCATCGGTAGCTCGATAATACCATGTGGTAAAATACCTAGCACAAAACTTTTGAAAACACCCTGTCCTGTACCATGCATAATGTAGGCTACCATACCAATCATCGCACTATTAACCGCAAATGTAATCATATATAGCGGTAGCGGAATGAGCGCTAGTAACAATACCTGTGCACAAACCATCCAGTTATTCGAGAAAATATGCCAAAACGTTTCATGCCTTTCTTGCTTTGATAGCTCCTCGACGGCTTCCTTGCCGCCAAGCATATCCATGATTTGCTCCATAATTTTCATGACATCTACTTTACCGACGCTTAAACCAACATAAGTCGCAACAGCGATAATGACACCAATAATCCCAAATTGAATAATTGCCTTCTTATAATGCCCTTTTAAATCTTGATATGTACTTTGAATAATTGTCATCACAACCTTTTATAGATTTATTATTTTATACAACTATACTTTTTTCGTTCCATGTCTAACATATGTGAACTAACTATTACTTAAGCTATTCCTATCATATCATGTTTGCAGTCACCAATCATGCCATAGTCAAAAGCGTTTATTAGCAGTTCGTTATACGATAGCGTGTAGCGTATTGAAAAGGCTCATACTTATCAAAAAAAGAATGCCTATCTATTATTAATCTAGTTTTTTTGTACGATTATGATTTTATATAATTATACTTTTATTCAAATAGTCTATGCTAGCGCTCTCCCATGTACCAATTCATTCTGATAGATAGACCTTTATCAAATACACGCTTAGATAGAAAAAAGCAGGAATCATATGCGATTCCTGCTTCTACATAATTAGTGTGATGATGCTTGTTCTGCTGCTTGCTCACCATGTTTTGCAACATAGCGCTCACGTGTGATAACGCCAAATGGTTTGCCTAGTGGTAAGAATGCAAAGCCGAAATGTTTGTTTAATGTGTTAGCACCTGCACCGTATAGGCCAAGTAATGCCACAATCAGTTCAGACCAAGCTGCTACTTCATGCATTGCGTGCTCCATGATACCTAATGAGCTTAGTGATAAGCCTAGGAATAGGAAGTTAATCATGAAGAAGATAAAGAATAACACTTTGTTTGTTTCAAGTGCACCGATTGTCATAAAGATTGTAAATACTAAATAACCTAAGTAAACGACACCTAATTGTTTTGGATCAACGGCTGCAAATGATTCGCCAAGTAAGCCAGCTTGTGCCATCCAGCTACCTCCAACTGCTAACCAGAAAAATCCGTATGCGGCAAAGGCTGTCGCACCGAATGTGTTATTTAATTTTGCATCTAGAATTGACGCGTATATTTGTGCAAATCCTCCAAGAAGAATCGCCCATGGTAAAACGAATCCAAGACCCTCTGTCCATCCTAATTTTTGTGTTGATGCGACGAATGTTACGATTGCTAGACCGAATAAACCGATTCCTGATGGGTCTGCAATAGGCATACGTACTGTTGTAATATTTTTCATATGTAGTTCCCCCTGACTGCTGTTTCGTGCTGTTTTTTTCTTTCTAAAACAAATATTAACCGTTTTCATCAAACAATACACAATTTTGACACAAATAAGCGATTTTTCGACATTTCTCAAAAGATTACTTACTTGAAAAAGAAAATAAAGTTTCTAAACAGAAAATAATAATTTAAACGAGCGTATTTGTGTACTATAACAGATAGGATATTAATTAACAAAAAAATCCATTTTTCATCTTTTTTATTTCTTATAGTAATACAGTTAGTATATGATGGTCCTATAGACTAAAGATTGTGAGGTGATCTATCTTGATCTTTCTGGAAATTGTTCGAGAGCAATGGTTGAAAAACATATCGTATACGATGTCATTTCTTTTTTCGATGCTTATTTTGATTTGGTTATTACCATTTTTAATGCATCATTTTGTTATTCAACAACTCGACGTGTCAGAGATTTCATTTATTATTTGCTTAGTCGCGTTATTTCTTATATTAGTTCAAACACTATTCCATACACTAAGCGAGCTACAACGCTTATATAATGAACGGGACCTCTCTTTTTACTTACCTATTCCAATTTGGAAAATCATATGTAGTCGTCTGCTTGTTGAGCTCTGCATTAGTTCACTTGCGCTTATCGGCATTCTTTCATCCATGCTCTTTGCATTATTGCATGATGATGCGTATTCACTGCAACTAATCACAGCCGTCTTAACATTGATGTTTTTTGTACTACTCTATGCGCTACTAACGATGCTCGCGGTGTCGTTAGTTCTTTTCCCACTATGGCATATTTGTACAAAATATATCGGTAAATGGTGTTATCTCGTCTTTTTAGTGTTACTTATCGTAGGAACCGTATTGTTTTACCGTTTTGAGCAAAGTTATGTCTACAAGCATTTTATAGAAATCGGACCAACATATAATAGCCTGTTTAAATTTAAAGAAGTGAACAGCCACCGATTTTTGAACATTGAAAATTTTTATACGAATGTGCATATTTTTGAGGACACCTTTCTTTTCATTATTTCCCTAGCTTGTTTCTTCGGAGGGCTGATGTGGACAAAACGCATTATGCTGAAGTAAGTGGAACGTCGTGCACAACGATAACGTCTTTATAAGAAGGAGGAGGTTTCTATGTATACCATTCAAAATTTAAGTTATGCCTATGGCTCGAAAACCGTTTTATCGAACATATCCTTTACATTACCACTTGGGAAGGTCATTGCGCTTACTGGTGAGAATGGTAGCGGGAAGTCAACGCTGCTTCGTCTCCTTGCGGGCACAATGCAGCCCACAAACGGCAAAATTTTATACAATCAGCATCCAGTGACAAATCTGGTTTCAAAACATGTAAGCTATATGCCCGACACGGATAACTATTTTTTAAAACGCACAGGTGATCAGGTTTTTGAATTTTATGATACGATTTTCGATGATTTTTGCTTAAATAAAGCCTATGAAATTGCTGAATTTTTGAAAATCGATGGCTCAAAACTGATCAAAGATTTATCAAAAGGCCAGCGTGGACGTTTGAAAATGGCTGTCGTGCTTGCACGTAATACGCCCTACTATTTACTAGACGAGCCATTCAGTGGACTTGACCCAATTGTCCGAGCTCAATTAATTGACGGGTTAATGGAATTTACAGACCTCTCAAAGCAAACCATTTTATTATCTACACATGAATTAAGTGAAGTAGAGCGTATTACTGATGGTTTGCTATTGCTCCATGACGGCAAAATTTTATCGTACGAAGCAATGGAGGACATTCGAAAAGAATGGAAACAGGACGCAGTTAGCTGGATGAAATCACAATATGAGAGGGTGGACTAAATGGAGCCATTCGTACGCGTCAAAAACGTATCAAAGACGATTCGTGGCAAACAAATTATTCAAGCAATTAATTTTGATTTAATACCTGGACAAATTACAGGCTTTATCGGACCGAATGGCGCTGGTAAAACAACGACCATTCGTATTATGACCGGTCTTATGAAGCCAACAAGTGGCGAGGTCGAAATTGGTGGTATTTCGATGCAGAAAAATTTCAGCGAAGCTATTCGCCCAGTTGGAGTTATCGTTGAAAATCCCGAAATGTATAGCTATTTATCAGGCTACAAAAATTTACTGCATTTTGCACGTATGCATGATAAGGCATCAAAAGACGAGCTTGCACGCATTATCGATCAAGTTGGTTTAACGGACCGAATTCACGAAAAAGTTTCGACTTATTCACTTGGTATGCGTCAGCGTCTCGGCCTTGCACAGGCACTACTGCATAAGCCAAAATTTTTAATTTTGGACGAACCAACAAATGGCTTAGACCCTGCTGGTATTCGTGAACTACGCGTATTACTTCGGAAATTAGCTGATGAAGAAGGCGTGGCGGTATTAGTATCAAGTCACTTATTAACTGAAATTGAATTAATGTGCGACCGTATCATTATTATTCAGCGAGGACAAATTGTTGAAACACGTGACATTCGTGCATCACAGCAAAGTCGTTACCGCTTCGATATTGACAATGAAGGCCTAGAAGTATTGAATTCATACAATTATACATTTACACAATTAGAAAACTTTACAATTGTTGATATCGAACGCGACCAAGTTCCGGCACTTATTGCACAGCTCGTCGAAAAAAATATCGCCATTTACGCAGTAACTCCTTATCAGGAATCACTCGAAGATCAATTCTTACAAGTAACAGGAGGTGACATGCATGTTCCAACTCATACAAAATGAACGCATGAAGATATGGGCTAAAAAAGGTAGCTGGATTATGCTGGCACTTCTTGTTTTAGCAATTGTCGGCTACGGCATTTTATCAAATTCTATTGCAAGTGATTCGAGTGACTGGAAAGCAGACGAACAAAGTACAATCGCTGCTAACAAAGAAATGCTAGATGAGGAAGGTATTGACGATACCACGAAGAAAGACCTCGAAGAGACTATTGCCATTTCACAATATCGCTTAGACAATAATGTAGCACCACTTAGCTCAGAAAGCGTGCAAGGTCATATGCAAGCTGCGCCATATTTTATGATGTTTGTGCTACTGTTTGTTGTCATTGTAGCCGGTGGCATTGTTTCAAGTGAATTTTCAAAGGGCACAATTAAAATGTTACTGACACGTCCAGTATCTCGCTTTAAAATTCTACTATCAAAACTATTAGCCGTTGTAGAATTCGCTGTGCTATTATCAATTGTCACAATCGTTTTAAACTATATTGTTGCGCTACTATTTTTCGGTAATGCGACCGGTGCAAATTTAATAATGGATAATGGACAAGTAACAGAAGTGAATATTTGGAAAAATATCTTTATGTCATTTGGCTTCCAATTTATCGCCATAATCATGAGTATGTTATTCGCCTTTATGCTAGGTGTGGTATTCCGTTCAAGCAGCCTTGCAATTGGATTAACTATTTTTATTTCACTATTATCAACAACCATTACATTGTTCTTAACAAAATACGAATTTATCAAATTTATTTGGTTTGCAGTGCAAGATTTAGAAGGCATTTATCATGGGCAAGGCATACTCGATGTCTCATTCCCATTTGCTATCATGATTCAAATCATTTATGCGATTATCTTTTTAGTCATCGCTTTTACCACGTTTATGAAATCAGATATCACCGCATAGTTTAAAGAGAACGGTTAGAACTAGACTACTATGAAAAAGCTCCAAT
>NZ_HE578958.1:234571-275441 GCF_000307285.2 Kurthia sp. Dielmo
TGCTTTAAAGCATTGGAGCTTTTTTATAAATCAATCATTTTATATTTTGATAAAATGATAAATTAATAATTGTATAATTTTTGTCACATAATCCTTTCTGGAGACAACAATGCGCGTACCTTTTCAGTCGTTGAAAAGGACGTATTTTTTGAAAAAATAGCGAGTGCTGTTCCCGCATTAGGTAAACAGTAAAGCGTTTCGCCCTACTCTAAATTCACTTGAACGCCAGAACCCTGCCAGCGATTCCTCGTCAAAAATTGCTGTTTATTTGTTGACCAAAATACGAGATCTTCCATATTACTAAGTAACTCCACTAGTGGTGACATGCCTTGAAATTGTTGACTATCATTAATTTTAAACATTATCTTCCAACGATCTTTAGCTCGTGTTTTTTTATAATAAGTTATGTCATACTGCAGTCGCAGGTCATCAAAAAGCTCAACAAATGATTCCGACGTTTCCAGATAAACATACAGTGGAAATGACTGACTCTGTTTCATCACTACCTCAATTACTTCAAATGGTAATTTCTCTGTATCTGGAAAAGCTAACTCATAGACATAAGCATCTTTACTATTTAAATGAATAGCGTAGGCTTCCACTCGTTAAGCGATGATTGATAAATTTGACACTTCATAAGGCACCTCTTATCTAAACAATTTTTCATTAAAATATAGAATTATACAATTATATTTTTTTGAGTTTCTTCCTATTATATAGTACGCAGTATTAATCGTTGTCTTTTTGATAATTGTATAATTTGATAAATGTAAAAAAGTTGAATGCCTTTAGCAATACTTTCTTCTGCAGGCATTCAACTTTTATTTATTTTCTAGCACTTCAATTTCTTCAATGATTTCTGCCTCTTGTGTTAAGACATACCATTCATTCACCCATTGCTCTAGTTGCTGCACCGTTTCTTTTTTCTTCGGCAGCTTCGCCGTTTTTAAATACCGTTGCACGGCACTATACGATACATTCGCTTCTTCCGCAATAACAGACAATGGAATATTTCGTACCTCTTTAATTTCTTTTAACATTTCAGGTGATAATGTACGACGTTCTTTTTCTTGCTTAGCCTCTGTATAAATTTCATTTGAAATCGTTTGAGGAATCAACAATTTACGATTTTCCTCTACAACGACATCGGGTGGTAAAATAACGACTTGTACTTTCTGCCATTCATTTTTGTACCAATAACGCTGGTCGGCTATTTCTGCATCAGTAAATTGTGTTTCATAATACCATGATTTAATAACCGAATCCTGCATTAATTCATCCAATACGGTTTCAAGCTTTTCACGATTTTTCGAGCCCGTATAGCGTGGATTCAAGTCCATCGCATGATTTAAGGCTTCTACCGTAAATGGCTCCAATAAATCTTCTGTACGTACTTTCCATTCATAATTCAAAAAGCGAACAAGGCGCTTATGCGGTCGTTTTTGATAATAATTGTACTGAAATACTTTGTAATCTAGATAGCCAAATGCTTGCGTATTATCGGTTAAATAATATGCCAGTAATGACGATGGCTTAATCGTTAATGAATAAATCCCTTTTGCCTTACCAGTCTTTTTATCATACGCCATTTCAAGTGAACCGATTTGGAACATTGGCTGGAAATTCGTCAAATCATATTCTGTACGGTCTTCAAGGTTCGCCTCATTGACGATAATGAAATCATCATTTTCAACGGCAATCCACACACTTGATAATGCGGCTACGCGTTGCATAATAGCAAAACGTTCACGTTCACGCGTTTTGAAATTTTGACGATACGGGTCCGCATATTTCAATTTCAAAGCCTCATCACTTTCAAAATGAATATAGCCTTCTGAATTTTTAGAGCTCACCATCCATAAGTATGAAATCAAATCGAATAAATCCGCTGATAATTCATCAAGTGACGTAATGGCAGACTCCATAAGTGAGAACCATACTTTCTTTTTCTCTACTGTATCAGCAGGGAGGCGCTGAATTTCTTCATTCGTTCTAATTTCTGCTTGTCCCTGTAAACTACCATCCATTCCAAGAATATCTTCTGAATACGTACCATTTTCATTTTTCGTGAAATCCGGTTTTGTTACTAAATCTCGCAAGATTTGAAATGTCGAGCTTGAATTTGAATATAAATGCTCTTTTTCAATAATGCGCTCAATCGGTTGCTCTAATTCAACATGTACTAAATCTGCAGGAATCTCTTCTTTTTGAATCATTTCGACCGCCTTTTTAACAAGCGGGTCAGAGATTTCTTTAATTTGTGATTCAACGAGCGACTTTTGTGTTTCTTTTTTGATTTTTTTTGGTGGTTCAGTCACTTTCGTAACAGGTTCTACTTTTTTGACTGGCTTTTGTCGCGCTGAATCACTTTGCTTTAACAAAGGTTCAATTTTCATACGCACATATTCACTATTTTTCTCAACGCGTTCAATCAAAGTTGCCTTATTATAGGGCTGTAATTCAAAAAAGTCCTCATTAATGACTTTTAAAAGCTTCTTAAAGCTCGCAGACGATTCATATTCCTCGTCCACGCTTAACATATAAGCATCTTCGGACCATTCAATTACTTGTTCTGGATAGCTCGCTACAAAATAGGGCTGCACAATTTCACAAATGGCTAGCGGCTTCCATTCTTTTTTGATTAATAAAGTTGGTGGCAACTGTTCATAATTCATGATGTACCGCCTTTCTGAATCATTTCGTTACTTGTAGTATAGCAAATTATTCATATTCATGTAATTATTCATAAATCAGCCACGAATGTCGCTCGATTTTGTTATTTTAATGTAATTCAGTTATTCAATTATGAACCACAAGTGTCGCTCGATTTCTATTCACCATTCAACAATCAACCACGAATGTTGCTCAAAAACCCAAATTATTCAATTTTCAACCACAAGTGTCGCTCGAATTGTCGATTATTCATTTTCGGCCCATAAATGCTACTCAAAATGATTCAATTATTCATTTCCGGCCCACAAGTGTCGCTCGATTTCCGCGACAGTCATTCATTTTTGGCCCACAAGTGTCGCTCAAATTTTTTTTTGGCCCACAAGTGTCGCTCGATTGAATTGTTCAAAAATGTGAATCGCGTCATATCAGTTATTCAAAAGGTTTTGGATTATTCATTTTTGGCCCACAAGTGTCGCTCGCCACAAGTGTCGCTCGCCACAAGTGTCGCTCGATTTCCTGTGGATAAGTCAAAAACTTTATTATATCAAGGGTTCTTTAACGTTAAATTATCCACAGAAATTATTCAATTCACTCAAAAAGTGGCCCACAAGTGTCGGATAAGGCCTCTTTTTACCATAAAAAAAAGTACCTTCAGCCCTTGTGGCTCTAAGGCTCAGAGAATTATTCAAAAATGATTATTCATTATTCACTGCGATTTTATTTATTATACTGAAATCGGAGGTGAAAGACTATGAACATGGCAGCGATTTATGAACAACTATTTAATGTATCTATTCATCGTTATAAACAAAAAAATTCAACTGCATCGCATTCATTACAAGAACTAGCAAACCAGGCAGAACAGCATTCTGTACAGGGTGGCATTTTTGCGGTGCGTCAAAAAGAAGATTTTGCTTCAAATGGTGGCGTAAAGGGTATGATTTTAACATCGATTGAATCATTGCTTGTTCATAGTGCATCACTATCGCACTTTACACCGAATCCCTATGTGTCTTATCGCTATACAAATCATGCGCGAACACATGTGACGGGCTTTAGCGACGACCATTTATTGCAAATCAATACATTTGTCGTGGATATTGATACGAAAAAGCATTCTGTTGAAGACATTTTGCTAACAACAATGGATAACAGCATCGGGCTACCAACATTAATTATTGAATCACCACGCGGTTATCAATTGTACTTTATGCTTGAAACACCGTTTTACTTATCGACGGATAATAAAGCACGTAGTTTGCATATCGCAAAACGAATCGCACAAAATATTAAACAAAGTCTACGTGACATCGATGCCGATGAATATTGTAATGACTTTGGCTTTTTCCGTGTGCCAACCGAACAAAATATTCGCTTCTGCCAATTGAATCACGTCTATAATATTGCCTCGCTAATTGATTGGTCGATACGCCAAGATGATAATATCGAACGACCGCTCTACATTCGTGGTCCAAAAGTGAATAATTTACGCTTAACTGAACAACCATGGTTCCAAGCAATTATTCAAACGAACAACATTCGTGGTCAAAAGGGGCAACTCGGTCGAAACAATGCTATTTTCACGCTTGCACTTGCTTGCTATCACGATCAATGGTCATTTGAAAAAACGTATGATTTACTCGATGAGTGGAATTCAACGCTTCAATCACCGCTAAAAGATAGTGAAGTGCGAACAATTTGTCGCTCAGCCTATTCAGGTAAATATAATGGGCCGCAAAAGATGTATATTGAACAGTTAATCGTTGAATATGTTGATGCATCAATTGAATTACCGCAATTAGCTATTGGTAGCTGGTACAAGCATAAAAAAGAACGCAAAGACCGCGTCCGTTCACATCTTGAGGAATGGGAAGCAGATGTCATTGCGTTTATTGAAGCACGTACATCAATTGAAGAACCATTTGTTCAATTATCACAAAGTGAATTATGTCAGGCTTTAGGTATCGCCAAAAGTACACTAAATAAATTATTAAATGCATCATCAATAATTATTCGTAAAGTATCTGGTGCAGGACGTGGCGCTATTACACAATTTTCAACAACGACATTATTCAAATCTTATTTAGTAAAATCATTTATCGCCAATAAAAAATCATCAACATTTATTCCATTTGCAGTTGCACAGCTTTACACAATTATCGCACCAGTAGCACTTCTACCATTATTGTCATTTATTCACGAAACAGCATCTCAAATCGAACGAAGGCGAAGGCAACACTTATTGGTCCACAGTGCCTAAACATATTTTAAGGTCATCTCTGGTTTGTTCCACGTGAAACATGTTTAACTATATTCAACCTGGTAGCACATTGATTTTTGAAAACATGGTATACTATGTATAGTCCTATAATGAGCTGTATAGCTTTATTTTATTAAGGTTTATACAAATTACGAATAGTTAAGAAATTATACAAATGTACATAGGAAGGTGCAATTATGGCAATTAAACTCTTTTTCGGAAATGTTAAAGGTGGCGTTGGTAAAACAACAATTACTGATATGACAGCCTATATATTAGCCACACAATATAATCAACGTGTTCTTGTTATTGATTGTGACCATCAGGGGGATTCTACGGACTTCTTCTGTGATTATTTCAATATTGATTTAGGTATGGAGCAAGGACAGCATGGCTCTATGTTTACAATTTATGATGCCATTCAAGATTATGCAAAGAACAATAATCCTGAAGCAATTCATAAAGCAATTGTTCCAGTGACGGATTCATTATCGTTTATTCCAGCTAATTCATTGTTAGAAGAATTTTCAACATTCCTTTCTCGGATGAAAACAACAGAATCAATTCAGGGTACAACCTATATTCGTAATGTCCTTGAAACGATTGAGGATGATTATGATTTCATTTTATTTGATATTCCACCAAGTGCAGGACATCTTGTAACAAATGTTATTATCGCATCAGATTTTTATGTAGGGATTATGTCGACAGAGAAAAAAGCATTCCGCAAGCTACAACCCTTCTTTGATATGTGTAATGAACATAGTGTACGTGCACAGCAATTTTTACAAGACTATGATGTTGCACAAAATTTAGGTGTCGTCATGTATTTTGTTACACAAAATCTACAAGAAGAAAAATATGTAGCCGATGCTGCACAGGATTTCTTTGGGGATCTAATTTTTGACTCAAAAATTCGTCGTGCAGATGTCGTTCGTGAACATGAACGCATGCCATCATTATTCTTTGAAGATACTGAGGAGAATCATGACTTCTTACAAATGTTTGAAGAGGTTACACAGGAATTATTAATTCGTATGCAGGCATTACCTGAAGATACAGTACGTGTCGCAACACAGGAAATTTTAATGCCATTACAAGAATATTTTACAGATGAACAGTTATTCCGCTTGAAAGAAGCCATTGAAGGTAAGGGATTACAAAATATCGAATCCCTCCGTTTACGAGGTTATAAATCAAGTGATCCGCGTAAAACATTACAAACGCATATGATTCGTCTATTTACAGGCTCTAAAGACAATGAGGCGTTATTTGAGCAACAATTCATTCAGTTAGAGAAATGGCTTGCAAAAGAGCCTACAGCATATAGTATTAGCGCGATGCAGCGTTTAATTCGTAAGCATCGTAAAGCGTTAGAGATTGTTTAGGAGGTGGCATTCATGGCCGATTGGTTAAAACCCAACACGTCATTGAATATTAAGAAAGTAAAACCTCAGGCTAAAAAAGATGATGAGGTTTCTTCAACACAAAATACATTAACGAAAAAAATGTCAAAGCGTGAAATTCCAAATTTAAATTATCATGCAGAACGCCCACGTTATACATCAGATGTACGTCGCCCAATTGGCGTGTCTCCTGATACGAAAGATGAAATCGCAGAAATTGCAGAAGACCATGATGTAAAATTTAATATGATGGTCGCGGTCTTAGCCTTATTTTTTGAGGATCATCAATCAGAGGAGCTTATTGAAAAATATCGTCCTCATGCAGAAGATATTGCAAAAGCAACGACAACATCGCGTGCGATACACATTTATCCAAATATTTATCGCATGATCCGTCACAATGCACGTGTGCATAAGCTAACGATTCGTGAATTATCACAAATGATGGTCGATGTTTATCGTGATCACCAAGGTGCAAGTCAGTTTACAGAATATGTTGACCGTTTTATGACAATGGATTAATAAAAAAACACTTTCAAAGAGATGTTTCTTTGAAAGTGTTTTTTTACGTTTATTTCACAATAATAAGTATAAAGTATAAAAAACGAAAAATAATAAGTAGTATATTTAGACTAATTAACTTATAATGAATATATATAAAGCATATTTGTTAGAGGAGGGGTCTTAAAATGATGCGAGCGATTTCACAGGATTGCCTTACTTTTCAAACACCGCGTTTAGTTGTTAAACCAATGACACTAGAAGAGCAGCAATGTATTCATTATCATGCTTCTTCAGCTACAAATGCATCTATCCCTTTAGGGGAACATTATTTAATTCAAGATACAGTTGAGTATATTACAGACATGTTAAAGAACGATAAACAAGTCTATTTATGGGGTATTTATTTACAGCCAAACAATACATTAATTGGCAGTATTCATCTAAGTAATGTGAGTCAAATTCATCGGCATGCTCAGATTAGTTTTTTATTGGCAGAGGATTATTGGGGGCAGGGTTTTTCAACGGAGGCCGTGGCATGTGTCATTGACTTCGTATTTGATAAGCTTGGACTTAATAAATTACTAGCGAAATGTTTTATTGAACATTATCCAACCCATCGTGTATTGCAGAAACTAAATATGAACATTGAGGGCATTTTAAAGCGTCATTTTTATTTAAATGGCATCTTTCATGATGTAACGCTTTATGCGAAGTTCAATGAATCGTCGTTTTAAAAGGTATTTAAATACAATTTAAACGTTTTTTCTTTCATTTATGAAAAAAACATAAAACCCCCTTTAAAACCTCTTAAAGAGGCTTTGAAGGGGGTTTTATATGTCGAAATTTAGTTTTTACTTTTATCAAATTATACAATTATAAATAATGAATGAATATTGTCGATAATTCATTTAAAATATGCCGGCTGACATTTGGTGAAACGAGTAGCATGGCCTCTTCATACAGCTTGTTAGAAGTTTTAAAATCATTGCGCAGCGCATAAAGAGCAGAATTTAAAATTAAAAATGTGCCTTTCGATTTTAAATTTTGTTCAATTTGGGGCAATGATAAACAGTCCTCAATAATCATTTCAGCTGTTATTAATTGCTTTTGTTCAATATAGCTTTGTGCTAACACGCTATGAAGCGCAAAATACGTTGTTGCATCTAAATGAAGTAATTTTTGCACATAAATGCGGTCGATAATATTGTAGTATTTCAAAACATGATTCACTTCTTCTAGGTGCATAAAGCATTCCATTAAATGTGCGTAGATTGAAATATAAATATTCGGATACTGTTGCTCAAAATCATGTTCTTCCATTTGTGCTAATAAGCGTAGTAGCGTTTTTTTCGCTTGTTCATAGTCTTGGTGAATTTTCATTTGCATCAATGCTGCCACATGAATAAATTTCAATCGCTCAAGCACACTTGGACTTTGTTGAATCAGCCGTTCGTAAAGTGCAAAACGGCGTTGTAAATTATCATCATTGGCTAAGTTTGCATCGATATTTAAGGCAATATAGTAAAGGTAGCACTGCGCATCGACATCCTCTGACTGCTGTGCTAATAACAAATAATCGTCAATTAACAGGAGAGCCTCATGATAATGCGCAGCGCGAAATTTTGATGATACGTCTTTGAGCATTGTTTCAGTTAGAATCATAATTACACACCTTCAATTTTAAAATGTGACAAAGTATTGACTATGCTCATTATAGAGACTTATGAAAATGAAAGTAAAGTCTCAACTATTATTCTTTTGGTACAAAGACAATTTCATGCCAGGCACTACAGTAATGATAGCCTTGTTTAGCGTACATTTTGCGCGGCGTATCTTCGCCATCTGCCACAAGTAAAATTGTTTGCTCTGTATGCTGGTTCATAACAAATTGCTGCATGGTTGAGCCAATTCCACGTCGTTGTAAGGAATCGATGATAACGAAGCTATCTAGCTCTACCGTATCAGCTGTTAAAAATAATAGTAATGAACCAACAATTTGTCCATCAAGTAAAGCAACAACAAATTGAATTGATGAGTCGTTAAATTGTTTTTTGAGTAGATGCTGCTTCTCTGTGGCAAAAATTTCGCCATATGTGAGGTCAACCATATATTGGAACGTCAAAAAAGAAGGAAACAATGCGTCATCTACATACTGGACAACTACCTCCTCATTAAAGGAGGAGCCATTAAATTCAATCGGCAACATCGCATATAATTCAAGTGAGCCAACGACATAGTGTTGTGCTTCAATATAGGCGAGCAATGCAGTTGGAAGTTGCTGATTTTCCGGAAACAGAAAACGGCGATGCTTCATCTGATGTGTCTGATGAAAATCAAGTTGTTTTTGTTCGTAATATTGAAACTCTGCTAGCGTTGGCATGTGCTTAAAGAGCATAAAATTACTGTTATAGCGAGATGGCATTTCAGCATCATAATAATGCTTTATAATAGAATCCTCCTCATACAGAGGTGCATCTATATATGTATCTTTAAAATTCAATTGTATCCACCTCTTTCGTTACAATATGTTCTACTACTTGTGGTAAATTACGTAGCTTCTCTGCGTAAAACGTTGGGAAAACAGCATGCTTGGCTAGTTCATCAATTGGAATCCAATAGACTTCTTCCTTCCCTTCGGTGCAGTAACCAGTGCTATTCACTTGTTTTTTACCACGAGGTTTCATTAAAAAGTAGAAGGCAATTTCATGACATGAAAATCCTTCGATCGAGCCATCGCCAGGAAAGAAGTTTTCGTGAATAAAAGCAAGTCGATCAATGTCATAATGGACACCCGTTTCCTCAAATACTTCACGTACAACAGCCTGTTCTGCGGTCTCACCAAGCTGAACGCCACCACCAATAGAATAATAATAATTAGCCACTTCATTGCCGGCTACTAATACACAGCCCTCCTCGATAATAATCGCGGCTGCGCGGTAACGGAACCAATTTGAACCCTCTGTAAAACAGCAATATTTTTCCATGAAATCCCTCCTAATAGTTAAAATATAACATAAAAAAGAACCGCAACGAGGCAGTTCTTTTCGTACTTCTTATAATGACTCCACTAATTGCGGAGGATGATTAACGGCAGGATAAATTTCCTTCATTAATGATTCATACAACATCTCTCGATCATGTGGTTTTGCATACTCCTGTAATACAACAGCATCTGCAATAAGCCATGAATCCGTATGTGCAGGTTGATGTGCTACAATGAAGCCGATAATAATACGGTCTTGTAGGACCATTACTTTATATGCAGGGTCCTGTAAATAAATTTTCCATAATGCGATATCATATTCAAAGCGAATAGGTGTACCGCCCGTCCCGACAGTGTTAGAACGTTGGCTGTTTTGATTCGTAATCGGCTTCGTCAAATCAGCTTTACAAACGGTATGAATCGCCGCAATCTGATCTGCGTCATCTAATGTTGCATGTCGAATAATACGTTTCAAAAAAATCGCCCTCTTTCATTACTACATATATATTACCATTTTCCGAAATAATTAAACAATCATAAAGATATAGTCAGATAATTTCGATATCTGTTGTGCAACACAACTTTATATATAGCCGTTATACAAACATAGTAAACCAAAGGAATAAGGAAAAAAATACTTTTTACTTATAATGAATTTAAGGATATCGATTCATCATATAAGCTAAAACGCTCACCCTTGGACTTATTTTAGTGAAAATTCGTTTATAAATATAGAAAAATAGGAATAGGAAATTATTAGAATAGTAAGGAGTTGGGCATAATGAAAACAATGGGGAAGCTAGCAAGTCTTGCCTTAGCAACGACATTACTTGCAGCATGTGGACAATCGCCAAAAGATGAATACATTGGTGCAATGGAAGATGCGGGCGATGCAAAAGCAGGCACTTTTGATATGAAATTTAAGGACATCGCTGTATCAGGTGGCGATAGTCAAACGACGACGATGATTAATATGGTGAAAAGCCAATTAAATGATATGAAAATTAGCGGTTCGTATTCAATGCCAGATGACTCAAAATATGCAGTAGATGTAAACGTAAATGCGATGGGACAAGAAATTCCATTTAACGTCATTGGTGACGATAAAGCGATGTATTTATCAACAGCTTTCTTATCAGCTGTTATGGATATTACACAATCACTTAGTGGTAGCTCTGCAGCAGTTGATACATCAAAATTAAAAGAGCTAGATGGTAAATATATCGACTTACAGCAATTTGCAAAGGATAGTGCCGAGACAACAGGCTCTAGTGTCACTGCAGATGTAGAAAATTTAGATATGAAGCAATTACTTGCATATCAAAAGGATTTACAAAAAGAGTTTATTAAGTATTTAAAAGACGATGTGGATGATAAACGCTTTGAAGAAAAAGATGGCAAGTTGTCATTTACAATGAATAAAGACGATATCGCGAAGCTTGATGATATTCAAGCAAAATTAGCGAAGGATAATCCGGATTATGAGCAGTTTAAGGTGAATATTGGGGATATGCTAAAAGAGCTAGATAAGGTCAATATTCAAACAGTTATTGATTCAAAAACAAAGAAGCAAACATATGATGTCGATATTGCTTCTGCAAAAAACAATATCGATGCGGTGAAATTCACCATTTCAACAACGCCTTCTGATAAAGTGAAAGAGGTAACTGTTCCGACAAGTGACCAGCTTGCGACAGAGGAGCAGTTGAATGAAGCGATGGGTGCGGCGACAGGTACAGACACAACAGATACTACAGGTAGCACGACGATTACGGATGAACAATTCAAAACGCTATTAAAACAAGCGAAATCATCAAAAGCATCGATGTCTAAAGCACAACGAAAACAAGCGCTAGAACAATACAAACCGTATTTAACAGATGAACAATATACGAAGTTAGAAAAAGTGTTAGAAGATTAATATGTAAAAAAGCAGCAATCCATTTCGTTAGGGTTGCTGCTTTTTGTATGTTTTCATAAAATCATAATTGTATAAATTACAGTATTGTAGACAATCTAAGCTGATCTATACAAGGAATGCCATCCTCATAAATGGGTTCTTCATAATGTGTCGTAAAATAATCTGGAATGATTTCAACGATACGAAAACCTGCTTTTTGGTAAAAGGCTAATTGTGAAATACTCGAATTGCCTGTGCGAACATCCAGCTGTTCATAATGATGCTCTTTTGCAAAATCAATCGCAAACTGTAGCAGTTGCTTGCCATAGCCCATTTGTTCATGCGCTGCGTCCACCGCAATATTTTTAATTTCAAGTATTGTTGGTGTAACTTGTTGTAGCACAATAACGCCGAGCTGATCGAGTACGAAGCATTTACTTGTAGTAATATACTGTTCAATCATTTTTTATCTGGGTCTGCGCGTAATAAAAGCGCCCATGGATAATTTGTTGTTTGTTTAATCATCGGTAATCCCTCTCGATATTGTGTAATAGTTCATTGCGTAATTTGATAAGCTCTTCAAATTGATAGAAGAACTCGATTTTTTGATGCTTTATTTTTTTGAGATCAGTAGGGCGCTTACTAAAAATGAAATAGCTAAATGATTCTGCGAAGTCCTCATCCACATTGTTCATTGCATAAGGTGTAACAAAATTTTTGGTCGATGCATAGCTACGGTTTTCTACGGAATCGTAAGCGTATGTATAGGATTCCTCGACCATTTCTTTCGTCCAAAATTGCTTATAAAATAATTGCGTGTACGCTTCATCATTCGCGCAGCGCTCTAAAATTTGATAGTTGGTACAATAACTCTTTGCGGTATTATTGTGTTGGCTATCATCAAAACCAATCAAATGAGCCGCTTCATGTACGATAACTTTATAGGACAATTTTTTATCATAGGTGAAGTCCTGTATATCAAAGGATAAACGCCATTGTGTTTGAATGAAATTAAGCGGGGATACAGAACCATAATACTCACCATGGCCATCAGTGAATATTTCAAATTCTTTCACATCTTCACGAATACGTTCAGGGATTACCGCTTTGAAGCGCTGCCACAATTTTTCATGCGTGACTACTTTTTTTGTGAGTTTCGGATGCTGTTTTGAACCGAGCCCATTTTCAGGATGAATGAGCTGTGTATGATCTTTGACAGTATAGATTTTTAAAGAACTGAAATCCTCTCTATCGTAATACGGATATTCTTTCGAGCTAAACATCGTACCACCATGCCGGTCATTTATCTTCTTTAATGCTGCATCACCGTGTGCAGGATTCGGTGCAATTTCTGTACGGGGTATAAAGCAAATCAACCCCAATAATAAAATGAAAAAAATAAATCTAAGCAGTTTAATCCCTCCAAATCAATGAATTATACA
The DNA here is from genome assembly GCF_000307285.2 of Kurthia sp. Dielmo. NCBI lineage: Bacteria > Bacillati > Bacillota > Bacilli > Caryophanales > Caryophanaceae > Kurthia > Kurthia sp. Dielmo. The sequence goes on from NZ_HE578958.1 coordinate 247,740, forward strand.
ATTATGTAAATATAAATTTATATAAAAAGACCATCTTTTTGTGAGATGGTCTGTGTTTTTTAATAATAGCTATTTAATCTTGTTAAGATGGCATTTCGGAAATGAATCATCGAATCATATTTATAGAAGAATGCAATTTTTTGCTCAGCACGCGTTTTTGCTGTTGTTGGGCGTTCACTGAACACAAAGTACATAAATGATTCTGCAAAGTCTTCCTCAGGAGAAGCAGCTGCATATTGGTCTACAAATGATGAAGGGTATTTTAAATATAATTGATTCGCTTGTTTACCTGTTTTTACCCAATCATTATGAATCGGTCCTTGCCAGAATAATTGATAGAAACGATTTAAATGCGAATCTTTGTTCATACAAACACCATTTGATGTGAAGTTTTTACAATTCGCCCCTGCATTATTTGTTTGCTTTTTATTTAGTGACACAAGATGTGCTGATTCATGGACAAGTGTTGCGAAGAAATTATTCGGTTGATCAAGTGCATCTTTGTAATCGACTGCAAGTGTCCATGTTTTCCATGTGCTATCATTTGGTTGCACAAATGCCTGGTCATTATTATGACCATCTGTGAAAACCGTAAAGTTTGTTACTTGCTGACGTTTACTAGCAGGGACCGTTACAATAAATTTTTCCCATAGACGTTTGTGTAAATTACCATCTTGTGCAATTTTTTTATAGGTCGCTGTATTTCCTGCATGGGGCGCATAAATTTGACCATTTTTTACGCGATATTTAATAATGATTTTCTCAGATTCTGTATCAGCTACATGCGAAGGAACAATGTTTACAAATTGACCATGACGTTGTTTTAATTGTGCAAGTGCTGCGTCACCTTTTGCTGTGCTTGCTGCCGCATTTGCGTCTAGTGTAGGAAGTGCGAAAAATAGAAGTAGTGCAAAACCATAAAGAATTATTTTTTTCATAAGAATTCAGCTCCTCTGCTCGTTAGTATAGCATGTATGCCTCAATATGCTAAGAGGCATTGAAGAAAGTAAACATTGCGCAAAAGGGAACCACACCTACAGGATACTCATTCCCTGTGCATTCTATCGTAAACGAAATCAAAAGAAAACAGTAAATTATACGGAATCGAATACGATTTTTTTAGGTAATTGGCGATTATATACGTATAAATAGATAAAATAATAATTGTATAAAAACCTTTTATTTAAAAGTTTATATTAAAAAATCTTTTGATAATAAAAGTGGGCTGTCACTGCTCAGCTGCTTGTTTATTTTTTCGAAATGAAGTGAAAAAGATTCCCCAGAAATGAAAGGTGCGCTTATTAAAAGCTGACCAAGTGGTGAAAAAATAGTGACATTATCTAGTTCACTCATTGTCAGTTGAAGTGACTGTATCGACATGTCACAGTCATGCCATGTTGCAGACTGTAGGTTAAAACTAATGCCTTGGCATGCACAATTTATAAATGTTCCTACGTTTAATGACAATGTATGTAGTTGTGCCGAGCAACGTTTTATGGTGGTGTCATGACTTGTCCAGTAAACAGTTGCTAAATCACTTTGTTGGATATGAAGTGTGCCAGTTGCGACAAATTTTTTCCCAGACCATTCCATAGAGGCCAATGTGATCGTTGTTGTCTGAATATCGACGTCACCATGAAATGCACAATCGTTTAGTTGACCATTACTTTTTAATCGAAATGCTTCGCCCGTTGTGCGGAGTGCGAGTAATTGTAGCCGTGTCGTAGCTTCAATTGATACGTAGTCCGATTTGAGTGTACAAAATGAAAGCTGCGTTTTTGTCAGTAAACCATCTGTTTGGATATGACTGGATATGAGCATACTTTGTTGCACGTACATAGAGCCTTGAATCTCACTATCGACGATAATTGTCGCTTCATCACAAAAAAATGTTGGGCTTAATTTACTGGCATCATTAATAAAACCACCAAGTGTTCCTTTCGTAATTTTTTTATTTTGAACGGTGAATGATTCGCTAGCCTCGATTTGTGTAACATTATATGTCATGCCATTAATGTCTAGTTGTTTATGGGTTGTTGTTTTATGCCACATCGTATTCCTCCTTTTTCGCTCATAGCTAGTATACCAGGGTTGGTGATAGGTTCTATAAATGAAACTAAAAAGACGATGCCTGCGCATCATCTTTTTTAATCTTTAATTTTCACGTCGCCACTGCTTGCTTCCATCGTCAGTGTATTTGAGGAAGTAGTCGCTGTTGTGCCAGCGACTTCATTATCTTTTTCTGTTGTTAATGTATAGTTAGATGGTACGTGAATATCGCCACTTGATGTGCGGATTGTAAATGAAAATTGATTGTCATTTTTGTTAGTGAGTATTTGGTCGCCGCTTGAAGAATGAATAGAAAGAGAAGTATCCTCACTGAAAATCGGCGTGATATGAATATCCCCACTTGTAGCCGTCACGGTACTTTTTCCACGTCCAAGTTTGATAGTATCAAATGATACATCCCCGCTTGTGCTTTCAGCAAGTAAGGTGTTAGTCGTTAATGTCTTAACCAAAATATCGCCGCTTGAAGAACGGATGAAAACTTCTTTTGCGTCACTACCTAGTTGACCAAGCTCCATGTCGCCACTAGTAGTTCTCAAATCATAGATTTCTGCTTTTAAATCATCTGCTTTAATATCGCCACTTGATGCTTCAATTTGCACGGATGTTACAGCAATATCTTTCAGTTTAATATCCCCACTTAATGCATGAATTTTTAGTTTGTCGTATTGTGTAGCTGGTAAGCTAATATGCACTTCAGGTTTGCTACCAAAGGACAGCCATGATAGAAAACCCTTTGTATTTTGTTGGATGGCTAACTGGCCATTCGATTTTTCACGAATATCAAATTTTGAGGTTCTTGTCTCCGTGGTTTTTACTTCGATGGAATCCGAAGAAGTTTGCTCGACAAAAATATCTGCACTCGATACATTTAGTTGAATCGTGTGAAGCACTGCATCTGAAAGTGCGACAGATTGGCTCTTATTAAAGAATGTAAAAGCATAAATACCAATCATTACGAGTAAAATAATAGCCCCCATACTAAGCCCCAATGTTTTTCGCAAAGTTATCACGTCCTTTACCATTTCTTTCAGTGTATGTAAATATAAAGAATATTGCAAATTCACAAAAAATGAGGACTTGGACAAAATACGTCATTTCCCTTTTAACCGTTCGCAACGAAAAACTGGAACCGCGCCACAGCGTGATTTTGTTTTTTCTTATACTCCCATGAGCGGTTGTTTTTACACGTATGTCCTATCATCCTATTTACTATTATGGTATAATCTAGTCGACATATTTTGCGAAGATATATGCTGTACCATTTTTATCGTTAATTTTTGTTTTGACACTTCTTCCTATATATATAGGCAAAGGAATAAAATCGTTTCACGCATAAATTGTTTGTAAAGCGGGTAATTTAAAAATGTACATGAATTTGTATGGGGCTAATAGTGTGCAGATTCGACTTGAAAGGGGAATGAATATGAATTTTTCAAAAGAAGAAGGACGATTTTTCGTAGAGGATCAAGGTGAAACCTTAGCTGAGATTACATTTACACAGCCAAATGATGAATTTTTTATTATTGATCATACATTTGTAGATGATAAATTACGTGGTCAAGGTGTGGCGAATCAATTAGTAAAAGCTGTAGTGGATAAGGCACGAGAAGATCATAAAACAATTATTCCACTATGCCCATTTGCGAAAGGACAATTTGAGCGTAATCCAGAATATGCCGACGTTTGGCGTAAATAAATGATATGCTAGAAAAGGAATTTAAGATTGTTTCTTTTGGCGAAAATGAGATTCAATCTATTAGAGGGGGAAAAATGATGAATGAACAACAATTATTGGATAAAGGATATCGTAAATATTCAGGCGAGAATATTGATATATTTTTTAACGCATCGATCTGTGAGCATTCTGCAAACTGTGTAAAAGGCAATGGAGATGTCTTTAATACAAAAAGAAAACCGTGGATTTTAGCAGATAATGCGAGTGCTGATGAAGTGGCACGCGTTATTGACACATGCCCATCTGGTGCACTGCATTATATTCGTAAGGGGGATGCGTAAGTGGTAGCATTTAATGAACAAGGCCGCTTTTATGTAGGAGAAGAAAATAATAAGTTAGCTGAGATTGATTTTACACGACCTGCAGGAAAAGACTATTATGTTATTCTTCATACAGGTGTTCGAAAAGAACTTTCAGGACAAGGTGTTGCCCAGCAATTAGTTGATAAAGTAGTCGATAAAGCACGTCATGATGGATTGAAAATTGTTCCTGTTTGTCCATATGCTAAAAAACGTTTTATGGAAAATGAGCAATATGCAGATGTGTGGTATAAAAAATCATAGTGAAAAATAGGAATCCTAACGGGTTCCTATTTTTTTTAGGAGGAATCTGTGTGGATTATATTTTGTTATTGCGGGGTGTTAATGTAGGGGGAAACAGAAAAATTAGTATGACGGAATTAAAGGAGCAGTTTATTATACAAGGCTTTGAAAATGTTTCAAGCTATATTAACAGTGGCAATCTTTTAATATCATCAGCACTTGAAAAGCAGGCTTGTATCGATGCGCTACAGTCACTTTTCAGGTCGCATTTTTTTGAACTCGATTTTGTGCTACTTGATACAGTGCAGTATAAAAAAATGCTCGAATTGGCCCCTTCCTGGTGGGGTGAAAATGAAGAATGGCGCCATAATCTTGCTTTTGTACTAGCGCCTTATACAGCGGAGGATTTACGTGCTTTAACCGCGCAAATTAATTCAGAATATGAGCACTGCAAAGTTTGTGGTAATGCCATTTTTTGGAGTAGTTCCTTTACAACTCATTATAGTAAAACGATGTGGTCTAAACTAATGAAGCAGGCTATTTATCGCCATTTGACTGTGAGAAATCGTAATACGGCATTGAAGTTACGGGAATTGATTGAAAGAAATTAATTGTTACAACATTATTGAAGCGCAGTTTTAATTAGAGAGTACTTTTTAAAATCAGTCCAATAGACTTATTTTTTTTAATTGCAAAAATAAAATTTTTCTAAAAAACATTTAATTTTAACTAAAAATGATAATTTTATGTTTGTCATATTAATAATTAAACAATATAATGAAATTAGTTCCAAAAATGGAAGGGTGACTATTACATGAAAAATTTAGGTAAATTAACGATGGCTGCTGTCATTGCAACTTCTGCAGTAACAGCTACAACAGCCCAGGCAGCAACAATTAAAACAACAACGAAATATGCAAACCTTGAAAAAGGTGCTAAGCGAAACATTCGTGCAAGTGCAAGCACGAAAGGTAAGGTAGTTGGACAATATCAACTAAATGATGAAGTAAAAGTGATCAAAAGCTATAGTAAAAATTGGTATCAAGTACTATATAAAGGTAAAAAGCGTTACGTAAGCAAAACCTATGTTAAAAATGTACCGGGTGTTGTGGGTATAGGGTATGCAAACACAAGCAAGGGCGTCAACTTAAATGTTCGTGCTTCGAAAAGTACGAAAGCGAAAGTAATCGGTAAATATAAAAATAATCAAGAAATTTATATCACAAATAGTTATACGAACTGGTATCAAGTGCTATATAAAGGCAAAGTCGGTTATGTTTCATCTAAATATGTAGATGGTGAACACGATTTTAACTAATAGTAAAATACAATCGTAAGCAAAACAAGACGCAGCAAAATTGGTTGCGTTTTTTTACTTTACGAGAGGTGTTTTTAATTATGATAAAACACTAATATTAGTAGCTGGTAATAATGGTATACTATAAAAGACGATTCAAAGGGGGAAAAGAATGAAAAAACGAATGAAGGTGATTTTGTGTATCCTCATATTGATTCCACTATTCGCGTGGAACTGGCATACGCAAAAGGCTTTACCACAAGGAATGTCCGTTGATGGGAAGTTTCACCAGGTTGACAATGTAGAATTTTTAACAGATATTACGTATGAAAAAAATGATAAAGCTGTAATGGAACAACAACTTTTTGAACGTACGCTTCAAATAATTGATGAGGCAAAAGAAGTTCTAGTGATTGATTTATTTTTATATAATGATGATTATAATCATCAAAAAGCGACGTATGATAATCGTGCAGAGCAATTAACAAAAGCGCTTATCGAAAAACGTAAAGAGCAGCCGGACATGCCGATACAGATTATTACAGACAATGTAAATTCTGGCTATGGCTCGATTCATCCACAATTCTTTAAAGATTTAGCTACGCAAAATATTGAGGTATTAACAACAAATTTAACACCGTTACGAGACTCGAATCCGCTTTATTCAAGTGTGTGGCGCTCTTATCTACAATGGTGGCCAGTATCAACAAATGGATTTTTACCAAATTTATTTAACCCAGATGGTGATAAAATGTCTGTTGGTGCCTATTTAGATTTAGTGAACTTTAAGGCGAACCACCGGAAAATTGTCTTAAATGAACAAGAAGCAATGGTCATATCGGCGAATGTTTCGCATGATGGTAGTAGCCTTCACTCGAATATCGGCTTTGTTGTAAAGGGCGCTATTGTGAAAGATATTTATGAATCAGAAAATGCAATCTTGCATATGTCAGATAAAAAGCTTCCAAAAAATATTTCATTTGTAGCAGATGAGCCAGCAGGAGATATTAACGTGAAGCTAGTTACAGAAGGAAAAATCCAACAAGCTTTAACCAAAACAATTAAGCAGGCAAAGGCAGGAGATACCTTGAAAATTGGTGTTTTCTACATTGCAGAACGTGAGATTATTCATGCATTAAAAGATGCTGCCAAGCGCGGTGTCAATATCCAAATGATTTTAGATGCGAACCGTGATGCATTTGGTATTAAGAAAAATGGTGTGCCAAATCGACCTGTAGCACATGAGCTAATGAAAGAAGATAATATTACAGTGCGTTGGTATGATACGCATGGTGAGCAATATCATAGTAAGTTTTTAATGCTTAATCAAGCAGATACATTTACAGCAATTGGTGGCTCGGCCAACTTTACACGTCGTAATATCGATGACTATAATTTAGAAACCGATTTATATATGACGATGCCAAAAGAAAAAGAGACAGCGCGTGATATGAATGCTTATTTTGAGCGTTTGTGGACAAATCAAGACGGCATATATACTGTTGATTACGAGGAATTTGCGGACGGCTCTTTATGGAAAACCGTAATGTATCGTATTCAAGAATTTACGGGGTTATCGACATTCTAATCAAAAAAAAGAGGCTTGGGGAAATCCCCAAAGCCTCTTTTTTTGATTAGTGATCTACGGAATCACTTACGTTTAAGCCAGTTGTTGCATTGACTTTAACTTCAGCGTATTTACGAGCATTTGCTTTTTCACCAATCATTGAACCAATCCAACCTGCTAGGAAGCCAAGTGGCACCGAGATGATTGCTGGGTTCGTTAGTGGGAATAGTGGGTCGCCGACGAAGATGGCTTTACCAGCTTCAGGTGCCCATACGTTCGGGCTCATTGCTACTAATACAAGCGCAGAGATTAAACCGAATAACATTGCTGACATCGCACCAGTTGTATTGAACTTTTTGTAGTAGATTGTGTAGATAATTACTGGTAAGTTCGCAGATGCTGCGATACAGAATGCAAGTGATACTAAGAATGCTACGTTTAATGTTTGAGAGAATAAAGCTAAGACGATTGAGAATACTGATACACCAACTGATGCCCAGCGAGCCGCAACCATTTGTTGTTTCTCCGTAATATTACCTTTTTTAATAACTTGGCCGTAAATATCATGTGCGAATGCAGAAGCACCTGATAATACAAGACCTGCTACTACCGCTAAGATTGTAGCGAAGGCTACTGCTGAGATGAATGACATTAAGATGTCGCCACCTAAAGCTTGTGCTAATAACGGCGCAGCCATGTTACCTGCAGGGTTTGCAGCTAAGATTTTTTCAGAGCCAACGAATGCCGCAGCACCGAAGCCTAAGAAGATTGTTAGGATGTAGAATAAACCTACGATCCAAGTTGCCCAGTTGATTGAGGAACGAGCTGTTTTTGCATCTTTTACAGTGAAGAAACGCATTAAGATATGTGGTAAACCAGCTGTACCAAGTACTAATGCAATCATCATTGACATTGTATCAATACCATTTGTATACTTCAGGCCAGCTTGTAAGTAGGCACCACCATTACCATTTGTTTCAGAAACCGTTGCAAACATTTCTAAAATGTTGAAGTTGAATTTTGCTAAAACTAACACGGAGATAATAACTGTACCAATCATTAGTAATACGGCTTTGATGATTTGAACCCAACTTGTTGCGCCCATACCGCCCCATAATACGTAGATTGTCATCATAATACCTACTAAAATAACTGCATATTTGTAGTCGATTCCTAATAATAATTGGATTAATGCACCGGCACCTACAAGCTGTGCAATCATGTAGAATAATACGATTACGATTGAGCTAACAGCTGCTGTTGCGCGGATTTTCTTTTGATTAAAACGTGCAGTAATCATATCTGCTAATGTGAATTTACCAAGGTTACGTAATGGCTCAGCCACGATGTAAAGTACTACTAAGTATGCTACTAAGTATCCTAAGCTATAGAAGAAACCATCGAAACCGAATAAGGCGATAGCACCTGCGATCCCTAAGAATGAAGCGGCAGATAGGTAGTCACCTGCGATAGCGATACCATTTTGCCAGCCAGTTAAGCCGCCGCCTGCTGTATAGAAGTCAGCTGCTGAATTGTTTTTCTTTGAAGCTAAGTATGTCACAAAAAGTGTTAAACCTACGATTGCGACGAAGAAAGAAATCCCGATAATACTCATTTATATCCACCAGCCTTTGCCTTATCATTGATAGCCTCTGCATCTTTATCAAATGAAGCGGCTTTTTTTACATAGATAATAGTGAATGTCCATACCATGATGAAGATAGCTAGTGAATAAATCCAAATCCATGTAACCTCTCCAATTGCTTTTCCGTCTAATACGCCAGTGAATGATGATAATAATGGCAGTGTAAAATAAATAACGAAGAATAAAATACTCATCGGTACGATGAAGCCAAGTTTACGTTTTGAAAGCGTTTTAAATTCTGAGCTTTCAGAAATATTAACATACTCTTGTTCCGTGAAACTTGTTTGCCCCGTTGCCGCCTGTTTGTTTTCTTGTTCTTCTTTTAGAAGTTGACGGTCTAAATTTTGTTCCATAAGGTTGCCCCCCTTTTTTTGTGTGGTTGTGAAGGATTTGTGACGTCCTCTTGATGTAATAATATTTGAAAGTATACCAAAAAGCAACATTTTTTATCGAAAAAAATAAAATTTTCTACTTTATGATAATTAAAATCTACAAAAAACGCATTTTTCAACTATGAAAAGCACTGTCATTATAGTGTTTTGATGCAAAAATATTATCATTTTCTGTAAAAGTAAATTGCTGAAAAAGTAAAAAAATTAAAGTCATAATGAGTATAATGGCATAAAAATTGCGCGAGGAGCACAGTCATTAGCTGGGTGCTTTTTAAACGGAATATTATGAAAAAAATCATGAGTTTCTATATTAATAGGGAATAACACTTATTATTTGTAAAAATTTTTTCTGTTTAATAAAATTTCGTGTATGATAAAATTTGAAATGAATAGGGGGATTAAGTTGATTTCGGATAAAGATTTATTAAGCATTGAAGTGGCAACAATGTATTATGAATATGATAAAACTCAGCAAGAAATTGCAAAAGAATTAAATATTTCTCGGCCAACTATTTCTAAACTTTTAAAATATGCAAAAGAACAGCAGTTTATTCAAATTACGATAAAAAAACCAGTAGAGGCGATTCATTCACTTGAAACAAGGTTAAAAGAAATATTCGGGCTGAAGGATGTGCGCGTAGCATACACGAATCATTCGATGACGAATACAGAGCATTTATTAACGGCACTTGGAAAAGAAGCAAGTTTTTATTTGAATGAGGTAGTAGAAGATGGTATGCGTATTGGTATTAGTTGGGGAGAAACGTTATATCATATGGCAAAAGAGCTGCAACCAAAAGACATTCAAGGCATTGAAATTGTGCAACTTAAAGGTGGTATGAATTTAATTCATGCTGATACTCATGATCAAAAAATTATGATGGATTTTGTGAAAAACTTTCACGCAAAAGGTCAATATGTCCCATTACCAATTATATTTGGCTCCGAAAAAACGAAGCATGCCATGATGGAGGAGCGCCAAATTAAATACATTAGTGATAAGATGGCAAATGTAGATATTGCATTGTACACGATCGGAAATGTATCGAAGAATTCATTGCTATATAAAACGAATGCCATCACAGAAGAAGAATATGCTTATTTGGAAAAACATGCGATTTGTGATATTTGCTCACGCTTTATTGATGAAAAAGGTGAAATTGTGCTAGAAGAGCTAGATTCTCGGACATTTGGTATTTCATTAAAACAGTTGAAAAATAGTACAATGAGTATTTTAATTGCGAATGGTGAAGCGAAACTAGAAGGGATTTATACTGCTCTCAAACAAGGAATTCCCAATGTTTTAATTACAGATAGTATGACAGCGATGAAGTTATTAGAATATTAGCAATTGGCACAAATGTAAAATAAATATTTTACATTTGTGCTTTTTTATGTTAAATTTTGAATAAAATTAAAAGAAAAGGGGATTTTACAATGAACAAAAGTAAATATATTGATCACACATTATTAAAAGCAGACGCAACACAGTCAATGATTGAAAAATTAGCACAAGAGGCAAAGAAACATGATTTCGCTTCAGTATGTGTTAATCCGTATTGGGTGCCATTATGTGCAAAATTATTAGCAGGCACAGATGTAAAAGTTTGTACAGTTATTGGATTCCCACTAGGTGCTAATACAACAGCAACGAAAGTTTTTGAAACACAAAATGCGATTGAAAATGGTGCAACAGAAGTAGATATGGTTATCAATATTGGTGAACTGAAAAACAATAACTTGGATGTTGTACAACAAGACATTGAAGCAGTCGTAAATGCGGCAAAAGGTAAAGCGCTTACAAAAGTAATTATCGAAACAGCATTATTAACAAAAGAAGAAATTATTGCGGTATCAAAACTTGTAACAAATGCAAAAGCAGAGTTTATTAAAACATCTACAGGTTTCTCAACAGCAGGCGCAACGGCTGAAAATGTCAAGCTAATGGCTGATAGTACTGGAACGGAGGTAGCGGTAAAAGCTTCAGGTGGCGTTCGTACACAAGAAGATTTTGAAGTAATGGTTTCAGCAGGTGCAACACGTGTTGGTGCAAGTAATGGTGTCGCTTTAATGTAAGAAATTGCTTTTATAATAAAGGGGTGGAATGCAATGAGCACAGTTAAAACAAAGGCTGAACATACAGTTAAACCAAATCCGTTTAATCTAATTAAAATGAAATCGAATCAACTAGATGATGGGTATTTAGATAAAACACCAATCTTTCAATTCATTTTACTTTCTATTTTATTCCCGCTCTGGGGTGCAGCGGCGAGTTTAAATGATATTTTAATTACACAGTTCAAACATATTTTTACGCTAAGTGATTTTGCAAGCGCATTCGTACAGAGTGCATTCTACGCTGGTTATTTCATCGTAGCGATTCCAGCATCGTTAGTTATTAAGAAAACATCGTATAAGGTCGCCATCTTAATTGGTTTGATTTGTTATATTATCGGATGTTCATTATTTTTCCCAGCGTCACATCTCGCTACATATTCAGTATTCTTAGTTGCATTATTTGCTATCGCGGTTGGTTTAAGTTTCCTTGAAACATCTGCTAACACATATAGTTCACTAATTGGTCCAAAAAAATATTCAACATTGCGCTTAAATATTAGCCAAACATTTTATCCACTAGGCTCTATTTTAGGAATTGTATTAGGGAAGTATTTAGTTTTTGGTAATGGTCCAACGTTAGAGGAGCAAATGAGGGGCATGAGTGAGGCAGAGCAAACTATTTTTGCCGCCGAAATGCTTCAAAAAACATTACTACCTTACAAATTTTTAGTAATGATTTTAGTTGTTGCGTTAATTATTTTCTTAATTACCGAGTTCCCGAAAAGTAAGCCAGTAAAAGCCGCAATCGAAAATGCTAAAATTACAGAAACTTTAAAATATTTAGCGTCTAATAAAGAATTTTTAAAAGGGCTTGTGGCACAGTTCTTCTATGTAGGGATGCAAACAGCGGTATGGTCATTCACAATTCGACTAGCGATGCATCTAGATCCAACAATTAATGAACGTAGTGCTTCAACCTTTATGATTTATAGCTTTGTGGCCTTCTTTATTGGGAAATTTGCTGCGAATTTAATTATGAGTAAGATTTCGCCAACGAAAGTGCTGATTGGCTTCTCTATTTTGGGGACGTTAACTGCACTGTATGTTACATTCGTCCACAATGAATCGGCGATTTATATGGCGATTTTATTAAGTGGTTTATTCGGTCCATGTTGGGCAACAATTTACTCTAAAACATTAGATGTTGTGAAAGACAAACGCCATACGGAAACTGCTGGGGCTATTATCGTAATGACAATTATTGGTGGTGCATTTGTTCCACTTGCACAAGGATTGATTTCAGATATGTCAGGCTCACTACAATTTTCATTCATTACAGCGGCAATTTGCTTCTTAGTCGTGCTTGTATATTCAATCGATCAACTACGCCATAAAAATGTATAACCTATGTATAGAAGGGATTTGTTTAGATGTTTACGTATTATTTGAAAAAAGAGGATTTTTCATCTAATAAGAAAACCATTCTAGAAAATGAACATTTTAAAGTAGAAACTTTTAAATATTCATCTGGAATTGAAGCAGTTAACTTAATCAATTCAAAAGGGTTTACAACGATTTTACCTTTCTATGGTCAAATTATTTGGGATGTCGTGTTTGATGATGTATCCCTTACGATGGACCATATGTTTAAGGAGCCTAAATTAGGCAGTGAAATTGTTGACACATATGGCTGTTTCGCCTTTCATTCAGGACTTTTAGCGAATGGCTGTCCGGGAGAGGAAGATACACATCCATTACATGGAGAGTTTCCATGTTCACAGATGGAGATGAGTTATCTACGTTTTTCAGAGGAAAAAATTACGTTGTTTAGTGAATTCGAATATGTAAAAGGATTTGGTCACCATTATCAAGCAGTGCCAAATGTGACAATGTATAAAGATGCCACACAGTTACAAATTTCTTTAGAAGTTCAAAATTTATCAAATTATCAACCGATGCCACTTCAATATATGTGTCACATGAATTATGCTTATATAGATAATGCACAAATGTCACAAAATATTCCAAACGAGGCCTTTCGTTTACGCACGTCGATTCCAGGGCATGTAAATCCAACAGCAGAGTGGACAGCGTATATGAAAGAGCTTGAGCAGTCGGGAGAAATGATTGGGCAATTAGAGCGTCCGGATATGTATGACCCTGAAATTTGTTTCTTCGGTGAAAATTTAAACAACTATATAGAACAAGCAGAGTTTGAAATGGAAAAAGACAATCAACAATTTTTCATTCGCTTCAATACAGCTGAATTCCCGTACACAACAAGATGGTTATTGCATAACGCCGATCAAAAAGTTGCAGCTTTTGCATTACCTGCAACTTGCTTACCAGAGGGCTATAGCGCGGCACAAAAAGCGGGTTCACTTATTCAGTTAGCACCGCATGAAAAACGATCATTTACTGTCATAACTGGCATGAAATAATCACAGATTGGAGAAGTTAAAATGGATATTGCAGTAGTAGGCTCAAACATGGTGGATTTAATCACGTATTTAGAACGTATGCCTGAAGAGGGCGAAACATTAGAAGCGCCTGAATTTGAAATGGGCTGTGGTGGTAAGGGTGCGAATCAAGCAGTCGCAGCAGCTCGCCTAGGTTCAGATGTTTTAATGGTTACAAAAGTAGGAAATGATTTATTCGGTCAAAATACCATTGAAAACTTCAAGAAAAACGGTATTCGCACAGAAGCCGTTGAGGTTGGCACAAAAACGAGTGGTGTTGCACCTATTTTTGTTGATCCACATGCGAAAAATCGTATTTTAATCATTCAAGGTGCCAATAGTGAGTTAACACCGAATGTAGTAGAAGGCTATAAGGAAAAATTAAAAGAAGCGAAGTTAATCATTTTACAATTAGAAATTCCGCTTGAAACGATTTATAAAACGATCGATATCGCGAATGCATTCGATATTCCGGTTCTGTTAAACCCAGCACCAGCGAATCCAGCGCTTGATATTAATTATGTAACGAAGTGCACGTATTTTGCGCCAAATGAATCAGAGTTAGGTATTTTAACGAATATGCCGGTTGCGACACTTGAGGAAATTAAAGAAGCAGCACAAACGTTAATCGATCAAGGCGTTCAAAATCTAATCGTTACATTAGGAGACAAAGGGGTGCTATGGATGACAGCGACACAGAGCCACGTAATTGAGGGCGAAAAAATCCAAGCCGTCGATACAACAGGTGCTGGGGATTCATTCATTGGTTGCTTTGCGCATTATATTACAAAAGGGACTTCAATAGAAGAAGCACTGAAAAAGGCAAACTTCTATGCGGCACAGGCCGTACAAAAACGTGGGACACAATTATCATACCCAACAAAAGAAGCGTTTCTACATTATTAAGCACAAAAAAGAGGATGCCCCTATTAGCATCCTCTTTTTATGCTGTACGATTTTTCATCGTTCCCCAAATGATGCTCGTCATAAAAAAGAGTAACGAAATGACGGTAATCACAATCATAATCGAAATATAAAAAGCATTAAAATGCGCAACGTAGATCAAAATATGATTGGATAGCGATAGATGAAAAAACTGCGATACGATATTTAATAGTAGTAATAAAACGGTAATGGCAACAATGCCACTTGTTGCACTCTCTAAATCCGGTTTGCTTAGCCGAATATGGACGGCAATCGAGCAAGCTAATACGATGAAAACGTAGAATTGCCAGCTTAACGCATTGTGGACATTAAAAAGCGCAACAAGGAATGTCCAACTTAGTTGCAAAATTTGCTCAAATGTATGAAGGCTCCAGGTTGTTGAAATCATACCAATATGAGTAGAGATTGCATGATAGGCGTCAGGCAGTAAAAAATAAAGCAATAGAAAAATGACTACAGGTCCTGAAAATAGAGGACCAACGCCAACGAAAAATTTTCCGATGCGCTGATACATGCTTCCTGGATTATACGAAAAATTAACGTAGCCAAGTGTGCCACTATTATTCGGTTTTTGATACCAAATGACTTCCTCTACTTGATAGCGGAAAATTTTACACATAATAAAATGCCCAAATTCATGGACAGGTGTACCGATAAAAGACATAAAGTTAAAAAGCTTACTACCATATGTATAATGAGCCAATGATTGTTCACCGAGCCATTTTAATAAAAAGCCGAAGAAAAATATAACTCCTAGTAGTTGAAATAATTGCGAGGCAGTAATTGTAATAATACTGATAATCCCTTCCATGCGGCACCCCTTCTAGCTGTCCAATATAGTTCTATTTTACGCTGAAATTAGGTTGTTGTTAAGTTTTAATGACTACATTCGGCGTAAAAAAAGACGGACATTCAACTATTTGGCGAAGGTGACTCGTGTTCGTCAAAATATTTAATGAGATGCATAACATCCGTTTCCTCTATAAACCCCATTTTTTCATAGAGCTTTTGGGCATTGTCATTTTCTGTACCGGTCTCTAGGGCGACAAAGCGTGCATTATGCGCCTTCGCATACGTATAGCAGGCTTCAATTAATTGTGTGGCAGCACCATGCTTTCGCGCTTCTTTCGCTACATATAAATCATTTAAAATATAAGCGCGTTTTAGGCTGATGGTCGAAAAAATCGGATAGAGCTGCACAAAACCAACCGCTTCCTCACCGAGCCAGGCTAAAAAGACAACCGACTCATCTTGCTTTAAGCGCTCCTTCACGAACCAGCGGGCAAGTGATAAATCAGCTGGCTGATGAAAGGCTACGCGGTACGCATTTAATAAGCGAGCCGCTTGTTCGACCGATTCAGTTGTTAATTGACTAATTTTCAAAAAATTCACTCCTTTTTCGCATTATAGCGTAATTTTTGAAACGTTTCAAAAGCTCATTCGTATAATAAGAAACAGCGATTATGTAGGAGGAAAAAATAATGATTTTTAGCAAGGCATTAGCGAGTTTTGGGGTAGGTGCTGCGACAGTTGATACTGTATTAGACCATGACACGTATACAGCGGGTGATTTAGTACAGGGTGACATTCATATTAAAGGTGGCAATGTGGAGCAACGTATTGATGCCATTTATTTATCCCTTCATATTAATTTTACGAATAAATCAGGTGATAAAGAATATGAGGATACCGCAACGATATTTCAGAAAAAAATAACGGAGCCTTTCAGTATTCAAGCAGGCGAGGAAAAATCATTACCATTTTCATTTAATTTACCATATGATGCCCCCGCAACAGTTGGCCGTACACGTGCTTGGTTAAATACGGGACTAGATATTAAGCATGCCGTTGATCCAAGTGATAAGGATGCAGTAGCGATTCGTCCAACACGTCTAGCGGGTGCGGTCATTGATGCAGTGAAAAATTTAGGATTCCGCCTACGTGAGGTAGAATGTGAAAAGGCTGGATTACGTATGAATACACGTCATTCTTTCGTGCAGGAATATGAATTTGTGCCAACAACTGGGCCCTTCCGCGGCTATTTAGATGAATTAGAAGTCGTGTTTGTGAATCAAACATCGCATAAAGTAGAAGTATTATTCCAAGTTGACCGCAAGGCACGTGGATTTACGAGCTTTTTATCGGAAGCATTTGATGTGGATGAATCGTATGTGGGGCTCACATTTACAGAGCAGGATTTACCTACATTACAAGAGGATTTACGTCGATTAATTCAAGATTATTTATAATAAAAAGAGGCTTTGGCATAGGAACTGACCCGCGAAAGTGAGACAAAGAAAAAAGACACATTCTTTCAGCTGAATTTGACGGACGCTTTCCTGGGGCATGGCGGAAGCCTCCTCGCTCGCAAGCTCACTGCGGGGTCTTCCACTCATGCTATTCCCCTAGGAGTCGCCGTCAAATTCTTGTTTCGCCACCTTTTTCCGGTACTGAACTGGAGAAAGGTGGTTTAACTTTGCCAAAATTCGCGTATGATTATCGTAGTTGATGTATGATTGAACGGTTTGAACGACAAGGTCATTTGTTGTTCTCAAAAGCCTTTCAAGATAAAACGTTTCGCATTTTAAACTGGCGTGGAACGTTTCAATGATGGTGTTATCAGCGGGCGTGCCTTTACGGAACATGCTCATGATAACGCCGTTTTCTTTGACCGTTTGCTGGTATTCATGCGAAGTATATACCGATTCTTGATCACTAGGAAGTACACAACCTGGTGGTAGATCTTGTAGCTTAACGTATCCAATGTGGACGTGGTGTCTCGTTTATCATGAATCGTATACGCAATAATTTCTCGATTAAATACATCCATAATAATTGAAAGATAGAATAGTTTATCCCCAAAAGGTAAGTAGGTCACATCGGTTACGAGCTTTTGAAGTGGGCGCTTCGCTGTGAAATCTCTGTTCAATAAGTTTTTTGCTCATCAAAAAACACCTCCAAAGATTGTATACCCTTGAAAGTGTCTTTTTCTTTTTATGTTGTCTCAGATTTTTAGGTCAGTTCGAGAATCCAAGCCTCTTTGTTATTTTTTCGATGAAGTGACTAATAAATCATACATGTCATTTACTTGTGCATTGTCTAATGATGCGGAAGTTTTTTTGTCATCTTTTGAAATGATGGCAGTAGCTGTTGCCTCATCAAACCATACATAATACATGACTGGCTTTATGTCAAAATCTGCACTGTCCTCTGCTACATCGTAAAAGCGATAATTCGGAATCGTTCTAGGTGGCGCTTCGTTTGACCACGTTAATTCTTTAACGAATTTTTTACCTTCTTTTATTTGTTGCTGGTCCTTCACTGTCATGAATTTAATGTAGTCCTCTTGAACCGTATCATAACGCTCGACGACAACATTGACATTCATATTTTTCGGTTGCTGCGCGCAGCCGCTTATTAATAGAAGAACAAAGGAAAGCAATAAAATGTATTTTTTCATTCATATCACCACCATTTATTAAATTATACAATTATCATTAACTACGATTAAACAATTGTAAAATTGTACGAATACCACCTAGAAATGGTTTTTCAGGGGGAATGATATGTTCTTTAGGCTCGATTGTGCCAGTGATAATATCGCCTTGTATTGGAAGTAGATTGTTTTTAAAGCGAATGCGTAAAGATTTCGCTTTATTTAAATCCATCGAATTCATCACTTGAAAATGAACATGCGGCGCGGTCGTATCGCCAGAGTTTCCACTATACGCTATTAATTCGCCAAGCTGTACGGAATCTCCTTTTTTCACATGAATCGAATTTTGCTGTAAATGGGCGAGCAAACTATACTCACTATGCCCATGCTTCAAAATAATATAGTTACCAAACGTGCTTAGTTCATTACGTTCTCCAGGTGGTTGGTCACTAATGTTATCCTCGATAGCCACTACCTTGCCGGCTGCTGGGGCATAAATTTCTTCATTAAAGGCATAATAATCTTCACACATATTGCCAATATTCTCAAAATAACGCTTATTTTTGACCCGTTTTAAATCAATGGCATAGCGCTGACTAGAGAAAGGATAATGATAATTAATGAGTTCATTCATTCCGCCCTGAGCGACCTGCCATTCACCGCGCACAGGTAACTCAAACTGCGTTGTAGAAAAGCATTGATCGGCCTCAGGAAATCTCAAATAAGGCTTCATCGTTAAAAAATGAATATAGCCCTTTGAGTCAAAAATGGCACAAATCGCATTGCTGCGTTTTTCATCAAGCCACACCATTTTTTTTAGCGGTGGCAGTGAAATCGTATAATGTAATGTATATGTATCGTGTTGAATTTTTTGTGCAATGGCCGTAAATTGATCAAATGAATAGGTCGCACGATACTCGGGTATCGTCGCATTGTAAATGGCGCGAAAAGCACCGTCATTAATAGATGAAATAAGCTGTTGTGGTTGCATCGTTGTCACTCCTTAAGTGAACAGACTATTACCTATTAATACGGTTTAGTGCGATAAAAAGTTTCACATTCCTTAAAAAAATACAAAAACATCGTATGCAGTGAAAAAATAGAACTGGTATAATCCGACGGTTTCTAATTATAAGAGCTATTCATCAAACAATACACATCCAAGCCTACGTACTGCTTCTGGTATATCTTTCATGTCGATATACGCAAAACCAATAATAATGAAGCGATTTTCGCGAATAAGTGGATATGGATTTAATGAAAAACGCTTTAATGTATACACTTCTACATTATGCTTCGCCGCCTGCTGCTCAATCTCATCATAGCTACGCGCGCTTTTTGCCTCAATTAAAAAATGAAGCCCAGCAGGAACATCTGAAATGATGATTTGGTCGCCGAGCTGCTTCGTTAACTCCGCGACTAAGCAGCTTCGCACTTCTTCAAAATGCTTTGTCATTTTACGGAGATGCTTTTCATACTGACCACTTTCAATAAATTCATTTAATGTATAGAGTACCAATGTATTGACCGCCTGAATTTCAAGTGGAAACATCTCGCGGTAGCTCTCAAGTAATTTTACTGGTAACACCATATAGCTCACGCGAATACCAGGAAGCAGCGTTTTTGAGAAGGTGCCCATATAAATGACCTTATGATTGTAGTCCATGCTTTGAAGGGATGGCACATGATTCGTCTCATATTTAAATTCACTATCATAATCGTCCTCGATAATATAGCGGTCCTCCTGTCGCGAAGCCCAGTTGAGCAATTCGACACGTCTAGAAATTGGCATAATGGTTCCGGTTGGAAACTGATGCGACGGGGTAGCAATCACGAGCTGGGCATCAAGCTGCTCGAGATGATGGACATCGATACCCGCATCATCGAGTGGAACAAGATGCGCCTGAATATGGTGACGTTTTAATAATTGATAGTAGCGCGCATAGCCGGGGTTTTCTACCGCAAACGATGGATTCTCCGGCAAAATCCGAATAAGGCGCTCCAATAAACCTTGGCTCGTCGCATGGACGACAATTTGTTCCGGCTCACATTTGACACCACGCGTTGCATAAATAAGCTCGGCAATATTTTTTCGTAGCACATAGGGGCCCTGTGTATGTGCCATTTCGCCAAGCTCTTCGATATAGCGATCATATACCTTCGCCTCACAGCTCAACCATTTACGCATCGGGAAAAGTCGTGCGTTACTATTCATATGAGAGAGGGACAGCCAAGTTTTAGGTGGCTCTGGCTGCTCACGTAAATGAGCCGGAAAAGTGGTTGCGACATTTGGGTTAATATCAAACTGCTCGATTTCTTCAATAAAATAACCGACGCGCTCAATCGTATAAATATAGCCCTCGGCAAGTAATTGCTCATAAGCATTTGCAATGGAATTTGTACTAACATCGAGCATCTGAGCGAGCTCACGCTTTGGTGGAAGCTTTGTATTGGCACGTAATTCATTATTTAAAATCAGCTGTTTAATTTGACGATAAATTTCTTGATAAAGGAAGCGGCCTTTTTGTGTTCTGTCTAATTGAATCAACATACTGTTCACCCCTGGTACCTTTTTTTGAAATCTTGGTGCTTTTTATTGTACCAAAATCCTTCATAATAGGAAAAAAAGAAACAAGGGAGGACTTAACAATGCTTACGACAAACCTTACTGATGAATTAAATGACAAACGCCAAAAATACGTGGTGAAAGGTGTTAGTAACGGCTGTACAGCAATTGCAAAAGAAGCAAAGGGTGCCACAATTATCGATGTAGAGGGCAATGAATGGATCGATTTTGCAGCTGCTATTGGTACGCTTAATGTTGGCCATAGCCATCCTAAGGTAGTATCAGCAGTACAAGCACAAGTAGAGAAGTTTTTACACCCAGGCTTCAACGTGATTATGTACGATTCTTATATGAAGCTTGCTGAAAAACTTGTGGAAATCACACCGGGAACACATGAAAAACAAGTGATTTTATTAAACTCAGGTGCTGAAGCGGTTGAAAATGCTGTGAAAATCGCACGTAAATATACAGGCAAACAAGCAGTAGTCGCATTTACAAATGGCTACCACGGGCGTACAAATTTAACAATGGGTATGACATCAAAAGTGAAGCCGTATAAGCTTGGTTTTGGTCCTTTCGCGCCGGAAATTTATAAAGCACCGTTTCCATACACATATCGCAAACCAGATAGCCTAACAGACGAAGAGTATGTGGATTACATTATTGAGCAATTCCACGATTTCTTCATCTCAACAATCGCACCAGAAATGGTCGCTTGTGTTGTAATGGAGCCTGTACAAGGTGAGGGTGGCTTTATCGTACCGCCGAAGAAATTCGTTCAAGCGGTTGCGAAATTCTGTCAGGATAATGATATTGTGTTCGTAGCAGATGAAATTCAAACAGGCTTCAGCCGTACAGGTACCGTATTTGCGATTGAACAATTTGATGTTGTACCGGATTTAATGACGGTGTCTAAATCAATGGCAGCAGGTCTTCCATTAAGTGGCGTTGTTGGACGTAAAGAAATAATGGAAGTATCAGATGTTGGGGAATTAGGTGGCACATATTCTGGTAGCCCAGTTGCATGTGAAGCGGCATTAGCGGTTATTGATATTGTAGAAGAAGAAAACTTAAATTCAAAAGCAGAAGCAATCGGCCAAAAAATTGAGGCGAAGCTTGAAACATACCGTACGCAATATGACTTCATCGGTGATATTCGTCGTCTTGGCGCAATGGTGGCGGTAGAGCTTGTGAAAGATGGCAAGGTGCCGAATAAAGAAGCGGTAGGACGCATTACAAAGTATGCGAATGAAAATGGCTTATTACTATTATCAGCTGGTATTAAAGGCAATGTTATTCGTTTCTTAACACCACTTGTGATTACAGATCAAGAGCTTGAAAAAGGCTTTGCGATTTTAGATAAAGCATTTGCAGAAGGAGTGTAGGCCATGGGTGTTGTACATGTAAGTAATCCAGCGACGGGTGAAATTATTCATTCACTTCAAACGAGCACAAAAGAGGAAGTAACCGCAAAAGTGGACAAGGCGCAGCTTGCATTTCCTTCATGGAAGGCATTAACTGCGTATGATCGTTCGAAATTATTGATAGCTTGGGCTGCAATGATTCGTGAAAATCGTCAGGAGCTAGGTGAATTAATTACGCTTGAAAACGGTAAGCCACTTGCAGAGGCACTTGGTGAGGTGGATTATGCGGTGAGCTATATTGATTGGTATGCGGAGGAAGCGAAGCGTATTTATGGTCGCACGATTCCGACACATGTACCAAATAAGCGCTTATCTGTGACACGTCAGCCAATCGGTGTCGTTGCGGCGATTACCCCATGGAATTTCCCAGCGGCGATGATGACACGTAAAGCAGCACCAGCACTTGCGGCGGGCTGTACATTTATCGTGAAGCCGGCAGAGGAAACACCCCTTACGACGATTCGTCTGATTGAGCTTGCGCATCGTGCAGGGATTCCTGAGGATGCGGTGCAGTATGTGCTAGCGGATGCGCCAATGGTCGGTGAAATTTTCACATCGCATAAGGCGGTGCGTAAAATTACATTTACAGGCAGTACGGCTGTCGGTAAATTATTATTATCACAGTGCGCGCAAACAGTGAAGCATGCGACGATGGAGCTTGGTGGTCATGCACCGATTATCGTGGCAGAGGATGCAAATATTGCAGTAGCGGTGGAGCAGACGATTATTGCAAAATATCGTAATGCAGGGCAAACTTGTGTGTCGCCAAACCGTCTTATTGTACATGAAAATATCGCAGATGCATTTACAGATGCGCTTGTTGCAAAGGTAAAGGAGCTGAAGGTAGGTAATGGCATGGAAGCGGATGTCAATGTCGGCCCGGTCATTAACCGTAAAGGCTTTGATAAAATCCAGGACCAAATCCAGGATGCCTTATCAAAAGGCGCGGATGCAGCAGTAGGTGGTGGCTATAACGTCGATGAAGAGCAAGGGTTCTACTTCGTTGAGCCAACTGTACTGACGAATGTCTCAGCAGATGCAAAAATTATGACAGAAGAAACATTTGGTCCTGTGATTCCGATTGTGACGTTCAAGGAACTAGATGAGGCAATTGCTATTGCAAATGACTCATTATACGGACTAGCAACATACTTCTTTACAGAAAGCTATAAGACAGGTACGTATTTAAGCGAAAACTTAGATTACGGTATCGTTGGCTGGAATGATGGCATTATTTCAGCCGCACATGCTCCGTTCGGTGGTATGAAGGAATCGGGCATGGGTCGCGAAGGCGGCACAGAGGGAATCGAGCCATATTTAGAAACGAAATATGTGTCGATGTCTTTATAACAACGTTTGCCCCCTAAGCAGCGTGTGTGAAAAAGAGCTATGCGAGTATTCGCGTGGCTCTTTTTGTCGTTAAAAAAACAGCTGAACGCGTCAGCTGCTACGAATCGAAATCAAATTAAGGCATTAATACTTCTGCAAATTGCTGTGTCACGGTTTTATCTGGATTAATGGTAATCAATAAATCACCGCTGCGTGGATGTACAATACTCGTTTGGTATTTATTTGACTGTGCATCTGCATGCCAGCCGATATGATAGATCTCATGTGCATCATCATCGTATGTAAGAGCAATTTTCGCAATATCACATGTTTGTTGGATACGATCAAACGGTAAAATCTGTTCACCTTCTGCTAGCTGGTGGACATAGGATTCAAAACGATTGGCATTATGGTAAAGAAAGACGCTGACATTTTGAACGATTTGTTCGTCCTGATGCTGTTCGATATGATCAAAGTGCATCATACGGAAATCATCCGCATCAAAATGAAGACGCTCACCATTTTTTAAAATAAAATCAAAGGCTGTAATCTGTTTCATGAAATTCCACTCTTTCGTTGTTAGTTGATGCTAACAGCATATCATAAATCGGGAAATTTACTAGAGTCCTCATTTGTTTGGAACGAGAAAAATAAAGCAGTTAGAAAATCGTCATTTGATCAGGAAGCGTCTTTTAGCTACGACATAATTGAAAATATGTGCCAAACAAGGGCAAATTGCATACGTAAAGAAAGAAGGGTATTAACCATCGTGCATATGCTGTCAACGAAAATTTTTATTTACTACTTCTAGCGCAAATAAAGACTATTTTTTAAGGAATGAAAAGGGCGTATATTAGCCGCTAGAGCCCGAAAATCAACCCATTTTCGTGAATTTCGGGCTGTTTTTGATTATGTACTGCTCAAAAAAGCGTGTGTGCTGTCATTTATTCAAGTAATAAAAAAATGCGACATAAAGATCCAAAACTGAACGAGCGCTGTGTGGAAAATGCCCCTCGGAGCGCCGAAATGAACCCAAAATACGGCAAAACGGGTTAGAAACGGGCTGTTTTTTAATGAAGTGGTTAACAAAGCATCACAATTATCGCCATATAAATCGTATTTATTTGTGATAATGATTAAACGAAGCAAATGCTTATTAATCCAACAAGCCAAATGACATGCAGTTGGCGCATATTCAGAAATATGTCGTAGCCAAAACACGCTTCTTGAGGTGATTGGTGATTTAGATTTAATGATTTGTGATGCCCAAATAAAATTTGTCGTCTTACAATAAATCTTAATGCCTTCAATCAAATAGTGTTTTCAAATGATATATGGTATTGTGGTTGGAATTGGAAAATAAAGGAGAGCTTCATATGTTAAAAAAATCGATGGTTTTCTTAGCGCTAAGCTCTTTATTTGTACTGTCAGCGTGTAGTGATGATGCCACAAATGCTTATGTTGTGAAAGTGAGTGATATTGTGGAATTACATGGTGAAATCGACAATAGGGAACGTTTTGAACAATTTTTTGAACATGAACAACAGGGGGAAGACGGTACGATTAGAATTGTGCGCTATACGATATAGAGTAATCCTATTTTATATAATTATCCGTTTGAAAATAACAAAATCCAGGTGACGATTGATAATAAATAGGATAGCTACGGCGAAGCGGATGAGTTAATTAATAAAATGACAAGCAAGCCTCGTTTAGTCGTTGTTACGACAATGGAAGGAAATCAAGTGATTGGTTATAAGATGGGCTATGAACTCGATACTTATACATTTTATAGCTGGCTAGGCGGCGTGAAAATAAAGTATCGAAAATATGGTATTGCTTCTAAGCTAATGGAAATCCAGCATCAGTATGTAAGGGAACAGGGCTGTCATGTTGTCCAAACGAAAACAATGAATAAATGGCGGAATATGCTAATTTTAAATATTAAAAGTGGATTTGATGTGATGAGCACATATACAGATAAAAATGGGCTACATAAAATAGTGCTTGAAAAAAAGTTGCTGTGATAAGTTGTTTTATTCGAAAAATGTGTATTTAAAGTAAGAATTGTACTGAAATATTGGGGTATTCCTTCTATCATTGATTTGTTAAGGTATAATTTAACATAATCATAATCATAATCATAATTAGAAAGAGGTCGTCATTAGATGGAAGAAAAGAAATCGGGTAATAAAACGAAAATCGCATTTTATGTGTTTGTAGCTCTAGGTGTAGGTATATGGGTGCTTAAATATTTAGATGCGGTATAGCTAAGCGAATTATTAAAATACATAAAGAAAGGATAGCTAAAGGAATTTCTCCGTTCAGCTATCCTTTTTATATCGCTTAATATCAGCTTCTTCGGCTCGCATAAAAGCGCTAGAAACGGATGGTATATTCTTCTTTTAAAATCGAATAGTACGCACTATCTGCAAGTGTGCCACGAATCATTTCACTTTTACGCAGTATCCCTTCTTGTGTCATACCTAAGCGGCGTAATACATTTCCGGACATCGGATTATTGACGTCATGGGCAGCATGGACGCGCTCTAGCTCTAAAATTGTAAATGCTAAATGAAGTAAGGTATTCCCGGCTTCTGTCATATAGCCATTTCCCCAGAAACGGCGATTTAAGGTGAAGCCTAAATCCCCACTCTTATTCCAGTCATCTACCCGAAACTCAATAGCACCAATCATCTTACCAGACTCTTTTAAAACGAGTGCATATTTGCCGATAGGTTCTTTCATAAAATAGTTGCCAATCATTTTTTTCTGTTTGTTGCAGCTCCGTATGCGGCTCATACAAAAAGCGTGTCGTTTCTTCGTCTGACGTATAGTCAAACATATCCACTGCATCATGCATCGTAACGGGGCGTAGAAATAAACGCTCACTTTCCATGCAGGCATGCTTTGCCATTAAAAATTGATAATTACTCAAAGTACTTCCTCTAACTTTCTTTTCGTATTTTCACTTTCATAGCATAACACAGAATAACCTTTAACTATATATTTAGCCATTTTTAGGTAAAATAAAAAGGCGCACGAAGGCACCTTTTTTTTACTTGTCTAGGCTTGCGACAAATTGGCTTAACATCGCATGTAATGCTTTTGCCTGCTCTGTATCTAAAGAAGACTTTTCAAACACATCTTCACCGATACAGCCAAGTTCCTCTCGTAATGTGAATCCCTCATCTGTAAGTGAAACGAGTAAATTTCGTTCATCCTCTTTTGAACGCGCGCGTGTTACATAGCCATGTGTTTCTAAGCGTTTTAGCAGTGGTGTAAGTGTCCCCGAATCTAAAAAGAGTTTACTGCCAAGCTCTTTAATTGTCATTGGCTCCTCATGGGATAAGGCGAGCATTGTGATATAGCCTGTATACGTTAAATCATACTGTTTCAGGCGAGCAGTATAGTCTTTAATAATTTCCTTTGATGATACATACAATAAAAAACAAAGCTGATTATCTAAACTTGCATTCATCGTAAAACCTCCAGTCCACTCTATTTTAGAAAGAAGCTAATTACTTGTCAAACACAATTAAATTGTGTACAATCTAATTGTTCGTAACTAAAAGGAGTGTGTAAAGAAATGAAAGAAATTTATTCAACGAAAATGTTAAATGTTGGTGGCCGCAGTGGTGAATCGATTGCTGATGATAAATCATTTAAAGTGAAGATTGCGCCTCCAGGTTCAAACGTAGCAGATGCGACAAATCCAGAGCAATTATTTGCTGCAGGGTATAGTGCCTGCTTCAATAGCGCGCTTGATTTGATTAAGCGTCAAAAAGGGATTAAAGAAAAATCATCAATTACAGCGACTGTACGCTTATTTGAAAAAGCACCATTTGATTTTATTTTAGCAGTGGAGATTGTCGGACATATTGATGGTCTGCCACGTGAACAAACGCAGGAGCTTTTAGAATTAACGCATACAGTATGCCCTTACTCAAAAGCAACTGCTGGTAATATTGATGTAACAATTAAAGCCGTTTAAATTATATAAAAAACCGCCCTTCTAGTTGCTAGATGGGCGGTTTTTTAATACGAGCCAACCAATAAAAATGGTCATCAAGCTATTAAAGCCAATAGTGATAACGGGAAGAATTGTTGGAATTACGGTGTGCATAACTTCTGGAAGATCAATAGCGCGCTGCCATGACAGGCTCACGATGCATGCCACAATGAGGACCTGTATCGAAATACCGCCAAGACGATAAAAGCGATTTTTAACTAATAA
>NZ_HE578958.1:275678-287318 GCF_000307285.2 Kurthia sp. Dielmo
ATGAGGACCTGTATCGAAATACCGCCAAGACGATAAAAGCGATTTTTAACTAATAACGCATTCTCCTTTAATGCCGGAATAGCTGCTTTGTAATAATCCCCATTTAAATCCGCCGCAAATTTTGTATGGCTGTAACCGATACCAATTGCTACGACGGTGATTAATGGTTCATACACTAATCCCCAACTACATAGTAAAACGATGAGTAGTAAGGTGTTGCGAGAGAACTTGAACGGCAAAATGAAGGACAAGAGCACACCGATAATATAAGGTATGTACACGACATGAAGGGTGGATGCTGCCGTCAGCCAGTGTTCAAATACAGTGACCATAAAGAAAAAGGCAACGAGTAAGCCATCTGCATAGCTATATAGATGCAGTGTTGTAGAAAAGGCGCGTACATGATGCCATGAGTACCACATAATCGCACAGGTCACTAAAAAGAGTATGACTAAAACGATGCTTGAAAAGTAAGTTTGCCATTCAACGGTTCGGACAAATTTGACGATGAATAGCATTGCACTCAAGACGATAAAGGCAATAAGCCCAGTGTAGCGCTGTGCTGGACGAGTCGGTGTAATGATCTTTGGCACATTTTTAACGGGTAGAAACAGTAGGAAAAAGAATGCGAGACCAATCCACAAAAAGACAAAGGAAAACTGTTTAGATGTAATGGCGGGCACTAAGATGAGTAACCAGCAGCATGCAAGAAGCGCTGACCAGAGCATCTGTGATTTTTTTGAACCTTTTTGAGTTTTCAAAACGGTCGTGTATGTAGGTAATAATACGCTACAACATAGTCCTAATAAAATGGCCGAGATGTTAAGAAGGGCTGGATATTTTAGTGAAACAACGCCCAGTATGCAACCGACTACGGCGCATACAATGAGCCATCTAAATAATTGTGTGGTGCGCATTTTTGAAAAGCTATACCAAAAGAAGCCGCCCGTATATTTCGCTGTGTAAAAGACGAGCAGTGGTAGCAGTCCAAATAGTGGCTGTGTCATATGTGCACCAATGATAAGAAAAACAGCGTAAATAATATATACAATGACATTCATAAACGCATAAGCGTAATACATAGAACCCCTCCTTGATGGTATCTACTTACAGCATAACATTTTTATGGTAAAAACAGGGTAAAGAATGCGAGGAGGTGATGAGATGCTTGGACAACTTTATTTAGAGGCCACGATTGCAAGTTTTGAGAAATCAAAGCTTTTAGCAGAAAAGGCAATGGCCCAGTTAAACTTTGAAGAATTGTTAGTAAATCCTTCGAAGGAATCGAATAGTATCGCCACGATTGTGAAGCATTTGCATGGCAATATGTTGTCACGATGGACCGACTTTTTAACAACAGATGGTGAGAAATCTTGGCGAAAACGAGATGCGGAATTTAGGGATACCTATCCTACACGTGCCGCATTAGAAGAAGATTGGCAGAAGGGTTGGCAAGTTGTTTTTGAGACATTACAGGAGCTGACGGATGAAAACTTGTCGCAAATCATTACGATTCGACAAGAGGAAATGTCCGTCATTGATGCCATTCAACGCCAGGTGGACCATTATGGTTATCATATTGGTCAAATAATTTATATTGCAAAATTTATAAAGGATGAGCAGTGGCAAAATTTAAGCATTGCGAAGAAACGATAATCCGTGTTACAACACGATTTCTTCTTGTTCTTCCCATTTTCCTGTTACTAAATTCAAGGCATTTTCTTCATCCAGTACACGATAATAAATAGGGTGCATTATTTTTTGTCCATGGAAGTTGTTAACGAAAGAGTAGTGTAAAAATATAATTGAATAAAATAATAATTGTATAAAAAACTGAAATGAAAGGACTGATTCGTTTGAAGATACGTTCAGCCGTACTGAGGAAGCTAGGGGCTAGCACACCGTATAAAGAAAGTCAGCCCATTCAAATTGAAGAATTAGAATTGGATGCGCCGGGTCGCGATGAGGTGCTCGTCAAAATTTTAGCAGCTAGTCTTTGCCATTCAGATTTGTCTGTTGTGAATGGTAGTCGTCCGCGTCCAGTACCAATGGCGCTTGGTCATGAAGCGGCTGGTATAGTAATGTCAGTAGGTGAGGGTGTGACGGATTTTGCGAAGGGGGACCAGGTTATTTGCGTCTTTGTGCCAAGCTGTGGGACGTGTGTGCCTTGTCAGGAAGGTCGCCCTGCTTTATGTGAGCGCGCGGCGAAATCAAATGAAGCTGGGACCTTATTAAATGGCGGTATTCGGTTACATAATGGGGATGAAAAAATTTATCACCATATCGGAGTTTCTGCTTTTTCTGACTATGCGGTTGTGTCGAAGCAGTCTCTCGTAAAGGTGACGGAAGATTTGACAGCGGAGCAACTAGCCTTATTTGGCTGTGCGGTTATTACGGGTGTTGGTGCTGTTGCTAATACAGCGAAAGTGCCACTTGGGAGCTCAGTTGCTGTCGTTGGCCTTGGGGGTGTCGGTCTTAGCGCGCTACTCGGAGCCATTGCGGCGGGTGCAAGAGAGGTTGTCGCCCTTGATATTAATGATCAAAAGCTTGTTCGTGCAGCGGAGCTCGGTGCAACCGCAACATATCGCTCAGATGAAGCGGACATTATTGACCGTGTTTTAGAGGAAACGAATGGTGGCTTTGATTATGTGTTCGAAACGGCAGGTGTTGTACCGGCGCTTGAGGTGGCCTATGCTATTACGAAGCGAGGCGGTGTTACGACAACGACAGGATTACCCGATCCAAAGGCAACCTTTGCGCTACCGTATGTGACATTAACGGCGAGCGAAAAAACACTAAAGGGCTCCTATGTAGGAAGTGCGGTGCCACGCCGAGACATTCCACATTACATTCAGCTTATGAAGGCGGGAAAATTACCGGTGGATGAGCTGATAGCTAAAACGATTCGTTTAGAAGAGATTAACGAGGGCTTTGACTTACTTGCGAGCGGGGAATATACACGTATTTTAATTTCATTTGAATAAAAAAGGTAGGTCAGTAGGATAAATCCTATCTGCCTACCTTTTTAAAATGATGTACCTTGATGGAAAAATAATTGCCACGTATCATTGGTTTTACGCCAAAGCGAGCTACGATGAGAACGACGACCAGAAAATTCCACAGTATCATACAGTGCCTGAATGACTGTGGCAGATAGTTCGTGGATACGGAAGTTCAAAATATCTGGAAGCTCCGTTACGACGGTATTCTCTAGAAGGGCATCGAGTTCAATTCCTTTTGTATAGGTCTTACCAGATGTACCAATTTCATAAAAATCATCGGCTAATAATTGCTCAAAATCCTGACGAGTTCGCTTCATTAAACGGCGTTCAAGTGCAAAAATTTCCTCGTTCATGACAATCACCTCTTTCATTGATGGACGTTGATTTTACCATTTTCACGAGGCGTTGTTCAACTAAAAAAAGGAATCGCATTCGCTGCGATTCCTTTTTCTTTATACTTTGCCAGAGACAAGTGTGTTTTTGATTTCGAGTGTACCGACAATTAGCATAATGATGCTAACAGGCACAATCCCGATAAGAAATACCGTGCTATTAATGATGTTTGTGACAAATAAAATTGAAATGATTGCCGCTAATGCGACAAGACCATGAA
Source organism: Kurthia sp. Dielmo (assembly GCF_000307285.2). Classification (NCBI taxonomy): domain Bacteria; kingdom Bacillati; phylum Bacillota; class Bacilli; order Caryophanales; family Caryophanaceae; genus Kurthia; species Kurthia sp. Dielmo. Next base: position 279,294 of record NZ_HE578958.1, read on the forward strand.
AATATTTTTCCATTTTACCACGACCTTTATTTAGAATACACATCATTTTATTATCATCATATTATCACATTTCCGCTGTTTTTGTGAACGATGACGACTTATCAAAAGGAAGTATAAGTGCAAAGTGTAATGAATCATTGGTCGCCGTTGCCGAAATGCTACCACCGAGCTGTTCAACGAGTTTACGCACAATCGCTAAGCCGAGTCCTGTTGACTGTGATTGCTCGTGATAAAAACGTTCAAAAAGCATCTCTGGCGGCTGTTTTAGCGGCTGAAGTAAAGGGTTTTCAAATGTCATAATGCACTGTGATTCGGTCGTTTGAAGGGAAATTGTTAATGTTTCAGCGCTATGACTCAAGCTGTTTTGCAGTAAATTATCAAAAATTCTTGAGAGCCATTCATCATCACTTAGCAGCCATAGATTTTCCTCTATAGTCGCGAATTCGATCCGCATCTTCTGTTGTTCAAATGCGGCATAATGTGCGGCAATTGCTTCGGTCAATAAAGCATCCACCTGGATAGGCTTGAGTGGGGGTGTTTGCTGCTGATTCATCACATAGGCATACTCGAAAAAACTGTGTAGTAATGCTTCAAGGCGCGCGACATGTGCGAGTGCTATTTGATACTTTTGCTGCTGTGCGGCGTCTAAGGCGGAAACATCGAGTAGCTGTAAGGACCCTTTAATGGCGGTTAATGGTGTGCGAAAGTCATGTGAAATGTTCGATACGAATTCCTTATAGTAATTTTCCTGCCGTACACTTGCCTGGCGTAGCTGCTGCTCATGTGCTAGCACGTCGTTCCAGCTAGCGACGAGTGTATTTAACTGCCTATGCAGCAATTGTAAATGAAGGGGCTGGTTTTGATGTGTGTGCTGCCGTACCATTAGCTGTCGTTGAATCGTACGTAGTTGTTGCTTCATCGATAAAATATAAAGAAGGAGCAGAACCAGAATACTTAACAACACATAAATTAACATACAGCACCTCCCTTAATGAATATCTGTTTTTCTAAAATATAAGATGGTAATACCAACACAAATACTAATAAAGCGCAACGATACAAGACAAATAGCGAGTAACGATGAATCGGCAGTAACTGTAATGGCATCGCCGCCAAAGGGTGTCCAGTTTAGCCAGTTTAAATTATTTGCGGCTAGCTGTCCGCACAATACTGAAATGGCATAAAAAAGGACGATGACAAAGGTTGGCTTTTTTAAGAAAAAGGCGAGCATCACGGCAAGTGATGTTTGGCCTACATACACAATGATGAGGCTTAATAGTAACGCAACTGCTGTTGAGATTTGTGTCGTACTATTCATCGCGCTAATCATACCGCCCATTGGGACACCGAATGTATAAGGCGCATCTGCATAAAAAATCCAGAAGCTAGCGGCAACAAATGGTAGTAAATACAGGCACATGAAGAGCCAATACACGATAAATTTACTCGTGACAATTTGTGCGCGAGAATGCCCTGCACTAATCGTATGCTGCATTGTACGATTATCAAAGTCATTGGAAATGAGTAAGGTGGCAAGGACGGCGCCGATAAGTGTGACAACGTTTAAATCTGAAAAGAAAAAGGCGATGCCACCAAGTGAGGATTCGCTGGCACCAATGCGTTTTAAAAATAATAGCATAACAAGAGCACAGACGACACTTGCTGCAAATAAGAGCCATGTTGTGCGCGCGCGGCTCAGTGAAAAGCAATGTGCACGAATTAAATTAAACATGTGCAGCACCTCCAATAACCGATAGGAAATAATTTTCGAGCGTATCCCCGTGGCGGTAAAAGGCTGTCAATAAAGCGCCCGCTTCAATTAATTGGCGCGATAAGTCACTAAGCGACGCAACCTCATCGAGCACCTTAATGCCACCATTTTCGAGTACGACAAGCTGTTCATAGCCTAAATCCTCGAGCGCCGTCAACGTATGGGCTGTATTGTCACTTTCAATATATAAATAATGCTGACAGGCTTTTTCGAGTTCCTCATGAGTCAATGTTTGTACGAGCATCCCTTGATGCATAATAAAATAATCGGTTGCTGTTTGAAATAATTCCGGTAGATTATGACTCGAAATTAAAACCGTCATATTGCGTTCTTCGACTAATTTTTTTAGCAATTTCCGTATTTCAACGACACCGATGGGATCGAGCCCGTTGACTGGTTCATCTAATAAAAGAAAATCTGGATTGCCGACAAGTGACAAGGCAATGCCTAGACGCTGCTTCATACCAAGTGAAAAATCCTTCGTTTTTTTATGCGCAACATCTGGCAGACCAACGAGCGTCAGTAATTCCGTTTCGAGCGCCTTGTTTGGAATACCTCGTAATAGGCGCGCATGGCGTAAATTTTCCTGTGCCGTCATATGCTCACTGAGTGCAGGGGCTTCAATCATGCTACCGATTTTTTGCTGTTGCTTTCGTAAGTTTACATCATCAAATAAGCGAATACTGCCAGACGTCGGTGCTGTAAAGCCACAAATCATTTTCATCAGCGTAGATTTTCCGGCGCCATTTGTGCCGATTAAGCCATAAATATGCCCACGCTTAATAGTCAATGACACATTATGAACGACGGTGTTTCGACCATATGTTTTTGTTAGCTGTGTTGTTTCTAAAATATTCATAGTAGTTCATCCTTTCATCGCGCTCAGTATAGCGCATGAAGGTCAAGCGAACGTTAAGATAGTGGACGAAGGCGGTAGCCGAGATAGCGAATGGTTTCAATCGCATCAATCGGCTGTAGCTTATGGCGTAAATTACTAATATGCGTTTTAATGGTGCCCTCATCACCTGTATACCCATCATCACGCAGGCTCCGAATTAAATTTTCCTTCGTGAAAATTTTTTGTGGCTGAGACATGAATAAATGCAGTAGCGCATATTCTGTCGCCGTCAGTGCAAGTGTACGATTAGCAAGTGTCACAAGTTGCTGTGCTTCATCAAGTGAGATTGTTTGATATGTATAGCGTTTTTGTCGTATAACCGCCGGACCATATGCGCGGCGCAGTGTTGATTCAATACGTGCGACAACTTCCTCTATATCAAATGGCTTCGTAATGTAATCATCTGCTCCAAGACGCAGTAATTCCACCTTTGTCGTCGTTGCATTTTTCGCTGAAATAATAATGACAGGGATTGTTGATTGCTGACGGAGCTGTGCTAAAATCGTTTCACCATCTACAAATGGTAATGTGAGGTCAAGCAGCACAAGATCATACGTAGTAGAAAGCTGAGTCAGAGCGTGCGCACCATCATAGGCCGTCACCGTTTCAAAGCCCGCCTGTTCTAAAATTTCGACTAATACATTGCTGACATCTCGTTCATCTTCAATAATTAAAATCTGCATAATATCGCTCCTTTAACTATGCTTAGTGTAGGAAAAAAATGAAAATTTGTCTATGTGTCTGAGTGTTTAGACCGGTAATTGCACATTTTAAAATGATTTGTATTATGATAAAGAGGACTACTTAAGAATTCAGGTGATACAATGCCAGCTTTAACGATGGATCAAGTGCTCATGCTTGATTCGTACAATGTTTATACAACACCACCCGTGCGTTCACTCTTTACGCTTGACCGCGTGCATAAGCAATTTTTCCAGGAAGATGAAATGGGCGACTTAATGCAGGGGATTACGAATGCGACTTCGAAGGCCGCTGCGATTTCGCATTTTTCAAAGCGCTATGGTCAATTTATTGCGATGCAGTTTTATATGCTGACCGCGTTTGATGAGGTATGGGATGGTAACGAAGAGGATTTACGCTTTGATGCGACGAATGAAAATGGTGTCTATACAATTTGTATGTTCGCAAATCCAAATGATTGGCGCTATGTGGACGACGATGACCGTGCTTATACGATGTCGACCATTTTATATAAGCAATGCTATCAGGTTGTGCAGGATTTGCGTAATGTGACGGCGATTTCGCCACGCGTCATTTGGGATAATTTCTTTGTGCATATCACAAATATCTATGCGAAGTTACTCGATGATCCGCTTCTAGCAGACCGTGCAATGGATGATTTAGAACTATTAGAATCACCGGAAGTATGGGCCCGCTTCAGCCAAAAATCATTATATTATGACTATACAAAAGGCAAAGCACCCGCAAGTCTTGTCAATCAGCCGATTCGCAAATCTTGCTGCTTATCAAAGGACATCCCAGGGCTTGGGGCATGTGGCTATTGCCCACTCGAGCAGGATTAATTTGGAAGGAATCACGTATTCGTGGTTCCTTTTTTTGTATAATGAATGTGGAGGGGACAATGCTACAGGTAGAATGTACACGCTTTAAAGTAAAGGAAGGAAAATCTGCGGTCGTTGATGAATGGTTGCAATTTTTAAATGACAATATGAAGGATGTCCTTGTAACGTTAGAGGGCGAAAAAATGTATGTCGAAACGATTTTACGCGAGCATAAGGATGGTAGCGAGTATTTGTATTGGTATTCGGTGCAAGGTCCTGGCGGCATCGACGTCGAGGAATCGACGCACTGGATTGATGTGAAGCATTTGGCATACTGGGATAAATGTATTGATAACACCTTTCGACCAGAGGAGCTGACACCGGCAGTGGTAATGATTCCACAACGCGTGCGACAGGTAATGCAATAAAAAAAGGAGTTGCCCAAAAATGGGTGACTCCTTTTTTATAAGATTTTTTGCTTAGCGAATTGTGCAATTAACGAATCAATAAAGCTACGACTCGCAATCGGTAGAATTTTATAATCTTTATATGCTAAATGCAGTGGACGCATGGCGGCAGGCTTAAGGGGACGTGTTGTCACACGATAGGGCGAACGTGCAAGCATGAGTTCTGGCATAATCGCTACACCAAGCTGCTGTTCAATTAATGCCATTGCCGCATAATCTTCCTCGACAATATAATGAATGTCTGCCTCTAAATTAGCCGCTTCAAATAGCTCTAGCGCATCATTCGACTCGCCCTCATCAATTAATACAAATGGTTCGGTAGCGAGTGATTCGAGTGATAGGGAGGCTTCTTTTGCCAGGGCATCAAGCGGTGATAAGACCGCAAGTAGTGGATCATCCATCAAATGATGCATCGTTAGAAGTGGACTCGTTTGGTCACTTAAAAAGCCAAAATCAACAGCACCCTCTAAAATCCAATTCGTAATATCTGTATATTCACCCTGACGAATTTCAAATTGTACGCCGGGGAATGTACGTTTAAAACGCTTAATACTATTCGGTAAAATATGACATGCGACACTCGTAAGCGCACCGATTTTAACGATGCCCTTATCAAGTCCTTTCATTTCATGTTGCTTTTTAAATAACTCTTTTTCAGCGTAGCAAATATTTTTAATATATGGTAAAAATTGCTCACCATCTGGGGTTAAGGTAATTCCCTTGCGTGAACGGATTACAAGCTGTGTATCGAGCTCATATTCGAGTGATTGTACGATTTGGCTCACAGCTGACTGTGTGTAGCCTAACTGCTTAGCAGCGGCGGTAAAACTCCCTGTTTCAATGATTTTTAAAAATGCTTCGTATGAATTCATAATGTGTCCTCTTAAATAAGATTTTCTAATGTTTATATTATAAACATTCGTTTTATTAATGCAATAGATGGTGCTAAAATAACAAAGGATTTTAGGTGGAAGGAACGTAGAACGATGAGTCATACAAGAGCAAATTTATTATTAATCTCCATAGCCATTGCGTGGGGGAGTTCATATATATTTATGAAAGTGGGATTAGAATCACTCAATACATCATCGATTATTGTGTGGCGTTTTGCGCTCGCATTTATCGTGATGGCTGCGCTATTTTATAAAAAAATTATCCGTGTCACAAAGCAAACACTAGTCGCAAGTGCTATTCTCGCATTGCCGATGTACGGAGTATTTGTATTCCTATTAAATGGCATGCAGTCTACAACGGTGTCAACGGCGAGCTTTTTAACGAGTACAACGGTGGTCTTTGTACCATTGCTTCATGCGTTAATAACCAAACATATTCCATCACGTAAAACGATGATGAGCCTTGCGGTAGTAGTTGCAGGCCTTGCACTGCTCACAATCGGCGATGATTTTGGCTTATCTTACGGAGCAATTCTTTGCTTATTATGCGCGATTTGTAATGCACTCTATTTAGTGTGGACAAATCATTATGCTAAGAAAGTACAGCCGCTGCAGCTCGGTATTTTCCAGTTAGGCTTTACAGCATTATATGGCTGTGTAGGCTTTGTGGTAGAAGCACCAATGATGCCCGCAACGACGAATGAATGGATGGCTATTTTAGGAATGGCACTATTATGTTCAGCGTATGGCTATGTGCTGCAACCAGTGGCACAGCGCTATACATCAGCAGAAGAAGCGGGGTTTATTTTCTCATTAGAACCTGTATTCGCAGTTATTTTTGCCTTTATGATTTTTGGCGAAGTGATGACAGGTGTAGCAGTTGCTGGAGCAGTGCTTATTTTAAGTGGTGTGCTCATCGCAAATTATGTACCGAAAACAAATGTGTTTATGAAGAAGGAACATCTTTAAATACAAAAGAGGGTGGGACATACGTATAAAAACAATCGTTCATATGAGCATAAGAAAAACCGGAATCGTGCTGTAGCGCGGTTCCGGTTTTTCGTTGCGAACGCTAAAAAAAGAAAATTTGTTATGCTAAATAGGCAATTAATTCTTGGCCACTTGGTGCGGCGGTTAGATAATTTTCCCATTCTACATACAATGTAGTAATAGACGAAGAATGCGCTTGCAATGCTTTGATGTCGCCAAGAAATACCGATAAGGTAATACGCGACATGGGTTGGCATATAAGGAATAGCTCATGATTTGCATCATATGAGAAATCCTTACCGGACAAAATATGATGCAAGGCATTTTCGCGAATTTGAAGATGTGCTTTTATATACGGCGCTTTTTCGAGCCAAGGCGTTTGTAGCATCGCTTGAATAAGTTCATTTGCTGTGCGCCACTGTGCTAGGCGTAAGTAGGCACTTGTGAGATGCCCATGAATTTGCATAAGTAAGGTCGGCACAGATATTTCAAGCGCTTCAATCATAAATTTATCCAAGCCATTGTACGTTTTGACGGCCTGTGTGTAGAGTCCAGAATTAAGGAAATACAGTAATTTATAGTGTAAGACGGATGCGTAAATATAAATATAATCATGTAAATTTGGTAGATTTTTAATTGTCAGTAGTAAGGAGTTAGCAAGTTCGAGAGCCTGTTGATGTTGATTTGCAAAAAATAAAATGGCTACTTTACAGTGTAAAAAAGGAATTTGCTGTTCTAGTGAGGCTGCTACAGGCATATGTTCACTAAATAATTTGAAATAGTACAAAATAAAATCAGGTTCTTCTATATAACGCGCGCATAATGTACAGCAATAGAGAACATGACGTTTTTGGTCGTCTGTTAAAGTTGTATCATTAAGTAAGCTTTCACCAATTGCCAGTGCATCGCGGTAGTTGCCGGTAGTGAAGCATTTTTTTAATTGTTCAATCGACATGGTGCACCTTCTCTCTATTTAATAAACTATACTATTGCTATCGGGTGAAAAGTTATTTTTTAAACAAAATATTCATAAGACTTAAAATTTTCATGCAATCATTGTAGAACAGCTATGACATTCGGTACAATAGCAATACATCTACTTGAACTACCCCCACTTAGCCATTCTGCGAACGTGCTTGAAGTGGGAGATTCCTACAAACAGTGCTTGCTTGTTTCCACTTGCTTGAAACAGCGGCTTCACTTTTTTAGTAGGCTATCCCCGTAGTTCCTACGGTTGTTGGTTCAAAATTCTTAGCCCTTCGGCTAAAATATTTCGACTTGCATTGATGTCGCGGTCTAGTGTCGTATCACAAGATGGACAAGTCCACTCACGAATATCCAATGTTTTCTTGCCATCTCGATGACCACAGGCATGACAAAGTTGGCTCGATGGGAAAAATCTGTCGATTTCAACAATTTTTCTACCGAACCATTTCGCCTTATACATCAGTTTTTGTACAAAAGAAGACCATGACACATCACT
>NZ_HE578958.1:288018-295496 GCF_000307285.2 Kurthia sp. Dielmo
CAATGCTCGTTGGTCTTTATTCGGGTAGAGTCGGAATTTGTAGGCTTTATGTGGCATGACAATCACCTCTTTCTACTTATTATTTTGTCCTTGAGACTGAATATATTTTTTAATCGTTTCTATCGATACACCGCCAGTTGTTATGAGACAGTAACTTTTAGACCAAAACATTTCTTTCCATAATTGCTGTTTGATTTCTGGAAAGTCTCGTTTTATTAGACGTGAACTCGCTGATTTATATGCATTGATGAATTTTGAAAGTTCGGTATTAGGGTGTGCTTTAAATAAAATGTGAACATGGTCTTTATCATGGTGCCATTCTACTAAAGATATGTTATAGTTGCTTCCTATTCTTTTAAAAATATCTTTTGCGTAAGTTGATTTCTCATCATTAAATACTTTTTTTCGGTATTTGACGACTAAAACTAAGTGATAGTGCAATGAGAATACTGAATGATTATTACTATCTAAAACCATTGTTGTATCAGCCTTTCTTGTTTATAATACTGATTATACAATCAAGCTGATTTACAGTCAAAACTTAATGCCTTGTAGCATTCACCACCCACCTACTCGCTACGCTCTTTGAGGTGGGCGTCCTCTGCTACATTCAAGATAGAAGGGAACAGAAATATGAAGGAATTGCGCTCGTACAGTTTAATTATTATCGGAACGTTGATTTTGGGGATTTCCTATAATGCCTTTTTACTACCAGCAAAACTTGCGGCTGGTGGCGTCGTTGGCATCAGTACCATTTTGCATGAGTTATATGGTTGGACACCCTCGCTTGTTCAAATTTCGCTGAACCTACCATTATTTATTTTAGGCTATTTTTTATTAGGAAAAAGCTTTAGTGTTAAAACGCTTATTGGGACGACCTTATTACCATTATTTATCGCCTTAACGAGTAAGCTACCAGCAGGTGTGGAAGATCCAATGCTCGCGTCAATTTATGGTGGGATTTTGACGGGTCTTGGACTAGGGCTCGTATTCCGTGGTAATGGCTCTACAGGTGGGACGACGATTATTGGCCAGTTACTGAAAAAATATTTCCATTTTTCAAGTGGTTTTGCGCAAATTTTAATCGATGCAACGATTGTCATTTGGGCGATGTTTGTTTTTAATCTCGAGCTTGCGCTATATGCGATGATTGCGATTTTCATTACAGGTAAGGTGATTGACCTCGTACAGCTACGCACATCGACATCGAAGCTGGTGTTAATTGTGACGGACCAGGAAGAAGCCGTGAAAAAGCTCATTCACGATGAAATTGACCGTGGTATGACGAAGCTGTGGTCTGAGGGGGGCTATTCAAAACAGCAAAAAGCCCTATTATTTACGGTCGTTGAACAGGCAGAGGCCGTTTATTTAAAGGAATTACTCCAACAAGAAACAGATTCATTCGTTATTTTCTTAAATGCGTCAGATATTTTAGGTCGAGGTTTTTCAATGCCACGTTAACAAAAAAATCACGTCCAACAATTGTCGGTCGTGATTTTTATTTTTTTTCGTAATAAATGAGCATTGCTTCTGCTAAAATTTGTGTTAATTCTGAGACGGTTTTAGTTGTTTGAATGTGTATTTCAAACGGATTTGATGGATCAAAGTCTACGAAATGAGGCTCTTTTTCTAAATGAATCGTTGTTTCTAGTAGAATCGTTTCATGGAATAGCTGGGCAGCAAGAATTTGCAATAGTTTAGCAGCCTGTGCAGATTGTAAAATAAAATGCGCTGGTTTTTCTTCAATGAGTTCATACGTAGCTGGTACTTGCGAAGTCTCGATGAACTGACAAGTAAATGGCGTTTTTTGAAAAAAGAGAATATGTTCATCAAATAAAGCGATGATGCTTTGATTTTTTTCAAAGGTACATTGGATGTTATGCTGCATAAGTGTACGAATAAATTGTCGCTCTGCCTCACCCAGTTGGAAATGAAAATGAATTTTGCCATTTAATAATGTGCGACGTATGATGTGTAATGACTGATTTTCTAACAGTTGCTCATTTAAGTTAATAATCGAACATTTATCGGCCATTGCTAGAAAATATTCAAATAGCTGATTGTATTCTTGTACAATTTGATTTTCACGATGCGAAAACGCCATCGTTTGTGCTTCGAATGGATTAGATTGGTCTAAAATATACATAGATGCTCCTTAAGACTTAAATTGAGTTTATTATAACTGCAAATGAATAGTGAAATCAATGATTGCATCATTATGAGTATCGTTTAACGAAGGAAAGGGCGAGAATAATGAAGAAAAAACTAATAATAGGTACTGCGCTAACGGTCATAGTAGCCCTCATCGCAGCCAAACGAAAAAAACAGGTGAATCAAATATTTTATTTAGCAAAGGATGCGCCCTATTATGATGCGGTTAAAGGCGCGCGACAAGGAACGTTTCCGGCAGTTGTAGATGGCGTACATCAGCAAGTGGTCGTCGCGCAGTTTATAAATGAAAAATGGGTTTGTCTAACAGACGGTCGTTATATGAAGTTATCGTATTTGCAGGTCAATATTGACGGCGTGAGCGAATTAATGGCCAAAGAAGATGTGGTTATTTTTGAGGAGCCCTATCAAACGAGCAAAAAAATTGGTACATTATCCTTTGGTTCACGTGTAGAAGTTATAGAAGATGGCGGGGAATGGACAAAAATTCATTTGCATAACAGATGGCGGTGTATCGAAGGGTATGTTATGACTGCCTATATGAAATATTAAAAAAGAGGGGTCGCGTATTGGCGCGATCCCTCTTTTTATTACGATTAAGCTTCGGTTACAGAAATGCTAGCAGATGCTTTGATTGTATTGCCAATCGTGCAGCCACGTTCAGCAATTTTGATTAATTTGGTACGGTAAGATGCCTCTAAATGAGCAGGCAATGTGAGCTCAACGTCAATCGTAGTAAAGCGGTTTGTGATACCATCCTCTTTAGAGGCAGTAGCCGTTGCTGCTACGTCCTCTAGCTGAAAATCAATGCCGTCGCGTTCTAAGACCTTTCGTACGTTCATCGTCATACAGAGCGCAACCGCCGCCTCTAGTAGTTCCTTTGGTCGAAAACCTTGCGCATCGATGTCACCATTAAAGCCCGTAGCCGTCATACCCGCATCATTTGTAATTGTTGCCTGCTGATTGTCATAATGAATACGTGTCATGCTAAAACCCCTTTATGCTTTTGTGTATTTTTTAATAGCTGGTAAAATATCGTGGCCAATAATTTCGATATTATGCATTAATTTATCGAATGGCACACCACCAAAGTCAATTTGCGCCATAAAGCGGTGCATACCGAATAATTCGTATTGATACAGGATTTTTTCAATAATCATTTGGCTATCACCGACCATCAGCGCATCAGTCGGGTCCTGTGCGGCATTAGCTACCTGCGCGAACGGATAGCCGCTACCACGAATCGCTTGGAAGCCACCTGATAAATGAGGGTGTGCGCCATTTGCAGCAAGCTCAGCTGTATCGCCTACATGGAATAGACTTGCTGTTGCAAGAGGGAAATCCTCGCGCTTAAAGCCGCTACGTTCAAGTGCCTCGTAATAGGCATCAACCGATACGGCGAAGTTTTGCGCAGGTCCGCCAAGTGTTGTGAGCATCATTGGCACACCCATATAGCCCGCCTTAATCGCTGACCCCGGAGGACCACCAACTGCACGCCATAATGGCAGTGTCCCTTCTGATGGTTTTGGTAAAATATCGGCATTCACAAGTGGTTTACGGAATTGACCTTCCCAGTTAACTAAACCTTGTGCATCGTTAATTTGTTTTAATAGCGCTAATTTTTCTTCAAAAATCGCCTCATAGTCTTTTAAATCAACACCGAATAAATCATAGGCACCGACACGAGAGCCACGTCCTGCAACGATTTCTGCACGTCCATTTGAGATTAAGTCTAGTGTTGCGAATTCTTCATATACACGAACCGGATCCGCCACACTAATAACAGAGGCAGAGCTCGTTAATTTAATAGTATTTGTCGCCTGTGCAATGGCACCAAGCACGACCGTATGCGCCTGTGTTGTAAAGTAGCTCTGGTGACTTTCGCCTACACCAAAGACATCAATGCCAACATCCTCTGCTAGACGTGCTAACTCAATAATTTCTTGAATACGTTCACCAGCAGATAGACGAGAGCCTGTTAATGGATTTGGAATGTGATCGCCAAGTGAATACAAACCAAACTCCATGCCATTTGCTGGGTTGATGCGGTTTTTCATTTATAATTCCTCCTCAATAACGGTTAATTTTTCTTCGATTTCTGCGCGACGTTGTTCTAAAAATGGTGGTAAATCGAGTGTTTCGCCCATATGCGCGCGATTTTCATCAATCGTAAATCCAGGTCCATCTGTCGCTACCTCGATTAAAATATGATTGGCCTCACGGAAGTAGATGCTTTGGAAGAAGTAGCGGTCAATAATGCCCTCTGATTTAAAACCATGTGCACGCGCTTGTGCTAGGACATCTTCAAGCTCCTCTAAATCTTTGACGCGTAATGCAAGGTGATGAATGCTGCCGCGTCCAGGTTTTTCGCGGTCTCCCTGTTGTTCAATGACCATGATTTCACCAAGTGCTGAGCCGAGTTGTTTTTGATAAATATGATTCTGTGCAGTATAACCAAAAATTTCTGTTAATGTTTTGGCAAGTGCCGCTTCGTCACGAACGGTCATTTCAACGGTACCCATACCTTGAATTAAGTGCTCTTCTGGAATATCTGTTTGTGGCCAAGGTTCCCAGAAATCTTCACGGTCATCTGCAACGATTAAATGCATGCGTAGACCATCTTCATCTTCAAAAGGAAGTGCTGGGCGATTTGCATACGTTGTAATATCCCCATGCTTCACATCATATTGTGTAAAGCGTTGCTGCCAAAATATAAGACTTTCTTCTGATGGCACAATCAATGAAAAGCCTGTGATTGCGTTTGTGCCGCGATGTGTTGCACCAGCAATTTTCATCTCGAAAAATGTAATATTTGTGCCCGGGGTTCCCGTCGTATCTCCATAAAATAAATGGTACATATGCGGATCATCTTGATTGACTGTCAGTTTCACACGGCGTAAGCCTAAAATATGACGATAGAAGTGGTTATTGGTATTTGCGTTTTTTGTAATCATTGAAATATGATGATGCATAATGTTTCCTCCTAGATGTAGCTCTTTAATTGTTTCTATTTTATCTTGAAATCAAGATAAATGCAAGGGTTATTGAAAAATTGTACGATGTCAGATTATTTCTACTATAATAGAAGGTAAGGGGGATGAATCATGCAACAACAGACACAGCAACTTTTAGATGGATTACGCCAAAATAGTGAGGCATTGATTGAGGACGGATTACTCTTAGCGGCGCGTCATCGCTACAGTCGTGCGTATTTATGCTTTCAAGCCGCGATTGATGAAATGAATAAATATTTTAGTATTGAGCGCACAGAAAAAGTAGCACCGATTAATTGGCCGGCCATTGATGTCGATTTATTAAATGATAATACCGTGCTTGAAAAAGATACGATTATTGAGCAGGCGCTCGTAAAATTATTAAAAGACCGCGCGTTTGGCAATGAGGTTCAAACCTTATCAGAATTTGCGAATGCCATTGATTCGTTTAAACGATTACTAGCAGGAGATGAGGAAGCGCTTGTAGCTGCACTTGATGAGCCACTTCAATATATGATGTTTGACGGAGCGGATCATATTGAGCGCGTGATGCATGAGCGCAATGAGCTACGCAAAAGCGTGCTGCAAGTCGATATTACAAATGACGGCTATCAATGCCCAGCCGACGTAATTACATATGAACATATGGTAGAGATTGGCATGGCCGCACTTGCCAATCAATTAATGATGGATTATTAAGGACAGAATGAAAAAGAGGCTGGGACATACGTGTAAGAACACTCGCTCATATGAGCATAAGAAAAACTGGAATCGTGCTGTTGCGCGGTTCCTGTTTTTCGTTGCGAACGCTAAAAAAGTGTTTTGTCCTAGCCTCTTTTTTAGTTAGGTTATAAGTAGAAGAAAGCAAGTGAACGAGCGAGTTTTTACGGGTGAATTGTATGAGCAATTCATGTAGGGGTGTTATTGGTAGTTACGAAATCGACTGATTTATTTTCCTGAATACGGCTTTGGATACTAAAAAAGACGAAATATTTATTCGTATGGTTTTAATATATCAACATTAAGAAGGAGATATTTACAATTGAAATTACTAAAAATGACCAAAAAAGATTTTAAAGGACAAGAGTATTATGATTTACTAGATTATATTTTTAAAGAGGCTGATACATTTGAATTTACAATTGCTGAGGAAAATGTAAAAGTAAATTTTAAAAATATATTAAATAAAAATCGTCTAGAAGATGCCTATTCAAAATATCTAGATCCTTTAGATGAGTTTTTAATTGAAAAGAAAAAGACACATAGAAATCTAGTGAAAATATTTGAAGAGCGTTATAAAATACATGTTTTCAAATATAAAGCTATTAATCGTTCAAAAGAAGTCATCAAGACTTTTACAAATCATGCATATGGTTGGGATATATGTATGGGGTTAGAATATCTAACATTCTATAGCGGAGAAAGTGAATTAGTAAGTATCGTTGAAGATGAAGATGAAATCTATTTCTTTAATGCCTCTTTAGATACTATTTTTCCGAAAATCAAAGAACATACAGATGATTGGAATATGTGGGAAGATGAATAGTACGGAATATTAAAATGAAATAACATTCCCAAATGGTAGTTAGGGATGCTAATAGCTAGGATCAATGCGATTCTAGCTATTTTTCTTTATCAAACGTCGCTTTGGGAACTAAATCAATTTAAAAAAGTCTACAATAAAAGGAATTATTTAACTTTGATTTGAATGTGATGAGGAGTATTTATTGTGAATTTTTTTAGGAGGGTAGAGATGAGATGAAAAATAAAAAATTGTTGATATTTATTATTTTGGCATTTGTTCTGATTGTAGGAATTATAATATATAGCAATGCGCCAAAAATGAAAGCCATTAATGATAATTCTAATTGGAATTATAAGATCATGGAAGATAAAAATAGTTCTGAGGAGTTACAAGGTGTTTTATCTCAAAAAAATGAAAAGGATAAGATGGAAGTAGTTTCTTTTTATATAAAGAAGGCAGCTTCTGATAAGCAAGTAGCAACTTATACAAATGAGGATGTTAAAGCTGGTTTCACTGAAGAGAATTATAAGAATGAAAAAAATCCTATCTTTATAGAGTTTCCTTTGGGAAATGCCTTAGATGAAGGTACGGAATATTCTTTAATATTAAAATACAAGATTAACGGTGAAGTTAAGATTGATGAAATAAAATTTAAATAGTTTTATACAAATAAAAGTTCCCAAATCATTCTTAGGTTTCTTATACTAACGATGCAATATACAATCCTATTCAAAATAACGTTCCCAAACGAAAGTTAGGGAACATCAAAAAAGCCACAAATCATTAATTTG
>NZ_HE578958.1:295681-348008 GCF_000307285.2 Kurthia sp. Dielmo
TTGTGCTTTTTTTAATAGATTTTTTAATAAAATTAAATATATATTCAATTTTATTAAAAATAAAGTTGAATAAAATATAATTAATTGTTATATTAGATTAAAAGGAGGAGGTTTTATATGGAAAATAAGGATATACCTAGTTGGATTTATGCTTTAGAAAAAGAAGATGTTGAATTTATTAAGAATTTTGTTATTCATTCAGGGTCTTTAAAAGATGTGGCAAAACTTTACGAGGTATCTTATCCAACAGTAAGAATTAAGCTGGATCGATTAATTGAAAAAGTGAAATTACATGATGAAACTGAAAATGAGAATTTTATTCAATTTGTAAAACAGTTAGTGATTGATGATCGAGTTGAATTGGAAGAAGCAAAGTTAATTATCGATAAATATAAAAGTGAAAGGCTGGAGAAATAATGTTTGAATTTAACGATTTAACAAATGTTCTACTTATTGCAGCTTGTTTAGGAGGACAATATTTTTTAGCAAGTCGGCAGCATTCATTGTTCGGAATAATCATTCCTGCTACATTTCTTATTTGGCGGATTTCTATATTTTTCACAACAGAAAGTAGCCTGTTAAAAGAAAGTTTAATTATATTTATTGGCTTAGTATTCCTTTTGGGACAATGGATTCAAGGAAGAAAAGTAGTTAAAATTAACCGAGAGAAAGAATTGCGTAAGATGCAAGCTTATGATTTATAAGAAGGCTACTATAGTATGCAAAACCGTGTAAAAAAGATTTCTAAATCAAAGTTAGGAAATATCAAAAAAGCCATGAATCATTAATTTAACAATGATTCATGGCTTTTCTAATTAACATTACGATTCATGAAAGTACGCAAGAAAAAGTGTTATCGATGGTTACGGAATTGGAGAAGTTTTGTTTTCCAATTACGGCTTTGGGTATCTTTCACACCCTTACAGTATCTGTGATAAAATGGTATATATTGTATCTTTTTTGATTTGGGGGATGAGACTTGAAGGTAAAGATGTGCCTTATGAAATTAATGTTTAATATTCAATTGTATGTAGGGAAAATACGTTTGCTGGGCTATGCTGTGTTATTAGAAATCCTTGTAGGAATAGGCGATGTCGCTTTCTTTTTGGTGTATCCAGAAGTGTTTATTATTTTTTTCGTAATAACATTAGGCGCGGTTATGTGGAAGAAATTACGTCCCCGTTTAACGCAAATGATTTTAAAAAGACGAATGTTACTTACACCAATTTTATGCATGTTTTCGTGTCTTATTTTTATGAATTACTGTGTTTGGTTTCAACCATATTAAATAAAAAATTCAACCTTTTTCGAGAGGTTTAGAAATGAAAGAGATAAAAGGATTGTACGTTATTTTAGTTGCAATGTTTTTTGTGAATCTAACAAATATGACCTTATTTAATAACGAATGGAATGGCATAGCAATGTGGCTTAACACAGTGTTATTTGTAGCTAGTACGGCCTATTTTTTATTGAGCAAAGATGCCATTAATAAAAATAAATAATAATTGTGAAATGCAAGATTGCTTTAGTTCATTAAAAATTTATAACATATACAAACTAATCCTAAATAACCTTCCCAAACAGCATTTTGGGAAGGTTATGCTTTATGTATATAAATCAGATTATATGGAGGTGTAATTTTTGAAACCTATTGAATTAAATGAAATACCTTTAGAAATTAAAAGCTTTCTAACCACTATTGATTCAATTAAATTTCCAAGACAAGGCTATACATCAGATGTCATAATTCTAGAAGCAAATGAAGAAAAGTATGTTTTAAAACGTACAAAAGGTGAATTCAATTGTTCTTTGTTAAAAAAAGAAAATTCGAATTTGGATATTTTAGTTAGACAGACTAAAATATCTGTACCCAAAGTACATATATTTACTGAGAAAAAAACGAGCGAATCATGGTTACTTATGGAATGTCTACAAGGTGAAACAATACGTTCGGCATTATTTAACGAAAAAAGTAAGGAAAAACGAGAAGAGATTCTTTTTAATTTTGGAAGATGCCTTTCTGAGATTCATCATACATATTGTCCACCAGCATTAAAACATGAAACAAATTGGTTGAATCAAATGTTATATCAAGCCGAATATAATTTTAAAAATTTCCAAGTTGACGGCGATCAAAAACTATTAGAAAAAATTATTACTCACCCATTACATATTGAGAGACAAACTTTAATTCATGGCGATCTTACAATTGATAATGTGTTAGTTCAGAATGGCATTATTTCTGGAATTATTGATTGGGGAAACGCAACATACGGTGATCCTAGATTTGATTTAGCATTAGCAATACGTCCTAAACCAAATGCATTTCAAGATGAAAAAGATAAACTTGTCTTTTTTGAAGGTTACGGTGAAAACGTAATCGAAAATCATATATATAACTATTATGCAAACGGATTATATGAATTTTTTTAATACATAAATTATGCAATAAACGTCCCCAAATGCTACTTTGGAAATGTTAACACTTTTCATTAAAAGGAGGCTTATTTTATTGGAGTATCTTTACTTAAAGCTAATTTAGAAGATGCAATGACAATTCATGAAATGCAAATCAATTCTTTCATGCCGTTACTAGAAAAATATCAAGACTACGATACAAACCCAGCTAATGAGCCATTGGAAAGAGTAATCACCAGGTTAAATCAGTCTTTTAATGACGTATAGAGTATACATAACTCCTTCAAATAACGTTCTAAAATCAAAGTTAGGGAATATCAAAAAAAGCCACGAATCATTGATTTAATAATGATTCATGGCTTTTCTAATTAAACTTGTGATTCATGAAAGTACCCGGGAAAAAGTGTTATCGATGGTTACGGAATCTGATTGGTTTTGTTTTCCAAACAGCGCTTTGGTGATATTTATATTTCAAATTTATTGAATAAGAATTCGGAAAAGAAACAGGGTTTCATGTTATAATCGATCAAATATTTAAGAGAGAAAGGAGTGTTTTAATGCTGCAACAAATTAGAATTGAGAAATGGTTATTAGAAATCGATCCTATTAAGACAAGAGAGTTTTATAGGAAAGACATGGATGTTTGTAATTGCTTATACTGTCTAAATTATGTTGAATCAACTAAGTTATTAAAGACGCCTATTTCCGATATATTCAATGAGTTAGGCATTCTTCCTGAAAAACCAGCACATCTTTCCGACTTTCCTTCCGAGGAAGTTGGGACACGTATTTACATGGGAGATTATCATTTTGTTGGAAGAGTACTAGAAGGAGAATTGTGTACAGTATCTAACTTTAATGAAATGAATACTATTCAGGTTGAGAATTTTACGTTAGGTTTTACAGAGGAATTGGTGTTTGTACCAGAAGAATTTCCCTCCCCAGTGCTACAGTTAAGTTTTGAATCTAATATGCCTTGGGTTCTTAAAGAAAATCAAGAAGATTAGTCAAAGTCATATGTATCATTTGGAAGTAATTACAGCTGAAGTTAAATTTATTAACTGGCTTCAACAAACAGGCGCAATTGCTTTATACTGCATACAAATCGATACACAATAAAAGTTAGGTAACATTTCAAACAGCGCCAAACACTGATTTAACAGTACTTGGCGCTGTTTTTATTAGAAAATAATGCTTTGATACGCTACGAATAAAACGTTAGATGGTATATAATGTAAAAATTGCTTTAGGATGTGTAAATTATGAAAATAATTCATTCAATCATAGGAATACTGATAATTCTAGTGGGTTCTTTATTTATAAGTATCACCGTAGATAATGAAGTATTTAGAACAATTATGTACAAAGTAATGGGTACATTCATTTGGCTTTTAGGTATTCTATATTTAAAAAAAGTTGCAAAGTTAGGAAAACAATAACTGTATTTTCTTGTATATTTCTATTTTTAAAACGTACCCAAACGTAAGTTAGGGAACACTAAAAAAAGCCACAAATCATTGTTGAATCATTGATTCATGGCTTTTCTAATTAAAATTGTGATTCATGAAAGTATCCGGGAAAAAGTGTTATCGGCACTTATGTAATTTGATTGGTTTTTTTCAAAAAGTATATTATTTTATAATAAATAAAGATAATAACAAGACAATATTAATCCCATACAAAACAACTGTCTTAACTTTACCTGCTTTTTCTTTTTCACCCCTAAAATCTAAAATTCCAGCAACAACAAAAAATAGTAAATAGCCTATTTTCATATGAAGCACGCCCAATAGATCACCTACAACACCAATCAGTGTTATTAATACAATAATCGTATCAAAAATATCCCATTCAATTTTCATACATTATTCCTCATTCTCATCCTTTTTACGTTTTATCCATATAATATGAATGTCACATAAATAAATATCACTGTGACTGTCATTAAACCAAACAAAATAATCAATAATATTTTTTGTGTTTTTCTTGAGAATAAATTTATTATAGCTAATAGCGTACTACCATTAACTATAAATGGTTCATTTATTCTATCCCATTTAAAAAGCCATGCTGTTGAAATGATTAATGAAATAATCATTACAATAAACATTATATGCATTCCCATTGTTTAAACTCTCCTAGTAACTTTTAATGCTCTTGTTCTGCCACCGCGTTTATATTCTTCAACAACCTTTGTTTCCTGAACATGATTTTGAGAACGCATTTAAAGACATTTATTATTATTCATCCATTCTTTTATAAAATCTAACATTTTAAGAATAGCTGGTGTTTGTAAATGTTTTTTAGTATGTATGAGATAGCCGATTTTTCGTGAAACATCTTCCTCTAAAGGTCTTATTGCAAGACCTGACGTGTCATTTTTCAACAATAATTCAGCTAGTAAACTAATACCTAAATTTTGCCTTACCATTGAAATAATCGTTTCATCGCCTTTCACTCGATAAGCAATATTTGGTTGCATTTGTTCTTTCTTAAAAATTTGATGTACTTCAAGATGTGAATTTGTGTAAGGTAAAATAAATTCTTCACATTCTATTTCTTTTAAATTGATTCTATTTATTTTGGATAGTTGATGTGCGTTATTCATTACGATAACAATTTGATTCTCAAATAGTAGTTCAAATTCCCATTTTTCATTGTGTGATGTGCCAATTCCAAAATCTATTTTATCTTCTTCTAACCATCGATCTAGTTCAGTTGCATTTCCTTCGTATAAATGAATAGTAATAAAAGGATATAGTTTTTTAAATTCTCCTAATATTTTTGGCAGCAAATTAATCGTGATACTTGAATATGCACCAATACGAATTTCTCCTGTTTCTAATCTATTTATTCCATTCTATCATTACTACAATTAATTTATTTAAGTAAATATATTGAGAAATTATTGAATTTACAAACTATAGTTTCTCGAAAATTCCAGTATAATTTTCACGATATACTGGAATTTTTTATTTTAGTGTGATGAAGAATTATTAAATGAAAACCATAATACTCTGATGCGGTATTTAGTAATGAATCGAATGAAGAAAATCACGTGGGAGTTGTTTTGGCTGAAGCTGAAATTCAGTAAATAGAGTTAAAGGGTAGGTTTAATAAAATTAAAAGTAACTGACCTTAGAATTCGTTTTTTTATCTGAAACATGAACTGAATTTATGTGGACGTGCAATCAGGGTATAATATTCTTAATTCTATTTATTGAGAGGGATTATAATGAACGTAAACAAATACAAGAAATTGATAGTAGATTTTTTAGAAGAGAGAATGTCTGCAAATGAATTTCAAACACAATATCTTAAAAAATTTAAAGAAGGTAACGACTGCATGGATGAGTCTTTATTTGAGATTCTTAACGGAGTATTTGAATCAGCAGATTGCTACTGGCATGAATGTCTTCCAGGACAAGAGACGCCATTTGAAATATCAGAACAACAACTAAGATATGAAGTACATGATGCATTAATTAAATTAAATAAACTGTTAGATAGTATTTAGTTAATGTAGAGCCATAGTGTAAAAAATATAAATAACATTTCCGAATAAAAGTTTGAACCTATACAAAAGCCATGCAGCATGAATCATTGCTTGTATTAGTTAAGAGTGCGATTCATCAAAGTATGTAAGGAAACGTATTATGAGCACTTATGAACCTTGTTTTGTATTTAAGTATAGGATGCTGGTACAGTAAGATGTGAAAGTGAGGAGTTTATTAGTGCAAGAATTTCCAGAAGAACATGAGCTATTAGCATTGTTTGAATGTGAGCCGACTTTTTTAGATACACCATCCGACACAATGGTATTTTTTTATAATGAAGCAACCTATGAATTTTCAAATGGCTTTGAAGATTTTATTGTGACGTTGCAGCCAGCTTGTGGTGATGTGAAAATTCAAGTAACGAATCATGATACAAAGAATTTGATTACATATCTAGAGTTAAAGAATATAGCTCGTTTTGAAATTATCAATGATAAAAAAGATGTATCTAGTATTATGCTGACAATTGAAGATGATGAACGCCTACAAACGTTTGAAATTGATTTTAAGCCGAAGTTTAAACTTATTACTAAAATAGTATAACGATATACAAGTAATGTTCCTAAATCAAAGTTAGGAAAACTCGTAGCTCATTCATTGGAATGAAGTTATAGGCTATACAGCTATAGACAAACGTTCTTAAAATGACAGACTAGCCAAAAAATTCACGACCGTTGTTAAATCAATGATTCGTGGGTTTTTTAGTTAAATTGAAATTTATTAAAATATATAAGAAAACATGTTGTCGGTAGGTAGAGTTTTGTTCTCAACAAGAAACACTACGGAGAAAGCAATGATTATTCTAACAACGTTCAAAAACCATTGATTTTTAATGATGGGTAGTTCAAAATGATAAAGGATATATTTTAATTAATGTTCTCTCTTAAGGTGTTTTCATCTATCGGTTTAAGAGATAGTTTTACGTGTAGAAAGTGAGCGGAAATAAATGAAGAAAATTGGATTTGATTCAGACAAATATTTACAAGAACAATCTGCCTATATCTTAGAGCGTGTAGAGCAGTACGATAAACTTTACTTGGAATTTGGTGGGAAACTAATCGGGGATAAACATGCTAAGCGTGTCTTACCTGGATTTGATGAAGATGCCAAAATTAAATTATTAGATACACTAAAAGATAACGCTGAAATTATTATTTGTGTGTACGCTGGAGACATCGAACGCAATAAAGTCCGTGAAGATTACGGGATTACGTATGACCAAGATGTCCTACGTTTAATCGATGAATATAGATCACGTGGGATTTCTGTCAATAGTGTATTGGTGACTCGTTACCAAGGACAGCCAACAGCTAAAGTATTTATGACAAAGCTTGAAAGAAGCGGTATTAACGTCTACACACATACTGCAATCGAAGGCTATCCTACAAATGTGGACGCGGTTATGGGCGAGGATGGTTTTGCGAAAAATCCTTATATTAAAACAACAAAATCAATTGTTGTCGTGACAGCACCAGGGCCATCTAGCGGTAAGCTTGCAACATGTCTTAACCAAATGTACCACGAGAATAAACTAGGCAATAAAGTCGGCTATGCGAAGTTTGAAACATTCCCTGTTTGGAACTTACCATTAAAACACCCAGTAAACATTGCGTATGAAGCAGCTACAATCGATTTGAAAGACGTCAACATGATTGATAATTATCACTATGAAGCATACGGAAAAGTAGCAGTCAATTACAATCGTGATATGGAAACATTCCCTGTTATCAAACGTATTATTGAAAAAATCACAGGTAAAGAGTCTGTGTATCTTTCACCTACTGATATGGGTGTTAACCGCTTGAAATCAGGTATCACAGATGATGCGATTGTTCAAGAAGCGGCCAAACAAGAAATCATTCGTCGTAGTTTCCGCGTCGAAAACGACTATAAAAAAAGGACTTGCTGACGAAGATAGTATGCGTCGCATGCAAGTGATTTTAGAAGAGAGCAACTTAAAGAAAGAAGACCGTGCACCTGTATTGCCAGCGCGTAAGTATGCGAAAACAATTGAAGAGAGCACAGACAGCACGAATTCGCCAGCTGTCATTGCAATTGAACTGACAAATGGTGAGATGATTACGGGTAGAACGACAAATCTGATGGATGCTTCAGCAGCTGCGATTTTAAATGGCTTAAAGAAATTAGCGAATATTGCCGATGAAATCGATTTGTTATCACCGATGATTTTGCAAACGATTCAACGCTTAAAAACGGATGACTTAAATAGCCGTATCCCAACATTAAGTGCCAACGAAGTATTGATTGCATTAGCAATTAGTGCGGTGACGAACCCTACTTCTGAGTTGGCTCATAAGCAATTACCAAATTTAAAAGATACACAAGCGCACTCTACTGTTATCTTGAATACAGAAAACGAACAAACGATTAAGAAACTTGGAATCGATCTTACAAATGATCCAGTTTATCCAACTGAAAACTTGTATTATAACTAATTTTCTTATAAAAAATAAAACAAAAACCGCTCCGTATTGGGGCGGTTTTTTGATTTCATAGAAACTGAATGTAAGTGATGGATAGGTGTTTTAGACTGTAAGCGCCAAAACTAAATCAGAAAAGTTTCCTAGTTACTGATTTAGGTGTGTTATTCAATAGTAGAGACATATTGTAGAATAAGGATTTTAATAAATTGAGTTTTATGTTAAATTTTACATTATATTGTGCGTTGATTATTTTACTAGTTGAAGACGGGGATACAAGCATCGTCACGAAATTTCTTGAAGAGAGTGAGACTTGTGAAATCGTCCCCGCAGTAAGGTATTAATCGTAAAAGATTAGTTTCGTTGATTGTGAACAACAAATTACTTTAGGGATAAATATCTAATAGGTTTTGAAAGGGGAATTTCATGCAAAATATTTTAGATAGAATTTTAACAACTCTACGTTCTGAGCGCTTAAAAAAGTATTGGGACGATTTTTATCTTGTACCGTTCGCAATTTTTGATGAAAAAGATGTCCTATTATTTAATCATCCTAAATGTAATGGTGAGACTTATATAAAATTAGCTAAAACAAAACAATTTCAAGCTTGCACCTGTATTCTTTTTGAAGAAGTGCCAACAGCTATTGTAGATACGACACTCTATCAATCGTTCGAAGAAATTTATTCTTTACTTGTCCATGAATCATTTCATGTATTTCAACATTTATCTGGGGAAAGTCGTTATCCAGATGAAATAGTGGGATTCAACTACCCGATTGACTTTAAAAATATTGAATTACGCATTATAGAAAGAGAAAGACTTTTTGAAGCTTTTGTATCAACTAATTTAAAAGAAAAACAACAAAAAATAAACGAGTTTATCACACTAAGAGATAAGAGAACAGTGCTATTCCCTGATTATGTAGGCTATGAAAATGCGATTGAAACTATTGAAGGGCCTGCTTTTTATGTTGAATATAAGGCTCTAAACGATGTTAGTTCTAATCAAGAGAATGCTATTAACAAATATGTCGAGCAATTACTAGATAGCAATCTATCGCATATAAACATTCGAAGTAGCTGCTATAACTCGGGTTTGTTTATTTGTCTATTATTAGATGACATTTCAAAGGTATGGAAAGTAGAGTTTATGCAATCAAATGTAAGCTTGTATTCATTTTTCAAAAATAACTGCCCAGCGTACACACCTGTTGAAATAACAATTCCTAATAACTCAGAAGAAGTTTTCCAAATAATAAATAACGCTGAAACAACTAAATCCATAGCCTTTAAAAAATTTAACGAATCGGAAGGTATAAAATTAATCATTTCAGGTGCTATAAAATTAATTGGCTTTGATCCAATGAATATTATCCAACTTAATAAACAAGCATTACACCATAACTTTTTAAATGTAAGAATAAGAGATAAAGATTATTTTATTAAGCAATCTGTTTGCACTACGTTTGGAAATGATTTTAGAGATGTTCAATTAATAGAGTTATTTTTGAATCAACCATCTATAAAGATGGATAATCGAATTATTATTGAAAACATTGGAGAAATTGAAGGCACTATTATTCTCCAAGAATCCAATATTATTCATATAGTTGTTTAATCTTTTTGTAATGCAATTTTAATTTGGGCGCATTTAAAGGATAAAATTAAAGAAATACAAGCTTTTACGAAGATAATAATTAAAAAATAGAGTGTGGGTATATTTTTGAAAGAATAAAGTGTGCTACGTCAGCGCGCGAAATTCTACTTGCTTTTTCGGGCACAAATGCTTTTGATTCTCTGTATGTTCCTGTGAAGATATCGTTCGTTAAACTCATCGGTCTAGCAATCGTAAAGTTTAATCCATGTGCTTCAATATAATCAACCGCATGGCGGTGATCTGTCAGCGCATTTTTAAGTAATTTCATGACGATTTTTCCGCTAATGCCAGGAATCTCTTTATTAATTCCTGCAGAAGCTGTGTAGACAATGCGTTTAACATGATGTGCCTGCATGCCATCTACAATATTTTTCGTCATCTCTTCAAGTTCCGTTGATTTTTTCATGCCCTGACTTGAGCCTAAGCATGACACGACAGCATCATGCCCTGCAATGGCGGCAGCGACTTCTTCCTTATTGAAGGCACCGCCCTGGATAATTTCTAACGCCTCATCTACCAATGCAATCTTTGAGGGTGTGCGTACAAAGGCAGTCACCTTGATGCCTTTTTTTAATGCTTGCTTTACAACCTGTTGGCCCACGCCACCAGTTGCGCCAAATACGATAATTTTCATAACATGTCTGCTTTTTTTAATCTTTGTGTAGAAGCTTACTATCAAAGAAAAACCGTTCAATCGCAACAAAATGAATTGGAATCTACGCTAAATAGAATATGTAGTATAGTTT
The DNA here is from genome assembly GCF_000307285.2 of Kurthia sp. Dielmo. NCBI lineage: Bacteria > Bacillati > Bacillota > Bacilli > Caryophanales > Caryophanaceae > Kurthia > Kurthia sp. Dielmo. Next base: position 306,503 of record NZ_HE578958.1, read on the forward strand.
ATCATATTGGCTTTTCTAGTTAGCAATACAATTCATGAAAGTGTAGGAAGGGTAATTACAAAGTTCGGCTGATTTGGTTTTTTAAAATTTCCGTCTTTCTAAGAAGGGATGAAGTAGCTATTCTTCCTCTTCAAAATCGGTTATTTCCGCATTGACATATTCCTCAAAAAAATCTTCGAATGAGTCCGCTATTACTTCTGTAATTGGAGGGTGCGCATTGTTTTCTGCTTCAGCATCCCAGATGACGACGACTTTAGGAACTGCTTCAGATAAATCAAGGCAATATAATTCACCATTGCCGAAGTTATAAATAATTAAGAGATTTTCACTCAAATTGATTTCTTTTCGACTAGCTAATGTCTGTGTTAAAGCATTCGTATCGTCCTCGTTCTGCTTCAAAATCTCGTTGTGAGGTATACCAAATATTTCGAGGGAGCCGAAAGAGAGAAAGCCAAAGTCTAAAAGAAACTGTTTGTAGCTTCCCTTGATTTCAAATCCGATTGTTTTTTCAAAGGCGGCTACTAATTCTGGTGTCACACCATCAAAAAAGGCTAACTCAAGCGTATCAGCATACTCAAAAATTTGTTTTTTCGTTAATTCATATTTTTGCATTTTCTGCACCTCGTATATAATAGTATTATCTCTCTTTTTGAATATTTTACCAAGAACAAACGCTCGTAGCCAAGTAGTATCTTAATTATGTATTCATCTACTAATATGGTGGTAGATGTGTTTTAAGACGAATTCATCAAAAGAAACATTTTCTACGAGATTTTTTGTATAGAAAGGGAATGGACATAAAAGGGAGGCGTAAAGATGCTTGTGATTATTTATAGTATGTGTAGCTATTTGCTGGGAACGTGTATGACGGCCGCACTTGTTGGAAAAGTGTACGGCGTTTCATTAGCAAATGAGCATAGTGGAAATTTAGGTGCGCGTAATGCGGGACGGACGCTTGGGAAGATGGCCTTTGTGTGGACAGCAGCGGGCGATGTGTTAAAGGGCGTCATCATTGTGATGGCAGCGCATGTACTTGGGTTTCCAGATTATATAGCGGCACTGGGCCTTACATGTGGCTTATTAGGCCATTTATATCCATTTTGGCTCCGCTTCCACGGAGGAAAAGGGGTCGCGACATTATTAGGAGGACTTGTCGTGCTAGAGCCGCTGTTATTGATCGGCGTCCTCGTTATGATTGGCATCGGCTATTTACTGACACGTAGTTTAACACTTGGATTTGTCATTAGTGTGCTTGCTCTAATCGCTGGAATTCTCATTTTTTATCCAGCATACAGTGTGCTCCTCCTCGCATTAGCCGCAGTCCTCCTTAAGCATCGCACAAATATTCAAGAAAGGTGGCGTTAATGATGTATTTTTGTAAAATAGCAACGACAGCAGCAGAGTTTGATGAAATTGCGGCTCTAAATTATGAAACATTTGTAGAAGAAATTCCTCAGCATGAAACGAATACAGAGCGCCGTCTTGTGGACCGTTTTCATAATGAAAATACGTATGTAGTCGTTTATAAAGAGCAGCAATTAATTGGCATGCTAGCATTTCGAGATAAGCGTCCATTTTCGGTAGACGGCAAGGTGGGAGGACCAGTTGAAGCGTTACTTGCGGCATATGATACGTCACATTTATGTGAAATTCGTTTATTAGCTATTCGAAAAGCTTACCGCAACGGTCGTGTGTTTCAAAAATTGGCACAAGCCATTTATACATATGTTTATGATAGAGGCTATTCGGCGGCAGTTATTTCCGGTGTGACAAGAGAAGAAAAATTGTATCGTCGCATTGGCTTTGAAGCATTTTCAGAAGCCACTGGTACAGCGGATGCGGCCTTTATTCCGATGATTTTAACGCGTGCAAATTGCCTGCAAATGCAACAGCAAATTCGTATTGAGCCAATGAATTTCTATCCGGGGCCTGTTGCACAAACGCAACTAACGCATAGTGCGCTGTCACATCGTTCGCTCGCCTTTCAAGAACTGTATGCAAAGATGCAACAAAAGCTCTGCACTTTAACAAATGCACGCCATGTTAGCACGCTCGTTGGTAGTGGGACACTAGCAAATGATGTCATGCTCGGACAATTAAAAGCAGTCGTTGGGGCACAACGCGGGCTGATTTTGGCGAATGGAGAATTTGGCGAACGTCTACAAAAGCAAGCCATGCATTGGGGATTAAATTTCGATAGCCATCAAGTTGCCTGGGGAGCGGCTTTTGATGCGCAGGTCATCCGCGAATTGATTGTAGAAAATGCCTATTCTTGGCTTGTATTCGTACAAGGTGAAACGTCGACAGGTGTCTGGAATGGCGATTTGATTGAAGCACTAGCAGATATCGATATTCACATTTGCATCGATGGCATTAGTAGCATTGGCGCAACACCTGTGGATATATCCCGTTGCTTATTAGCAACAGCGGTGAGCGGCAAAGCAATTGGTGCGCTAAGTGGCTTAGCCTTTGTTTTTTCAAATGAACACTTTACTAAAAATGATGCACCGCTGTATAGTAATTTAGTACATTATCAGCAGCAGAAGCTACCGTTTACATTACCAGCGTATTTAGTAGCAAATGTTGTGGAGGCACTTGCGCCTTATCCGGCACGATTTGATGTGCTGAATACCCGTTTTAAAACGCTCGAGCAATCTGCCTTTGCACGCTATAAATTAAGTGATGCACAGGGATATCCAATGATTGTGAGTTATCAGCTACCAACAGAGTTTTTGGAAATTGCGCGATTAAATGGCCTACTACTACATGATGAAAGCGGCTATTTAAAAAAGCAGGGCTTGGCACAAATTTCAATTATTGGTCCGCAATTTGATGAAGCATTTGAACGGTTACAGCGCGTTTTTGAGTGGTATCAGCAAGTGAAATAAGGAAGAGAAGCAGGGCTCCTGTAGGGCAATGCTTCTTTTTTTATGCCAAAAAATTTCTTTTTTCATAATATTTTTATGTAAAAATAACGTGATGTAGAAAAAGAAAACAATTTGTAGAAAATATTGACAATTCTAAAAACGCGTAATAAGATACTAATATAAACAAGTAATTACCGTATATGCGTAAAAGGAGGATGTTCAATGAATTTACCTACAGTGCAATTTACTGCAGAGCAAGAGCAATTTAGACAGGAAGTGCGTGCGTTTTTACAACAACATATCGAGGCTGGGACGTTCCAAACGAAATGTGATTCTTGGTTAAGCGGGAGTGAGCCAAGCTTTTCAAAAATAGTGGGCGACGAAAATTTAATCGGCTTAACATGGCCGAAAGAATATGGCGGTCAGGCACGTAGCTCGATCGATCGTTATATTTTAACGGAAGAATTTTTAGCAGCTGGTGCGCCGGTTGCGGCACACTGGATTGCCGATCGACAAACAGGCCCGCTTTTACTGCGTTTTGGTACAGAGGAGCAAAAGCAATATTTCCTACCAAAAATTGTGGCGGGTGAATGCTACTTCGCCATTGGTCTGAGTGAGCCAAACAGTGGGTCTGACTTGGCATCCGTTCGTACGCGAGCTGAAAAGGTAGACGGCGGGTGGCTTGTGAATGGTGCGAAAACATGGACAAGTAATGCGCATGATGCGCATTATATGATTACACTTGTGCGTACAGGTGCGTATAACCCAGAGAAAAAGCATGAAAATTTAAGCCAATTAATTATCGATTTACATGCGCCAGGGGTGACAATTACACCGATTAGCTATTTAACAGGGGAGCATCATTTCAATGACGTGTTCTTTGATAATGTCTTTGTGCCAGATGACCGCGTTGTTGGTACGTTAGGCAATGGCTGGAAGCAGGGTCTAGCAGAGCTTGCCTTTGAACGCAGTGGTCCAGAGCGTATTTTAAGTACATTCCCGTTATTAAATGAAGCAATTGAAGAGCTGAAGCGCCAAGGAGATGAGCGTGGCTTAGCGGAAGCGGTGAAATTAGTCGCAGAAGTGTGGAGTTTACGTAATTTGTCGATTGGTGTTGCAAAAGTATTAGAGGAGGAAGGCGAAGTAAGTATTCCGGCAGCGCTGGTGAAAAGTGTCGGCACGAAATTCGAGCAGAAAGTGCCTGAAATTGTGCGCTTATTATTAGATGTTTATCCACGACTAGATGCGGAGGATAAAATCAATCGTTTACTGGCACAGTCAATCTTACATTCACCAGGATTTACAATTCGTGGTGGTACGTCAGAAATCTTATACGGCATTATTGCGAAAGGGGTTATTGCACAATGAGCGAAATGAAAGAGATGCTACTAGAAGTTGTTGAAAAGATGCTAAAGGATAAAGTGGAAAAAGAGGATGTCGATGTATTAGAGCAAGGTCAGTGGGGCGAGGATTTATGGCGTCTACTAGAAGAAAACGGCATGATCAATATCGCTGTGCCTGAGGACCAGGACGGTGCAGGTGGCGATAAAGAGGATTTATTTGCGGTGTATCAACTAATCGGTAAATACGCAGCACCCATCCCATTTGTGGAGCATACATTAGCGAATGTTTTATTAAATGAAGTCGGTGAGGTAGCGCAGCAAACACTGACAACGCTTCATATAGCATCAAGTGTTGAGGCGACATTACCATTTGTTCCATGGGCGCGTCATGCAGAGCAGGTCGTTGTTGTAACGCCTGAAAAACTTATTGTGTACCCCCTTGCGGATGCTCGTGTAAAAGAAACGACAAATATTGCCTCAGAGCCACGTGATACGGTGGAAGTGACGGCTGCACCTGCCATCGAGGTCGCTTTAGATAATGCGACATATAAGCAATTAATGAAGCTTATTACAGCCGCAACACTGATTAAAACATCGGGTGCGATTGACAAGGCATTTGACTTAACGGTGCGCTTTAGTAAGGAGCGCGAGCAGTTTGGTCGTCCAATTCACCGCTTCCAATTAGTGCAGCAGCATCTTGCGTTAATGGCAGGGGAACAGGCGATTATGAATGTTGCAGCAGAAAATATTTTAGCGACACTTGAAGCGCTTGAAACGAATGATATTGGCTACGCACGTCTACGTCTAGAGGATGCAAACCGCGTGATTGCAGCTTCTGCGCATCAAGTGCATGCCGCAATTGGCGTAACGGATGAGCATAGTTTAAATCAATATACACGTCGCATTTGGTCATGGCGTGATGAGCTCGTAAAAGCGGATTACTGGAAAAAGGAGCTTGTTCAAGAAGTATTAGCGAGTACAACGGATATTTGGACAGCATTAACAGCGTCAAAGCAAACACAAAACGTCTAGGAGGGATTTAAATGGCAGATTTATTATTTGAAATTGAAAATCGTATCGCGACGATTACATTGAATCGTCCAGATAGCTTAAATGCGTTTAGCGAGGAAATGGTTATGAAATGGATTCAGGCGCTAGAAGAAGTGCGTGATAATGATGAAATTCGCGTGGTCATTTTAAAAGGGAACGGCAAAGCGTTTTGTGCGGGCGGCGACATTAAAGCGATGACAGCTGGCAAGGGCTTCTTTGAAAGTAGTGAGGACATCTCATCGACAGCGCTTGCACGTAAAAACTCACTTTGGAAGCGTATCCAGCGCATTCCACTTCTATTAGAAGAAATTGATAAGCCAGTCATCGCGCAGATGCATGGCTATGCGATGGGAGCAGGGCTTGATATGGCGCTTATGTGCGATATTCGAATTGCGGCAGATACAGCAAAGTTCTCAGAGAGCTATATTAAAGTCGGCATCGTACCGGGTGATGGTGGCGCGTATTTCCTACCGCGTATTGTCGGTGTGGATAAGGCGCTTGATATGCTATGGACGGCGCGTGTGCTTGATACAACAGAGGCGAAGGAAATGGGGCTTGTCACGTATGTGGTGAGTGAGGATGAGCTTGCGTCCTTTACGCAAAGCTATGCAGAAAAAATCGCGAACAGCCCGGCAGAGGTCGTGCGCATGGTAAAACGTGCTGTGTACCAATCACAAACGATGTCACTGCGCTCGTCTCTTGATTATATTTCATCACAGATGGGCATTGTGACGGAGCTTGCAGATTATAAAGAAGGTGTACAAGCCGTATTAGAGAAACGAAAACCGAATTTTAAGTAATAGAAAGGGGTGAAGGCGAATGAGGCCGTTAGAAAATATTCGTGTATTAGATTTGTCGCGTGTGTATGCAGCGCCAGCAGGAACGATGATGTTAGGGGATTTAGGCGCGGAGGTGATTCGTGTCGAGCAACCTGGAGGCTCGGATAGTACGCGTGGCTGGGGACCATATGCAGGGGGACAAAGCACGTATTATTTATGTGCAAATCGCAATAAAAAATCGATTCTTCTCGATTTAAAGGACGAGGCAGATCGTGAAGAATTTTTAGAGCTTGTGCGCGAATCTGATATTGTTGTCGATAACTTCAAAACGGGTGATTTAAAACGGATGGGGCTAGACTACGCGCAACTAAAGGCCGTTAATCCACAAATCATTCATTGTTCGGTGACGGGTTTTGGTCAAACGGGACCACTCGCATTTGAACCAGGCTTTGACCCAGTGATTCAGGCAATGAGCGGCTTGATGGATGTTACAGGGGAGCCGGATGGCGTGGCAACAAAGGTTGGTGTACCAACAGCGGATATTTTAACGTCTCATTTTGTGGTGATTGGTATTTTAGCAGCTCTTCGTCAGCGTGACTTCACAGGAGAGGGGCAATATATCGACTTATCACTCCTTGATGTACAGGTGAGTAGCCTAGCGAATGTATCGAGTGCATATTTAAATGCAGATTTCGTGTCGAAGCGATTAGGTAATCGTCATAATAATGTTGCGCCGTATCAGGTGTTTGACTGTGCGGACGGCCCACTGATGTTCTGTGTTGGCACCGAGGGTCAGTATAAGAAGTTCTGTCAGGCGATTGGGCGTCCAGAATGGATGACAGATGAACGATTTTCGGATAACGCGAAGCGAAAAGCAAATGAAGATGAACTCGTTCGTTTACTGACGCCAATTATTGCGGCGAAAACACGCGATGAATGGATTGCAATTTTACAGGAGCATAAAATTCCGGGTGGACGCGTAAATTCGATTACAGAAGCGCTTGAGCAGCCACAAGTCATGGCGCGTGATTTAATCGGTGAAATCGAGCATCCAGCATATGGGCCTGTACGTTTTGTGAAAAATCCGCTTCAACATTCGTCACTTGGCATTGAGTATGAGCTTGCACCACCGGTATTAGGTGAGCATAGTCATTTATATGTGAAACAGCCAAAAGGATAGTCGCTACGGCCGAATTTTGGTACGATACTTGGTAGGAGGGAATGGCATGAATCAAGAGAAATTAGAAAAGAACTATTTAATGAATACCGTTCAAAAAACAGCTAAAATTTTACGTTCCTTCACGCGTGAAGAGCCGAAGTTGTCGCTGACGGATCTTCATAAGAAAACCGGTATCGGCGTTTCAAGCTTACAGCGTTTTGTAGCAACGCTTGTATATGAAGGCTTCCTTATTCGTGATGAGCGCACGAAGCTGTATCGTCTTGGTTTGTCGCTATTTTATTTAGGCAAGCTAGTCGAGCAGGAATCAAGTCTTCTATCACTCGCGAAGCCCGCGCTGAAGCAATTAAGTGACAAGTATAATGAAAGTGTGTCAATGAGTATTTTAGACGGCAATGAGCGCCGTTGTATCGTCAATTTTGATAGCACGCATTTATTAACAGCGCGCAATCATGTTGGGGATACTTCTCCTCTCTATGCAGGGGCATCGGCAAAATCGCTATTAGCTTTTTTACCAGATGAGGAAATCACTGACTACTTAGATGAAGTGAAATTTGAAATGATTACAGAAAACACCGTAGTGGACCGTGCGCAGCTACTTGCGGAATTAGCTGATATTCGTGCCAAAGGCTATGCGGTGTCACGAAAAGAGCGTATTTTTGGTGCATGCTCGGTTAGTGCCCCGATTCAGACCGATTCAAGCACGCGTCCCGTCGCATCTATTTCCGTGATCATTCCAGAAGTGCGCTTTGACGACGTTGATTTAGAGCAGCTAACATCAGACGTGATGGCAGCTAAGCGAGAAATCGAGCGTTTGGTGCATTAATTAATAGAAAAAAGCAGGAAGCCCGAATATAGGACTTCCTGCTTTTTGTATTAAAACGAAATAACACCAAAGATTAACGCGAAGACAATCATAAATAATGACGAGCCAATCGCCCATTTTAAAGCGAAGCGTTGGTTTTGGCCGTAGTCAATATCAAGCATACCTACTAATAAGTACCCAGCTGCATAAAGCGGGCTTAAAATATGAACTGGCTGCCCAATAATACTTGCGCGGGCCATTTCTGCGGCAGGAACACCGTAATGCGCTGCAGATTCAGCTAAGATAGGTAGCACACCGTAGTAGTACGGGTCATTCGCCATGAAGTACGTAAATGGCATACTTAGGAATGAGGCAATCAGTGCGAAATGTGTGCCCATTGATTCGGGAATGATTTGCACTAATGAGTTGGCCATGGCATCTACCATGCCTGTACCGCCAAGAACGCCTGTGAAAATACCGGATGCGAAGACAAGTGAAACGGTTGCTAATACGTTACCGCCATGGTCTTTTACAAGTTGCTGCTGTGTTGGGATATGCGGATAGTTAATGACCATCGCTATCGCAAAGGCTAGCATGAATAATACGGCAGAAGGTAGCCAGCCAAGAATCAACGCAACTAATAATAAAATTGTTAATAAGGCATTGACGATGACTAATTTCGGGCGACGTAATGCTTTTTCTTTCTCACTAATATCAACATGTTGCGCTGTGATTTCTCCAATGTCAATAATACCGCCTAGTCGTTTACGTTCCTTAAAGCCGAAGTAGATCGCTACTAAAATCGCAAAGACAATCCCCATGGCCATCACGGGAATAATCGGTGTAAAGACTTCCTCTGTTGTTAAATGTAATGCTGAAATCGCACGTGCTGTTGGTCCGCCCCAAGGCGTCATATTCATAACACCAATTGAAAGAATCGCAAGTAATGCTAGAATGTATAAGTTCATGCCAACACGTTTATAAAGTGGCATCATTGCCGTAACTGTAATAATGAAGGTGGTTGTACCATCGCCGTCTAATGCCACAAGTGAAGCTAAGATAACGGTACCAATCGTAATTTTTAATGGGTCACCCTTTGCGACTTTGACGATACGGTCAACTACCGGGTCGAATAATCCAGCGTCAATCATGACACTGAAGTAAAGAATCGCGAATACGAGCATAATCCCCGTTGGTGCGACCTGTGAAATTCCTTCTAACATATTCTCCCCTAGATTTGCGTAAAATCCCCCGATTAGCGCAAATACAGTTGGGATAATAATCAGCGCCATTAATGCACTCATTTTTTTCGTCATAATGAGCGCCATAAAGACGATCATCATAATAAATCCTAAGATTGCTAAATTCATATGTGTTGCCCCCTTATTTAAATGTGAACATATTGTGAAATATCTTTCCAGTAGTGTATGCGCTTTCAAACAATAAATAAATAGAAAATTATAAAAACATTACTAAATACTTAATTATTATTCTATTTTTAGTTAAATGAAACTAATAAATACATATTTCGAAATGTTTTTCTTGTTGAATAAAGCGTATAAGTGTAAAAAAACCGATAAAAATGAATAAATTAATAAACATAATAAAAATCATAAAGTTCAAAATTTTACCCTAAAGACCTACTTTTTAGAGGAACTTTTCTAGCGTTTAATTTATATAAATATAATGAATTCGACTATGCTATCATGAAGGTATCTTATCTATAAGGGGTTTTTAATGATGACTTGGCAACAGCAATTATTACAATATCAACCAAAAAATGAACAGGAAACACGCGATTTAGCAGCATTTCGCTATGCCTTTGACCATTTCGATGATGTACTAACACGTGAAAATCCGATTGCACATATGACCGTATCGGCATTTGTCGTTAATAAAGCGCGTACACATGTGCTAATGGCGTATCACAATATTTATGACTCATGGGCTTGGACTGGGGGTCATGCGGACGGCGAAAGTGATTTTTTAGCCGTTGGACTTCGTGAAGTGAAGGAAGAAACAGGGGTGGATGCTGTTGCAGTGAGTGAAGAGCCGATTTCGATTGAACAGCTAACGGTGCTTGGGCATGTGAAGAAGGGCAAGTATGTGTCCGAGCATCTTCATATGAATGTGACCTATTTAGTCGAAGCGGATGATTGCGCGCATCTTGTCGTCTGTGAAGGGGAAAACAGTGATGTAGCGTGGATTCCACTAGATGAAATTGCGGTTTATTGTAAGGAAGCGCATATGATCCCGATTTATCAAAAGATTATTGATGCGCTATAGTAATAGAGGGAACTGCATGTGATGCGGTTCTTTTTTAAATTTTCTGAATATACTATACAAAACCTCTTCAATTAGTTTTATACTATAGCTATAGAAAGAGGGTATTTTGATGAAAACAGTTCATGTACATGCAGCACCGAGCGAATACATCTTAGAAGAAGGTATATTGAAAAAGCTAGAGGGTTTATTAGTGGCGCGCGGGATTTTACGTGCTTTAATCGTCACAGGGACGAAATCATGGGCGGCAATTGATGATTTTTGGCCGGCAATGGTCGAGGTGCAAACGGAGCTTTATACATATGGTGGCGAGTGTTCATTTTCAGAGATTGACCATGTCACAGCGATGATGGAGGATTATGACGCGATTATTGGGGTTGGTGGCGGAAAGGTCATTGATTTAGCGAAGGCGGTCGCGAATGAAGTGCATAAGCAGGTCATTGTCGTGCCAACGCTCGCATCCAACTGTGCGCCGTGGACACCGCTTAGTGTGCTTTATGATGATACGGGGGCCTTTGTACGTTATGATGTCTACCCGGTTGCGTCGAGTTTACTCGTTGTGGAGCCGGCGTTATTATTACAGGCACCGCGTGATTTATTTGTGGCGGGCATTGGGGATACGATTGCGAAATGGTATGAGGCGGATGTGCAACTAGGTAGCATCGCGGCTAAAACAGTCCCGATGATGATTTCATACGAAGCGGCTCGTCAATGTAAGGACATTTTACTTGCGCAATCAGAGGCAGCGCTTGCGGCAGTAGATGCGGGGGTTGTTAATGATGCCTTTATTCAAGTAATTGAAACGATGTTTATGTATGCGGGCATGGTAGGCGGTTACGGCGATCATTATGGTCGTACAGCGGGCGCGCATTCGATTCATAACGGGCTAACGGCACTTGAAGCGGCACATACGAAGCTTCATGGTATCAAGGTGGCATACGGGATTTGCGTGCAGCTAATGCTAGAGGGGCGCCAGTCAGAAATTGCCGCACTACGCCCATTTTATGATGCACTTGGTCTGCCACAATCACTGAAGGAACTCGGAATTGACGCAACAGATGCAGAACTCCTAGCGGTGGCACAAAAAGCAACCATTCCCGAGGAGTCGATTCATTTGATGCCAAATGGCGAAATGACGGCTACACGTGTGTTTGACGCGATGAAAGCACTTGAAAATCATGCGTTCATGTCGTTATAATTAAGCGTTCGTTAACTTAAGTTAATGTCGATTAAAGTAGAAAAAATACGGTGTGAAATAGCGCGTACATAAAAAATTTATGTCGTAAAAAACGAGAATCTCCTATTTAACAGGCGGTTCTCGTTTTGATTATTGCTCGATTGGCGTGATTTCTTTCACATAATCTTTAAATTCTTTCTTTAGCTCATACGCAAATTCTTTCATAAGCTGTGTTTCATGGCGATTGGCTTTTGTGACGATACCAAATGTATGCTCGACTGGAATCGTCGTTAAAAAATCAATTTTCGCGAAGTTCATATTTTGCATAAAGCTTTTAGAATGCGTAAACGTCAAATCAAGTCCGACTGTATACGCTTTATTTTCTTCGACATATTGCTGGACGATATGCGGGTTATTTACCGAAATGACAATATCATTTCGACCGAAGGCATATTTGATTTCATTCATTGTTGCAATGACCATCTTATCATCGAAAATAATAACGGGCTGCTTAATCAATTCATCGGTTACGGTGTGGTTATTTTGAATGACAGGTGAGTCCTGATGCGCGACAATAAGCATCTTACAGCTTGTAATCTTTGTGAACGTTAAATCGGGATTTTTTTGAATATCTTCGTCATTATAGACAGCGAGTGCGACGTCTACCTTTTCACTTTGCAGCTCCTCAAGCATCGTCTGTGAGTTTTGTTCACGAATTTGAATATTGATTTCTGGATAGATGGATTTCATTTGCTGGACAATCGTAAAGAGCTTAAAGAATGGCCCAGGAATGGAGGCCACCTTTAATGTACCGGTCAGGCGATTTTGCATCACCTGTGCGACTTCTGTTAGGTCATCAAGTGAATCAAGCACTTTTTTCGCGTGATTGACGATGACTTTTCCTTCCTTTGTAATGCTTGAACCCGTACGATTCCGGGTAAAGAGCGTCAGGCCAAGTTCTTTTTCTAAACGATTTAGACCCTGGCTAAGCGCCGATAATGTCACATGTAAATCTTCCGATGCGTCTTTTAACGTACCGTATTTTGCAATCGCTACGATGTATTTTAGTTGTTCAATCGTCAAAGCGATTCACCCCTTATACAATTAGTTTAGCTTACGTTAAGTAAAGTTTACTATAATGAACTTTACTTAAACTATAAAGTTCAATAAACTAATACTATAAAATTGCTCATGAATTAGCAACGAGAAACTTTACATAGGAATGGATTCGTGCGTTCAACTATTGAGAAAGAGGTGTTTGATCATGAAAGATAAGCGATATCGAATCGCCAATCGTGAAGCACTTATTGGCGTCGCACTCGTCGTCGTCAACTTTGCGCTGTGGTATGGATTCGCTTATGGAATGGGTGGAGGGGACCCAAAAGACTATACATATATTATGGGTTTCCCAGCTTGGTTCTTCTATAGCTGTATGGTAACGACTGTTTTAATGATCGTCGTTATTGCCGTCCTTCTAAAATTTGTGTTTAAAGAAGTAGAACTCGAGGATAAGGAGGAGGACAACTAGTGCATTGGCAAGTAATTATCCCGCTATTTATTTTTGTTGTCATTATTTTTGGAATTGGCTTCTGGTCGAATAAGCTTGTACGTTCATCAGATTCCTTCCTATCTGAATACTTCCTTGGCGGGCGAGAAATGGGTGGCTTCCTATTAGCGATGACGATGATGGCAACGTATGGTAGTGCCTCAAGCTTCATCTCTGGTCCAGGGGTTGCTTATAATACAGGGCTTGGCTGGGTACTTTTATCGCTTGCTCAGCTGCCTGCAGGTTATTTCGTGTTAATGGTATTAGGAAAAAAATTCGCCATTGTAACACGTAAACTTAAAGCGATTACATTAATTGATTTCTTACGTGAGCGCTATCAGAGCAACGTCGTTGTGTTTGTTTCTGCAATTAGTATTATTATCTTCTTATTTGCATCGATGGTTGCACAGTGGATTGGCGGCGCGCGGTTAATTGAATCCTTAACGGGCATGAATTATACGACCGCATTATTTATTTTTGCAGCAGTTGTGTTAATTTATGTCGTTATCGGTGGTTTCCGAGCGGTTGCGCTAACAGACGCGCTGCAAGGAACGATAATGGTCATCGGGACAATTGTTTTACTAATTGGTACAGTCATCGCAGGTGGCGGTATCACGAATATTATGAATGATTTAGTCACTATTAATCCAAATCTTGTGTCGCCATTTGGTGATGAAAGACAGTATACATCTGCCTACGTATCTTCCTTCTGGATTCTTGTAGGGGTTGGGGTTATCGGGCTTCCGCAAATTGCGGTACGTGCGATGAGCTATAAATCATCAAGTGGCATGCACCGTGCCATTTTAATCGGTACAATCGGTATTGCGACGATTATGTTCGGCATGCATTTAATCGGTGTCTTCGGTCGCGCTGTATTACCTGGCATTGAAATTGGTGACAAGGTGATGCCAACATTAACGATGAATGTCTTGCCACCGCTTCTAGCAGGGATTGTATTAGCGGCTCCAATGGCGGCCATTATGTCGACCGTAAATGCACTGTTGATGATGGTCAGCTCGACAATCGTTAAAGATATTTACCTGCATTATATTAAGCCGGATGCGAGCGAGGACCGTATTAAGAAAACGAGCTTCGCGGTGACAACGATTGTTGGTATTTTAGTCGTACTGATGTCGTTCAACCCACCAGACTTAATTGTATGGTTAAATCTCTTTGCCTTCGGGGGCTTAGAGGCTGTATTCGTTTGGCCAATCGTGCTAGGCTTATACTGGAAAAAAGCGAATAAATACGGTGCGATTTGTGCGATGATTGTTGGTCTTGCGACATATATCTCAATCGACCGCTTATCGCCAAATCTCTTCGGTGTGCATACGGTGACCTTCCCGATTCTTCTGTCACTTGTGTTCTTTGTTATTGTGAGTATCGCAACACATAAAAAGATTACCGAAGCACCAAAATATATTTAATGAACAAAGACTTAAGCAATTGCTTGAGTCTTTTTTTGATTGCATTGACGGAATTTCTTGCTATTTTGACCCAAAACACAATGAATTCAACGAGCAAAAGCCTATTTTTTCTTCTAGCAGAATGTGAGAAAATAGAAGATAGAGAGTTTCTAGGGAGGTAGCTATGGGGAATTTTGAATTTTTTGATGGGCCATGGACGCCTTATCGTGAAATAGCAGAAGCGGCTGAGCGTATGGTCTACAGTGATCCAAATGCATCGATGTCAAAGATGCGCTCATTTGGAGAAATGATGGCACAGGAATTATGGGTCCGTAATAAATTCCCAGAAGCAGAGGGGATTTCACAGTTTGAGCGTATTCGGGAGCTAGAGGGCAATGACATGATTGACCGTCAGACAACCTTTTATTTGCATGAGCTACGTGTCAAAGGGAATAAAGCGGCACATAATGCTATGTACGGAACGTCTGATGAGGCGATTGCGTTATTAAGCATTGCCTATCAGCTATCAGTATGGTTTATGCGTATTGAGCTAGACAATCCGACATTCCATGCAAGGCCATTTAAAAAGCCGATGGAGCACGGGGAGCCGTCGTATGCGCTACGCAAGGAGGCACCGGCTGAAAGGAAAGAGAAGCCAGTGCCAAAGCGTGCCGTAAAAAAAGCGCCAGAAAAACAAGCACCGGTAGAACCAATACCTGTAGAACAAGCGCCAAAACCACAAGAGCCAGCGCCTGTTAAACCAAAGCAAACACCGAAGCAAGAACAACCGTCACCGCTTCGTCGTAAATTAAGTGATGTTGCCAGGGCACAGGAGGCAGAAAAGCCGGAGTCAGTGACAACGGTGAAACGCGCGAAATCGAAGCCGAAATCAAAACCAACGTCGCAAGAGCCAGCTAGCTATACAGAATGGCAGTTTCCGACGAAATGGATTGTTATAGGAATGTTTGTTATTGGCGCAATCACGGCAAGTGTATCTGCCAGTTCAGAGCGCACGAGTGATGCACGTGTTTTATTAGGGGAGCCAAAAGCAGCAGAAAAAACAGTGCAGAAAGAACAAAAAAGACCAGCTGTGCTGCTTGCAGGAGATGCTTCGTTTGAAACAAATGCTTTACGCATACTTCGTGGTGATACAGAAAGTAAACAAAAAATTCATACGTATTCGGATTTAGCGCTAACAAAAAAAGCCGATAAATTGCAGGTGCGTGAAACCTATGCCATCTATAAAGTACGGGGTGATTCGTATCAATTAGCGAATGGCCAGTATGTATCGAAGAAGAAAGTGGCGACAACCTCGATGCAGGATGTACCGGTGTATCATGCAAGCTATAGCGCGGATACGAGCTATGGAACGGTTGAGGTACAATTAGTCGAGCCACTAAATGTGCGCTATAGTCCGTCCACCGATAGTGAAATTGTTGGCGTGACCTATAAGGGACATCGCTATCAAGTGTATGGTCAGCAAGGCTCTTGGTATCGTATTGGTTTGGATGCATGGATTTCAGCAAATCCTGAATATGTCACATTTGAGAAAGGGAGCGGACAGTAGATGTTGGAAACAATTGAAGAAAAATGGCCACAAGCGCGGCATAGCTTACTAGCAGTAGCACTTTTACTATATGTTGTTATTCCAAGTCTTGCCTTTCGCTACCATGAAACATTAACGACAAGTCTTGTGCTGTTTATGTTGGCAACACTCTTTGCAGCTGGCTGGATTTATTGGCAGACCGTGCAACCAGAAGTGCTTAGTCAGCGCTTTGTGGAAATCATTCGGGTGCTACTTGCGGTGATTATTAGTTTAGTAACGATGATGCTGGCACTTTTTGCACTATCATATAAACAATCCGGTGAGCCGATATTTAGTAGCTTTGCGACACTAGCCATGATTATGCTCATTGCGACACTGGCGTTTGCGGTGTATATACATACGTTTAGCCGCCGCAAAAACATTAAGCTAGAATGGTTAATTATTGCGAGTGTCAGTGCTTTTTCACTTGGCTATGTACTCGTGCGGCACTATGATTATTGGACACTTCGCACGGTCGGCCTATTATTTTTAGTTGTGGCTATTATGGCAGGCATTTTCATTGCACAGCAAACGATGAACCTCGTCATTGATGGCTCCAATTATCCATTACTGACAACCGCGCTTGCCGCATTATTCGTCGGTAGTATGCTGCTGATAAGCATTTGCCTTGTGCTTGATTTCTTTGTCAAAGCCTCGCTCTTATGGCTCGTCATTGCACTGTTAATCATCGCAGTCATTGGGATGATTGCCCTTAGCACCTGGCAGATTACACTTACATATGCAGGCCGCCCATATTTAGAGCTTTTATACGGTTTGTCACTTGTGACGTTGGCGCTAATGCTATGGCTGCTTTATTATGATTTATCCGTTATTCATTTAATTGTTGGCTGTATGAGCATTGTCTATGTTCGTTTCTTTTTAAAAGAATGGTAAAGAAAAACCCGAAACTGTTTGGAAGCAGTTTCGGGTTTTTGGTTATTTCACCAAATAATATCCCACAATCGCTAAAAACATTTCGCCCATTTGAAGCAGGGCGCGTTCATCAAAGTCAAAGCGTGGATGATGATGTGGATATTGGGTAGCGGGGTCATCATTGTGACTCCCAACGAAGAAGTAGCTACCTGGGCGCTGCTCTAGGAAGTAGGCAAAATCATCTGCGCCAAGGGCAATATCTTTCGTGATAGAAGCATCTTCTGAAAATATTTGTGCGGCTAACGAAGCAACGAGCGCTGTTTCGGCTTCTGTATTAATAAGCACCGGATAGCCATGTGTAAATTCTAATGTATAGTCGATGTGATCGGCGTGCTTCATGCCTTCTAAAATGGCACGAATTTCCTGCTCGAGCTGGATGCGCACATCATGGCTCATTGCGCGAACGGTGCCTTCAATTTCCGCAGTATCAGCAATAATATTAAAGGCGTGTCCAGCGTGGAAGCGCCCAATCGTTACAACGGCGGGCTCTACGGGATTGATGCGACGGCTAACGATTTGTTGTAAATGCGTCACAAGGCGACTCCCAATAGCGATGGAATCGACGGTCTGATGTGGGCGAGCGCCGTGGCCACCGCGTCCTTGTAGGTGAATTTTAAAGGCATCCACTGAAGCCATTGTCGGACCTTTTCGAGAGGCGATTTTTCCAACGGGTAGCTCAGATGCGAGATGCGCGCCAAAGACATAATCGACACCATCAAGTGCACCCGCTTCAATCATAGGCTTTGCGCCACCGGGTGGTTTTTCCTCAGCGTGTTGGAAAATGAGTACGACATTCCCGTGAAGTGCCGCTGTATGTTGCATCAGCACATAGGCGAGGCCTAATAAATTCGCGGTATGGCCATCGTGACCACATGCGTGCATGACACCCTTTATGGTCGATGTATAGGCCGTTTCTTTTTCATCAACGATTGGTAGGGCATCAAAATCTGCACGAAAGGCAAGTGTTGGGCCTTCATTTGCGCCATGGATCGTTGCAACAATCCCGTTACCACCGACATTTGTACGAATATCCGTTAAGCCAAATTCACGTAGCTTTTCTTCAATAAATGCGGCTGTTTTCGTTTCGAAAAAGGATAGCTCTGGATGCTGGTGCAAGTGACGGCGCCATGCTACGACCTCGTTATACTGTGCTTTATATGTATCAAAAAATGGGGTTGTCAAAAAATCATCTCCTTTTTACTATCTTACTATTCTGACTATTTTACTCGCAACTAAAACGACCATGGATAGTTGCAGTGAAAAAAGAACCAAAAGTCATAGTGTCGCATCACTTCACAGAAATATCATCATTTACTAGGTGATAAAGCGTGGAGGAATCGGGTATAGTAACAGCACAAACAGCTAAGGACCTAGAGGGGTGAAGTAGATGAAAATCAATCAGTATGCAACCGATATTTTATTATTTGAACGATTCGAGCCAATGTTTGTAGATTTCTCCTATGATGAGGTCGTTGAGCATTTATTTGACCTTTTACGTACAGAGCCAAATGTGCCACATGTTGAGCAGACAAAAACAACGGAGCAGAAACGACTGGCGATTCGTGCATACTTTAATGTGCGCTTTCCAGGAGATTTGTATAAACGTCTTCTGTTATTATCGGATACATTACTACAGCAAGAGCTCGCCAAAAAAAACATTGCGGTACCTACAGGGGAGGAGCTAGTGACACTTTGGCAAGGAGATATAACGACCCTACAGGCGGATGCGATTGTGAATGCAGGAAATGATCAGCTAAGGGGCTGCTTCCATCCACTTCACAACTGTATCGACAACACCATTCATTCAGCGGCGGGTCCACAGCTACGTGCAGATTGCGATATTATTATGGCGAGTCAGGGACATCCTGAGCTTGTTGGCGGGGCGAAGGTGACGCGTGGCTATAATCTACCAGCTAAATTTGTCATTCATACAGTTGGCCCAAATGTTGCAGGGGCGCCGCTTACACCAATTATCGAAGCGCAGTTAGCGAGCTGCTATACATCGGTTTTAAATGTAGCGCATCAAATGAAAGAAATTGAAACACTTGCCTTTTGTAGTATTTCAACAGGTGAATTTCGTTTTCCAAAGCAGCGTGCGGCAGAGATAGCTGTTGAGACGACGAAGAATTGGCTTGCCAATCAGACACACCATTTCAAGCAAATCATTTTCAATACGTTTAGCGATGAAGATACAGCAATTTACCAAAAATTAATTTAAAATTCCCTTTTAAATAGGTTTATTAAAGCAGACAGAGGAAGGGACATGGCATTTGCCAACGGAAGTCGTGTTAGAGGGGGAGCGCTTTGAAGATGCGGCGGAGCGTTATGGGCATAACTGCGCACAAGCCCTTAAATGATTGATAGGACGATGGATAAAGCGAATGTTAATAAAATGACCGCACATATTGGCTCGCTTCTAAATGGCTTGTCTGCTTTTCCATTCAATGAGCTCCCAACGAAGATTGAGGCGCAGACGGTTGACTATTTAGTAAGTTATATCGCCCATAATATGGTATAGAAAAAAGAAGCTTAGACGATTCGTCGCCTCGGCTTCTTTTTTTACGTCCAAATATAGCGCCCATCACTGACAATGCTGCCATCATGTATATCGACATACCAAATTCCTTCAGCATCGAGTAGTTCCGCTGCCTTATCGGTTTTTTGAAGCACCGGCTTAATCGGCATTAACGTCTGGCTCATAAGAATTTCATACGTCAAAATCATCTCCTCAGGACTCGAGACGATAAAATGCTTTCGCGGAGCAATTAAATAAGGACAATCAATTTTCCACGCCGTACCACCAAGTGATTGAACCGTGCACCCACGCGTCTTTAATAAATGGACGACTTGATTGGCAAATTGTTGTAGACGATGCTCCGTGAGCGTCACACTTGGCGCCGCATATAGATTATAATTCGGCAAATACCATTCCTCATGCGTCAAAATAATGCCCATTTGCTCGTAATGATCACGAATCGCCCAGGATTCCTGCTTTGATAAACAAACAAGCTGTTCAAGCTCCTCAAACTGATGGAAGTAATACGCTAATTCAACAAGCGAACGACTAAAATGCAGCCGATGCCAGCACAGCAGCGCCACCTCGCTCGTAATACCCGGAATATCCTTAAACGTCGGCATCACAATCCCCTCAAAATAAGGCACAGTCACCGGAAGCCCTTTCATCACCTTATCAAGCGCCAACCCTTCCGAATCTGCAAATGCAAGCCGTGAAATATTTTTCATCGTCAACCGTTCGCGAAAAACCTTTCCTTGTACGATAAATAGCATGTTTACACACCACCTTTAGTAATACTATTGACCGTTTTGATTTTTGTTAAACACAGTAGGGGCTTTGAAGTATCATTTGTGGCACACTGTTTATTTTTAGGAGAATGAAGCATTCTTTTTTCATCAAAAACTCGTATACTAGAAGTAGAGGTGATAAGAAATGAAGAAAACCGTTCATGTTGTGGGAGCAGTTATTGAAAATGACGCGCAACAGATTTTATGTGCACAACGAAGTGCTATTATGTCATTAGCGAATTTATGGGAATTCCCTGGTGGCAAAATTGAAGCGGGCGAAACACCACAGCAGGCATTAAAGCGTGAAATTATGGAAGAATTAGATTGTGTGATTGATGTTGGCGATAAAGTAGAAGATACGACGTACGAATATGAGAACGTGATTGTACGTCTTGAAACATACAAGGCAAAAATTACAGAGGGCACACCAATTGCGAAAGAACATGCACAATTGATTTGGAAGAAGCGTATCGAGTTGCCGGCACTCGAATGGGCAGCAGCCGATATTCCGGCAGTGGAGCAATTGACTAAGTAGGGGGAATTTGATGGAAGCGAGACAACAGCTAGTAGAGGCATTAGAAAAAGGATTTATGAACGATGCAATTGTTGCAAATGAGCGATTACAGCCAAAATTATTAAGTAATAATGCGAATGGACAAGTATTACCGACCTTACTGCAGGAACTTGCGACATGTCATTCATTCACAATTTCAGTGGCATTTATTACTTCAAGTGGGCTAGTGATGTTAAAATCTGTACTTCAGGATTTGGCATTAAAAGGTGTTCGAGGACGTATTTTAACATCTACTTATTTAGGCTTTAATAACCCTAAAGCCTTTGAAGAGCTAATGAAAATTCCAAATGTAGATGTTCGTTTGACATCAATTCCTGGATTTCATGCGAAAGGGTATATTTTTGACCAAGGAAGTTATGAAACACTAATTGTTGGGAGTTCCAATTTAACAGATTCCGCTCTGAAAACGAATTACGAATGGAATGTGAAATTGAATTCACTGAGCCAGGGAGATTTGATTCAACGCTTCAATGAACAATTTGAACATGCTTGGAAAGACGCCACACCGCTATCTCAGCAATGGATTGATATGTATCGTCAAACGTATAAGCCAATGCCAAAACGTCAGGTGACACCATTCCCGTTATTACCTGGTCAAGTAGCAGAGGCGGCACTTGCAGCATCGTTTGAAACAGAACCAACTGCAGGCTATGTGACGATTACACCAAATAAAATGCAGACGCAGGCACTCGCGCAGATTCAGCAGGTGCGTGATTCGGGCGAAAAACGCGCATTAGTCGTCTCAGCAACGGGGACGGGTAAAACGTATTTATCGGCGTTTGATGTGCGCCAATATGCACCGAAGAAAATGCTCTTTATCGTACACCGCGAGCAGATTTTAGAGAAAGCCATGAGCGATTATCAAAAGGTGCTTGGTGGAGATAAAGCGGATTACGGAAAATTTGTTGGGAGCACGCAGCAAACAGATGCACGCTACTTATTTGCGACAATTCAAACCTTATCAAAGCCTGAAAATTTAGCGCGTTTTGACCGTGAGGCATTTGATTATATTTTAATCGATGAAGTACATAAGGCGGGAGCTCCTTCTTATTTACGCCTGTTAGATTATTTTGAGCCGGCTTTTCTATTAGGGATGACTGCCACACCGGAGCGAACAGACCAATTTAATATTTTTGAGCTGTTTGACTACAATATTGCCTATGAAATTCGTCTACAAGAAGCGCTAGAGGAAGAAATGCTTTGCCCATTCCATTATTTTGGTGTAACGGATTTTGAGCGTGATGAATATGTGATTGATGAGAATATGTCAATTGACCAATTAATGCTAGATGAGCGTGTGAACCATGTTATTGAGAAAGTAGAATATTATGGCCATGCAGGAGACGCAGTAAAGGGCCTTATTTTCTGTAGTCGTAAAGAGGAAGCGAAGCAATTATCGCAAAAGCTAAATGCACGGGGTTATCGAACAATGCCTTTAACTGGGGAAGATTCAACGGATGTTCGTGAAGCGGTCGTTGAGCAATTAGAAGCGGGTGAGCTCGATTATATTTTAACGGTCGATGTATTTAATGAAGGTATTGATATTCCGGTAGTCAATCAAATCGTCATGCTGCGACAAACGCAATCAAGTATTATCTTTATTCAACAGCTTGGCCGTGGCTTACGTAAGCATGATTCAAAAGATTATGTTGTGATTTTAGACTTTATTGGCAACTATAAAAATAACTATATGATTCCGATGGCACTTGCTGGTGATAATACGTACAACAAGGATAATTTACGCCGTAATACGATGGATATGGCTTATATTAAAGGTGTATCAAGTGTGCATTTTGAAGAAATTGCGAAAAATCGTATTTTCGAAGCGATTAATCAAAAAACATTAATTACGATTCGTGAGCTAAAGGCGCAGTTTGAACAGCTGAGTAATCGCTTAGGTCATCAACCAATGTTAATCGAATTTATCGAGCATCATTCAGTAGATCCAGAAGTTTTATTAACGAAACGCCCAAATTATCATGAATTCTTAATGTATGTGGATAAAGACCTTGCCGCATTACCAGCTAGTCAAAATACGATGCTGACATTTTTATCACAGGAATTAATTGATGGCAAGCGTATGCATGAGCTTCTTTTATTGAAAGCATTAATAGCACAACCAACTGTCTCAAAAACACAGTATATCGAGCTACTGCAGCAACATGAACTTACTTATGACGAGGAAACCATTACTTCTGTAGAAAGATTTCTTGATTTAAGTTTCTTTGTTAGTAGTAATCGAACGAAATATGCAGATGCTTTAATGCTAGAGGTACACGAAGATATGTACACACGTACTTCTTCATTTGAAGTAGCACTTAAAAATGGCTTATTTATCCGTTATGTAGAAGATATTTTTGCCTGCGCTAACGAGAAATCTACGCGCTATGCATATGAGCAGCTAAAAGTTGGCGAGAAATACTCACGTAAAGATTATTGTCGTTTAATGAACTGGAGTAGTGATATGTCGGCAACAATGTATGGCTATAAAATCGATGAGCCTACAAATACATGTCCATTATTTATTACGTACCATAAAGATGATTCCTTGAGCTCTGAGACACTTTATGAGGACGAATTATTAAACCCTTCTACACTAAAATGGTTTACACGTCCAAATAATCGTGTAAATTCAAAGCAGGTAGAAAGAATACTACACAGTCCAGACCTTCGTATTGATGTGTTTATTAAAAAAGAAGGTGGCGAAGGGACCGACTATTTCTATTTAGGTAAGGCAAAACCAGATGTCGAAAGTGCAGAGGACATTCAACTGATGCACAAAGGTGTTATGAAACCATATGTGACATTGAATTTTGAATTAGAAGCCCCTGTTCCAGAGGCGATTTATCGTTATTTAGTTGGTGTATAATAAAAAAAAGAGAGAAGTCGTAGCATTACGATTTCTCTCTTTTTATTTGTTTAGGTGTATGCCATTTTGATAACAGTCTGTTATAAACATATCTTCAAACTCCACAGATAACTGAAAGTACAATGTGGGGAATTGCTGTGAAATAGATTCGATTAAATCTTCAATTAGGCTATAAGGTGCTTCAAAAAAATAAACAGATGTTGTCGTGTCTCCGATTGCTTTTTCTAAATGAATATCCTCACTTTTATACAATGTAGCAAAATTTAAATCTTCTATAGTTTCTCTTGTTTCAACCACAATTAACCTATTGGGCCCATATTTTTCAGTATAGACGATTGCATTCGGATACGCCTGTCGAATTGTTACTAAGCTATCTTTTGAATTATTAATATAGTGTTTTTTTCGAATAGTATGTGTGCCCGCAAGCATCATGTGAAATTTGTCTCGGTCTCTTAAATTGCCACATACATGTAGTTCGTTTAGGTGATAGTTTGTCATCTCAAAACTCCTTCAGCTTATTATAAAAGAATCAACTTGGGATCTCTAGAATAATAATTAACCTCACGTATCTTTAAAACATAATTTATTCTACAATATGATTATTTTCTCAAAAAGTATTTTTACCATTCAATTAGAAAATAAGTAAATTAAAAGAAAATAATGAATTAACGAGATTTTATCGTCTTATCCTCTACATATTAATGGGTTTTTATTAAAAGAATTTATTAGAACAAAGGAACTACTATCGACTTTTTAATGTATATTATTTATACTATAAAAAATAATGCATTATAGGTATAATAATACTATTTTGATAGGAGGAATAGAAATGGTTTTCGCTGAGAAGCCGAGGTATCGCATGTCAATTTATGAGCAAAAAAATGAAGTACATGTGCAAATTCTTGGATTTATTCGTGATGAGGTTGTACCAGAGTATCTAGAGGATATGACGTCATTAATTGGTCAGGTGCCTGCGTACAATTATACGTTGGTAGTTGATGCGACCGAGCAGTCGCCACTACCTCGTAAGGTGGCTGCGGAGCTTGGACAAACGATGATGGTCTATACGACATTAGGCTTTAAAAATCTACGCTTGGTAATGCCGAAATCAAAAATTTCGTTTGTGCAGGTGCGTAATGCGCTAGCGACAGTTAATTTCCCTGGAGAGATTGTGAACCCTTAAAGAAAAGGAATGATGAGCATGCAAGCTGTAGCAACTAAGTATACGTATAAGATTTTAAAAGAGGATCAGCATGAGTTAATTGACCAGGCTGCTGCGGTTTTAGGCCATACTTTTGTCGGCGTCGATGTAGCTGGTAAATGGATTCAAGAGCCGATGATTGGCTACTTAAAACTAACGTATGAGGATTGGTATCAATTTTGTAAGGATTATATTGAATCCGTTGTCACACAAGGATTTTGCGCAGTGGCGCTAAATGATGAGCAGAAAGTTGTAGGAGCGCTTGTCGGTGATAGTAATCGTTTTGAAATTTACGGAGAGCCGATTTTTGAGGGCTCATTTAAAGATATGAATGTTGTGTTAGAGGTGCTAGAAGATATTGATATGCGCTTTTTAACAGATTATAAGGCGCGTTTTGGCAAGGAGCTTGAGGACGGAGAAGTATTGCATCTCTTTTTACTTGGCGTTATGGCTGAGCATCATCGCCATGGAATCGTTGAAGAGCTAAGCAATTTATTAATGGCGAGCGCGCGTGAAGCGGGTGTACGCATGATGCTAGCTGAGGTGACCAATCCTAAATCAATGAAGTTACTTGAGCGTTACCAAGGGATGACGAAGTATGTAACGCAGCAGGGCGAGTACATTGTTCATAAATATGCGACAAATGACCGTCTAAATATGATTCCAGCAGATGTAGCGGATGGTACATACATTATTACATGTGATTTATAAAGGAGAACGGAAAAATGAGCGTATTTTTTTTGGTATTGACGATTGTGTTACTTGGCACGACGATTTATTTTGCGCTGAAGTATCAAACGCTAAAAAGATCGACACAGGTAGATGCACAGGCATTACAGGAAATAGCATCATTGACGAATGAGCCTGTAGATGCAACAAATGCCATCGAACAGTTAACAAAGCATATTTCAGATGAAAAGGAACGTTTCTTACAGTTCACACAGGAGATTGATGGTAAGAGTGAACATTTAAAAGAACAGGGTGAATATGCGACCGAGAAGGCAGATATTGTGCGTGCGGCGATTGATGAGATTGGTAAGGGTTTGCGTACACAACTGATTTCAACAGAGGAAAGTACAGAATCAATGAAGGATATTAATGAGGCGATTCGTGAGCTATCAATTCGTTCAAATGATATTTCAGAGCAGTCAAATACGACACTGCAATTAACAAAAGAAGGCGATGAAAAATTAAAAGAATCGATTCGCATTATGGAGAATTTCAATCAAACGATTCAAACAACATTTGATGGCATTAAAGTGCTCGGTGACAAATCAAATGAAATTAGCATGATTGTGAAGGTCATTACAGGAATTTCTGAGCAAATTAATCTACTTGCGCTGAATGCGGCAATTGAAGCGGCACGTGCGGGTGAGCATGGGAAGGGCTTTGCGGTCGTAGCAGATGAAGTTCGCAAGCTAGCAGGTCAATCGAGTGATTCTGCGCTTGAGGTATCGAATATTGTTAAAAATATTCAGGATGAAACAGAGCGCGTTGTCCATTCGATGCAGCAAGGGACAGAGGAATTTGCGGTTACGAACGATAAAATTTCAGAAATTGTCGAGATGTTTAATAAAATCGTTGAAACGACGCAAATTATTGCGGAGAATAATATGAACTCATCTGCGAGCACTGAGGAATTATCATCAAGCTCACAGCAAATCACGGTGGCGATGGATCAAATTTCTGAGATTTCACAGGAGTCGGTTGAAATGTTTGAGGAGCTCGTTGGGATTAGCGATAAAGAGCTTGCGACGATGGCAAGCTTGTTAGCAGAGGTAGACACTATTATTGAATTAAAAGAGCGTGCACATGCGGTGTTAGAGGCGCAAACAGTATAAAATGATTCTCGCCAAATAGCTGATTCAAAAATCACGAAATCCTCAGGAAGCGTGTTTTGGCTACAACATATTTTAGAATAAGTGCCAAACAAGGTCTATTTACATGTGGAAAATAGGCAGATTCATAATTATCTTCTATAAAAGAAGAAAGAAACAATTATTTATTAACAAGAACGCATATCATTATTATTTTTAAGCAATCAAAAAGGCTTGTTTTGACCCGAAATCGGGTGAAAACAGCCTTTTTTGTATCTCCGAGGGGTGTTTTTTGTCGGTGAATGATGCCGTAAAGGACGATTCTTTCGATTTTGTGTGAAAAATAACGTTCCGCTGCTAGATCACCATTTTCTACTGTTGAAATACCGTATTTGCGTCCGAAAAATGCATAAAATGGGTCGATAATGAGGCTCTGAGGGGCAATTTTTGCACGTATTGATCGAAATTTTGGTGCAAACTTTCGCAACTATCACGAAAAATTTTCATAATTATTTGCGATAATACGCACACTGCACAAATGCTTATTAATCACGCAGGCTTATTCTCATAGAGGTGACACATATTTTCTCATAAGTCGTATGTAAAAGACGCTTCTTAGGGTAATTGGCGATGTTAAATGAATGATTTCATTTCAGGTGATTCATTTGAAAGCGTGCCGTGTGACAGCTAGACTTTCTCGCTCAAAAAGCGTAGACTAATTTTAGGTGAATTTTTTGTGCTATATAATAGAAGAAACTCGTAAAAAAAGGACGGTTTTATCTAATGGAAGAAGCACAAATAAAGGACTGGCTCATGCGTTTTCAGCGCGATAAGGATATCGAAGCGCTTGAAGGTTTAAAGAATCATTGTGTATCGATGATTGAGCCATTGATTGAAGAGTTTGAAGCGAAATACGATCAGCAGGCGGGAGATTTGCTGCGTGAAAATTGGGATAAGCGATTTTTCTTTATTTTCACGAAGTATCAGCTCGATGTGGGCTTACCACTTGAGACGTTTGTGCAAAATACGTATCGTTTTTATTTTATGCAGGTGCTAAAGCGCGCCGGCTATTAAAGAGAAAGAGACGACCCTCTGCTTGCTGCAACAAGCGAAAGGGTCGTCTCTTTTTTCACGTTCAATAGATAGATGAATTTTTTTGGTAAATCTTATAATAGAAGTAGGGATGTAACTGTTAGTTTATATGAATAATGTCTTCGGCAAGATGCGTAAATGCTTCGCCGACCACCGAATCTTCGTCATAAACGGATGAGCCTGTATTTTCTTCGGGCTGTGCAAATGGAATTTGTGCGATGACTTCTGTGGCTAACGCTCCTGCAAGTGCGCTACCGCCATCTTTCCCGAATAAATAGTTGCGTTCTCCGTCTGATGTTTCATAGAACGCCATATTTTCGACAACACCTAAAATTTCGTGCTTCGTATGACGTGCCATAACACCTGCGCGAGAGGCGACATGAGATGCGGCGTTGTGTGGTGTCGTCACAATGATTTCTTTGGCTTGGGGGATCATTGCTGCGACATCAATTGCGACATCACCAGTGCCTGGTGGTAAATCAAGTAATAGATAATCTAGGTCGCCCCAGTGTGTGTTGACAAGGAAGTTGCGGATCCACTTGTTCAACATCGGGCCGCGCCACATAACGGGCTGATTATCTTTTGAGAAGAAGCCCATCGACATGACTTTGACACCCTCTTTTATGACAGGGACAGCCATCTGGTCAATCATCGTTGGCTTTTCGATAATTTTCATCATAGTCGGAATGCTATAGCCATAAATGTCTGCATCAACAATCCCAACGCGCTTGCCTTGGCGTGCAAGTGCGGCTGCGAGGTTGATAGTGACAGTTGATTTACCGACGCCACCTTTTCCGCTTGTGACAGCGATAAAGGTTACGCCTGAATCTTCTCGTAGCATCGTAGGCATACCTTCTGATGTGGTATTTTCTTTTTTGAGAGAGGCAGTTAGTTGCTTACGCTCCTCGTCTGTCATTGAACCAAATTGTAACGTCACGGCTGTAGCACCTAATGCTTGAATGGCGGTTTCAACGTCTTGTTTGATTTTGGCTTTTAGGGGACAGCCTTGAATCGTTAAGACAATTGTGAGTGAGACATGGGTACCTTCAATGTGAATGTCACGTACCATATTTAGTTCAACGACGCTTTTGTGTAGTTCTGGGTCCTCTACATCTTTCAATGCATGGATGATTTTCTGTTGTGTTAACATCGGTTTCGCTCCTTATTCGTTTAATCCTTTACCAAGGCCTTTTAAGAAGTGTACGCCGAAGTTCATTGCACGATTGACATCAGGGTCATTCATGATTTTCATTAACTTGAAAATGCTCATTTTTTCATCTGCTTCGACAGCAACTTTCGCTTCGTCTAGACCTGAGTTTAAGCTTGTCATTAATTTTGCGACCATTTGAGCATCCATCTGTGTAAGCGCTCCTGCAGCACCTAGCATCACATTCATCATGTTCGTTACGGGTTCGCGTGTCATTTGACCAAGAGCAATATGCGCAATTTCTTCTTTTGCTTGAAGCATTTTTGTGACCGCTTCAAGCGCACCAACATCGTTTAGCTCCGCCATAATCGAAAAGATTTGCGCGACCGCTTGTTCGTTATCAGTTACGAGTGTTTTGAGTTCTTCTAATTTTTGAGCGGCGATTTGCTCATCTGTTAGTACTTCTTTTTTAATCTTTGTAATCGGAGTAGCCATATGTTACACTCCTTCTTTTTCCGTCGTTAAGTGCACGTAGCCCGGGCGATCCCATTTACGCTGTACTTCAACCCCATTTTGCGGGTGACGTTTTTTATTACGCGGATTTGTTGCTGGAAGTGGATTTTTCCCTTTGCGTTTCAATACTTCAACACGGATTTTTGTTTGCTTATAAGCTGGCGTTTGCGTATTAGCATCACCTTGTGAACCCGTTAAGAAGTTAATAGATGACTCTTTACTTGTTGAGTTCATAGGTAGGAATAACTCATTTCCTTGTACGCGGTCTGTAATAAGTGCTGGTACTTTTAGCGCGCCGTAAGGGGATACAAGGCGTAAAAGTGCACCGGTTTCAATACCGCGTTCTTTTGCAAGCTCAGGTGAAATTTCAACAAAAATTTCAGGTACTTTCAGTTGAATACCTGTTGATTTGTTCGTCATATTTCCTTCATGGAAGTGCTCAAGCATACGACCATTATTAATATGGCAGTCATATTGGCATTCATATTCTACTGGCGGTGCCCAGTCATTGAGTGCAAAGCGCGCTTTTTTGTCTGGGAAGTTGAAGCCATCAACGAATAATAGTGGTGTATTCGCTCCGGAGATTGGGTCACCCCATACGAAACTATTCCAGCCTTCCATGACATCGTAGTTATTTTGTGCGAAAACAGGAGACAGGCTCGCCATTTCTGCATAAATTTCACTTGGATGTTCATAGTGCCAGTTAGCACCAAGACGGTTGGCAACATCTTGTACGATGCGCCAGTCAGGGCGAGAATCACCGAGTGGCGTTAATACTTCGTATAAACGTTGTACACGACGCTCGGTATTGGTGAATGTACCCTCTTTTTCAAGTGAAGGAGATGCTGGTAAAATAACGTCTGCATATTGTGCGGTACGTGATAAGAACACATCTTCAACGACACAAAAATCAAGTTGAGATAATACTTCATCTACATGGTTTGCGTTCGCATCCACAAGTGCCATATCCTCACCAACGATATACATAGCCTTCATTTTACCTTCTGATACAGCTTGCAGCATTTCCGGATTTGTACGACCTGGCGTTGCTGGAATTGTAGCACCATAGGCTTCTTCAAATTTCGCACGAGCGGCATCATCTGTTACTTTTTGGTAGCCAGGTAGTAGGTTCGGTAGTGTACCCATATCACAAGCACCCTGTACATTATTGTGCCCGCGTAGTGGGTAAGCACCTGCGCCTGGTCGACGATAGTTACCTGTTGCTAGTAATAAGTTTGAGATTGCAGCAGATGTATACGAGCCACCTGTGTTTTGCGTTACACCCATACCCCAAAGGATACACGTGCCGTCCGCATCACGAATCATTTCGGCGATGTTGATGAGGGTTTCTTTGGCAATGCCTGTTTCCTCACATGCATAGTCTAACGTGTATTTCTCTAATACTTCTTTAAATGCTTCGTAATCATTGACATTGTCTTCGATAAATTTCGCATCATGCCAGCCTTGGTCGATCATATATTTCGTAACCGCCATTAGCCATACTTGGTCTGTCCCTTGTTTTGGTCGAATATGAATGTCTGAGCGTTCAGCCATTTCATTTTTTCGAATATCCGCGACAATAAGTTTTTGACCGTGTAATTTATGCGCACGTTTCACACGTGTTGCAAGTACCGGATGACCTTCTGCTGGGTTTGCCCCGACGATAATGACAAGTCCTGCTTTGGCAATATCTTTAATCGTACCGGCGTCGCCGCCGATACCAACTGTACGGCTTAAGCCATCTGTTGCGGGTGACTGGCAATAACGTGAACAGTTGTCGACGTCATTTGTATTGAATAATTGACGTGCCATTTTTTGAATTAAGTAGTTTTCTTCATTGGTAATTTTAGAAGAAGAAATGAAGCCGACAGAACCTGGGCCGAATTGTTGTTGAATGCCACCAAGTTTTGAAGCAACTAAATCAAGTGCCTCATCCCAGCTTGCTTCAACGAATTCGTCGCCTTGGCGAATCAATGGCGTAGTAATTCGGTCTTCAGAGTTAACGAAGTCCCAACCAAATTTCCCTTTCACACAAGTTGAAATAGCATTTACCGGACCTTCAGATGGTTGTACTTTTAAAATATGACGGCCCTTTGTCCATACTTCAAATGAACAGCCCACACCGCAGAAAGTACAAACGGTTTTCGTTTTCTTCGTGCGCTCGCTACGCATAGCTGATTCAATTTCAGAAATGGCTAAGATTCCGCTATACCCAGGCTCAACCTCTTTAATAAGGTCGATCATTGGGTCTAACATGTCTTGTTTCATACCTGTCATAAAGCCAGCTTGACCAAGCATTGATTTTTCCATTAAGGCGTTACATGGACAGACTGTGACACATTGACCACAGCTTACACATGATGAATCATTAATGGCTGCGCCGTCATCCCACTTAATGCGTGGACGTTCAGCTTCCCAGTCAAGTGATAATGTTTCGTTCACTTGGAGGTTTTGACATACTTCGACACATTGACCGCAGGCGATACATTGGTTTGGATCATAGCGGTAAAATGGGTGAGACATATCGACCTCGGTTGGGTCTACTTTCGGTGTATACGGATATTTTTGATGTTCGATGCCCATCATATCGACCGTATTGTGTAACGTACAGTTACCGTTGTTGTTATCACATACTGTACAGTACAGCATATGGTTCTCGAGTAAGCGGTCCATTGCTTCTGTTTGTGCTTCTTTCGCCTTTGGTGAAGCAAGCTGAATGTCCATACCATCCGTGGCCTTCGTTGAACATGAACGGACTAATTTGCCGTCGATTTCAACGATACATGTATCACATGTGCGAATCGGGTCGACCGCTTCGACATGACATACTTGTGGATGCTCGATATTATTTACGTTAATCGTATCAAGGATCGTAGCGCCCTCTGCTACGTCATAAGAAACGCCATTGATTTTGATTTCCGTCAAAAGAAATTCCTCCTTCTCTTGCGTGATAAGTTTGAAAACGACAGCCCCATTTACAAATGCCCGTGCACTTGCGTGTCTTGTTATAAGGGTGATGTAGCCAAACCAATCGGCGCAAACAAGTTTAAAATTGAATTGTAGTTGCTATGAACGCATTATTTATCGTCGATGGAAATAAGGATTCATAGGAAAATCGCTGTAAAAACAAAAAAATCCACCACGAAAAAGACTGCTGCGAATTCGTAAAGACGCATAAGTTTTATTTCATGGTGGATGAGAGTTTTAGCAGTACTTG
Organism: Kurthia sp. Dielmo; assembly: GCF_000307285.2. Lineage (NCBI taxonomy): Bacteria > Bacillati > Bacillota > Bacilli > Caryophanales > Caryophanaceae > Kurthia > Kurthia sp. Dielmo. The sequence continues at coordinate 339,187 of NZ_HE578958.1, forward strand.
CTTAAAAAGCCAATCCGACATTTTAAATTTTAAGTCATAAAAACAACATCAAAACATAACGGTCATACCTACCTAAAATCTTACATAAAGTTTAAAAAACAATTGCTAGAAAGGGTATAGTAAGTATAAGCGCAATATCTCAACGCCATTTTTTATTCGTTTTCTAGTATACATGGCGCTTTTCAAAGATACAAGAAATTTTATAAAAAATATTACATGATAATCATTATCATTTAAAATAAGGCTTTTATTTTTCAAAAACTTGCTTTATCATTATCAAACTGTGAGGGTCATAAATCCCCTGTAGTTACAAAAAACACAGAAAGGAGCTTAAAAAATGTCAAAAAAAGTGCATGAATTTAACGAGATTATTCGTAAATTACGCAAAGATTTATTTGGGAAAGGGCCCGAACGTATTCACACGGTGTTTGTCGAAAACCTAGCAGTATCAACGCTTTACGGCAATATTACACCAACAGAGAAATTTATCGCAGGGACAACAGAAGGCGCCAAAATGGTGCACGAGGCACGTACGGCGATGATTCAAGATTTATATGCGCAGGCAACGCCAGATGGCATGGAAGAATTAATGGATGCCAAATTACTCCATTTATTTTCAGACATCAAAAATCGAAGAGGATATGGCGGTTTCTGTCTTTGTTTTCGAGAAAACGATTGAGGAGTAGGGGGAATACCTATGGAGACACAAGTGAAGCGTCCTATCATCCGCGTGAGAGGGACACAGCATGAGGCAGTCGAGGATACGATTGTTACAGAACATGCGGTAACCGTCAAAATCAATCAACAGGAATTTGTGACGATGGTTTGCACACCGGAGTATGTCGAGGATATGGTGCTCGGCTATTTAGCGTCGGAGCGCATTATTCGTACATATGCCGATATCGATCGTCTATGGTATCAGGAAAAAGAAGGTGTCGTCCATGTGGAAACGACAAAGCTAAATCCATATGCGCGTGATGTGCAAAATAAGCGCTATATTACATCGTGCTGTGGCATGAGTCGCCAAGGATTTGTTTTTGCGAGTGATGCGTTAGCTGCGAAACAAATGGATGAGGTCCATGTGACGGTGACACCTGAGGATTGCTATCGCCTGATGCGTATGATGCAGCAAGAAGCCGTCACTTTTAAAGAAACGGGTGGTGTCCATAATGCCGCACTTTGTGATACAAATGGCATTATTGTTAGCCGTATGGATATTGGGCGTCATAATGCGCTCGATAAAATTTATGGTTACTGCATGAAGCATGAGATTTCGATGGACGATAAAATTATCGTCTTTAGCGGGCGTATTTCATCTGAAATTTTAATGAAAGTATCAAAAATTGGCTGTGAAATCGTATTATCTAAATCAGCACCGACTGAGTTAGCACTTAGCTTAGCGGAGCAATTAGGCATCACGACGATTGGCTTTATTCGTAATAAATCGCTGAATATTTATACGCATCCAAAACGTGTGAACTTATAAAAGCAAAAAGGAGGAGGTGTGAAGATGAACCCCATTTATGATCAATTGAAAAGACCATTACGTGATTTACGTATTTCGGTAACGGATCGTTGTAATTTCCGTTGTAGTTATTGTATGCCAGCCGAGGTTTTCGGCCCGGACTTTGCTTTTTTACCGTCTGATAAAATTTTAAGCTTTGAGGAAATCGAACGCCTTGTGAGAATTTTCGTGTCATTTGGTGTAAAGAAAATTCGTATTACGGGTGGCGAACCGTTAATGCGTCGTGATTTACATGTGCTCGTCCGCATGATTCGTGCAGTCGAGGGTGTCGAGGATATTGCGATGACGACAAATGGCTCGTTACTCAAAAAATATGCGAAGCCGCTAAAGGAAGCGGGACTTGACCGCGTATCGATTAGCTTAGACTCACTAGAGGATGAGCGTTTTCAAGCGATGAATGGCAATCGCGGCAAAGTAAAAACCGTGCTTGCTGGTATTGAGGCAGCGGCAGAAGCAGGACTCTACGTAAAAATGAATATGGTCGTGCAAAAAGGTAAAAACATCGAGGATATTTTACCGATGGCCCGTTATTTTAAAGAAAAACAGCATATTTTACGCTTTATCGAATATATGGACGTTGGCAATTCAAATGGTTGGCGCTTGGATGATGTATTTTCGAAAAAGGAAATTATCGACGAAGTGCAAAAATTCTCTCCTGTAAAGGCAGTTGCACCTAATTATCGTGGTGAAGTTGCGTCACGTTTTCGTTATGAGGACGGCGGCGGAGAAATTGGTGTGATTTCATCTGTAACCGATTCATTTTGTGGTAATTGTTCACGTGCGCGTATTTCGGCGGAAGGAAAATTATATACATGTCTTTTCGCAACAGAAGGCACAGATTTACGCGACTTACTGCGTTCGGACTTAGACGATGCAGCAGTCGGTGCAAAAATTGCATCGGTCTGGGAGCAGCGTACGGACCGTTACTCAGAGGAGCGTACAGAAGAAACAGTTAAACGTCGTAAAAAGGCAAAAATAGAAATGTCACATATCGGCGGTTAAGCATGTTGTAAGTTTTTTGATTAAGGGAGAGTAACATGGCTTTTTATAAACCAGAGGAAATTACAGAAATCGCAACAAACACCGGCGTGAGCAAAGTCCAAGGCAGCATTTTAAAAATGTTGATTTTAGGCTTTTTCGGGGGCGCATTTATTGCGTTTGGCTTTTTATTAGATATTCGTGTAATGGGCACAATGCCAGCAGAATGGGGAAGCTTCGCGACATTTATTGGCGCCGCAGTATTCCCAATCGGTCTTATTTTAGTATTACTTGCTGGGGCAGACTTAATTACCGGTAATATGATGACGGTGCCAATGGCATTTTATGCGAAAAAAATCACATTCGCAATGCTTGCTCGTAACTGGTTCTTCGTCACATTCGCCAATTTACTTGGTGCCTTATTTATCGCTTACTTCTTTGGCCATTATTTAGGCTTAACAGAAGGTGCATTTGCTGAAAAAACAATGGCCATCGCACAAGGGAAAGTCGATGCCACATTTATGCAAATTTTCGTATCAGGTATTGGCTGTAACTGGCTAGTATGTTTAGCAGTATGGTTATGCTTTGGTGCACAAGACTTTATCGGTAAAATCTTAGGTATTTGGTTCCCAGTAATGGCTTTCGTGACAATCGGCTTCCAGCACGTTGTCGCAAATATGTTCGTGATTCCAGCGGGTATTTTTGCAGGCGCAGATGTTACATGGGGCGATTTCTTACACAATGTCGTACCTGCTTTCTTAGGAAATGCAGTCGGTGGGGCAGTATTTGTTGGTCTTGCCTACTATATCGCATTCCAAAAAAAAGCGGCTAAATCATAAAAAAAAGGAATCGCGCGAGTTGGCGATTCCTTTTTCATTAATCGATTTTATCATTTACAAATGTACCGCTTTTACCACCTGTTTTTTTCAGGAGATAGGTGTTTTTAATAATCATCGATTTATCAACAGCTTTACACATATCATAAAACGTAAGGGAGGCAATGGATACAGCTGTTAATGCTTCCATTTCAACGCCTGTTTTACCGTCACATTTCACGGTTGCTTCGATGTGCAGATCATAGCCTGCAGCCGTTTGTTCATAGGCAAAGGTAAAATCTGTCCCTTGTAGCATAATCGGGTGACACATCGGGATAATATCGGCGGTTTTCTTCGCGCCCATAATGCCGGCAATTTGTGCTACTTGTGTCGGGTCCCCTTTTTTGATGTTGCCTTGCTCGATGGCTTCGTAAAGCTCTGTTGATAACGCAATCGTACTGCGCGCAATGGCTGTACGGCTCGTTGGTTGTTTATCGGAAATGTCGACCATCTTAGGACGGCCATCTTCATTCCAATGTGAAAATTCACTCATTCGTTATCTCCTTTATCGCCTTGAGGCCAGTCCTCAACGGCATTGATATTTAAAAATGTTGTCGTATCATTCATTTCAACGAATGATACGCGGACTTGATGAAGCAACGCACGCATACTTCGTTTATTATCAAAAAGTGCCTGTTTTGCTTGCTCAAGTGCGCGTCGATGATAGAGTGCTGCGAGTGGTTGCAAGTTGTCATTTGACGTCGGAATCACTGCATCACAGTTTGCTGTTATTTGACGGCAAAGTGTCGCAATAAATGCGGCATCAATAAAGGGCATGTCTGCCGCAACGACAAAATACCAATCAGATTCGACTTGCTCCATAACATGAGCGAGCGCATAAAGCGGGCCCTCATGCGGTGTTTGCTCGGTAATAAACGTCACGTTTTCATCTGAGAAATGTGGCAGTAGTGTCTCATTTGTCGCAATGACGACAGGGAGTGCATTTTTTTCAAAGGCATCGACCGCGACCTTGTATAAGGGCTTTCCCCTAAAGCGTTCAAACATCTTCGGCTTGCCGTAGCGCGATGATTTTCCGCCAGCTAAAATGACGCCGGTAATATTCATCGGCGCTTTAGCTCGCCTAAAAAATGTTGCACAGTTGGCACGATGAGTTTATCCATACCAAGTTTGACCGCATTCGTTGAGCCGGGGAGGGCATAGATAGCTGTTTCGGCATGAGCACCAGCAACGGCGCGGCTAAACATCGCTTTTGGTCCAATGTCATCATAGCTTAGCATGCGAAATAGCTCGCCAAAACCCGGCATTTCCTTATCAACGAGTTGTACGACGGCATCATATGTGACATCACGCTTCGTAAAGCCAGTGCCACCGGTCAATATAATCGTATTAATCGACGAATCACTGCACCAAATACGTAGCTGTGCAAGCAGTTCGTCGAGCTCATCTTTTAAAATTTTATAATCAATTACGTCGAAATTTGCCTGCTTCAATGCGTGCAAAATGGCTTGACCACCCTTATCGGTTTCAGTCGTACGCGTATCGCTTACCGTTAAAATCGCGGCATGTACGCGTTCCTGTTCATGGGTTGGATGCATGAATCATCGCCTCCTTCGGGCATAAAATCAATGTTTATATTATAATGCTAACAATCAGTACGTCAAACAAAATTAAACAAGAAAGGAAGTGGCTGTCATGAATGACCGTTATTCTCGTCAACAACTCTTTACCCCCATTGGAGTGGAAGGACAGCAACATTTACAACAAAAACATCTTTTAATCGTTGGCGCAGGGGCGCTTGGTAGTGCAACGGCTGAGCCACTTGTGCGCGCAGGCGTCGGACGTGTTACGATTATTGACCGCGACTATGTGGAGTGGAGTAATTTACAGCGTCAGCAGCTATATACCGAGCAACATGCACGCGAAAAAACACCAAAGGCCATTGCTGCAAAAGAACGACTGCAAGCAATTAATGCCGACGTCGCAGTAGAGGCCATCGTCGGGGATGCCAATGTCGAGACATTGACGGAGCTTCTCTCGGACGTCGATTTAGTTATCGATGGTACTGATAATTTTGATATTCGCTTTATTATCAATGATTTAACACAAAAGCATCATATTCCATGGATTTATGGCTCTTGTGTTGGTAGTTACGGCGCGACTTATACGATTTTACCGGGTACAACACCTTGTCTGCATTGTCTACTACAGGCGATGCCAAATACAGGAATGACCTGTGATACAGTGGGCATTATTAGTCCGGCAGTTCAAATTGTTGCGGCTTACCAAGTAGCGGAGGCTTTTAAAATTTTAACGAATAACTATGCGGCACTACGCGGCACCTTTTTAACATTTGATGTGTGGCAAAATCAGCATTTTGAAATGAAAATGCAGGCCGCAAAAAATCCCGGTTGTCAAAGCTGTGGCGAGGCGCCGAGCTATCCGTATTTAGCGTTTGAACAGCAAACGAAAAGTGCGGTATTATGCGGGCGTGATGCGGTTCAAATCCGTCCGGCACAGTCGAAAAATTATGATTTAGAGGCGCTTGCGAGCACATTAGCAAGTCAGGGGACGGTCCAACAAAATCCGTATTTAATATCATGTCAGCTAGCGGAGCAGCGCATCGTTATTTTTAAGGATGGACGTGTGCTCATTCATGGGACTCATGATATTCACTATGCAAAAAATTTATATTATCGTCTATTAGGCTAAGGAGTGAACAATATGTTAGAAAAAAGAACACCAATCGCGGTTGGTGAAGCGGTGAAGCGCGTCATGCAGTATGCAACAGAAGGAAAAGTAGAGCAGGTGGACATTACCGAGAGCTACGGACGTTACGTCGCAGAGGATATTGCGGCCGATCAGGATGTTCCCGCATTTGACCGTTCACCCTATGATGGATTTGCGATTCGTGCCATTGATAGTGCGGCCGCTTCTGCTGAAAATCCGGTCGCATTTGAGGTCGTTGGGACCATTGGTGCCGGCTTTGTATTTGATGAGCTTGTCGAACCGGGGCAGGCAGTGCGTATTATGACCGGCGCACCGATTCCTGCTGGCTGTGATGCAGTCGTCATGCTTGAACTGACGAAGGGATATGAGGCAGACGGTAAAACCTATATGACCATTAAGCGCGCATTTGCAGCGGGGACGAATATTTCTTACCGCGGCGAGGATGTGAAGCAGGGTGCGGTACTGGTGAAAAAAGGCACGTATATTAATCCGGGTGTGTCTGCCTTGCTGGCGACATTTGGCTATGCGCGAGTCCCGGTTTTTGTAAAGCCTGTTATTGGCGTCATTGCTACAGGGAGTGAGCTGCTTGAGCCACATGAAGTACTAGCACCAGGGAAAATTCGTAATAGTAATGCCTATATGATGCTCGCACAAATTGAACGTGCCGGCGCAACGGCGAAATATTATGGTAAGTTAAGTGATGATTTAGCCGTCTGTATTGAGGCCGTTAAAAAAGCGATGGCGGAGGTCGACTGTTTAATTACAACGGGCGGTGTATCGGTTGGAGACTTTGATTATTTACCAGCAATTTATGAGGCAATTGGTGCAGATGTGTTATTTAACAAAGTCGCACAGCGTCCCGGTAGTGTGACGACGGTTGCACAGTGTGACGGACAGCTCTTATTTGGCTTATCTGGCAATCCATCTGCATGCTATGTCGGCTTTGAATTGTATACAAAACCGGTCATTAAAGCGGCGCTTGGGAGTCAAGCACCACATCTACGTCGTGAAAAAGCGGCACTTGGCGTGGATTTTAAAAAGCCGAATCCATTTACGCGCTTCGTTCGTAGTACAGTCACTGTGACGGACGGCAAGCTTGTCGCGACACCATCTGGCTTTGATAAATCGAGTGCGGTGTCGTCGCTTGCGGATGCCAATGCCTTTATCGTGTTACCCGGTGGAACGCGAGGCTATGAAGCGGGCATGCAGATTGATGTCTTACTACTCGAAGATACGAATGGAAGTGCATGGCCTTGGGACAACATCGTACCATCTTACAGATAGTTGGTTATCAAAATAGCGGCAAAACAACGCTTGCAGAAAAACTGATTTCCTATGCATGTAATAAGGGCCTGCGTGTGGGCTCGATTAAGCATCATGGTCATGGCGGTACACCCGCTTCGAATTTAACGAAAGATAGCACCCGTCATGCACAAGCAGGCGCTGTAGTTTCCGCCGTTGAAGGGGACGGTGTTGTACAGCTCCAACTCGCCAAAAATACATGTGCATTAAATGAGTTGATTCATTTATATGAACAAGCGCTTTTGGTTAATTTTATAATTGTAGAAGGGTATAAAAGTGAGTCATATCAAAAGGTTGTGCTTCTTAAAGAGCCTGAAGATGTGAAACTTTTAACCTTATCAAATATTGTCGCGGCTATTTATTGGCCGACGTTTCCACAAGCATTATGTGAAAAAATTCCGCATTTTGCGCTGCAGGATGAGGCAGCATATCTATCATTTTTAGTAACGAAAGAAGGATGTTAAATGACAGCGCGTTTTGAAATTAGCAGTGAGCCACTTGTCGTGGATGACGTCACACAAAAAGTTGTCAGCAGAAATGCAGGCGCGATTACAGTATTTATCGGTACCGTCCGCGAGCTAACAAAAGGCAAAAAGACAGTATCACTTGAATACGAGGCCTATCCCGCGATGGCCATTAAAATGTTTGAGCAAATCGAGCGTGAAATGCATGAAAAATGGCCGGAAGCACAGCTAGCGATTACCCATCGTGTTGGTAAGCTTGACATCACCGATATTGCGGTTGTCATTGCGGTATCATCGCCACACCGAAAAATCGCCTATGAAGCGAATGAATTTGCGATAGATCGCATTAAACAAATTGTGCCGATTTGGAAAAAAGAGCACTGGGAAGACGGTACGGAATGGATTGGCGACCAGCTAGAAAATGTACCATACCGAGCAGGTGCGCCTAAGGAGGAATTAGATGATTAATGTATTGTTATTTGCGCATTTACGTGAAACCGTTGGCGAGGAGAAACTTGTCATCGAAGCGGAGAAGATGAGCGTTTCGGACGTCAAAGCATGGCTTGAAGCCCGCTATCAACTTGAGCTTTCAACGGTTATGAGTGCCGTGAACGAGGAATTTGCGATGGACCATACAATTGTGCAAAGTGGTGATGTCATTGCGTTCATTCCTCCGATTAGTGGCGGTTAAAAAAACGGGAGCCTAAATGAATAGGCTCCCGTTTTCATTCAATTTTCATTCTTATTTTTGAATCGTATGCACACTAAGGAGCATGACGAAGGAAATCAAAATCATGACGCCGACCCATAGCCAGGCAAGCTGCATATTACCGCCATCAATTGCGGTATAAATCGCTAGTGGTGTCGTCTGCGTTTTACCCGGTAAATTTCCGGCAAACATTAAGGTCGCACCGAATTCACCGAGCGCCCGCGTATAACATAAAATACCACCGGCAATAATCGCTTTAAAGGCCATAGGAATTGAAATGT
>NZ_HE578958.1:348374-384500 GCF_000307285.2 Kurthia sp. Dielmo
CTGCATTTTCAATATCTTCATCGACGCCCTCAAAGCCCGTCTTAACAGTTTGATACATGAGTGGAAAGGCGACAATAGCCGAGGCAAGGACCGCCGCCCACCATGTAAACATAATCGGTTGTCCGAAAAACCATTCAATGCCCTGGCCGACAATGCTGTTGCGACCAAAAATCATAATGAGTAAGAAGCCGACAACGGTAGGTGGGAGCACAAGCGGTAAGAGCATCACCGTTTCGAGAATGAGCTTTCCACGAAAGCGTCGTTTTGCCATAAATTTACCGATAAGAATGCCGAGAATAATCGCCATTGTTCCCGCAACGAGTGAGATCTCAATGGATAGTTTTATCGGCGTCCAAAAATCGGTTAGCATCATTAGTTCGCTCCTTTAAATCCGTAATCCTGAAAGACTTTCATAGCGTCATCTGATTGTAGGAATCGATAAAATGTATCGGCCTCGTCAAAATGCTTGCTATTTTTTAAAACGCCGACAGGGTAAATAATCGGTGTATGTGATTTTTCGTCCGCTGTTGCGACGATTTTTATTTTATCGCTTGTAAGCGCATCAGTTTTGTAAACGATTCCGGCATCAACATTGCTCGTCTCCGCATACGTTAATACTTGACGCACATCTTTTGCATAGACAACGTTTGCTTTGATTTTTGTCCAAACGTCAATTGATTTAAGGGTTTCAATACCATACTGACCAGCAGGAACTGAGTCGGGTGTACCGAGCGCGACTTTATCTGCTTTTGGTAAATCTTCAAATGAGTCAATTTTTTTGTCATTTGCAGTTGGCGTTACGAGTACAAGTTCATTCGCTAAAAGATCGGTCCCGTCTTTTTTATCAATGTCACCCTCATCGACTAGGGTGTCAAATTTATCTTCGGCAGCAGAGAAGAATACATCAACAGGTGCGCCTTGTGAAATTTGTTGTTGGAGCGCGCCGGAGCCGCCAAAATTATACGTAATTTTAACGTTCTTATGTGCATCCTCATACGTTTTTGCAAGGTCTGTTAAAGCATCTTGTAGACTTGCCGCTGCAGAAACCGTTAATTCGATTTGTTCAGTAGAAGTTGCTGTTGTTTTTGCATCATTATGGCCACAGCCAGCTAAAATGCCGCCTGCAAGTAATAATGGTGTCATAAATATACGTGATTTTTTCATTTGTTATAGGCCTCTTTCTGTATATGAGTTATAACAAGACATAACTAATTATAACTAGTTATAATTAAAAAGAAAATAAAAATATAAAAAAGGTGATTTTTATGCAAAATCAAACATCGTATACAATCGAAGAAGTAGCGCAATTACTGAAAGTATCCAAGTTAACAATTTATGATTTAGTGAAAAAGGGTGAGCTACCAGTGTTCAAAGTAGGGCGTCAAATGCGATTAGCATCAGAGGACTTAGATGTATATATCGCCAAGCATCGTATGAACAGCAATCAGGAGCAAAAAACCATTATCATTAGCGGACAGGATATGGCGCTCGATATTTTAGGAAATCATATTGAAGCGCGTCTTGGCTATAAGGTGTTGCGTTCGCATGAGGGCAGCTTTAATGGTTTGCTTGCAATGTATCAAGGCAATAGCGATATTGCGAGTCTGCATATGTATGATGGTGATACGACGGCTTATAATTTACCATATATTCGTAAAGTATTCGTTAGCCACCGCTATATTTTACTGCGTCTTTTGACACGAAAGGCGGGCTTTTATGTAGCAAAGGGCAACCCGCTCCATATTACGAGCATTGCCGATTTACAAGGCGATGTCCGTCTGATTAATCGTGAAAAGGGCTCGGGTATTCGGACGCTACTTGATGAACTACTGCGCACACATGGCATTTCTCAGACACAGGTGGCAGGCTATGAGCAAGAGGAGAAGGACCATATTAGCGTGGCATCAGCAGTAGCAAGCGGTGCGGCAGATGTTGGCTTAGGCATCGAAAAAACAGCGCGTCTTGTCGATGTCGATTTTGTGCCAATTATAGAGGAAAGCTATGATATTGTGCTACTGAAAAATGATGGCAATGAAGCACTGATTTCGACGGTGCAGGAAATTTTAAATGATGCTGCGTTTCAACAAGAAATTCATGCAATTGGTGGCTATGATGTTTCACAAATGGGGACAATCGTCTTTGAAACGATTTAAAATATATTGACAAACACTATAAATATAACTATCCTTACTATAATACTAGGTATTTGAAAGGGAGTTACAGCATGGCAAAAACAACGGTGAAGGCACAAGCCCATTTACAAGACAATTATCGTGTAGAAGTATCTGCACGCTCACACAAATTAATTATCGATGAGCCCGAACGTCTAGGTGGCACAGATGAGGGCCCCAATCCAGTCGAAGTATTACTAGGCGCTTTTGGTGCTTGTCATTCGATTGTAGCACGTACATATGCGAAAAAATTTGACATTGATTTACAAGATTTTTGGGTCGAATTAGAAGGGGATTTTGATACGGATGGCTTTTTAGGGAAATCAGATGTACGTCCAGGCTTCTCTGATATTCGCTATACATTCCATCTTCAAACGACTGCTTCAGATGAACAGGTACAAGCATTTATTGCATATATCGAGGCGCATTGCCCAATTGGCGATACATTAGCAAACCTTGTAAATGTGTCACTTGCAGGCTATGTTATTGAACAAATGGTTTAAAAAAAGAGACTAAAAAGGAGTCGTGCATTGGCACGATTCCTTTTTTGATGAACGAATAAGCTAGTGCTTCGACACATATAATACGCTACCTCGTTCAAATGTTAGCTGGCGAGAAAAATGAGGAATGTCGTGCTCAAGCTGTCGCATTTCACGTGATGTCGGCACTGATACCGCTTCATCAGATAAATCATAGCTATTTTGACGACGCCATAATGGCCATGAGAAGCGGCGGTTTAAAAGTGCATCATTAAACGCTTCTAGCTCAGCCAGCGTCATATGCTGCTCCGTTGCATAGGCGCTATTGAGCACGCGACCATCTATTAAAGCCGTCATCCAGTGCAGTGAGGCATTGCGTTCGCGCTCATACCACTTGCGCTTTCGAATGCCTGGCACGATATAAAAGCCGTCATCGTATGTACCCAGTGCTGTAATCGGTATGATTTTTGCTTCATACAATGGAAATTCAAGTGCATGACTAAGCACACGACTATGCTGATTTAAAAAACTAGCGAGTGCTTCACAAGAGAAAAATTCCCCCAGTAATGTTTCACCAGCTGCTCCTTTTTTGCCGTAGCATGTGTCGCGAATAAGAGTGATGACGGCCTCATCAATTTCTTGTGTGTGGGCATGTAAAGGATGTAGCGCATGGACACCATTTAAAAATGCATAAATGCCGCATGTGCTCCCACGTTGTTCTAAAATCATGTAAACACTTCCGTTTCTGTCATATCTATTATAGCAGGTGCAACGTTTTCACGATATAATGGGAAAAATATGAAAAAGAGGTGCTTTATGAAAAAAATCACAACTATACTTGCGATGACGCTATTACTTGCTGCCTGTGGCGATAAGCAGACAGAGGATGCGGCGCCACAACCACTTAAATCGACGACAGAAACGCAGTCTAAATCAGCGACGTCCAAAAATGTAGTTCAGGAAGAATCAGTCGTGCTGTACAATCATTTCTCAGAGACAGATGACCATGTGTCAAAAGGAGAGTCAGTGCCCTATGTATATAAACGCGATGGCTCACTCACACAATTTTTACTGAAAAACTTAGAATACAATCAATATGTAAAAGCGTATAGTGTCTCTAAAAATGAAAAAGTAGTCATGCTGAATTTTAAAGCATCCGTTATGAAAACATCGTTATTCCAGGGCTCTACAGGAGCAACTCAAACACGTGAAGCCATTGGCAAAACCTTTTTTGCGAATATGCCGAAGCTAAAAACGTTAAAATTTCGCTTGAATGGAAAGCAAGAGGAATGGGATCATATGAATTTTACAGATTATTCACGTAAGGATTTTAAATTGAATTAATTGTGACAAGTTCATTAGAATTGTTGAATTTCTGTAAAAATTATCCTTATTTTGATGCGCTATAATGAAAAAAATGGCGTTAGGGGTTGGAAATATGGCAATTGGTTACTTTTTTCTTGGTGATACAGGCTTTCATGTAGCGCAGCATTTAGCGCAGAAATTACCGAATATGCAGTTTATTTCACTGCATAAAACGAGCTATATGGCGCAAAACTATCGTGCATTATTAGCGTTAGAGGAGACGGAGCAATGTCATCATCCGTATGATAATATTCCAGATTATATCGAATGCTTACGCGGAAAAATGTTATTTTGCACTGCGCCAGAGAGGCAGTTTGGCTCATTTGACGCGGCTCACTGCACGGAGCGTATTGCCGCCTATGCAGATTTAATAATGCGCATGATGGCACCGTATGACCGCATCGTTCTAATTATGCGTCCGGGTCAGGCAAGTGGGGAGCTTTGTGCGGATTATTGCGTGACATTGGCTAAAAGGCTTCATAAGTCTGTGCATATGATAACAACGCGCGGATTATTATTTGAAAAACAAATGAAGCGACTTGCAGCTATACATTTACGCCAATTAAGGCGTCTAGATGTGCCGATTCATGTCATTGAAGTACCAATCCATAAGCCACGCATCTTTGATACATATACCGATTTATATGCTGCCATGGCACGACAGGTAGTAACCATTGATTATGAAAAGGTGTAAAATGTGTCAGATTTTTCATTTTTATATGTCCTAAAACTGGGTAGAGAATAACTAACACGGAAGAGAGGATGCGATAGGAAATGAAAAAATGGCAACTACTTGGTACGGCGAGTGTATTAGCGCTAACGTTAGCAGCATGTGGGAATGATGATAAATCGACTTCAGATGGTGATAATACAGCGGTAGAATCTCCCGATAAAGAGAATACATCTTCAACTAATTCAAATAATGACAGCAATGATAATGACGATAACAACGATGATAATTCATCTACTGTCGTTGATAAACGTGCAGTAAAGGATGCACCATTAGCACTAGACGAGGCATTAGCTACATTTGATGAAACGTACAAAGGTGCTAAAGTTTCATCTATTGAACTAGATGAAAGTAACCGTCAATTTACGTATGATATTGAAGGTTTTGATGATAAGAAAGAATATAGCGTAGAAATTGGCGAAGATAATAATGTTATTGAAAAGAACGAAGAAAATCGTGATAAGGGTGATGACTATCAGGAGCTAATGCGCGATGAGTATATCACACCTGAAGAAGCAATTGATAAGGCAAGTAAGGTATCAGAAGTGGGCGATTTAGCGGCAACAAGCTGGTCACTTGATTATGATGATGATGAAAAGGCTGCCGTATATCAAGTGAAATTTGAAAATACAAAAGACGAAGTAGAAGTAACACTCGATGCGAAAACGGGTGATCAACTAAATGTAGAAAAAGACTAAAAATGAGACGAAATTCTTTATTTCTATAGCTTCACAATAAAAAAGAGGCTGGGACAAAACACGTCATTTTCCTTTTTTAGTCTTCACAACGAAAAACCGGAACCGCGCTACCACGCGATTCCGGTTTTTCTTATGTTCCTAGGAGTGGTTGTTTTTTCACGTATGTCAAAGCCTCTTTTTTCGATGCTTACATACTTGTGATAAACATGGCTATTACATAAAAAATAATCAATAAGCCACCGACAATCATGATTGAAAAGGCCAAATAATCTACCGCTCGAGACATTCCTTTTTTCAGTGCTACTATAAAGCCTACCATGAGTCCAAGAAATCCGGCGACGAGCCAGACGATACTCGCGATACTGTCAGGGAAGCGGCTTAAAAGACCAACGAGATAAAAAAGAACAACAATCATTTGGATAAAAATAATTGTAAGACAGCTATAGAGCCATCGCTTTGTATTGTTCATCGTAACACCCCTTATTGTAGATAGAACGTTTTCTGGAAGGAAATGGTTTCGTGAGAGTTATGCTGAAAAATGCTTCTTTTTGAAACGGAAAATCTCGAAATAGTCGAAATGAACGAAATTTTCAGAAAAATCATTGAATTCACGATATATTAATGGTAAAGTTTTTATACGAAATGAAGTACATACTTCAAAATAACAAAAAAAGAAGTTAAAACTTTAAATAAAGGGGTGCTGCCAATGTTTCAAGATTTAATTCAACAGCATTATGAAAAGCTAACGAAAAGTCAAAAGGTTGTTGCGCACTATGTCTTAGAACATCCGGATGTGATTGCGCTGCACGCAGCCTCCGAGGTAGGCAAGCAGATCGGCGTCAGTGAAACGACGATTATTCGCTTTTGCTATCAGCTTGAACTTAGTGGCTATACTGATTTACAAAAGCGCGTGCAAAAGACCTTGGTGGCAAAAGAGAGCAGTACACTTGGCACGTATTTAGCAACAAATGCACTACGTGAAGAAGAGCATTTTTCAGCAGCTGTTATGCTACAAGATGTGGAGCGCCTCCAAAAATTCGCTTATCAAATTAATGATCAGGACTTCAAGCAAGCATCAAAGAAATTACATGCAGCCCGTCATATTTATATTTTAGGCTTACGTTCATCCTATGCTGCTGCTGAATGGAGCGCCTTTACACTCAATGTTGTGCGTCAGCAAGTCACACTCCTTCGACCAGAAGCACAGGACGTTATCCATACTATTAGTCAAATGGATGAGCGCGATGTGCTACTCGTCTTTTCATTCCACCGCTACTATAAGCAAACGATTGATTTGACGAAAATCATTCAAAAACAGGGCGTACATGTTATCGGTATTACTGATTCACCACTTGCACCGATTCGTCGATACGTGAATACCATTTTCCCATTCACATCTAGTCGTAAATCAACCATTGATATGATGCCGAGCATTTTATCATTTATGAATACTCTTGTAATTGGGATGACTGCTGAAGATCCAGCAGCTTATGAAAGCTATCAATCTGCATACGATGCCGTTGATAGCAGCAACTTATTTTTAGATGGAGATGATGAGTCATGACAACACAACCGTTATCATCCGAGTTACAACACATTTTTAATTATTTACACGCCAACCCTGAGAAGAGTTGGCATGAATTTGGCACAACGCAATATATTGCATCTTATATAAAGGGAATGGGACTAGAACCAATTACCTTCAATGATTTGACCGGACTTTATGTTGATATAGGTAGTGGCTCACCTGTGGTGGGGCTTCGCACAGACATTGATGCGCTTTGGCAGGAGGTAGATGGTGTGCTACAGGCGAATCATTCATGTGGTCATGATGGTCATATGACGATGGCGCTGGGCGCGTTAAAGGCGCTTCAAACAAAGCATCAGCCAGAGCATGGCACGATTCGCGTATTATTTCAGCCAGCTGAAGAAAAAGGAGCCGGTGCGTTAGCATTTGTTGAAAAAGGCATCGTCGATACAATCGATTATTTATATGGTGTGCATGTGCGCCCAGTTCAGGAACTTAAAAATGGACAACATAGCCCAGCACTTTATCATGGTGCAGCGCGACTCATTACAGGTGTTATCCATGGTGTCGAGGCACATGGCGCACGACCTCATCTTGGAAAAAACGCGATTGAAATTGGTACGGATTTAGCGATTGGCTTACGAACGATTCATATTGATCCGATGATTCCGACCTCAATTAAATTAACGTCCTTTCACGCAGGCGGAGATGCAGCGAATGTTATTCCCGGTAAAGCGACGTTTAGTATCGACCTCCGCAGTCAAACGAATGAAGGCATTGACGAAGCAATGGCGCAGCTGAAGACGATTATTGAGGGTGTGGAGCATAAATATCATGCGACAATTCATTATCAAATTGATGCTAATATTGCCGCGGCGGAAGTATCAGAGGAAGCGAAAAGCTTTATGCAACAGGCAATTATTGAAACAGTGGGTGCCGAAAATCTAGCACCACCTGTTGTGACACCAGGTGGCGAGGATTTTCACTTTTATACATTGAAACGCCCGCAAATTAAAGCAACAATGCTTGGACTTGGCTGTGATTTACAGCCGGGACTACATCATCCGAATATGACATTTAATACGAACCAACTGCAGCAAGGTGTCGAAATTTTAACGCGTACAGTGCTAAATACCTTTGCGGCGATTCAAAAGGAAGTGCTTGTAAAATGATTACCTATAAACCATTAAAAACGATGGAAGAGATGGAGTGTGTCAGTGAAGTAGAGTCAAAGGTGTGGGGCATGTCACCGATTCCAACACATCAAACTGCCACCGCGATTAAAAATGGCGGCATCGTCATTGGCGCCTATGATGAGCAAAATCTAATTGGCTTTAGTTATGGGTTTGCAGGTTTTAATAATCAAAAAGCGTCGTTATGCTCCCATATGCTTGGTATTTTACCAGATTATCGTTCGGGTGGTATCGGCGAAAAACTTAAATTAAAGCAAAAAGAAGAGGCGTTAAAAATAGGCTATGACTTAATGACATGGACATATGATCCACTTCAAACACGGAATGCATACTTGAATTTAAGTAAACTACATGGCGTCTGTAACACGTATATTCGAGATTGCTACGGCAAAATGTCGGATGAGTTAAATGACGGCTTGCCATCAGATCGTTTCCAAATCGATTGGTGGATTGCTAGTGATTATGTTAATAATTTTAGCCGGATCTTTTACAAGAATCCTCAATTACTCGATACATGGCATATCAATAACGAAGGCTTACCCGTGTTGGATGGTCATTTTAACACCGCGCAAATCCTTTCGGAGCCGGCTTATTATGTACCTGTACCGAATAATATTGGGGAATTAAAAGCGGAAAATCTTGAGCTTGCACTTGATTGGCGCTACAAAACACGCGCGATATTTGAAGAAGCTTTTGCACAAGGCTATGCGGCCATTGAGCTACATAGAACGTCGGATGCAGCCGTTTACTATTATTTACTCGTTCAAAAAAATACGTTAAAAATACCACAATAAAGGGGCAAATAAGATGAGAATTGAACAAATTACTGTACGCAAATTACGCATGAACTTAAAAGGACCTTTCACAACGAGCTTTGGGACATTCAGAGAAAAAATCTTTTTATTAGTAGAAGTAAAAGACGAGCTTGGTAACACGGGCTGGGGTGAATCGGTCGCATTTGATGCACCTTGGTATAACGAGGAAACGTATAAAACGAACTGGATTATTTTAGAGGACTTCTTAATTCCATTACTTGAAGGGAAAGAAATCGAGCATCCAAGTGAGGTTAATGATATCTTCGAGCCGATTCGTAAAAACAATATGGCAAAGGCAATGGTTGAAGGAGCAATTTGGGATTTATATGCAAAACGCACAAATCAACCGCTTTGGAAGGCACTTGGGGGCACCCGCGAAAAAATCGAGGTCGGTATTTCAATCGGCATTCAACCAGATATTGAAACATTAATGTCGTTTATTGATACCTACGTAGCGGAAGGCTATAAACGCATTAAAGTGAAAATTAAGCCGGGCTGGGATGTAGAGGTGATTCGTGCAATTCGTGCAAAATATCCAGACTTACCACTGATGGCAGATGCCAATTCTTGCTACCGCTTAGAAGACATCGACATGTTAAAAGAACTGGACGATTTTAACTTAATGATGATTGAGCAACCACTTGCATCAGATGATATTATCGACCATGCGCATATCCAAAAAGTATTAAAAACACCGATTTGCTTAGATGAATCGATTCATTCACTTGAGGATGCGCGTAAAGCGGTTGAGTTAGGTAGCTGTAAAATTATTAACATTAAAATTGGCCGCGTTGGTGGTTTAACTGAATCGATTAAAATCCACGATTACTGTAAAGAGCAAGGTCTTGATGTGTGGTGTGGTGGTATGCTAGAGTCTGGTATCGGTCGTGCGCATAATGTTGCCATCACAACCTTATCAAACTTCACAATGCCAGGGGATACAGCAAGCGCAGACCGCTATTGGGACAAAGACATTACAGAGCCAATTGTGACAGTGGAAAATGGTTATATTACTGTTCCGACAGCATCAGGCATTGGTTATGAACCAAATATTTCATTAATGGAAACGTTCACTGAAGAGAAAAAAGTATACAATTTACGCACCCTTAACACTGTTCAATAATAAGAGAGCCGGTGAAGCCGGTTTTCTTTATGTAATAAATTATCGAAATATTCAAAAAAAGAGGTGTTTCAAATGAAGAAGAGTATTGAAATGGCAGGGGCGTTTATTGGCGTTATTGTTGGCGCGGGCTTTGCATCGGGTCAGGAGATTTTACAGTTCTTTACGAGCTTTGGCTGGTTGGGCATTATTGGCGGGGTTGTCGCGGCGGTGCTATTTGCCTTTTTAGGAATGAATTTAACGACACTAGGAAGCCGCTTAAATGCGACATCCCATAAAGAAGTAATTTATAAAATTTGCGGCCGCTATGTCGGCGCTGTTGTCGATTTTATCATTACATTCTTCCTATTTGGTGTAGCAGTTGTCATGCTAGCAGGAGCGGGTTCGATTTTTGAAAATCAATTTAATGTACCAGCTGTATATGGTAGTTTATTTATGCTAGTCATTACAATTTTAACGTTGACATTTGATATTAATAAAATCATTGGAATTATTAGTGCGATTACACCATTCTTACTGTTATTAGTGCTAATTATTGCCGGCTATGCCGTATTTACAACGGATTTATCCGCTGCACAAATGAACACACTTGCGCAGAGTCAAAGTGGATCGGCACCAAACTGGATTGTCGGCGCAGCACTTTATGTATCGTATAATTTAGCGGCAGGTGCTTCGATGCTTGCGGTAATGGGTGGTACACAAAAGAACGTGAAAATCGCAAAATTTGGTGGAATTTTCGGCGGTCTAGGCTTAGGCGTACTTATTTTATTAATTAGCATTGCCATGTTAGCAAAAATGGATGTTGTTGCTGGTGCAGATATGCCAATGCTATTGCTGGCACAAACCATGCACCCTGTACTTGGTTGGTTAATGGCCATTGCGCTACTTGGTATGATTTACAATACAGCAGTAGGCATGCTATTTGCCTTCTCTGCACGTATTGTTCCTTCAACGAGTAAGCATTTTAAATGGTTTGTATGGATTGTTGGCGCCGTTGCTTTCGGTGTAAGCTTCGTAGGATTTATTCAATTAGTTAGTACGGTGTACCCAACAATGGGCTACTTAGGCTTCATTTTAATTGTCGCAATCGTTATTGCGTGGTTTAAATATGCTGGTGCAAAATCAAAACAGCCAGAGCCCGTTGCCATTGTCGAAGAATAATAAAAATGCGGAATCACAGCAAAATGTGATTCCGCATTTTTTTATGGCATGAAAAATAGATTTTTGCCTTCCTTACACTTTTTTCTTTACACATTCATTATTTTTCTATAGAATACTAAAAGTACTCTAATTTGAGTACTATAATGAAAGTATGTAGAGAGAATGATGGAGGAATGACGAGAAGTGAGTTTTAAAAAGTTTTTTAAATCGAGGGGTGTTACATCCTCGGTATTTATGGGTGTATTTTATGCGGTAGCCATGCTCGGTATCTTTTTACTTGGATATACGGCACTACCTGGACAAATGGATGAATTGAAAATTGCCTTTGTCAATGACGACAAAGGCAAGGCAGCAAAACAAATCGAGGACCAATTGATTGAAAGTCTGCCGTTTAAAACAATTGATACAGATTTAACAAATAAAGAAGCATTAAAATCATTAGAAGATAATGATTATGCATTAGTCATTCATATTCCAAAGGATTTTTCAAAAAATGCGAGTAAAGGTGAGTCAGCGCAAATTGACTTCACTGTAAATGAAGCCTCGGCTACAATGGTCGCTTCTAGTATGAGCTCCGTTGTAAAGGAAATTAACGCACAGCTAAGCACAAGCTTCTCCGAACAAACGGCACAAGGGGTATTAATGAGTATGAATGTTCCGGAGGATCAGGCGAAAGAAATTTCAAAACAAATTGAAGAAAGCTATGTAGGGAACTACGTGGTTGTCAATGATGTGCCAGATGGTATGCACAACAATATGCTGCCAATGTTCTTAACGATGGCATGTTATGTAGGGGCTATGATTGCGGCGATGCAATTAGTCGGATCATTTAAAATGTTCCTTGGCGAAGCTCCAAAAATTCGTTTATTCGGCTATGTGCAACTATCAGCGTTTATTATTGCGGTACTTGGAACAATTGCGGCATTAATTATTACGTATTTAGTAGCAGATGTGGATACGGCTACCATTTGGAAAGTAGCTTTACAGCAAATCCTTCTCTATATGGTAGCCTTCAACTTCTGTGCGATGTTTACATTCTTAGTAGGTGAAGCGGGGATGATTTTAAACATTCCGGTATTACTTGCACAAACAATTGCCAATGGTGCTACAATGCCACGTGATATGATGTACGCACCATTTGAAGTCATGAGCTACATTACACCGATGTATCACTCCGTACAGTCGTATTTCGCAATTTTCTTTGGTTCAACAGACCCAGTTCCACATATTTGGGGACTTGCGGCAGTTGGTGCGGGCGCGCTTGTCATTAATCTATTAATTGTGACATTCCTTCACCGTCAAAAGCCTTTAAAAAAGCTAGCAGAAGATACTAAAGAAATTACAGCGTAACTTTGATATGATAAAGGGAGTTTCTATCAGCGGATGGAAGCTTCCTTTTACTATTTAGTACATTTTAGGAGTGGGGATATGTCTCTTCAAATTTATATCTTGGCGAAGTTAATGGAAGGCAATAATTATCCATATAAATTAAAAAAAGCACTGTCAGAGCCAATTCCATTTGCACAAATGGGCAATCTAACGGAAAGTAAACTTTATTATCATTTTGATTCATTAGTGAAGCAACAACTAATCGAAGAAGTTGAAATCATTCGTGAAGATAATCGACCAGATAAGCATGTGTTTGGTATTACCGAAAAGGGCCGAGAAGCGTTACCTGACATGATTTATAAGATGATTGAAAAAGCACAATCGCCAATTGAAATGGTCGTCAGTATTAATGCGATGCAATATGTTGATAAAGATCGTGTGATTACGATTTTAGAGAAAAAAATTGACAAAGTGAAACAGCATGAAAAAGAATTTGCGGCTGTTTATGAACAAATTGATGTAGAAGAGCCGATTCTTCAATTTGTCGATGTGTTTGAAGGCTTTGTAAGTCAAACGACGACGCTGCAACGTACGACGTATGAAAAAGTTATTCAGCTATTAAAAGAAGTGTAAGAAAAAAACCGTTCGTGTGGAGCGGTTTTTTTGTGTAATTTTTTAAATAAATGGCTACTCAATCGCTTTTGAAAGCGATATTTACACAATATCAGCCTACTATTATTTGGTAAACTAAAGTAGAGGTGAGGGCATGGATAAAGGCGTATTAATTCGAACGTATCGTAAACAGCAAGGGATGAAGCAAGATGATTTAGCGGTCGGCATTTGTACAACTTCGTATTTAAGCCGGATTGAAAATAATTTAGTGACCGCAACAGAAGAGGTGTATGCGCTACTGTTTCAACGACTTGGAAAAGTGTATGAAGATGTGCAACACGCGCATGATGAGATGGTGCATGCACTAGAGGCGGTTTATCAAGCATTAGTAGATGATAAGCCATTAAATGATGCACAGCTAGCGCTTTTAACGACTAAAACAACCGCTGCGCTACATACGATGCAGCAGTTAATTTATGCACGGTATTTAACGCGGGAACAGCAATTTACGCAGGCGGAAGCCATTTTAAAAACAATCGGTCAGCCGGCATTCACGAAAAATCGTCTAACAACGCTCTATATTGGCGTGACGACGTACTACCAATTAAGCACAGGGGCATATGAGTCGATTTTAGTGACAGAAAAGCAGGAGAATGCGCAGCGCTATTTCTCTAGAACGCAGTCATATGAGCAGGCGATTTATTTGTATCACGTGGCATTTGCGGCCCATCGCCATTATCAATTTTCGTTAGCCGCACAGTATATAGAAAAGGCCATCGCGTTATTTACACATCGGTATCGTCCATTATTTCAATTGAAATTGTATTCGATGAAAGGCGTTATTTTGGCTGCGCTCAATCGCTTTGATGAGGCGATGGTAGAATATACGGCAGGGGTTGAGCTATTAGAAGCGGTGCCAGCGATTGCGACAAATAAGCAATGGGCATCCATTTTTAATAATATGGCGTTTTGTTTTGAACAGCAAAAATGTTATAAGGAGGCATCATACTATTATCAAAAATCCCTACAAGCATGGGACGATGTGCACACGATGATTAACTATTTACGTACCCTCGTTTTTTCGGGGGATGTTACTAAAGCTAAAGAGCTTCAGCAGCAGGAACATAAGGCCTTTACAGCCGAGCATCATCAGCATCAATGGGCATTATTAGCTGCGCTACTACATCAAACATCTGCTACACAAGCGACATTCCAAGCACAAGAAGAGCCAGCAATGAAAGCCATTTGCGCCGCAAAGCATAAGGAGCTCATTTTACATTATGCACCTAAATTAGCTGAGATTTATGGTGAGTGGCATCAGTATAAAAAGATGGCCTATTATTATCAGCTAGCGTATAAAACGAGTGAGGAGCTGCGTGTGCATGACTAGATGGCCGCGTTATTATTTGGCATTTTTAATTGGGTTAGGTGTATCGAATATTGGCAACTGGCTTTATTTGATTGCCTTAAATGTGTTTGTGTGGCGTCTGACAGAGTCGCCAGCCGCAGTTACGGGTATTTATATCGTTGGCCCGGTTATTCGAATGATTAGTAATGTCGTAGCAGGGTCACTTATTGATCGCATGAATAAGAAAAAGCTCGTTATTTTAGTAGATGTCAGCCGCGCACTGTTTATTTTCCTCATGCCATTTGCGTCGGAGTTATGGATGATTTATCTACTCATTGCTTGTACAAATGTTGCGGCGACGTTTTTTGGCCCAAGTAGTACGTATTTAATTACGACGCTTGTGCGCGAAGAGCATCGTCTACGCTTTAATGCCGTTAATGCAACATGTAGCTCAGGTGCATTTATGATTGGTCCAGCACTTGGAGGCATATTGGTCGCGACCACTTCGATTGCGACGACGATGTGGCTGAATGCCGCAAGCTTTTTAGTCTGTGCATGTCTTTTAGCACAACTCCCGGCGGTAAAACAGCAGGCACTTCGTACAAAATGGTCACTCAAAGAAGATTTTCGCATCGTTGTACGTTATTTGAATGGTCAGGCATTTCTAAAGCAGTTTTTACTGCTGTATACGGTGGCACTCATGCTCGCCTTTGCACTTGATTCACAGGAGATGACATTTTTACTGCGTGACTTACATGTATCAGAAGCATTATATGGCCTGACCGTGAGTCTCGCTGGGATTGGTGCTGTTTTGGGTGGCATGGTCGCCGCGACTTTTGCGAAAAAATGGTCACAGCGCAAGTATATTCAGTATGGCTTTAGCCTGACACTGCTGAGCTATGGTTGCTTTTACGCTTCATTCCATTATGTGCTGGCAGTCATTAGCTTAATTGTACTAGGCTTTTGCATGGCGTTTAGTAATAGTGGCTATGCAACTTGGTATCAGCAAACAATTGAGCCGTCACTAATGGGGCGCATTGGCAGTGTGATTCAATTTGTGCAGGCTGTATTACAAGTACTACTGACACTTTTACTCGGGGTGCTCGCTGAACGCTATTCACTGGCATCCGTAGCAATCGTCTTTGCGCTAATTGCTTTTATACTTAGCTTGTTTATTTGGAAAATTCCTAAGCCATTTTTTCAGCGTATACAAAAAGGAGAAATCGCTTCGTAACGATTTCTCCTTTTATGATTAATTCACCATTTGCTCATTCACATAAGACGCATACAGCGGATGTGTTTTTAGTAATTCATGATGCGTACCATGACCGGTCACTTCCCCTTGCTCAATGAAGTAAATTTGGTCGGCATCGACAATTGTTGATAGACGATGTGCAATCACAAGTGTTGTACGTCCTTCCATCAATTGATCGAGTGCACGCTGTACCTTTTCTTCAGACTGCGAATCTAGGCTAGCAGTGGCCTCGTCAAGCATTAAAATTTTGGGATTGCGTAGGAATGCTCGTGCAATCGCAATCCGTTGTTTTTGACCACCAGATAATTTGACACCACGTTCCCCAATTTCCGTTTCTAATTTTTGTGGAAAGTTTGAAACGAAGGCATCTGCGTAGGCAAGTGCTAAGCCATGCCATAGTTCCTCGTCACTGAGTGTACGCCCAAGACCATATTGTAAATTCTCACGAATACTACCGGCGAATACCGCGCTATCCTGTGATACATAGCCAATTTGTGCGCGCCAATCCGTTAAATCAAGTTGTTGAATATTTTGACCGTTAATCGCAAAGACGCCCCCTGTTGGCTCATAAAATCGCTCAAGTAATGCGAAAATAGTCGTTTTACCGCCACCACTTGGCCCCGCAAAAGCAATGACGGAGTTTGGGTAAGCATCAAAGGAAATATTTTTAAGCACAGGGTGGTCTTCATTATAATAGAAGGAAACATCGCGTGCTTGAATCGTTTGGCCGACGACATCAATTGTTGTGCCATTCCCTGCAGGCTCAAAAGATGTCGCTAAAATTTGTTCAATACGTTCAGTTGCACCCATTGCTTTTTGTACTTGCGCAAAGAACATCGCAAACGTTGCGGCGGGCATTAAAATGTTAAATAAATAGAGTAAAAACGCGACAAGTGACCCACTTGTAAGTGTGCCCGCTTGTACACGAACCGCACCATAGCCGAGAATACCGACGAATAGACCTAAAATAACCGTCATCATAATTGGCTGTAGCACCGCTTCTACTTTGGCATCCTTGACCCCTAATTTAAAGATTTTCGCGATGAATGTACGCCCATTTTTGCGTTCAAAGGGTTCTCCGTTACTTGCTTTAATTAAACGAATTTCCGCTAATTTTTCAGTCGCTTCTGCATTGAAGTCGGCTGTAGCACCTTGCAGCTGGCGTCCGATTTTCGACATAATTTTGCCGATTGGGAAGAGCACAAGTGCAACAATTGGTACTGCTAGAAACATAATCGACGCCATTTTCCAGTCCATAAAGAATAAAATAATCATCGAACCAATGAGCTGAATCGCGCCGGTAATAAAGCTAGGGAAGTGAGAGGTCACAAGCTCCTTAATGACCCCTGTATCATTGACAAGACGCGAGCTACTTTCCCCTGATTTATGCTGGTCAAAATAGCTCACCGGTAATTTTAATAAATGATCCCATAATTTTTCACGCAATGTTTTTACGGCGCTTTCGCCAATATAGCGTAGCAGGAAGCCACCAATCGTGCCAAAAATAAGCTGTGCGGCAAAGGCGAGTAGTAAGATGCCAAGCATATTTAAATCGATTTTCGAGAGTTCACTCGTATCGACAAGTGTTTTCGTGAATTGTGGAACAAGTAAGCTTGCACCACTCGTCATTAAACTAAGAATAATACCTAATAAAAATAATCCTTTTTTAGGATTCACACTATTAATGAGTTTTAAAAAGTCCTTCATATTAAAGGTCGGTTTTTGTACTTCCATCTAATGTCCTCCGTTACTGAAGATTGTGCTGTTATTATAGGACGTGATTATCTAAAATATCAAACTAAAAAGCGGGTAGAAAATACATATAAAGATGAGCAGCTATGTGAATCGATATAAATTATTAAATGGTAAACCTAGTTTCTCATTTGTCAAACAGCTTTATTTAATAAATAAGCTTTTTAATCCAAAAAATGACGTTATTGTGTCAGGATATTTTTTCTAATTGAGAAAATTATAAGAGAAATAAGTGAGGTAATTACATTAAATACAATTTTTTTGCCTATTAGAGAAAATTTCGAATTATTCTAGAAAATTATTCTTAGCTAGATATAAAGTAAATGAAAATATATAGCATTTATAAAAGAGCGCTACACCAATAATTTTGAACGCTTCAATTAAACAAGAGCAAAAGGGTTGACAGAAAAACCTTTTCGTATGATAATTTAATTGTAAACAATAATCATTCTAATTAAAAAATGGTTATTAAGAAAATATATACGGATTAATTGGAGGAATATTTGATATGTCATTAGTAAACAAACAAATCTTACCATTCACTGCAGAAGCATTCCAAAACGGTGAATTCAAAACTGTAACAGAAGAAACATTAAAAGGTAAATGGGCTGTCGTAGCATTCTACCCAGCTGATTTCACGTTCGTTTGCCCAACTGAACTTGAAGATTTACAAGCTGAATACGAAACATTAAAATCTTTAGGTGCTGAAGTATTCTCAGTTTCAACTGATACTCACTTCACTCACAAAGCTTGGCATGACCATTCAGAAGCAATCTCTAAAATCCAATACACAATGATCGGTGACCCAACTCACACGATTTCTCGTAACTTCGACGTTTTAGACGAAGAAGCAGGTCTTGCTCAACGCGCAACTTTCTTAATCGATCCAGACGGTATCGTACAAACAATGGAAATCAACAACGATGGTATCGGCCGTAACGCTTCTCAATTAATCGACAAAATTAAAGCAGCGACTTACGTGCGCAACCACCCAGGTGAAGTTTGCCCAGCTAAATGGAAAGAAGGAGCAGAAACATTAACTCCTAGCCTAGACTTAGTAGGTAAAATCTAATTTCTTTGTTTTGAACATTGAAACGTAACACAACAGAGGAAGGAGCGCGATAATCCGCGCTCTTTTCTGCTATTAACATGAATGAACATACTCTCTGTCTTCTAAAATAGAGGTGGAATTTCGAACTTTCTTGAGAGTAAATCGAGAATGACTGTCACGTATAGAATGTACGGTTTGGAATGCCTATACGACACACAAACAGGATGATTTGAAAGGACGATGAATAATTATGGCATTACTAGATGCAAACATTAAAGCACAATTAAATCAATTATTGGCATTATTAGAAGGGGACTTAGAAATCACACTAAGTGCCGCAGACGATAAAACATCACAAGATATGCGCGAGTTAGTAACAGAACTTGCAGGCATGTCACCACGTATTACAGTAAAAGAAGCAACACTTGCACGTACACCAAGCTTTAGCATTAATAAAGCAGGTGAAGAAGCATCTGGCGTTGTTTTTGCCGGTCTTCCATTAGGTCACGAATTCAACTCATTAGTGCTTGCTTTATTACAAGTATCAGGTCGCGCACCAAAAGTAGATGATGCAACAATTAAACGTATCGAAGCTATCACAACGCCTCTGAACTTTGAAACATTTGTCAGCCTTACTTGCCACAACTGCCCAGACGTTGTACAAGCATTAAATATTATGGCTGTTTTAAATCCAAATATTACGCATACAATGGTTGAGGGTGGCGCGTATCAAGATGAAGTAAAAGAAAAAGACATTATGGCTGTACCTGCTGTATATACAAACGGTGAATTCTTCGAAGGTGGTCGCATGTCACTAGAAGATATTCTAGATAAATTGGGTGCTGCACAAGATTCAACAGGCTTTGACGACAAGGAAGCATATGATGTATTAGTAGTCGGCGGTGGCCCTGCTGGTGCAGCTTCTGCGATTTATTCAGCACGTAAAGGCATTCGCACCGGCCTTATTGCAGAGCGCTTCGGTGGTCAAGTAAATGATACATTATCAATCGAAAACATTATCGGTACAAAAGCAACAGAAGGTCCTGCATTTGTAGCGAGCCTTGAAGCGCATGTGACGGAATATCCAGTCGATGTTATGAAAAACCAACGCGCGACACACATTGCGAAAAATGATTTAGTTGAAGTGACACTTGAAAATGGCGCTGTTTTAAAATCAAAAACAGTTATCTTATCAACTGGTACACGCTACCGTCAATTAGGCGTACCGGGTGAGCAAGAATTCAAAAATAAAGGCGTTGCTTACTGTCCACACTGTGATGGCCCATTATTTAAAGGTAAAGATGTTGCAGTCGTTGGTGGTGGTAACTCAGGCGTTGAAGCAGCCATCGATTTAGCGGGTATCGTCAACCACGTGTATTTACTACAACGTAGCGGCGAATTAAAAGCAGATATCGTGCTACAAAATCGTCTACGTAGCTTACCGAATGTTACGATTTTAACAAATGCGCTTACACAAGAAATTAAAGGTGCAGGTACTGTCAATGCATTAGCATATAAAGATGTCGTAACAGGTGAAGAAAAAATCATTACACTTGATGGTGTCTTCATCCAAATTGGTTTATTACCGAACACTGAGTTTTTACAAGGCTCTGTTGAATTAAATCAAAATAATGAAATCATCATTGATAAACACGGTGCAACAAGCCTACCAGGCGTTTTTGCAGCAGGTGACTGTACAGATACCGCCTATAAACAAATCGTGATTTCAATGGGTTCTGGTGCTACAGCAGCACTTGGCGCATTTGATTATATGATTCGTTCAGACGTAAAAGAGTTAGTTGAAGTTTAAGGAATAGTGAGCACTTCTTCTTTTGAAGGGGTGCTTTTTTAATGGAGAAAAAAGGGCGTAAGGAATAAACTGAAGGCCTATCTTCATTCTTAGAAATCAGGGTAAAGAACAACAAAGGCATCTTACTTTTGAAATGAGGTGAGAATTGTGAAAAAAGGTATAAAAGCAATGCTGGTAACCGCGATTGGGGCGTCTGGATTGACTTTTGGCATGCATGCCTCTGCTGGCGAGACGATTACAAATGGCGTAATGTTTTTACCAAGTACACAAAAGACGTATACGACATATGATCATTATATGAAACCGATGAAAAATACATTCCGCTATCAGTATGGTGATTCAAAGCGTGAGCGAATTAGTAATACAACAAAAGGCTATACGTATTACTACGCAGAAGACCGTCTCTTTATGCTGGAGAAGAATACACATTTCTATATTTTTGTCCCTGTTAAATTTCCATTAACAGAAGGTAAAACCTATTCACAAAGTTATCCAATCGAAGGTCAAACAGTCAAATGGAAAGTAACCGTTCAAGATATTGGCGGCACGAAAAAAATTGGCACAAAAACGTATACCAATGTCATGCGTCTGAAATTTGGAAACGGTGATAAACTATTATTCGCAAAAAATCATGGCTTGATTCAAGCACTGCATTTAGAAAACGGTAAATACGTAACGGATTTTAAAATTGTAGATTATAAATAATAAAAAACCGCGTCTTTACGGCGCGGTTTTTGTGTGGTTAATAGGCGG
Organism: Kurthia sp. Dielmo; assembly: GCF_000307285.2. NCBI lineage: Bacteria > Bacillati > Bacillota > Bacilli > Caryophanales > Caryophanaceae > Kurthia > Kurthia sp. Dielmo. The sequence goes on from NZ_HE578958.1 coordinate 369,545, forward strand.
GCTTTTTTCAAGCACCTCAAGCTATTGTTTATAGGCATATTAAAAGCCCTTAGTTGAAAATCAGTGAGTTCAATAGCGTCTAGACCTTTCGCTTGATTAGATTGAACGTAAGGCCTTTAAGGTTTTCATGTAATCAGGATTTTGATACCCAAAGTAGTCATGTAACGCTGTATAAAGTCCGTAAAGTTGCTGATATGTAGCGGCATCTTTTGATGGCTCGATGACTTTTTCAAGAGGTGGTACCATTTTTGCGATAGCATCTGGCACAGTTGGGTATTGTTTGGCAGCTACAGCCGCTAAAATCGCGGCACCAATTGCTGGCGCGTACTCTGATTCGGAAATGATAATAGGCTGATTCATCACATCTGCATAGATTTGCATTAACAGTTGATTTCGTTGAGGCAGGCCACCCGTTGCAACAATACGGTCAATTTTCATACCAGCTTGTGTATACGTATCAACAATTTTTCGTGCAGAATAGGCTGTTGCCTCTAAATAAGCGCGGTAAATTTCCTCAGGCTTTGTCTGGAGCGTTAACCCGATAAGAGTACCTGATAAGTTAGGGTTGGATAAAATAGAGCGTGTACCATTATGCCAATCAAGTGCCATTAAGCCACTTTCACCAGCCTTTAGTGTCGCTGCGCGCTTCTCCAATTGTTCATGTGTATTTTGTGGTGCAAATGTCTGAACAAAGCTTGCAAATAAATCCCCAACAGCAGGTTGTCCAGCCTCATATCCATAAAGGCCTGGGATAATCGAATCTTTTACGACACCGGAAATGCCTTCAATCTCATGCAGCTCTTCATGCACCATCAAATGACAAGTAGAGGTGCCCATGACCATTAATAATGTGCCGGATTCATGAACGCCTGCGCCAATAACACCCGCATGTGCATCAATAATACAAGTAGCAACCGCAATACCCTCTGATAAGCCAAGCCTTGTTGCCCAATCAGCGGTCAAGGTTCCTGCACAGTCACCAATTTTTTTCACGGGCGCTGTTAATTTTTGTTCGATTGTTTGACCAAGTAGGGCATCTACTTGTGAAAAATAGTCAGACGGGAAGCCATCTTCCTCTGTCCAACATGTTTTAAAGCCAAGTGCACAATTATTTTTCGTGAAATTTTGTGTTAGTTGCCCAACAATCCAATCCCCGGCCTCAATAAAATGAGCAGCAGCGTCGTAAATTTCAGGGGCTGCGCGAAATGTTTCAATAATTTTTGGGATAGCCCATTCTTCGGAAATAGTAGAGCCAAGTTGTCGGAACCAGCGTGCGTTTTGTTGCTGTGCAATCGTATAGAGCTCATCTTTAATAGGAAGAGAGAGCTGATGCTTCCAAAGCTTTACATAAGCATGATGATTTTCCGTAAATTCAGATTGAAAGCAAAGCGGTTCATAACAAGCATCAACGGGTAAAATTGTCGATGAAGTGAAATCAAAACCAATACCGATAATTTGCGATTTTGTAATAGTTGTTTTATGAAGCACCTGGGGAATACCTTGCGTTAGCACATCCACATAATCTTGGGGATCTTGAATAGCTGTACCAGATGGCAACGTATATGGAATTCGTTCATCCACTTCTGTAATGACGTGATGTGCATAAGGAATGACAGCGCTCGCTATCAATTTTCCGTTGACGGCATCAACGAGTAGTACACGACCAGATTCCGTACCATAATCAACACCAATTACATAGTTTGTCATAGTCAACAACTCCTTAAATAAACTTATTTATAACAATAGCATAATAGGGAAAAAATGTATCTTTATCTTAATTGTAGTAAAAAAATTAAAAAAATATTTTTTTAGGTTTTATTTATTATCATAAGGGGTAAAAAAATAACTTGATAATATTATGAGTAAAGTAGCGTTTAATTTTGTAGAAGTATAATATGAAGTAATTATTTTTGGGTAGTTTTGGAATATTTATTATAAAAAATAACTAGTTAGTGGTATTTAAGTCTTTATTTTATGAATATTTAATGTTATTATATAACTATAAAAATGGAAAAGGATGTAAGCAAATGAATACGAAAGTTGAAAAAAGTGATTTGTTTTTCCTACAAGATAATCGTCTATCGCTTGCAGCTAAAGGCTTATTAATGTATTTACTCGTTAATCCCGAAGAGCGGTATGCTAATTGTGAGAATTGGTTATTGGATTCTAATAATACAGCAGATGAAATGGAAACGATTTTTTGTGAACTTGTGCGTTTTGACTATATTTTAGTGAAAGAAAATCATTTAAAATTATCCTTTCTTAGCGAAAAGTATGAGGAAGTAAAAATCTAATTATTAATTATGAAAGCAAGGTAAGTAATTACTTGCTTTTTTATTTTGAGCGATTTAAAATAGAGTTGTAAGTAAATACTAACTTTTTTTAAAGGGAGCGATTTTTATGTCATATAAAAACGTAACAATAGCAGGTAGCGGTGTTTTAGGTAGTCAAATTGCATTCCAAACAGCTTTCTTCGGTTTTAATGTAACCGTTTATGATATTAATGATGCGGCAATCGAGCATGCAAAACAATTATTTGCAAAACATAAAGAAACATATGCAGCTTATTTCAAGGATGAGGCGCGTGCACAGCAAGCATTTGAAAGCTTAAACTATTCAACTGATTTAGCTGAGGCGGTAAAAGATGCCGACTTAATCGTAGAAGCCGTACCAGAACGTATGGATATTAAAAAAGGTTTCTACGAACAATTAGCGCAAGTAGCACCAGAAAAAACAGTCTTTGCATCAAATTCATCAACAATGCTTCCAAGTCAATTTGCAGAATTTACAGGACGTCCTGAAAAATTCTTAGCACTACACTTTGCAAATGAAATTTGGCATAATAACACGGCTGAAATTATGGGGCACCCAGGAACAGATGCACAATATGCAGAGCAAGTAGTCGAATTTGCACGTGAAATTGGCATGATTCCATTCCATCTTCATAAAGAACAACCAGGCTATATTTTAAATTCATTATTAGTGCCATTTTTAGATGCAGGAATGCAGTTATGGGCAAAAGGCGTAGCAGATCCTGAAACAATTGATAAAAACTGGATGATTGCGACAGGTGCACCACGTGGACCATTTGCTATTTTAGATGTTGTAGGCATGGAAACACCTTATAATTTAAACTTAGCAAAAGCTGCAGCAGGTATTCCAGGTACAAAGGAAATTGCTGAAAAATTAAAAACGGAATACATTGATCAAGGTAAAATGGGTATTAATGCAGGAGAAGGATTTTATAAATATCCAAATCCGTCTTATGCAGCACCAGATTTCTTAAAAAAATAAATGTATACAAAAAAAGCAGGAATCGCCTAATTTGCGGTTCCTGCTTTTTATTCATTAAAATTCATATTTTTCACGACTTGTTGATTTCGCTGGAAGTAATAGAGAAATTAAGCCAAGGAAGATAATAAATCCTACAAACGTAAACATATTAAAGTAAATGCTTGTTGAATAGGCATTAATCATTGAAAAGAAGACTTCATTTTGTTGGCTATTTAATGCATTTTTTAATTGGAATGCATCTCTTATCGTACGGAAAAAAACAACGATTGATAAGACACCATAAAGTACAGTCAAGATGATACGTGTACGCGGACTGAAAATGCGATGAAAGTCACGAAGTAATAATACGGCGACAACCGCAAAATAGACAATGAAAATAAAGCCTAATTGAAAGTAAAAGCCATTGTATAAGCCATCTGCATTCGCTTTATATAAATCAATATCAAAATCTGGTGTTAATACGTTCATACTTGCCCAGACAAAGATGGTCGCCAATCCTGTGAAAAACATGGTGATGTATAAAATTAGTTTCAAAATACGACCCTCCATTCTGCTTTGCTTCTATAGTATAACAAAAACAATTATGTATTTTTAGGCATTTTCAAAAAGAATTTGTGGAATAGAATAACTGAGGTGATAATTATGAATTTAACAAATGGTCATTTATTTTGGCCGACGACAACGGCACCACTTACCGTTCCTAAGATAAAACCAAAAGCACACTATGATGTCATTATTATCGGCGCTGGTATGAGTGGTGCATTATGTGCCTATGAGCTGACGAAACAAGGCTACGACGTCTTATCCATCGATAAACGTCATATAGCAGAAGGTAGCACAAGTGCAAATACAGGATTACTTCAGTATAGCAATGACATTATGCTAGTTGATTTGGCGGAACAAATTGGTGAAGAAGATGCCGTTTTGTTTTATCGATTATGTGAACAAGCCATGCAAGATTTAACGACGCTTGCAACGTCACTTTCTCGTAACACAGATTATATTGAACGCCCTAGTATTTATTACGCTTCAACGGCTGAAGATGTTCCACGTTTGCAAAAAAATTATACATTATTAAAAAAGCATGGTTTTGAGGTAGCCTATTTAGATCGACAGGCGCTCGCTAACGAGATGCCATTTGAAAAAGAAGCCGCTTTAAAAACATATGGCGATGCAGAAGTAAACCCAGTGAAGTTTGTACAGGCATTATTTTCAGATGCCAAGCATGATATCGTCGAAGAATGCGAGGTAACTGCTACTTATTCGGAGGAAACCCAGGTGCGTGTTGAGACGTCTAAAGGAACGTTTCATGCCAAGCACGTCATTCACACGACAGGCTATGAAACGCCAGTTGTTGGAAAACGGATTGGGGCAGCAATTCATCGTTCATATGTCGTTGTGACGGAGCCTATTAATGAGCAGCTATGGCAGGACGAGGCGCTTATTTGGGAAACGGCACACCCGTATTTATATATTCGAACGACGGTTGATAACCGCTTAATTATAGGAGGGCTTGATGAGGATATTGCAGTGCCTCCGACAGATAAAGCCATTCAACAGCATGCTGAAAAGCTTTTAAAAGAGGCAAGGGAATTGTTTCCGTCATATGACTTAAAAGCGGCGTATGCATACGGTGCTACATTTGGTGAATCGTATGATAACTTACCGTTTATTGGCGAACATCCAACGAAAAAACGTCAATATTATTTATTAGGCTATGGTGGTAATGGCACTGTTTATTCGATGATGGGTGCAAAAATGATAACGTCCTTCATTAAAGGAAAAGAGCCTGTCGGTGCTCATATCGTACGATTATCACGTACAAATGGCGTGCGATAAAAATATTGTAGTATATTATAAAAAGTTGTTAAACGACTGTAATATCCTTGTTAATAATGATATATAAATGATATTTCTTGCTTGAAAAGTAGTGTTATTGTTAGAAAAATACCATTTCATTTCGGTATATACTTATTATTGCAACAGAATGTTCTTTGTGTAAAAACGAAATTACAGGTATACTACAAGAGGAAATGGAGTGAAACTTATGCAAAAAATGATGCTTTTAACGGCAGTAACCGTTGCAATGTTAGCAGCTTGTGGCAACACGTCCGATAGTTCTAGCGCTGACAATGAGCAAGCACCAGTGACTCAAACAGCCGAGGAATCTTCAAGTGCGTCTACTACAAAATCGGAGGATGCACAGTCTGAAGCGGATGAGAAGCAAGAAGAGTCCACAACATCCGATAGCAAGGATAGTAGTGCATCAGAGAAAGAAGCTGTAGCGGATACATCTTCAGAAGAGGAAAAGACTACTAAAGAAGAAACGAAAGAAACAGCAACAACGGAAGAAGAGGAAGTCGAAACTGTCAGTGGTGAAACAGCTACAGAAACAGTGAAAGCCGATTTAACAAAACCATTAAGCTTAAACGAAGATGCAACAGATGATTCAATCGTTATTTACGATATGAACGATGAACAATTTATTACAACACGTGTAGATTATTCATATGCTGCAGAAGGTTCTCAAACGAAAAAAATCTTAATGACCTTATATGATCGCTATTATACGACATACTTCAATAATTACGCTGTATCAAAAGATGAGAAAAAAATCATTCTTGATTTTAATGGTCAAGGAATGTTAGAAAATAATTTTGTTTATACAAATGAAAACTATGTAGAAATCATTACCTCATTATTTGCGAATTTCCCTAAGCTTGAAACCATTCAATTTAAAGTAGATGGTCAAGTAACAGAACTTGATAACTTTACGGAAACATCACGCGCTGATTGGAAGAAAATGCTTGAGCAAAATGATTACACATACAATGTTGTAGAAAATTAATAACTTATGGATAAAGTGTGGAGCCGTTACAAAGAGTTTGTGACAGCACCACGCTTTTTTTAATTCATTTTAAATGAACCGCTGCTTTTGTACAGCTTGCTATTTATAATAGTAGTAATAATGTATGAATGGAGAGATAAAGATGTCTACGAAACAAATGTTAATCGGAATGTTTGTTATGGCCATTGTGACCTTTGTAGCCGTTTATTTAACTGCTATTTTTGAAAATGTTTGGATTTGGGGCGTCTGGTTCATGCTGATGGTGTTGTTGGTCGCGTGGACTACCTTTATCAAACCAAAATGGAAAAAATCATCACAATCGTAGAGAATGGAAACGTGAGGATTCTCTTTAATGAAAGCCAAAATCGTTGTGATTTTGGCTTTTTCTTATAGAAGAAAATAAAATAATGAAAAGAATTACGTTATACTTGTGAGAAGGAGTGATTAACATGCGATTACTAATTGCAGAAGATGAAGTATTAATGCAGGAACTATTAACGCTGCATTTAAGCCCAGAGTATGATGTCACAATCGCTAAGGACGGGGCAGAAGCGCTTGAGAAAATTAATTTAGAAACATTTGATGCAATTTTATTAGATATTATGCTGCCGTATGTAGACGGCTTTACGTTATGTGCAGAAGTACGTCGTATGGGGCAGACACCGATTTTAATGCTAACAGCTCGCACAGAGGTAGAGGACCGCGTACGTGGCCTCGAGCTTGGTGCAGATGATTATTTAGTGAAGCCATTTGATTTTGCAGAATTGAAGGCGCGTATTCATGCATTAATCCGCCGTGCGACCATGCAGGAGGAGAAGGATGAATCGATTATCCAATATGGCTCATTTAAAATGGATATTCAGTCCTTCAGTGTACAGGTCGATGGTCAAAAAATTGACTTTACAGTAAAAGAGTTTGAATTGTTGAAGCAGCTTGCTTTAGCACCGAATCAAGTATTTACGCGTGATGATTTGCTGCATTTATTATGGGATGAGGAACATGAGCGAGACGGACGCGCAATTGATTCGCATGTAAAAAATGTACGTTATAAAATGAAAAAAATCGGTGCGCGCACAAAGCTAATTAAAACGGTTTGGGGTCTTGGCTATCAATTTGATATGCCAGAAGATGCGCATGTTTAATCGTGTCGGTTTTAAATGGGGCGCACTTATTATGGCACTCTTCTTTATTATTTTAGTGCCGCTCGCCGTGCTAATTGATCGTATTTTTGCGAATGTTTATACCGATTATGTAGATGCCTCTGTTGAGAAAGCGGCGACACGAGCTGTTATGCAACTTGAAAAAGAGGATAAGCTAGAGCCGGAACGCATTAATTTAATGCTCAGCTTAAGTGACGATGCCATTATCGTATTCGATAAAAACGGCAAAATTTTATCCCGCTCGGCTTATGAGTTTTTTGAGCAAGATACCATTGACTCGCAGTGGCGAAAACCGCTTGAAGCCGGACAAAAATCTTATACAGGAAGCCGTACCGAAAATGCTACTGGCGCGCGCTTTCATTATGTAGGAAAACCTTTACTAAAAGATGGCGAATATAATGGTGGGGTCCTAGTCATGTCAAATGTCACAAGCTGGTATGAAACGATGAGCCAGATTCGTTATTGGACGCTACGCGGTATTTTAATGGCGATTTTATTAGCGCTTGTGTATACGATTTTAGTGTCGTGGAAATTATCGCGTCCACTTGTTGATATGACCGAGGCTACGCGTAAAATTGCCAAAGGGCAGGATACGAAGGTCACGGTTACGAGTAAGGATGAGCTTGGCATTCTCGGTGAGTCCATTAATGATTTAAGTGTGGAGTTAAATAACTACCGAAAAAACCGAAGTGAACTACTGGCGAATATTTCACATGAGCTACGGACGCCCGTATCGTACTTACAAGGCTATGCACAACTTATTGAAAATGGACAGTATCGCTCTGAGGAAGAGTTAAAAAAATATGCGCATATTATTGATCAGGAATCTGTGCGTTTATCTAAATTAATTCAAGATGTTTTTGACCTATCAAAAATGGAAGAAGGCATGATGACATTTTATAAACAAGCAGTTGATATTGAAGAATTACTAGAAGATGCCGCAGACAAAGTTCGTTTAAAGGCACATCAAAAAAATCTAGCCTTAGAGGTTGCGATTCAAGGGCCGCTTCAAGACATAGAAACAGACGGTATGCGCTTTGAGCAAATCATTATTAATTTACTGCAAAACGCGGTTAACTATACGCCGCAGGGAACGATTACACTGCGTGCATTTGAGCAAAAATCTACACTAATTATTGAAATAACTGATACAGGTGTTGGTATTCCAGCAGAGGATATTCCCTTTATTTTTGACCGCTTCCACCGGGTTGAAAAATCACGTGTTCGCGATAAGGGTGGCACAGGCCTTGGCCTAGCGATTGTTAAAGCGTTAACGGAAGCATTAGATGGCGCTATTACAGTCGAAAGTAAGGAAAATATCGGTACTACCTTTAGATTGTCATTTCCCATTCATACTTTTTCCACAAATAGCTAGTATGATAATAATATAAACTCATGTGACTCCACCCCCGGATGCCATGGATAGAAAAACACGCACCTACGTCAGGAATAGGTGCGTGTTTTTTTGTTTAAAATAAATATTTTCTTTTTAAGTTTTTTATCAGAAAGAACAGCTAAAGAAAGTGATAAAAGCTTTTTATTGAAATATAAAATTATACAAACGACTTTTCTAGCACTTAAATCGTTTGAAGGGGTGTAGGGAGAACGTTGTCAATTATTCATTATCGTGCTATACTGCTTTTTAATCACATACAAAAAGATGCTAGGAGTGCTGATGTTGTCAGCCGAGAAATTCACGTAATGAATTAATCCTTGAACCTGATCTAGTTTGTACTAGCGTAGGAAAGCGTTGATTGATTCATATGATCACGTCCCATGCCGGTAATCTAGGCATGGGACGTTTTTTAATTTTTGACCACTAGGGGTGCTATAAAAAGCTGAGATGAGACCCTTATGACTTGTATTAGGTAATGCTGACGCAAGGAAGTGGGTTCTATTTAGCGATGCATGTAGAGCCACTTCCTGCGGGAGATGGCTTTTTTTGTTGTGATAAAGGAGGAGCAAAGAATGGTTGTTAGGATGGAGCATGTGCATTTTTCGTATGGTCAGAAAGTAATTTTAAATGGCTTAAACCTGCACGTAGAAGCGGGTGAATTTGTTAGTATCGTTGGGGCAAGTGGTTGCGGTAAGAGCACCGTATTTCGTTTGTTGCTAGGACTTGAAAATCCACAGCAAGGGAGGATAAAAAAACATGGAAAAATAGGTTATATGCCACAGCACCATCAGCTTATGCCCTGGCGAACAGCACTTGATAATGCGATTTTACCGTTAGAATGTCAAGGCGTGAAAAAGGCGAAAGCACGTAAGCAAGCGCAGCAGCTTTTTATACGCTTTGGATTAGCTGGCTATGAAGATAAGAAGCCATACGAATTATCAGGTGGTATGCAACAACGCGTAAGCTTGATACGAGCTCTTTTAACAGGAGCCGACGTATTATTATTAGATGAACCATTCAGCGCACTGGATGCTCTTACCCGTAATGATTTACAGAAATGGTTAAAGGACATTGTCCACTTAGAACAGAAAACGGTTATTTTTATTACACATGATATTGAGGAGGCATTATTTTTATCAGATCGTATTTTTGTAGCGACAAAAAAACCACTTACCGCATTTGAATGTATGGACTCGACAGTATCAAAAGCGTATATCTATGAAAAAATTGGTGGTGCGATGCGATGAAAAAAATAGTACCGCCTTTCTTGTTAATGGCGCTACTGCTCATTAGTTGGGAAGTAATTGCACGTGTTCTTGCATCGCCGTATATTTTGCCGTCCCCACTTCAAATTCTTAAGAAAATATGGTTACTTCGTGAACCACTGTTAACGATTCATTTGCCGGCGACATTAACGATCATTGGAATCGGGTTGCTGATTTCCCTTGTATTAGGTGTGGTCCTTGCATTAGTAATGGATGCCAGTACGTGGTTCGAGCGGGCTTTTTATCCACTTCTTGTCATCTCACAAACGATTCCAACGACTGCCCTTGCCCCCATTTTTGTGCTGTGGTTTGGTTATAGTATTTGGAGTAAAGTACTTGTGACGGTCTTAATTGCTTTTTTTCCCATTACAATGAATACTTTTGAGGGTTTACGCAGTGTGAAAAAAGGACAGTTTGAGCTTCTACAAACATTTGGAGCAAGTCGTTGGCAACAGTTTTGGAAATTAAAGGTCCCGGCTGCCTTACCATCATTCTTTACAGGTCTTAAAATTGCGGTGCCTTTAACTGTAATCGGAGCGGCAATCGGTGAGTGGCTTGGAGCGCAAGCAGGTCTTGGCTATTTTAGTAAACGTATGATGACACAAATGGATGGTGCAGGTGTATTCGCCCCTATTGTTGTGTTATCGCTAATGGCGGTTATTTTTGCGGCCATTCTTGCGGGTGTGGAGAAAAAATATATGGGTTGGAGGAAAGAATAATGAAAAAAATGTTGCTAGTATATGTATGCTGCATTTGTATGACAGTATTAAGTGCATGTGGAAGCAGTGATAAAAAAACAACGGCTGATGGACTACAAGAGGTAACACTCGTACTGGATTGGTATCCTAATGCAGTTCATAGCTTTATTTATGCTGCGGAGGAAAAAGGCTATTTTAAGGAAGAGGGAATTCATTTAAATATTCAATATCCTCAAAACGTGACGGATCCACTTACCTTGACTGCTGCTGGTAAAGCAACGGTAGGAATTTATTATCAGCAAGATATCGTGCGAGCGCGTGCAAATGAAGGAATTCCGGTAAAGTCAATTGGCCCCATTGTACGCGAGCCGTTAAACCATATTATTGTTCTTGATAAAGAAAAACGATTCAATCACCTAAAGATTTAGAAGGAAAAACAATTGGCTATGCGGGAAGTGACTTAAGTGAAGCGTATGTACAATCGATGGTAAAAGCCGATGGTGGGGACCCAAAGAAAGTGACAATGCAAGATGTGGGGTTTGACCTCGTACCAGCCCTGATTACTAATAAAGTGGATGCGCTTAGTGGCGCGCTGATTAATCATGAAGTGCCCGTAATGGAAGAGAAGGGGTTTCCGACACGTACGTTTAACCCCGCGGATTATGGGGTGCCAAATTATTATGAACTGTTATTTGTATCAGGCGACAAGACAATTGAAGAAAATCCTGAACTACTAAAGGCGTTTCTACGTGCCTCTGAGAAAGGATATGCTTACATGAAGAAGCATCCACAACAAGCGCTAGAAATCTTAATGGCAAAACAAGATGAAGCAAATTTCCCGTTATCATCTAAAGTAGAAAAGAAAAGCTTACAAATACTGATGGCGACGATGGAACGAAAGGGCAGCAAGTTCTTATCTGATGATGCAAATGCCTGGCAAAAACAAATTGAATGGATGAGTAAACAGCATATGATTACGACAAAACCGCAGCCAAATGATTTGTTTGTGGAGTTAATGAAATAATCATTTATTTTCGAAAAAAGCCGGAATAAAGGATTCCGTCTTTTTTTGATTGCAAAAGGGTATGAAGTAGTAAAAAAAGAGGTGAAAGCCTATGCAACTATCGACAACGCGACTCTGGTTACGTGAAATCACGTTTCATGATACAGTAGCAATTCATCAGTACGCGTCATGAGAGGAAGTGTCACATGATCAGCCATGGGGACCAAATTCACTCGAAGAAACGACGCAATTTGTTGCAGAAGTAGTAGCGGATGCAGCAGAGCATAAACGGGTATGGTATTGTTTAGCAGTAGAATATGACGGCCAACTTATCGGCGCGGGGGAGCTATGGATTACAGACTGGTACAATGAATGCGCAGAAATCGGCTATGTATTGCATCCCGCTTATTGGGGACAAGGCTTTGCGACTGAAATGGCAAATGTGCTACTAGCATTCGGCTTTGAACAGCTAGGTATGCATCGAATTTTTGCTACTTGTGACCCTAAAAATATTGCTTCTTTTAGCGTCTAGAAAAGGCCGGTTTTCAATCAGAGGGACGAATTCGCGACCATCTACGTATAAATGGTGGGTGGCGTGATTCACTTATTTACAGTATGTTGCGCGATGAATGGCAGGTAATGGTGTATGAATACGAATAAAAAAATACCTCATTCGTCTAAAATGACGAATGAGGTATTTTAAGTTGCATTTATTTTAAGCCTTCTTGATGTGTTGCGCGATATTTCGCAAGGTCACCAGATATCCCAGGTGTTGTTAAACCGTATGGGCTAAGGATTTTGTCGATTTCTTCCGGTGTGAAGTGACCGTATTCAACACATAGCTCACGTACAGATTTACCTGTTGCAAGTGCTTCACGTGCGATACGAGAAGACGATTCGTAACCGATATATGGTGATACAGCTGTAATAATACCAATGCTGTTTTCAACATAAGCAAGTAAACGTTCTTTGTTTGCTTTGATATCTTTTAGGCAGTATTCTGTAAATACTTCAAATACATTGTCCATAATTTGTAGTGATTGTAGTAGGTTATAAACAAGTACAGGTTCCATCACGTTTAATTCAAATTGACCCGCTTCAGAAGCCATTGAAATCGTTAAATCATTTCCTGCTACTTGGAATGCTACTTGGTTCATTACTTCAAGCATTACAGGGTTTACTTTCCCTGGCATAATTGAAGATCCTGGTTGGCGTGCAGGTAAAATTAATTCACCTAGACCAGCAGTTGGGCCAGAAGCCATCATACGAATATCATTTGAGATTTTTGACATGTTTAGCATACACACTTTTAATACAGATGATACTTCTGTGTAAACATCGGTGTTTTGTGTACCATCGATTAAGTTTTGCGCTAATGCATATGGATAGCCTGTATTTTTGCGTAGGAAGTTAATCGCAAGCTCACGGTATTCTAAATCAGCATTTAAGCCTGTACCGATTGCCGTTGCACCAAGATTGACTGTTAATAAGCTTTCTTGTGCTTTTTTAATACGTGTAATATCACGACCAACAACTGCTGCATAGGCTTCAAATTCTTGGCCTAAACGAATTGGCACAGCGTCTTGTAAGTGTGTACGACCCATTTTGACAATATCATCAAATTCTAGTGATTTTGCGACAAATGTATCTTTCATTTTTTTCATTGTTTTGCCTAATTTTTGAATCATTGAATGTGCTGCAATGTGAATTGCTGTAGGGAATGCGTCATTTGTTGATTGTGCCATATTTACATGGTTGTTTGGGCTAATGATGTCGAAGCGACCTTTATCATAACCTAAAATTTCAAGAGCACGGTTAGCGATGACTTCATTTGTGTTCATATTAATTGAAGTACCGGCACCGCCTTGGATTGGATCCACAACAAATTGTTCGTGCCACTGCCCGTTAATAATTTCATCACATGCTTCAATCATTACGTCTGCAGTAGATGGTTTTAATTGATGTGTTGCTGCATTTGCTTGGGCAGCTGATTTTTTCACGATAGCCATTGCACGAATTAATTCAGGGTGAATCGTATACCCTGTAATTGGGAAGTTTGCTTTTGCGCGCATTGTTTGTACGCCATAGTAAGCTGTGTTTGGAATTTCTAATTCGCCTAAAAAGTCATGTTCTTTACGTGTATCCATAGTAGTGTGTCAAGCGAGTAACTCGCTGACTGTCACCTCTCTTTGTCATAGTAGTTATCATTGTCACATACTAAGTGTAACGCGTTTAGTTGTTAAAAACCGTGTTGTTTATGTAAAAGCTATTACAGTACTTAGGATGCATTTTTCTCTCACCATTACGCTAACGTTTTTTGGAAGCGTTATCAACTAATTCGCTTTAAAAAATTCACATTTTCGTAACTTATCTCATTCTGGCATAGTATTAATCTTTTTTCAAGATATATAAAGGAATTTCTACGTAAAAAAGCGAATTTAATACGAAAAGGGGGCTACAACATGAAATACGATGTCATTATTATTGGTGCAGGTCTTGCAGGTTTAGTGACAGCAACTGAATTGATCAATCGAGGAAAAACAGTTTTATTATTGGATCAAGAAGGCGAACAATCTTTAGGAGGCCAAGCTTTTTGGTCCTTTGGTGGCGTATTTTTAGTTGATTCACCTGAGCAAAAACGTCTAGGCGTAAAAGATAGCTTTGAGCTTGCTTGGAAGGACTGGCGCCATACAGCAGGATTTGATCGTGTTGAAGATGAGGATAGTTGGGCAATTCAATGGGCACATGCCTATGTTGAATTTGCGACACATAAAAAATATACGTATTTAAAGGAAAAAGGTGTACGCTTTTTCCCTGTAGTCGGCTGGGCTGAACGTGGGGCGATGCTACCGGGCGGCTATGGAAATTCCGTGCCGCGCTTTCATATTACATGGGGAACGGGGCCAGGACTTGTCGAGCCATTTAAAAAATCTGTGCTTGAAGCGAGAAATCGCGGGCAATTAACCTATCTAGCGAGGCACCAGGTGACGGAACTTATCATGACGGAGCAGGGTGTGTGCGGTGTTCGAGGGAATATTTTAGTGCAAGACACCGCGGAGCGTGGTAAAGCGACCTCTCGCGCAGTTGTACGGCCATTTTACTACGACGCGGATGCGGTTGTCATTGCATCTGGGGGCATTGGCGCGAATTTGGAGCTTGTACGTCAAAACTGGCCTGATCGACTTGGAAAAGCGCCTGAAACAATGATTGCCGGTGTGCCTAATTATGTAGATGGTAAAATGCTTGAGCTAGCAGAGAAGCATGGTGCGCGTTTCGTTAATAAAGACCGTAT
>NZ_HE578958.1:384678-424008 GCF_000307285.2 Kurthia sp. Dielmo
TATCGTTAATAAAGACCGTATGTGGCATTATACGGAAGGCTTACGCAATTTTTCACCGATTTGGGACAATCATGGCATTCGAATTTTACCAGGACCATCCTCATTATGGCTTGATGCAGAGGGGAATCGTTTTGAAGCACCAAATTATCCGGGCTTTGATACGCTGTCAACGCTTGAAGCGATTGGCAAAACGGGCTATGATTACTCATGGTTTATTTTAACGGAGGAAATTATTGAAAAAGAATTTGCATTATCCGGCTCAGAGCAAAACCCGGACTTGACGAATAAGCGGTTATTTGAGGTACTACAGCGAGTGAAAAAAGGGGCACCAAAACCTGTGCAGTCATTTATCGACAATGGTGTGGATTTTGTCGTAGCAGATGGTGTCAAAGAGCTAGTAGCGGGAATGAATAATTTAGTAGGCAATGAATTGCTCGATTTTTTATCAATTAAGGAGAAAATTTTGAGTCGTGATGACGAAATTGTGAATAAACAATCGACAGACCCACAAATTCAAACAATTTATCACGCAAGACGCTATATCGGTGATAAAATAGTACGCGTAGCAAAACCACATAAACTATTAAGCCCAGCTAGTGGGAAACTTATTGCGGTACGTCTTAATATTTTGACGCGCAAGACGCTTGGAGGATTACAAACTAATTTAAACGGTGCCGTACTAGATCAACAGCAGAATGTCATCAATGGCTTGTACGCAGCAGGTGAAGCGGCAGGATTTGGTGGCGGAGGTGTCCATGGCTACCGTTCATTAGAAGGAACCTTTTTAGGTAGCTGTATTTTCACCGGATATACAGTTGGGCGCGCCATACCATAGGGGGAATAAATGAAATGAAGAAATTTAGCTTATTATTTGTATTAAGTCTTATACTTGTTGTACTTGCAGCATGTAGCCAAGAAGAACCAACACAAACATACGATTTTAAAGCTACAAATAGTGATTGGGATACGAGCTATTCAGTTGTTCAAGAGCCATCAGTAGGTCAAAAACAATATGAACTAAGCATTAAGTATGTTGGTAAAGGAGATTTACCAAAACAAGTTGGTTATGAGCTAGCAGATGAAAAAATTGCCGGAACAGGTGAGTTATTAGTTAACAATTCCATTAAAAAAACGGATTCATGTAATGAATGTACATTAGCAACAGAAGAAGATAAAATATTGACACTTACTTATGATGGAAAGCAAGAAACGCTTGTTTTGAAAAAACAATAATGTGATTAGAGTGTAGACAAATATGTTTATACTCTTTTTTTTGTGGTATAATTTGGTAAAAGGGTGTGCAAGATGCATAAACGGAGCGCGATTATTTTAATCGAACAAAGCTGTGTCGCGTTAATTAAGCGTGTTAAAAATGGACGTCGCTATTATACATTTCCTGGTGGGAAGGTAGAAGAGGGTGAAACGGTTGAAGCCGCAGCAAAAAGAGAGGCGTTTGAAGAGCTTGGGTTAGTTGTTGAAATTGGAAATTGCTTGATTACCATTCCTTATAATGGTACACAATATTATTATTATGCCACGCGTCAAAGCGGAATTTTTGGTCAGGGTACAGGTGAAGAGTTTGTTGATATGCGAGCAGAGGATACATATGAAGCGGTGTGGATGCCACTTCATATGTTACGCCAACATGACATTATTCCGGTAGAGGTTGTTGAAAAAGTACTCGAACAGGAGGGGTTATATGAGACCTAAAATAAAGCTTGAAAAATCAATTCCCGAAAAAATTGCGAATAGTATTGGCTATGCGGCTATTTTATTTTTAATCATATTTTTCTTCGCAAAAATGAGTACGTTACCCGCAGAAATTCCGATGCATTATAATGGCGTTACAGTTGACCGTTACGGCTCAAAATGGGAAACAATCGCTCTTATCCTTATTGCTATTGCAACGCAAATAGGCCTAGAATTTTTAGAGCGTAAACCACAGTTACATAATTATCCAGCGCGTTTTAATGAAGAAAATGCTGAAGCTTTTTACCGTGCAAGTTCGCAAATTTTAAACTATACAAAAAATACAATCGCGGTTCTGATGGCTTTCATTATGTATGAAATTCTGACTCTACAAGAACAGCTTTCACCGCTGTTTTGGATATTAATTGCATTGGTTATTGGATTATCCATTTGGGGCGTTATGAAAATGAGTCGTATTGGTAAATAATTAAAAAGGCGTATCATGAAGTAGACAATTACGACTCCGTGATACGCCTTTAGTATGTTTTATTGACCGTCTATTTCTGAACGGAGCATTGGTTCTAGTTGCTCAAGTGGAATATGACCAACAAGTGGCTCATACATCGAATTATTTAAAATGACACGTGTATGAGGAATACCCATGACATCAAACTTTTCGGAAATCTCTGGATGTTCGTCAACATTGACTTTCAATACTTGAATATCGTCGTTGTTATCATCTAGTTGTTCAAGTACTTCTGCGAACATGCGGCAAGGTCCGCACCAAGTTGCCCAGAAATTTAATACGACCATTTTATTTGTCGCAACTTGTTCATTTATTTGTTGTGGATTTGTTATGTGTAAAATTGACATCTGTTTGCCTCCTAAATACGCTTCATGAGCTAGTGGTATCATAGCACCAAATGAAAATAAGATGCAATAAAACTGTTTAAGCTGTATATACAAAAGAAGCGGCTTTGACATACGTGTAAAAATAACCGCTCCTATAAGCATAAGAAAAACCGGAATCGCGCAGTGGCGTAGTTCCGGTTTTTCGTTGCGAACGCTAAAAAAGGAGAATAACATGTTTTGTCCTTTTTTAGCGAATCTATCCTCAAATTAAGTCAAGTATAGTTTTATTCGAATCTTGTTTTTAATGAGCTAATATACGTGCCATCTGTCGTTTTAAAGCGTGGGACACCATCTTTACTAAATTCAACACCTGCAATCTGTACAGTTGTACCAATTGGGAGTGCTTTTACTTTTGTAATTAAGTTTACATCGCTGAATTCAGATAATTTTACAAGTGTTGTGACGGATGATGGGAAGTCACTTGTGTAATAATATTGTTTCACATTTTCTGGCACGACTTGTGTATGTGTTTTTAACGCAGTCATGTATTTACCACCTGTTGTTTTTAAGAACGGTGTGCCCGCATCAGTGTATTCGATGCTATCAATTGTAAATGTACGATCAATACCATATTGTTTGTAGATGCTCTTACGTGCGAAGTCATTATAAAGTGTTTGTTCTTTTAATGTTAATACACGTTCAGGAACGTCTGTAATGTATTTTTCAATATCTGCACGTACTTTTTGTACATATTGTTTATTTGCTGAAATATAGCGACCATCTGATAATTCTAAGCGCGGCGTGCCACCTTCAGTGAAATCAACGCCTGCAATTGTTAACACAGAACCTTCAACTGCTTTTCCGACACGTGTAGACGTATTAAAGTCTACATTATCGTATAAGTTTGCGTCTTTTTTCAGAAGGATTTTTCCAGGATTTAGATAATAAAAGCTATCATAGCTTGCGACAATCTTTTGCATATAAGTTTTGTTTGCTGAAATGTATTTATTTGTCCCGATTTTAAGACGTGGGACACCAGTAGAGGTATAATCAATACCTTGTACCTCTACTACAGTATCCTTTTCTAAGGTACGGATTTTTTTGCTAGCTGTGAAAGTTGTACTTTTATAAACGCCCGCATCTTTTTTCAATATAACGTTCTTTGGATTTTTCGTGAAAAATTTCGTTAAATCGATGTCATTACCTGCTTGTGTGACAAGTGAAGATTTACCGCGAATATCATTTAATTCTTGGTTTGGATGTAAACGGTTTAAATCGACATAGCCGCTAATACCGCTTACAATACCTTGGTCTGTGTATTGCCATAGATCATAGTTGTAAGCTGGTGCTGTGCTGCCGTAACGTGGAATCCATACGAAATCGGCTTTTGATGTATCTAAATTTAATTGGTTATATAAGTGATGTGCAATGTAAAGACCTACTTTTTTATCTGTATATTTTCGTAGTTCGTCTACATAAGCATTGATGATTGTACGCATGCTTTCACCAGATGTACCGGTCATCTCTTCAACATCAATTACATACATTTGCGCATCTTTATCTGCACGATTATAAAAATCGCGTGCTTCTTGTCTCGCATCAGAGCTTGAGACTGCTAAACTGTATGAATAAACGCCGAAGGGTACGCCATTTGCTTTTGCTTGTTTTTCGTATGTACTATGCATGTAATCCTCAACAGAACTACCGTATTGTGTACGAATAATAGCGAAATCAACTGTTTTTGACACTTTTGCCCAGTCGATATTGCCTTGCCATTTTGATACATCGATTACGGTTTCGCCTGTCGCCATTGTACGTGCTTTAGATGTATCGGTTGTATCTGTGACAAAAGGCTTGCCTTCCCATTTCACTTGGCCATCTGGTTTTGCGGGTGATAATGTTTCGGCATTTGCTGCCATGGGAACCGTTAATGCTGAGGCTAGCAGGGCAGCGACGCTCGTGGTACGTAGTAAACTTTTCATATTCTAAACCTCCTAGTATTCTTAACTTCGACAGTATAACAGAATAATAAGACAGTTACGTTTTATTTTTGTAACAAAACAATCTCAAAATGTTAGGTTAATATGACAAAAATGTCTATAAAGTCAAAAAAGTAACAAAAAATAGTTTGACTTTTCAGAACTTTTTCGCTATATTAACACCACATTTAGTGAGGAGTGATGGATAATTTGAAAGTATTTGCTGTTATTCCAGATGGACTTTCTGGTGGAAAAGTAGAAGAAATTGTTGAGGCGATTATTGCCCGAATTGATGAATTTGATTATGTTTGTATTCGTCAACAACGACATAGTGAGACGTTACTGCGTTATTTTTTAACGTGTAATGTAAGTAAAGAAAAAATTATTTTGTATGGCAATATTGAATTAGCCATAAACTACGATGTAGCAGGGGTTCATTTCCTAGCACATGATAATCGCTTAGCTGCTTTTAAACAGCAATACCCACATAAATTAGCAGGGCAATCCATTCATTCGATGGCTGAGTTAGATGCTGCCTCGATAGCAGATTACTTTGTAGTAGGGCCTATTTATCAATCCTTTTCACACCCATATAAAAAGCAGATTGGTGAAAAATTATTACAGACGATTTGTGAACGCACGACAGTACCGGTGATTGCGATTGGCGGTATGACAAAAGAAAAAGGGATGTCGTTAGAAGGGACTGGAGTAGCGGGCATGGCTGTGTCGACTTCTTTTTTCAACATGGATGATTGCGGAGAAATGTAAAATACATAAATTTTTTGAAAAACACATACGAACATATGTTCAAAACGTTAGGTAAGAGGTATAATAGTAATAAATCTATAAGTAGAGAGTGTGTTGACAGTGTCTTCAGGAAAAACACATGACCGCGTTAATAGTATATTTATTACGCTTCTCGTGTTGGTATTATTTTTTTACAATTTGATAAATGATGTCAGCATCCTTTATTTTGTATTAGGCTTTATGGTTGGGACGTTTTATTTAGGTCCTGATTTAGATTTACGAAGTAACTTATACTATCGTTGGGGTGCGCTCCGTTTTATTTGGCATCCATATCAAAACATACTAGCGCATCGTTCTGTTTGGAGTCATTTTCCCCTAATTAGTGATATCATTCGTTATATTTGGATTGGTATGATGTATAGCGTATTCTTCTTATCACCATACATCATTTCGAAATATATTTTAGAAACGATGCAATATATGAATGCGACGTATTTGTTGTTAACGATAGGGGTTTTATTATACGTTACCGCAACTAAAAAGAAATTACCTAAAAAATATCGTAAAAAACGTCTTCATATTGATTTTGGTAGCGTCGTTCTTTTGTTATTTATTCTAAACAGTGTGTATGTATTAATGAATGGACATCCATTTTTTATGGAATTAAAAGATCATGAATTAGCGCAAGAATTAGAACGTTTATGGGACCCCTTTAGCATTTTCTTTTTAGGGAATGTTTTAGCAACAACGTTACATTCATTACTAGATATGTTGTCATCAGGTGTTAAAAAACTTAAAAAATAACGAGTAGGTGAATGAAAATCTCGTTTTAATCAATAATTTATTTGATTTTTCGAAAAATAGACAAAAAATAGACATATTTGATGAAAAAATTATTTTTTTAGGCGATAATAAAGGTAACAGCATTTGAAGGAGTGATGACAATGATAAAAGAAAATCTATTAGATGTATGTATCGATAATATGATGTTGACAAGAATGGCAGCGGAGATGAGCGAACAAGCTTATCATGAGAAAATTGCTGAAGTGGCTCATCATGAATTTGCACATGGAATTTATACGGGTGTGCAGTATGATACGTTGAAACATAGTTATTTATCTGTCATTGCACCAGATCGTAAGGGCGCTATTGAAAAAATGATGAGTTTACCGATTATGAGAAATCATCAACTGCAAACGATGAAATTACAAGATAGCTTTGGTTATGATATGCTACATTACACAGTAGAGAATGGCTGGAACGAAATTATTACACCACCAGAAATGGCGCGTGCCGTTGAATTTCACGCACTTTATGAAGAATGCTGGTATGCACTACAAGCAGCCTGTATTTCATAAATAGTATATAAAAAGAGGCTGGGACATACATGTAGAAATCACCTCTCATATGAGCATAAGAAAAAACGGAATCGCGCTGTGGCGCGGTTCCGTTTTTTCGTTGCGAACGCTAAAAAAGGAAAATGACGTGTTTTGTCCCAGTCTCTTTTCTTATAGCTTTTTTAGCTTTCTAAATTCTGTAATAAAGCTTTCCAATCATGTGCCACTTTGGCGCCATCAAAGCGTTTTGCAGCTTCATAAGCATTGTGACTCATCTGCTCTAAAATAGCTTGGTTTTCAAACAAGGTGATTAAGGCATTTGCCATCATTTCTTCATCATCTAATGGACATAACACCCCGTTTTCGCCAGATGTAATCATATCACTTGGCCCGTAATCAATATCATAACTAATAACAGGAACCCCATGTGCAATACATTCAAGTGTAAAGAGTGAAAAACCTTCCACTTTACTTGTTAAAATACCGATTTGTGTACGATTATAAATAGCTTCTACACTATCTACAAAGTCATGAATGAAAATATTATTAGATGCGTTTAATTCACGAATTAAACCCAGCATTTTATCTCGCTGATCGCCGTGTCCATATAAATGGAATGTCGCAGTCGGGAATTCTTGTAGTACTTGATGGAAAATACGAATTGCCGCAAGTGGCTGTTTTTCATCGGCGAAGCGAGCTAGATAAGCTACTGAATACGGCGTACGTTGCGAGAACGGCACACGAGCAGGTAATGTTTCGAGCGCATGTGGAATAACGTATTGATTGTCATGATGACCAAGACGTTCTTTTACATGATGCCGTTGTTTTTCAGTTAAGTAAACAACGGCATCTGGGCGATCAATATCATTTAAAACGTCGCGATAGTTCGAATTCCACTGACCCGTCATATAATCGTTCCCCGTTTTTAAATGCGAGCTATGGAATAGTGAAATGATTTTTAGATTTGGACGCTGCCAATTTTTTAAAATTGGATAATAAGGTAAGCTGCGGTCGATAAAGCAGTAATGTACTGACTCTTCATCAATCAGATTCAGCATCACCAACAGATGATTCAGAATCAGATTCAGAAAACGAATCTACAACAGATAGCTCTGATTCAGATTCAACTTCTGGTACAACAACATCTACAGGTGACGAAGATACAACGCCAGATAATGAAACAACAAGTGATAGCGATTCTAACAACGCCGCAACTACAGGTACACAAAATGCTACTGTTACTGCACAAAAAGGTACAGAACATGGCAATGGTGCTGGTTTACCTCAAACAGGTGAAGGCACTGCAGCAGCGGCTGGTCTTGGTTTAGGTGCATTATTTGCAGGTGCAATGGCACTAATCGCAGGTCGTCGTAAAAAGAACTAATCCAATTAATATAAAATAAAAAAGCGGCTAGGACAATGAGACATGTCCGGCCGACAAAAGATAAGTATAAGAAAAGCAGGAGTCGCTTCGGGGCGATTCCTGCTTTTTGTTGTGAACCTATTATGAAATTGAAATAGATTTCCCAGTCTTTTTGAGTTATTGCATAATAATTGCCGGGTTGAAATAAAGAATGACAATTGCTGCGAGTCCATAAAAAATTAAAAAGAAAATATTAATTAAATGTTCACGGGATTCACGAATATATTTATATTGCATGATAATATCAAACAAATACTGAACGAATAAAACAATTAAGAATAACCATAAAATATGGTATTCGGTCGCAAAGCTAATAACGACAATTGCGAGTAATGCGAACATCAAAATGTTTTTTCCAATTCTATGTACTTGGTTGACAGGTGCAATCGATAAAATACTTTTTGGTACTTTAAATTGCTTTCGCACAGCGATTTCTAAAATATACGATGCAATTAATAAAATCAAAATCGTAAAAATGAAATTCAACGTCTCCACCTCTTTCACATAGTGCTATTATAAGTGACAATGAAAAGAGGCGTCCATAAAGAAGTATAGGTCATGCTAAAAACGCCAAAAATCTAGCTTTTTCGACGCTGTATCTACTTTTACTGTGCCGCCAATTGGGAACGTGAACATAGACTGTGTATGCCCAAAGTCTACATTATAAAGAACAGGGATGTCTTTTACGCATGGAATTTTCGTTAAAATGAATTCGATGTCCTCGTTCGTCATTTGAGAAGCGCGTTGGAATCGCCCAATAACGAGTGCCTGTACATTATGAATGCTTTGTAAAAGCGAGGTTAAATCTCGCGCAAAAATCTGTGGGCGTGTTTCGTAATCATCTTCAATAAAGAGTATTTTTTTATCAAAGCCACTTGGCATATAAGATGTGCCTTGTAATAAATTTAAGGTGCTTAAATTACCACCGAATATTTGTCCGCAAGCCTCACCTTCATTAAATACTTTCCAGTTTGTTTGTTCGAAACGGCGATTTTCCTGATCGAGATACCATTCATCATCACTCCAATAAGAGGAAGCTGTGACACTGTAGGAATCACTAGAAGTCAGACATTTCAGAAAATTATGCTCGTGATATGAGCGACCTTTTTCCATTTGGAATGTCGAGAAATGTGGACCAGAGTATGTAACGAACTCGGATTTCGTTGTGATTGCAGTTGCAAGAGCTGTAATGTCACTAAAGCCACAAAGAATTTTCGGGTTTTTCTTTATCAGTGTATAATCAAGATATGGTAAGATTTCATTGCTACTAAAGCCACCAATAGCTGTTAAAATCGCCTTCACGTTGGGATCACTAAAGGCTGCATGGATATCATCGACACGACTTTCAATAGAAGAGGAACTGAAAAGGTCGGATTCATAAATATGCTGACCAAATGTGACGACAAAGCCCATTTCCTCTAATCGCGCTTTTGCTTTATCCACACCGGTGTCCCCTAAAATTTTAGCGCTGGTGCTTGGTGCAATGATACGAATTTCATCACCTTGTTGTAATTTTGATGGAACAATCATGGAAACGCCCCCTGTATAAAGTTTTTGTAAATAGTATTAGTATATAGGTAAATGAAAAGGAGTACAATCACAAGATGGATTTATTAGGCTGGATTTTATTTTTTATTTTAGCAGTGCTTATTATGGTTGTCGTAACAAAATTTGTTACGAAGAAATTTAATATTCCAACACAACCTGCAGGAAAATACGTTCACGTTAATATGTGGCAAAAACAATTAGAGCGCATGTTTTATATTGTCTTTTTAATTGTGTTAATGATTGAAATGTTTATCGTGCAAAATACACGTCCGTTTTCAATCTATGCATTTCTAGTATTATTTGTTGGCTCCCGTATGTTTTTTGAATACCGTTATCGAAAAGAAAATAAACAATATATCATTTATGGTGTGACATTTGTGTATATGTTAGTGTTCTTTGTTATTATTGATCGTATCGGATAAGAAAAAGAGACTGAGACAAAACACGGCATTTTCATTTTTTAGCGTTCGCAACGAAAAACCGGAACCGCGCCACAGCGCGATTCCGGTTTTTCTTATGCTCATAGGAGCAGTTGTTTTTACATGTATGTCCAGCCGCTTTTTTATAGGCTTATTTTGATAAATCAATCGTGAAAATACCAAAACCTTTAGCATCTGTTTTGCCTGTATAACTATATGGGCTATTTTCTTCTAAATAATTAGCACCCGCTGGAGAAGATGTGAAAGTCACATTTGGCTTGCCAGTAATTTTAGCTAATGACCAGTTGTTATCAGCTGTTGGAACGATTTCTTTTTGCTCTGAAATATAATCCATTAATACTTGGCGGTTTTCATCTTGACTATCGACTACGACAGGGCTTGTTTTCACGCCTGCAAAATTCCCGCCACCTGTTGCACGGTAGTTATTTGTAATGACAATAAATTGTTGGTTCTCATCAACTGGCTTTCCATTATATGATAGATTTTTCACACGGTTTGCTGTTGGGTTAATTAAAAGGCCATCTGGATCATATTTTGATGGCTGTGTCACATCAATTTCATATGTTACGCCATCAATAACATCAAAGTTATATGGTCTAAAGTCACTATTGATAAGTGCTTGCTTAGTTGTTTTATTCGGGTCGATTTGATTGAATTGACCAGCAGAGCGTTCTAACCATTCTTTTACTGTTGCGCCAGACACTTGTACGGCTTTTAACGTATTATCGTATAAGTATAAATCAGCGGCACTACGGATTGTTAATTCGCCTTCTTTAATTTCTGTATATTCTTGTGGGCCATTACGTCCTGCTTTAAATGGTGCGCCGGCTGATAAAATCGGTAGGTCTTTTAATTTTGGATCATTTGCGACGATTTTTTCAACATACCATTTTTGTGCGTTTGTTACGACTTGAATAGATGGATCATCTTTCACAAGCGCAAAGAAGCTGTGGATATCATCGGTTGTTGTGCCGATTGATTTATTGACGTACTCTACTGTTTTTTCATGACTTGTTTTTAAAATTGAAGATACGGTTTTGGCCACGCGTGTGCTCTTCGCATTACGTGTGTGTGATTTTGACGATACGACTTTCCATTTATTCGTTTTTGATTTTGTTAATTTTAAATCGATAATGCCAAGCTCTGCACCACCGTATCCCGCTTGTACAGCCGCAACGCCATTAATTGTTCCTTTTTTATTGTTAACGCCAGGCAGTAGCTTGCCATCTTTATCCTTAAATGATGAGCTAAGTGATGCTTCGTCTTTTGCTGGGAACACTTGGTGTGTATGTGAGAATGTCACAGCATCAATATCTTTTACTTTTGTTAAGGCATAGATAACGTCCTCGTTATTTGTCACATCTGCATTAAAGCCTGAGTGTGCCATTGCAATGACCACATCCGCCCCTTTTTTCTTCATTTCAGGGACGTATTTTTTCGCTGTCGCAACGATGTCCTTCGCTTTGACTTTGCCTGTCAAATTCGTTTGATCCCAGTTCATAATTTGTGGTGCTACAAAGCCGATATAGCCGACTTTAATGACATGTGATTTCCCTTTTGAATCTTTTACTTTTTTCTTAACAATAGAATACGGTGTAAATTTATTTTTATCATTTTTATCGTTTTTATCATGGTCATCGACATAGACATTGGCATTGACACGTTTGAAGTTCCCGTCATTATACACTTCTTTTAAATAGCCAAGACCGTAGTTGAATTCGTGGTTACCATAAGTAGCCGCATCATAGCGCATCGCATTCATTGCGGCAATACTAGGATGTACTTCACCCTTTTTAATACGTTCTACTTTAGCAAAAAATGTACCGAGTGGAGTACCTTGAATCGTATCACCATTGTCTACAAGCACATTGTTTTTATTTTCTTTACGTGCTTCATGTACAAGGGTAGCAGTTTTAACAAGACCCACTGTATCTGTTTCAGCATTTTTATAGTAATCATAATTCATTAAATTAGTATGTACGTCTGTTGTTTCCATAATGCGAAAGTCCACGTTCGCCGTTGTTGTTTTTGCATCTGCTAATGTAGGCACAACTAAGCTCATACTCATTACTGCTGCGAGTGCTATTACACTTTTCTTTTGTCGATGATTTCCCATACATAAAACCTACCTTTAAAATAGTTGTAAAATTCAGTTCCTTCTTGTAATATAGCGTAGTTAAGACTAAAAGAATATAGTTTTATTGTAATTAAGGTCTTTTTTGACAATTTTATTATTAAAGTGGAAATGATGTGGGGCAGTGCGGATAAAATTAGTAATTCTTGTTAGTAGTCTGTTTATTATGATGACGCCAATGATGGCAAGGAGTGAAGCGATGATTGCAAAAAACATTCCAAAATCAACGTGGATTTGGGATGTCAGCTTATTAAATGACATCGATATGGAAATGCTTGAAGTGCAGCATGTTACAAAAGTATATGTACAAGTTGACACTGAGCTACCAATAGAAGAATACATCCTATTTAGTGAAAGAGCACAGCAACATCATATAGCAGTCTACGCATTAGATGGCGCAAGTACATGGGCACAAACGCCATCGCAAGCACAGTATACAAAGAAATGGATTGCGCAAGTCCAACAACAATATCAACTCTTCAAGGGTGTGCATCTTGATATAGAGCCGTATACGTTGAAAACATACGAACAGCAACAACAAAGCTTATTTGAAAATTATTTTGCAATCTTAAAATCCTATCGTGCGATGACGAATGAGCAGGGATTATCGCTAGAGGCAGATATTCCATTTTGGTATGATGAAGTATGGTATGACAATCGATACGGTAAAGGTCTTGTGTCACAGTTTGTGATTCGTCAAACAGATGAAGTCGCGGTCATGGCCTACCGTGATACAGCCGCCGCGATTTTAGAAATTACGAAAAGTGAACGTGCGTATGCAGCGAAGAAAGAGAAATCGCTAACCATCGCGGTGGAAACACATCCATCAGAGGAAGATGATTACATTAGCTTTGCGAATAAAACGCCAGCGTATTTTGAACAACAATTAGAAAACGTTTATGCACAAGCACAGTTGCCAATTGGCGTGCATCATCTCACCTCTTGGCAAGCATTATACAAATAGCAAGAGACAAGGTGGAACTATTCGGTTTGGTTATCGAAGTGCAAAAAAGGAATCGCGCTAATCTGCGTGCGGTTCCTTTTTTATATGGTCCTAATCTCTACGGGAGAAGTGTTTGTTTGAAGATTTCGGTTGGAATACCATCGACAATTCCTGCTTCTACTGACACAAAGCCAGCTCGCGTTAAAATTTTACGCGATGCATCGTTTTCAGGGTCAATCATTGCCATGACGGTTGGGATAGTGGTTTTGCGAGCGAGTGCGACTAATGTGTTAGCAATTTGCTGACCATAGCCTTTTTTAAAGAACTGTGGAAATAGCATATAGCCGATTTCTGCCTCGTTGTTGACTTCATCGAGTATCACCATGCCAAAGCCAATATACGTATGATCAATAAAGATTTTATAACTACCGAAAATAGCATGTGCATCATTTTGGCGAATACTTTTCGCAAAGCGGGCTTGTGCATCTTCTTTAGACAGTGCTTCACCTGTAATGTACTTCATAACCGCTTCGTCACGAACAAGCGCATAATAGTCGTCAAAATCCTGTGCTGTATATTTTTCTAAATGCAATGGAATCATCCTTTCACGTAGTAACTAATGAGATTCACGCGATATTACCTTGAATTGATTTATTGTTCTAGAAAATGAAACCGCCTTCAAGTACAATGCTTATAATATAGTCAAAGGTAGGGTAAGGCAATGATTAAATTGGTAACACCAAAGCCCTTTTTTTATGAAGGGGATGAACGTGCAGTATTATTACTGCATTCATTTACAAGTACAACGAGTGATATGAAACGATTAGCGAACTATTTAAATAGTCGGGGGTATACTTGCCATGTACCATTATATCGCGGTCATGGTGAGGCACCCGAACAGTTTTTAAAAACGACTTTACGACAGTGGTGGGAAGATGCAGAAGCGGGCTTTCATTATTTACAGGCGCGTGGGTATCAAAATATTGCGGTCATTGGTGTATCGATGGGGGGCCTATTTACATTAAAGCTCGCGCAACAAGAAACTGTAAAAGGGATTGTCACAATGTCTGTACCCAATCACGATGCGGCTGTCTTTTTACCACAGCGTTTTTACAATTATGTGACGCGTTATTTGGCGCTTGAAGGGTTATCGGCAGTGGAGATTGAAGCACATGCGGCTCCTTTAAATGCACAAGCACAGGCAATTTTAACGACGCTTGTTACATTAATTGATGAGGTGCATTCAAATGCGGATAAAATAGTCATACCCGCAAGGTTATTGTATGGCGGACAAGATCGCCCGTTGTATAAAGCGAGTGCGGAGTTGCTTTTGGATCATTTAACGAGTGAAGATAAGCGCGTAATCGGCTATTCACATGCAGGTCATTTAATGACGGTCGGAGAAGATGCGGCACAATTGAACGAGGATATTTTCAATTTTTTAGAAACGCTAGATTGGTAAAGAGAAATGGTATTGTTAGCGAAGGAAACGATAAGAAAACAAGGAATCGTGCAAAAGCGCGATTCCTTGTTTCTGTTGTCAACATCTATTGCGACGAGGTTAAGTTCCGTCATTAGTTATAAATTTCGCCACCAGCGCAGTTAATAATCGAACCGGTTAAAAGCTTGCCATTTTCCATCGCAAAAATCATTGATTCTGCAACTTCTTCAGCTGTTGCTGCGATATTTTTTCCTGTTGAGGCGTGAATTGCTGCGCCCACTGTCGCATCAAGTGTTACAGTCGCATTTTGTGCAATCGTTGTTTGCATCGTATTTGGTGCGACACCAACAGCATAAATATGTTGGTCCTGATAATCTTGTCCAATCGATTTTGTAAAAGCAGCTAATGCGTGTTTTGAAGCAGAATAGATGCCATTATAAGCAGTTGGTTTAAAGGAATTGGATGACACCGTATTAATAATTGTACCACCACCATGTTCAAGCATAACGGGGATAACGTACTTAATACCCAAAAATGGTCCTTTTAAATTAATATCCATAATGCGATTATATTCTTCCACTGGATACTCATGTAAAAGACGGAATGGAATCATAATCCCGGCATTATTAAAGAAATAGTCAATTGTCCCAAATAGCTCCACTGCACGTGCCACATAGCGCTTTACATCGTCCTCATTGGACACATCTGCTTGAACGAAATGTACTTCTGCACCCATTGCTTTGGCATCAGCTGTCGTTTGTAACCCATCTTTTTCATTAAAGTCGACTAACACTAAATGATATCCTTTTGTGGCAAGTTTTAAGGCCGTTGCGCGACCTAAACCGGTAGCGGCGCCCGTAATTACTGCAACTTTTGTCATCGCTATTCATCCTTTATCTACTAAAATGTGTATGGCCTTGGTCGTCGAATTAGGACCTCTTGCTAGTTAAATTTAATTTACCATTAAACAATATGGTTGACAACTATTAAAAAATTCCGTGCATTATACGGCATAACTAAATGAAAATCGTTATCAAGTAATGCTTACGTCGATTGTAAAAGAATAGTATAGTATTAAATGGAAGAAAGGGAGGTTTTTATGGGATTTGTATTTCGTTATTTAGCACCATATAAAGTCGCCGCAATTTTAGCGCCATTATTTATGGTGTTTGAAGTGACGATGGATTTAATTCAACCGACCATTATGCAGCATATTATTGATGATGGGATTGCTACGCAAAACCATGGGTATGTCTTAAAAATGTTCTTATTTATGATTTTGGCTGCGGTTGGCGGCTTAATTGGTGGCATCGGATGCTCTATTTTTGCGTCGCGTGCCGCTGTTAATTTTGCGACAGATTTACGGGCAGCTGTTTTTGCGGCTACGATGTTTTTCTCATCTAAAAATAAGCAAGACATCGGTGTCGGGACGCTTATTACGAATGTCACAAGCGATGTCGAAACATTACAAAAAGCGGTTTTGATGACTTTAAAAGTATTTGTTCGTGGTCCACTATTATTTATTGGTGCGGTGGTCATTGTTTTTATTACTGCGCGTGAATTATTTTCATTATTACTAATTATTGTACCAATTCTTCTTATCCTCATTGTGGTATTTACAATGCTTTCAAGCAAGGTGTTTGGACGAGTTCAAAAGCAAATGGACCGTGTAAATACGTTTATGCAAGAAAATTTAGCTGGCGTACGTGTTGTCAAAGCTTTTAATCGTAGTAAACATCAAACAACGCAATTTACAGCGATTAATGATGATCTAGCAGCACGCTCGATTCATGCTGAAAAAGTTGTTGGCGTTTTATCACCACTGAGTATGTTTATTATCAATCTTGGCATGATGGTCGCATTATGGATGGGTGTCATTAAAGTTGAAAATGGCACATTAGAAGTAGGGGTTATTTTAGCATTTATCAATTATTTAACAATTATTATGAACGGCATTATGTCATCAAGTAATGTGTTGATTCAAATTGCACGTGCAGTGCCAAGTGCCAAACGTTTACAGCGTGTATTGAATACACGAACAACAATTGAGTCACCTACGGATGCGGTTGTGGCACCGATTCAAGGCAAGATTGAATTTGATAATGTATCGTTTTATTACTATAACAAGGATGAATATGTCTTAAAAGATATTTCATTTACACTGAATCCACATGAAACACTTGGCATTATTGGTATGACAGGAAGCGGCAAAACGTCTCTTGTACGATTAATTCCACGTCTGTATGAAGCACAAAAGGGACGTGTGTTAATCGATAATCGGCCAATTGAACAGTATGATTTACAAACATTACGACAGGCGATAGGCTTTGCCCCGCAACAGGCCATTTTACTCTCAGGCACAATTGAAGAGCAACTACGCTTTGGACGTGAGGATGCGACAGAGGGCGAGCTAGCGAATGCACTCGAAGCATCGGTAGCTTCTGAATTTGTGTCTCGATTTGATGATGGGCTACAGCATCCAGTAGCACAAGGTGGGCGCAATCTATCTGGTGGGCAGCGTCAACGTCTGGCGATGGCCCGGGCATTTATCCGACAGCCAGCGATTTTAATTTTAGATGATACAACATCGGCAGTCGATGCGGTATCAGAGAAAAAAATTCAGCAAAGCATTGCACGTGATTTTGAGGCAGCAACGAAAATTATTGTGGCGTCAAAAATTTCATCAATTCGTCATGCGGATAAAATTCTTGTGTTAGAAAATGGTGAAATGGCTGGGCTTGGTACACACGAAGAATTACTTGCAACGAATACCGTATACCAAGAAATTGTCGAAACACAACTAGAAAAAGGAGGGGTGCTGCATGAGTAGAACAGGGTTAGAAAAAGGACCGCGTATTGGCAGTATGACGTTTGAAAAGCCAAAAGATCAATTGTCGACTGTTAAGCGCTTATGGCACTACATGCAAAAGCAGCGCCTCGGCATTATTATCGCAATGATTACCGTTTTTGTGGCGACATTATTAAAAATTGCAGGACCATGGTTGATTGGGTATATCGTCGATCATTATATTATGAAGCTAGACATACAAGGAACGATTTCGATGTCGCTCGTATTAGGCGCGACCTATGTGGGGTTATTTATCGCCACGTATATCCAAACGATTGTTATGATTTATGTGGCACAAAAAACGATTCAGCGTATACGCCGCAAACTATTTAAAAAAATTCAGGTGCTACCGCTTCGCTTTTTTGATGGCCGTCAACAAGGCGATTTAATGAGTCGTGTCACCAATGATATTGATAGCTTAAATATGGCATTAACGCAAAGTGTCACGCAAATTTTAACAGCCATCTTAACAATTATTGGAACAACGATTGCGATTTTTTGGCTCGATTGGCGCTTAGCACTTGTTGTTATGACTGTCATTCCATTAATTGTCTTTTTATCGAAGCAAATTATTAAGCGTTCAAGTGTTAATTATCGTGCGCGCCAAAAAGCATTGGGTGGGGTAAATGGTTTCGTTGAGGAATCGCTTAGTGCATCAGAGGTCGTGACGTTATTTGGTAAGGAAAAGCAGCATGTTGAGGAATTTCATCATAAAAATGAAGCGCTTCGTCATGCGGGTGTTCGCGCAGAAACGATTTCAGGTTTTATGGGACCTATCAATAATGCAATGAATAATGTTGGCTTGGGATTAGTCATTGGTGTCGGTGCATTGCTTGCGGTTAAAGGTTATACAACAATTGGGGTTATCGCCGCCTTTACGACGTATACACGCCAATTTTTCCAACCGATTAATCAGCTTTCTAATCTACTGAATGTTTTCCAATCAGCTATTGCTGGTGCAGAGCGTGTTTTTGAAGTATTAGATGAAGAGGAAGAAGTACTGGAGAAGCCTGCAACGAAGAAAATTGATAAACTCAAAGGGGATGTCATATTCAAAAATGTTGATTTTGAATATGAAGAAAATAAACCGATTTTAAAAAATATTTCCTTCCATGCAAAGCCTGGTGAAATGATTGCTTTTGTTGGACCTACTGGCTCAGGTAAAACGACGATTATTAATTTATTATCGCGATTTTATGAGGCTAAGGCTGGCGACATTATGATTGATGATGTAGCAATCAATGCCTATGAACTCGCTAGTTTACGCGACCATATAGGTGTCGTGCTACAAGATACGTATTTATTCTCAGGAACGATTCGTGAAAATATTCGCTTTGGGCGCCTAGATGCGACGGATGAGGAAGTAGAGCAGGCCGCAGAAATTGCATATGCTCATCAATTTATTCGTCATTTACCCGCACAGTATGATACGCAAATTGCTTCTGGGGGTACAAATTTAAGCCAGGGGCAGCGGCAGCTAATTGCCATTGCACGTGCGATTTTAGAAGACCCTGATGTATTAATTTTAGATGAAGCGACGTCAAATGTCGATACGCGTACAGAGGTGCATATTCAAAAAGGACTGCATAATCTGATGCACGGCCGTACAAGCTTTGTTATTGCCCATCGTTTAAAAACGATTGAGCAAGCGGACCAAATTTTCGTGTTACAGCAAGGTGAAATTTATGAGCACGGTGACCATCAGCAGTTAATGAAGCAACAAGGCTTTTATTATACGATGCAAACAAAGCTCGCAAATTAAAAAATACGTAAACAAAAAGACGCGTTCAAGTTATGTTGAACGTGTTTTTTTGTTGGAAATAGTATGCAATAATTGCCATGCTGCAAGGATAAGTATCAAGGCACCTAATCACTCCAATCGACAAAAAGCCCAAATAACGCAGGAGCCATAATAATAAAGAATTGATTGATCGTGAGTGCGGTGCTCGTTAGGAAACCATTTTGTAATCACCGTACTGCCACCTGTTTGTGCACTGCCATAAAATAAACCAACAATAAAGACGCCGATAAGTAGTGTTGTATACGAACTAGCGAATGGTAGCAATGCGGCGGTAAGCCCAAGTAATAAGGCACTGAGGCCGATGACATATTTTTCGCCGTAACGGTCCATTAAATGTCCAAAAATCATCATCGAACATAGGGTCCTACATTTGTCATTGTAGAAATAAAGCCTGTTTGAAATTGTGTGAGTTGCCAATCGACTTGATAAAAAGCGGCGATGGTCCCCATACCATACGTAACAACGGAACCAACAGCCAGTGCAATCGTAGCGATGGCAACGATAAACCAACGATACATGAAAATCCCTTCTTTCTGGTGTACTATAAGTGTACAAACATTTCACAACAGTGTGAAATGTCATTTAGTAAGAGGGGTATCAATAATATTGATAGGGATGACAATGTGACAAAAGCAGAAGCGGAGTGGGGGTTGTTACAGTAATTATTAGTAGACGAAAATCTAAGTTTGACCGCACGCCATACAAATTATTCGCAGTCGGCATTGTCGATGAAAATAAAGCGTTTAGAGCAGGAGTTAGACGCTAAAGTTTTTGACCGCACGCCAGTTGGCTTACAGCGTACAGCAGCAGGAAATGCTTACTTGCAGTTTTTAGCAACACAGCAGCAAGCCTATGCCCAGTTGATGAGGAAGCTACATGGGCAGAAAATGCTCGTCCGAATTGGCTTATCAAATAGTAGCTTGAAACGCTATAGCTCTGTGCTTTCACAGATAGAAAAGCGATTTTCAGCACAATTTGACTATGTAGTGGATGATAGTGCTACATTGAATAATCAGGTGCTACAAGGTGTGCTTGATTGTGCGATTACGACAAATCCACTGAAGCATTTTCAGGAGCTAACGTATGACAGGCTAGCAGAGGAAACATTTGCCGTGCTATCAGATAACCGTTACACGCAGACATTAGCCGCACAGGAACTAATACTGTATGCTATTCACCGCGATTGTGTCTATACACAAACTGTTTTGGCATGGCTAGAGGCACAGCAAAAACAGGTAACGGTAAAAATTTTGCCTTCACCTGAAAGTATTCGTGATTTTTTAACAGTGCCACAAACAATTACGGTGCTTAATGAAAGATTAGTCGAAGCATATCATTATACGGATGTTATCGCGCATGAACTCCCAATTTCGCAACAGCGTGATACAGTGTGGATTGCGAGGCATTCGACCAATGAAGTACTTCTGCAAATCAAAAAAATATTATGGCAATTAGAGGAGGATATACAATATGCGCTTATTACTGACAGGATTTGAGCCTTTTTTAGAATATGAAGTAAATCCTACAATGCCTATTGTGGAAGCATTAAATGGTACGCAAATTGGTGAATACGATATTATCGGGCGTATCTTACCGGTCTCTTTTAAAGAAGCACAGCAAGCTTTTGTTGAATTAATAGAGGATATTGAGCCGGATAGCATTATTTCATTAGGTGTTGCGGTAGGACGCTTTCATATAACGCCAGAGCGTGTGGCAATTAATATGCGTGATAGTAACGAGCCGGATAATGATGGCAATGCGCCACAAGGAGAGGCAATCCGAGATGGGGAGGCACCAAGCTATTTTTCGACACTTCCAGTACAAGAAATTGTCGATGCCCTAAAGCAGGCAGGTTACCCAGCGAAGGTGTCCAATACAGCAGGGACGTATGTATGCAATACGATTATGTATGAAGGCTTACACTATGCTGCCACCCATCAAATTCCATCGGGCTTTATTCATATCCCAGCAAATTTTGATTTAGCCATCGCTTTAGGAAATGTAGCTGGTTGGCATGATGGGGATTTATTGGCGACGATACAAATCGCTATTGAAACAGTGTTAAAAACTAAATAATTTGATAGTTGTAACACAAATTTAATCAAAAATTTAACAAAAAGGTTCGATTGGACTACTAGAAAATTGATATCATTAAAGTTGAGACGAGACATCTTAAAAGTTTTAGCAGTGAGCTATTACTTCATCTAGCTTGCACTGTCGACAAAAGCGACGTCTTTACGTGGCTTTTTTTGTTGGGCAAATAGAGATAAGATGCGTTAAATCAGAAGGGAGAAGCAACAAAAATTGAAAAATATAATACGATTTTTTGTTGTCGCTTTTAGTTTCATACTTTGTTTCATCGTCGTAAGTGAGTGGCAGTTAACAGCTTCTGCAGTTGATGAACAGTCAGGAAAGCCTGATGGTAAAGTTCAATGGGAAGAGACACCGTATGTGACAGACTATACAAAAGGTGTTCAAACAAAAGCCGCAACAGGAATGATTATTGATGTATCAAAATGGCAAGGGAATATTAATTGGGCGAAGGTAGCAAAATCTACGGATTTAGCGATTATTCGTGTGCAATATGGTAGTTCAGTAGAAGATTATATGCATAAAACATATGAAATAGGTGCAAAAGCAAGTGGTGTACCATATGGTGTGTATTCATATATGCAAGCATCATCAAGCGCGAATGCGCGTATTGAGGCACGTAATTTAATTAATCGTGCGAGTAGTAGTGCAAAATTTTATGTAATTGACGTAGAAGAAATGACCAATACATCTGGTGAATCGATGCGTACAATCGTTAATGCATACGTCAGTGAATTACGTAAACATACTGATAAACAAATTGGCTTATACATTGCACATCATATGTATAATAAATTAAATTTAGAGACGAAAAAAGCCGATTTTGTATGGATTCCACGATATGGCTCTGTGAAACCCGCGTATAGCTATGATTTATGGCAATATACAGATCGCGCGATAATTAGTGGTATTAATGGTCCGGTTGATGCGAATAAATTAGCAGCGGGTAAAAAAGTAAGTGATTTATTAAAGAAATCACCATTAGCAACGAATTCACAGGTAACGCAAGCTTCAAATAGTTTGTATTATTCGACAAATCCACGTAAAGTCGTGCTTAAAGAAAATGTCGGCGAATACCGTGATGCGGCATTTAAAACTAAGGTTCGTACATTAAAGAAAAATAAAATTGTTAAGATTGCAGGCGTAAAAACATTGGCAAATGGGACAACACGCTTGAAATTAGAAAATGGACATTATATAACAGCAAATCGTAAAAGTGTTTTAAAGGTTCGTAGTGATATTAATGAGTACATTACAAACGTTCCTGATCGTGTGTTGTTACGTCGTTATCAAATTGTTTATAATTCAAAAGAGTTCACTAA
Source organism: Kurthia sp. Dielmo (assembly GCF_000307285.2). Lineage (NCBI taxonomy): Bacteria > Bacillati > Bacillota > Bacilli > Caryophanales > Caryophanaceae > Kurthia > Kurthia sp. Dielmo. Next base: position 407,274 of record NZ_HE578958.1, read on the forward strand.
AAAACATGAAATTCGTAAATATAATAAAAATACAACATTTGAAATTGCATCCATTGTGTACACAGCTAGTGGCACACCACGGTTAAAAACAGCATCTGGCAATTACTTGTCTGCACGTAAAGATATTACACGTGCTGTACTGGCAAATATAAAGGATTATTATTATATCAATCCAAAACAAGTGAAAGTAGCACAAGATTTAAATGTATTCTCCACTGTTAATTTTAAAGCGAATGAAAAGCTTCGAATTGTACGAGCTGGCAAAAAATTAACGATTCAAGGCGTACGCTATACAAAAGATGGCGTACCACGCTTAGAAGTAGGGAAAAACCAATATATTACGGCTTATAAAGCACGGTTTCATTAAATAATTGGAAGAATTACGTATTGGCGTAATTCTTCTTTTTTTATAGGCTTTTTGAAATTAATATGAACTGTTATTCAAAAGTACAAAGATGTTTAATATAGAAAAATAGAGATTCATAAGTCCCTATTTGAAAATTAAAAAATAATAAGAAATATGCTTTTATAGACTAAAACTCATAAAAAGATTGATTTTTCTAAAAATTTAAGACATAATAGTATGTAAATAGACAGTGCATCGATTAGTTTTTTGGCATAGAAAGAATAAACAGTGTGCGGGATAGTTCAAGGAAATAGGAGTGTAGTTAAAAAGATGATGTTTGTTCAGTTGGTGCAACAGTTGTGCATAGGATTAGTTGTGTAAGGGACGGAATAAGCAGTTTGAGCGAGCGTTAGTTATAGCAACTTAAGTAATGAGATTGTAAAGAAACCTCAATTATTATAGTTGTCAGGACGCCACACGCGGTTATGCGAATGGAATGTATCATCAAAAAACTACAATGAGGTGACTAGCATGAAATCGAAATTAGTGAAATGGACCTTGGCGGCAAGTTTGGCAACATCAGCATTCGGATTAGGCGCTGTAGCATCTCCTTCATCTAATGTAGAAGTAGCGCAGGCAGCGTATACAATGTTCTCGATTACAGATGGTGTGAATGTACGAAGTGGACCAGGGACAGGATATCGTGTATTAGGGCAATTAACATTTAATGATCCGATTTCTGTCATTAGTAAATACAACAGCACATGGTCAAAAATTTCATATAAAGGCAAAACAGCGTATGTATCGAATAGTTGGATTGCGTCACAACCAAATGTACAAGAATATTATACGGTGAATACCGGAGGGGCTAATTTAAATGTGCGCAGTGGACCAGGCACATCGTATAGCATTTTATTCAAAAAATCAGGTGGCTCTATTGCCGCAATGCTGAATAAAACGAATTCTAAATGGTACCGTATCTGGGGTGGTGGAAGCCGAGTAGGCTATGTATCAGCCGCGTATTTAGAACGTTTGCCAGCGTATAGTGTTCAAACAGAAGGCGTGAAGCTTTATCTTCGAACAGGGCCAGGCTCAACCTATACAAAGATTCGTACTTTGACAAACTATGAGGTGCTATACGCAGTAAATGTCGAGAGTAGCAGATGGTTTGCAGTGGCATATGCAGATGGCAAAATTGGATATGTTAATGCAAAATATTTAACCCCTTTCCCATATTAAATCGTGAGGAGGAGTAGTAATGGCCAGAGCCCTTTTAAAAAAATGGATGATGGCAACGGGTTTCGCATTTTCAGCTTTAGGGGTGAGTGTACTAGCGGAGCCACACTTTATGGCGCAAGCGGTACAGCAAGTAACGATAAAATATGCACAATACAATGGCTTAAAGGCATTTGAAAAGCCAGCCATTACAAGTAAAGTAGTAGGAACCTATACACTAAATAACCCTGTGCATATTTTAAAGTCGTATAATCGTGATTATTATGAGGTGCAGATTGACAGCCAAAAAGGATATGTCCAAAAAGAATATGTTAGCGCAGCACCGTATTTTGTAAAAGCTGTGAAGGTCTATACACCTGGAGATACACTAAATGTGCGAACAGGGCCAGGTGTCAGCTATAAAGTGATTGGTGCGGTAGCGCATACAAAGCCACTCTATGTAACAAGTACGAAGTCATTTGGCAACTGGCTACAGGTTTGGTATAAAGGACAGTTTGGCTTTGTGAATAAAGGATATACGGTAGCGCCGCCGTGGTATACGGTGCGTGTGCCGGCAGATGATACACTGACTGTACGAACAGGACCAGGTGTTGGCTATCGACAAATTGGTGCCTTATATAATAAAGACCGCGTACAAGTGTTAGAAAAAACAACATCGAAATGGTATCAAGTGTATCACCGCGGAGAAATTGGTTATGTATCAGCCGCCTATGTAACGAAAAATTAGGGGTGAGACATCATGACATCAAAATGGGTAAAGTGGACAATTGCAGCAGGTTTAGCAGGGTCGGCATTTGGGCTAACATATGCCGCGCAACCCTCAACTGTTCAACACGCGCAAGCAATTAGTACGATGTATTCAACAACGGATCATTTAAATATCCGTACAGGACCAAGTAAGAAATACCGCGTTGTTGGGCAATTTAATGAAAATGATGCCATTCAAGTGCTTCGAAGCTATGCGACAACATGGTATCAAATTTCATATAAAGGTACAAAACGTTATGTGCATAAAGCGTATGTCGCAAAAGAGCCAATTCATATGGGAACAGGCTTTGTGACAACGGCAAAAGGTGTGAATCTTAATATTCGTTCTGGACCAAGCACAGGGTATAAAATTATTGGTAAAATGCCATCTCGTGCAGAATTTAAAGTGATCGATTTCCGTGATGGTTTTTGGTACAAAATTTATTATAAAGGAAAAGTTGGGTATGTGAGCTCAGCTTACACATATATTTATCACTAAGCAACTTTGCGGGGTATCATGCCCCGCTTTTTTATGGCGTTTTTTGGAATGTATGCTATACTAAGGATAATTAAAATTATTGCAGGGGGACACGTATGTGTTGAGAAGGTTAAAGCCTGACCCTTAGAACCTGTCCGTTAATACGGGCGTAGGGAGCAATGTACGTAATCATTACTGTGTACATTTGCTCTCCGTCATGGAGAGTTTTTTTATTGCACTATTTTAATTTGCGGGGGGACACATTTGTGTTGAGAAGGTTAAAACCTGACCCTTAGAACCTGACAGTTAACACTGACGTAGGGAGCAATTTTTTGAAAGCGCGCTCCTAATTCGGATGCGTGCTTTTTTTTGCCTACGTCCATCCAAGAGGAGGACTTTTTAATGACATTTTGTGACGAAGTAAGACAAGAAAATGCGCTTTATTTTGAGGCAAGCTTTGAGCATCCGTTTGTGCAAGGCATTGTGGACGGTACATTACCACTGGAGAAATTTAAGTACTATATGCTACAAGATGCCTTCTATTTAAAACACTATACGAAGGTATTGGCCATTGCTGCATCGAAGGCGACAGAAGCGGACGAGACGCTCTATTATTTGCAAGCAGCGCAAAATATTCAACTTGCAGAACTTGAGATGCATCGTCTAACGTTCCATGAGTTAGGTGTAACGGACGCGGAAATTGAAGCGTTTGAACCTGCGCCGTCTGCGTATAACTATGTGAGTCATATGTACAATGCGGCCTATAACGGAGATGCGGCAGAAGCATTCGCAGCGATGTTCCCATGTCCATGGCTTTATTTAGAAATTGGCAATCGTTTTAAAGATGCGAAGCCAGGCGTCGCGCTGTATGAACAGTGGCTTGCGCTTTATAGCTCTGACGATATGAACGAGAATATTAAGCAACAATTAGCGTTAATGAATCACTATGCACAACAGCAACCGCATAAAATCTCATTATTTAAGCAGCATTTTAAAAAGAGCTGCTACTATGAGTGGAAGTTCTGGGAAATGCCATGGACGACTGAAAACTGGGAGCAGGAGGTTATGCGCTATGTCACTCGTTAATATTCGAAAAAAAGCACCGCTTGTCCATTGTATAACGAACTATGTCGTCGCGAATTTTACGGCAAATGGGTTGCTTGCGATGGGTGCTTCTCCTGTGATGGCGGATGCCGTTGAGGAGGTAGCGGATATGGTACGTGTAAGTGATGCATTATTACTTAATATTGGCACATTAAATGAGCGCACGATGGAGGCGATGGTGATTGCTGGAAAAGCAGCAAATACGCAACAAGTTCCAGTTGTACTCGACCCAGTAGGTGTTGGCGCTACGCCATTTCGCAAACAGTTTGTAAAGCAACTTTTAGCGCAAGTGAACATTGATTTATTGCGTTGTAATGCTGGAGAATTAGCGGCTCTTACAGGCGCCCAGTGGCAGGCAAAGGGTGTGGATAGTGGTGAGGGGAATATGGATGTCATTGCAGCAGCATCCAAGTTCGCAAAAGATTATCAATGTGCCGTCATTATTACTGGTGCAACTGATGTTTTAATCGAGCAAGGGAAGGTTTATCGTATTTCTGGGGGCGTTGTCGAAGCAACCTTTGTTACAGGAACTGGCTGCTTACTTAGTGCAGTATGTGCAGCAACACTTGGTGCAGAAGCTTCTCTTTTGGAAACATTACAACAGTATAAGCAGGCGGCTACCATCGTCGGACCTAAAGCAACGGGCTCATTTCAAATGGGCTTTTTAGATGCCTTACATCATATTTCGGAGGGATTAGCATGATTGCATTAACAATTGCAGGATCAGATAGCGGTGGCGGAGCAGGCATACAAGCCGACTTAAAAACATTTCAGGAGTTAGGCGTCTTTGGCACGTCGGCGATTACGGCATTGACGGCACAAAATACACTTGGTGTGCATGATATTATGGCAGCAGAGCCAGCATTTGTGGTGGCACAGTTGCATGCATTATTTGAAGATTTTGAGATAACAGCCGCGAAAACGGGCATGCTATTTTCACCCGCTATTATTGACGTGGTGGCAGCAACTATGCAACAGCAACATATCCCACTTGTCGTCGATCCCGTGATGATTGCGAAAGGCGGCGCGACATTATTAGCGCAACAGGCTGTTCAAACAATGAAGGAAGTTTTATTGCCGGTCGCGACAGTTTGTACACCAAATATTCCAGAGGCAGAGGTGCTCGCTGGTATGACGATTACTACAGCTAGTGATGTAGCACAAGCAGCACAGCGATTAATGGCGCTTGGTGCAAAAAATATTGTCATGAAGGGTGGTCATTTAAGCGGAGTGGATGCGGTAGATACAGTGTTTTTAGAAGATGGATCTGTTTTTACGATGACGACGCCACGTATTGATACGAAGGCCACGCATGGCACAGGCTGCACGTTTTCAGCAGCCATTACAGCAGGGCTAGCGAATGGACAAGAGCTAAAGGAAGCCATTATTGAAGCGAAACGCTTTATTCAAGCTGCTATTGTACATCCGCTAGGCATTGGACATGGTCATGGACCGACCAATCATTTTGCCTATAATCGCTATGACTGTGAGGTGTTCGTCGATGAAGCGTAGTGATTTAGCGGTATATTTTATTATGGGAACGGAAAATTGTGTGAAGGCACCTCTACAAACACTAGAAGAGGCACTTGCTGCGGGAATTACGATGTTTCAGCTCCGGGAAAAAGGTTCTTATGCGCTGAAGGGGGAGGCGTATATTCAATTTGCAAGGCAATGTCAGGCTTTATGTATACAGTATAATGTGCCGTTTGTCATTAATGATGATGTGGCCCTCGCTGTTTTACTAGAAGCGGATGGTCTTCATATCGGCCAGGATGATGCACAGTTACAAATTGCAAAAGCACAATTTAAAGGTTTTATCGGAGTATCGGTGCATACGGCTGATGAAATGGCTACGGCGATCGATGGGGGCTGTGCGTATGTCGGCATTGGACCTATTTATGCCACGTCTTCAAAAGCGGATGCCAAAGTACCCTGTCATACAGCATTTCCAAAAGCCATGCACGAGCAATTTCCTGAGTGTCCGATTGTTGCGATTGGCGGTATTGAAGCATCGAATGTAGCGCCTGTTTTAGCAACGGGTGTGGACGGGGTAGCCGTTATTTCAGCAATTTGTCACAGCTCAGACATACAGCAAACCGTTAAACAATTAAAAGGTGAAACTATTTAATGTCCTATTGCGTCTATTTCTTAATGACGCAAATCTAGGAGGATTTAAATGGCTAATAGGCAAACGTTATCAGACATTGTGACAGACTGTTTTAAAGAACAGCTTATGACAAACTATGTAGCGAAAAATCCTGTCTATGTTCGTAGTGGTCCAGGAACCGGCTATGAAGCATTAGGTTATTTAGAAAAGGATGAAGTCGTCGGCGTATTTTGTACGGCAGGTGCGTGGTGCAAAGTGCAATTTCACCACCAGATTGGCTATGTAAATAAATTATACTTACAAGAACTTTCTTAATTGAAGCCCTCCGCGTATACTTACAATACAAAGGGGGTTTTTCATATGCTAGAAAATGATATTGTACGTTTAGAGCCGCTGACACAGCAACATGCGGAGGCTTTAGTACATGCTGCAAATGACGAGCGAATTTGGGAAATGACGCAGCCGCGCATTCGTTCGTTGGCGGATGCTACACACTATATTAATATGGCGTTACAAGCACAAGATCAGCAGGCATTTGCTGTCTTTTCAAAGGTACATAATCAAATTGTTGGTGCCACACGTTTTTACACGATTGATGAGGATTTTGGGAGTGTGGAAATTGGCTACACATGGCTGAATCCGATTGTGTGGCGTAGCGCTATTAATACGAATATGAAGCTTTTAATGTTTTGTTATGCATTTGAGCAGTGGGGAATGAAGCGGGTACAAATTATGGCAGATGAACGGAACATGCGTTCACGCAATGCGATTGTGCGCATTGGCGCAACATTTGAGGGGATTTTACGTAAACATAAATTTGGAGCAGATGGTGCGATTCGTAATAGTGCCGTTTATAGCATTATTGACGATGAATGGGCCTCTGTGAAGCGACATATTGAAGGGTTATAATGAGAAAAAAGAGGCTTTGACATACATGTAAAAGTAACATCTCATATGAGCATAAGAAAAACCGGAACCGCGCTGTAGTGCGGTTCCGGTTTTTCATTGCGAACGCTAAAAAAGGAGCATGCGGTGTTGTATCTCAGTCACTTTTTTATTTTGAATAATGCAAAAATTTATGATGTGTTCGGATGAAATAGACAGTGAGTAACGAACTAAGTAATAAAAAGGCGATGCTGACTAACGTAGTGCCTGTCATAACGGGTGCGGTTGGGTGAAGGATATGATAAATATCTACATAAGTTTTGAGTGTTAAGACGATACACACAGCATTTTTCATCACATGTAACACAGTAGAAGAATTTTTAAAAGATAATTCTTTATTTTCAGAATATTTATCGGAAAATTCATGCCATTCTGGATGTGTTGCCAATAGATGAAGAAAGCTCCACAGCACAATGCCTGCGACAAGTGGTAAAAAGACCATTTCACGCGTTTGCCAATCATTAAAGAGTGCGCTGTATACAAATGGAGGTAGCTCATGAAAATGAACGGTTCCATAAAGGGCTACAGCAAAAAATAAGATGAAACTCACAGTAGAAAAAATGTATTTGTTCATTTAGATGACCTCCTTATACATTAAGTATATCAGATAAGACACTTTCTTTTCGAGGCACTTGGGATTGAAAGCTCATCGCGGTACTTCGCCACTGTACGACGTGCAAGCGTAATATTTTCTTTCGCCATTAATAAATCAGTAATTTTTTGGTCTGATAATGGGCGGGTTTTATTTTCTGTATTAATCAAATTTTGAATATGCACTTTAATCGATGTTTGAGAGGCTCCGTCTTCAGATACCGCATTGGTAAACAATGAGCGCAGCGCAATTGTGCCAAAAGGTGTTGCTAGCCATTTATTTTTAGTAGCGCGACTAACGGTAGACTCATGCACGCCCAATTGTGCGGCAATATCTTTTAATAATAGCGGTCTTAGCGCAATATAACCTTGATAGAAAAAGGGCTGCTGATGTGCAACGACGGCCTCTAAAAGACGCGTTAATGTGCTTTGACGTTGATTTAAACTGTGTAGTAACCATTCATAGCGCTTAAACTGCATTTTTAAAAATTCTGCTGCTTCCTGATGTTCAAAAAAGGCATCATAGGCAGTAGAAAGAGAAATTTTTGGCATGCCAGCTGTATTTAATTGGAATGTAAAGCCTTCATCACTTAGCATCACCGTCGCATCAGGCGTAATCGTCGTTGCAGGACGACTAAAAAGCGAACGACATGGCTTTGGCTCGAGTGCTTGAATTTTTCGAATGGCACGGCGCAGTGAATGAGGCGTGATATGAAGCGCCTGCGTAATTTTTTCAAAGGCACTATTTGCGACATCCTCTAAATGAGAAGTAACAATTTTTTCGGCAACGATTTGGCGCGGCTCGAGTGCTTCTAATTGTAGTAATAAACAGTGGCGTAAATCAAAGGCCGCAATTCCAGGCGGACCATGCTGCTGTAATTCTTGAATTGCTGCTTGTAATAACGCTTCCGGAATCTGATAGGCGGCGATGGCATCGCGTGACAAATAGCCATTGTCATCTAAGTTGTGAACAATTGTTAAGCATGCATAGAGTAATCGCTGTTCTTTCACTTCACAGTGTAGCAATTGTAACAGTTCATCCCGGTAATCTGTCTCGCCTGCAACGGATGGTAACACATCATCAAATCCCGTTGTAGATTTTTGATAACTTGAAGTGGTTTCTTCTAATTCAATTAAAGGGTTTTCTAATGCCTGTTCACGTACGAATTCAACTAAATCTTCGTGTGAATACTGTAGTAATTCAATGGATTGGCGCAATTGTGTGGTCATATATAATTTTAATTGTTGTTTTTGCGATAAACTCATCTTCATATGTCAAACACCTTCTTTTTTCTCTTTTAAGAAACTATTTTCTATATCATACCATTTTTCTACATTTAGGGATATTACATGACCTAAAAAAAATTTTTTGGTGGGACAAATCATTACCCGATTTGCTACAAAAAAGCGTCAATGTGCTGTTTTATAACACTCTTTAAGTCATGTAACAGTTGAAAATAGTATAACCTAATAAAAAAATGTGTTGACTTGATAAAATTCGTGCATTATATTATGTGTAATCGGTTACACATGGAACCGGTTACATAACAGATCGTTTTGAGGTGAATGCATTGGCAACAATTCGTGATGTCGCAAAAGAGGCAGGAGTTTCTGTAGCGACTGTTTCTAGACATTTGAATAATAAAGGCTATGTAAGTAATGATGCGAAGCAGATAATTGAGAAGGCAATTACTACATTAAATTATGCACCAAATCAATTAGCACGCTCGCTAACGACGAAGCAAACGAATTTACTTGGTTTGCTTGTACCAGATATTACAAACCCTTTTTTCCCTGAACTAGCACGTGCGGTTGAACGTACAGCTTATGAGCATGGCTATACAGTGGTGTTGTGCAATGCGGGCGAAACGAGTGAAAAAGAAAAACATTATATCCGCTCGCTACAACAAAATTATGCGGCAGGATTTATCGTAACTACAAACCATATCGAAGCAGATTTCTATAAGAAACTAGATGTACCTATTGTCGCACTTGATCGTAATTTATCAGAAGCGATTCCAACAGTGACATCGGATAATGTATTAGGTGGACAGCTTGTCGCTAATTATTTGGTCGAGCAAAACGTCAAACGCATTTTATGTGTGCGCGGGCCACTTGATATTGATGTCGCAAATGATCGGATGCGCGGCTTTGAAGAAATCATGAAGCAACATCCAACCATACAGTACGATACGATTGTGAGCCCTTTTGATTTTGAGTCAGCTAAAAAGGTGACCCTTCAGCAGTTGCAACACACAAGGGATTATGATGCGGTGTTTGCGTCAAGCGATGCATCGGCAATCGGTGTAATGAAAGCAGCTGAATCACTAGGGATACACATTCCAAAGGATGTATCACTTGTTGGTTATGACGGTATTAATATCGGTACATTGCTATCGCCAGAGCTAACAACGATTGCGCAGCCGATTTCCTTAATGGGAGAGCGTGCAACAGAATTATTAATTGCATTAATTGAAGGACAAAAAATGACAGCGAAGCGCGTTGTATTTCCGCCGAAGCTCGTCGTTCGAAATTCAACAACGAAAGGAACGGAATTATGATTACAGTAATCGGTAGTATTAATATGGATATCGTCGTTGAAACGACTGTTTTTCCAAAGCAAGGAGAAACGGTTTTTGGACAAGGGTTCCATACCGTTCCAGGCGGTAAAGGAGCAAACCAAGCTGTTGCAGTTGCCCGTTTAGGCAGCCATGTACATATGGTTGGTGCGCTTGGTCAAGACGCATTTGGTAACGAATTGCGTACGATTTTACAACAAGAAAAGATTGACGATACATTCGTTCGTACAACAGAGACAGCAACAGGTATTGCGAACATTACATTATTTGATAATGATAACCGCATTATCGTGGTACCAGGAGCGAACGCAGATGTATCGCGCGAATCAATCGATGCAGCACGTACATTAATCGCTAAAAGTGATTTAGTCGTTATGCAGCTAGAAATTCCACAAGATACAGTAGAGTATGCGCTGTCCGTTTGTGAAGAATTACATACACGTGTGTTATTAAATCCAGCGCCTGCTGAGAATTTTAAAGCAGAATGGATGGAGCGCGTTGCTTACTTCACACCAAATGAAACAGAATGTGCTGATATTTTCGGCGTTGATGTAGAGAGCGCTTTAGAACGCTTCCCGAATCAATTAATCGTTACATTAGGTGCAGACGGGGCACGCTACTATGATGGTACACAACATGTGTTTGTTAAAGGCTTTAAAACAAAAGCTGTTGATACAACAGGTGCGGGTGATACATTTAATGGTGCTTTAGCGCATGCACTAACGACAAATCAATCGTTGTCAGAGGCAGTTGAATTTGCGAATGTCGCGGCATCATTATCAGTTGAAAAATTTGGTGCACAAGGCGGTATGCCACAGCAAGAAGCAGTGCTTAAACGCTTAGGAGGCGCACAGTAACATGAAAAAACAAGGTATTTTAAATCGTGAACTAGCCGGGATTTTTGCACGTATTGGTCACACAGATCAAATTATGATTGCAGACTGCGGGTTACCGATTCCAGATGGAGTTACATGCATCGATCTCGCTTACAAAATTGGAGAGCCGGGCTTCATGGCGATTTTAGAAGTTGTTTTAGCAGACTACAAAACAGAAAAAGCAATTATCGCCACTGAAATGGCATCACAAAATGCACCCCTTTACAAAGCGGTGCATGACATAGTAGATACAGCATTTGAAGAGGTTTCACATGAACAATTGAAAGCGCTATCTGCAAAAGCGAAAGTCATTATTCGTACGGGTGAGGCTACGCCGTATGCCAATATCTTATTGCAATCAGGTGTCATTTTTTAAAAGGAGGAAACGTGCATGATTGAAATGTCGGGCATTCAAAAAGCATTCAGTGGGAATGTTGTTTTGAAAGACGTCCAATTCCAGTTAGCAGATGGAGAAATCCACGCGCTAATGGGCGAAAATGGTGCGGGTAAATCAACGATGATGAAAATTCTAACGGGGATTTACGAGCGTGATAACGGCGTCATTAAAGTCGATGGTGAAGAAGTTCACTTCAAATCACCAAAAGAGGCAGAAGCAAAAGGGATTGCCGTTATCCACCAAGAGTTAAACATTTTACCGGACTTAACGGTTGCTGAAAACTTATTTTTAGGTAATGAGCAAACAGTTGGTATGGGGATTATGAAAAACAAAGAAATGAATAAAGAGGCAAAACGTATTTTAAACCAATTAGGTTTAGACATTGATGTGCGTACACCAGCAGGTTCATTGTCAGTCGGTAAACAGCAAATTATTGAAATCGCCAAAGCGATGGAAACAAAAGCAAATGTTATCATCATGGATGAACCGACGGCTGCGTTAACAGACCGCGAAATTCAAACATTATTTAAAACAATTCGCAAGCTAAAATCAGAAGGGGTATCATTCGTTTACATTTCTCACCGTATGGAAGAAATTTTCGCGATTTGTGACCGCATTACGATTTTACGTGACGGTGAGTATGTCGGTGTTCGTACGATTAAAGATACGACATTTGACGAAATTGTTCAGATGATGGTTGGTCGTGAACTTGGTGAACGCTTCCCAGGACGCAACGCAACAATCGGTGATGTAAAGCTTGAAGTGAAAGGGCTTACACGTCCAGGCCTCTGTGAAGATGTTCATTTCAATGTCCGTAAAGGTGAAATTGTCGCACTTGCTGGATTAATGGGGGCGGGTCGTACGGAAGTAGCGCAAGCAATTTTCGGCTACCGCAAAATGACGAAGGGTCAATTATTCATTGACGGAAACGCTGTGAAAATTAAAAACCCTCGTCAAGCTAAAAAATTAGGTATCGGCTTTGTAACAGAAGACCGTAAAACACAAGGGTTGATCGTTGACTTCTCGATTAAAGAAAATATCGCGATGACCAACTTTAGTAAAACATCTAAATCAGGCATCATTAGTGGTTCGAAAGAAAAGTCATTTGTTGGCAATCTTGTGAAAAAGCTTGGCGTTAAAACACCAAGTGCTGAACTATCTGCCAAATCATTGTCCGGTGGTAACCAACAAAAAGTAGTTATCGCAAAATGGTTAGGCATTGAACCTGAAATTTTAATTTTAGATGAACCAACACGCGGCGTTGATATCGGCGCGAAAAAAGAAATTTATCAAATCATGAATGACCTTGCAGAACAAGGCGTAGCCATCTTAATGATTTCTTCTGAATTACCAGAAGTTATCGGCATGTCTGACCGCGTACTTGTGATGCACGAAGGTAAAATCACTGGCGAGGTTGCTGGTGAGGACATGACACAAGAAAAAATTATGCATTATGCTACTGGAGGTGACAAAGTTGTCCAAAGCCAAAACTTCTAATGGCCTAATGCAAAAATTAGGACCGTTATTTGGATTACTACTTATTGTCGTTATTATTTCTATTATGAGTCCTAGCTTCTTAACAGCGGACAATATTTTCAACGTTTTACGTCAAGTTTCAATTAGTGCGTTAATCGCATTCGGGATGACATTTGTTATCTTAACAGGCGGGATTGACTTATCTGTCGGTTCGACCTTGGCACTAACTGGGGCCGTTGCTGCTAGCTTATTAGCTGGTGGTACAGATCCATTCATCGCAATGGGTGTGGCATTAATCCTTGGTTTAATCTTAGGTGCAATCAACGGTGTTGTAATTGCAAAAGGTAAAGTAGCACCATTTATCGCTACATTAGCAACAATGACCATTTATCGTGGTCTAACACTTGTTTATACAGATGGTAAGCCAATTTCTGGTTTAGGCGATCACTTATCATTCCAAATGTTCGGTAAAGGGTATTTCTTAGGAATTCCAGTACCTGTCGTAACGATGTTAATAGCATTCTTCGTATTGTACTTCATCTTACGTAAAACAACATTTGGTCGTCGTGTGTATGCAATCGGTGGTAACGCCGAAGCATCTCGTCTATCAGGTATTAATGTAGACCGTACAACAATTGCGGTTTACGCGTTAACAGGTATGTTAGCTGCAATGGCAGCATTAATTTTAACGTCTCGTTTAAATTCTGCTCAGCCTACTGCAGGTCAATCATATGAATTAGATGCAATCGCAGCAGTTGTTTTAGGTGGTACAAGCCTTACAGGTGGCCGTGGTTGGATCGTTGGTACATTAATCGGTGCATTAATCATCGGTGTGTTAAACAATGGTCTAAACTTAATCGGTGTATCATCATTCTTCCAACAAGTAGTCAAAGGGTTAGTTATTTTATTCGCGGTATTAATCGACCGTAAAAAAGCAGCGTAAAGGGGTATTTCACTATGAAAATGAAAAAATTATCAGTTACAGCATTACTTGCATCATCTCTATTATTGGGCGCTTGTTCCATGTCACAAGGTGGCGACGACAAAGCAAAAGATACAAAAAAATCAGATGGCGATTTCAAAATTGGGATGTCTGTTTCAACATTAAACAACCCATTCTTCGTTACATTATCTGACGGTGCAAAAGCCGAAGCAAAAGATGAAAAAGTGAACTTAACCGTTGTAGATGCACAAGATAATGCATCAAAACAAGCATCAGACGTTGAAGATTTAATTCAACAAGATGTTGATTTAATTATTATCAACCCAACAGATTCAAAAGCAGTCGCTTCAGCAGTTGAATCAGCGAACAATGCCGATATTCCAGTGATTACAGTTGACCGTGCTTCTGAAGGCGGCGAAGTTGTATCACATATCGCTTCTGACAACAAAGAAGGCGGTAAAATGGCCGCTGAATATTTAGAAGAAGTAATCGGTGAAGGAGCGAAAGTTGCTCAACTTGAAGGTGTAGCTGGTTCATCAGCTGCAACAGACCGTGGTGCTGGCTTTGAAGAAGTAGCGAAAGACGGTTTTGATGTAGTAGCTTCTCAAACAGCTAACTTCAATCGTGCTGAAGGTTTAACAGTAATGGAAAACATCCTACAATCAAACGCTGATATTAAAGGTGTTTTCGCACAAAATGATGAAATGGCTTTAGGTGCTATCGAAGCTATTGAAGCATCAGGTAAAGACATCAAAGTTGTTGGTTTTGACGCAACAGATGATGGTGTAAAAGCTGTTGAAGATGGTAAAATGATCGCAACAATCGCTCAAAAACCAACTGAAATTGGTGAAACTGCGATTGAAACAGCTGTCAAATCATTAAATGGTGAAAAAGTAGAAAAAGATATTCCAGTTGAATTAGAATTAATCAAAAAATAAATCAACGCTTTTTATAAAGAGGTTAGGTCTTATACCTAGCCTCTTTTTTTACGTATTTCTTCTGTTATAATACAATTACTGTAAAAAAATGAAAAAAGAGGTGTGTTTTATGACAGAGCAATTTGAAAAAGGCTTAGCCATTCGACGACAAGTGATGGGCGATGAATTTGTAGATCGTGCATTTGAGCAGGCGACAGAATTTACGATGGATTTACAACACTACATAACGGACGTATGCTGGGGAGGCATTTGGGGACGTGAAGGTTTAACAAAACGTGATCGTAGCTTAATTAATTTAGCCATGCTAACGGCGCTAAATCGTTCACAGGAGCTGCGTGGGCATGTACGCGGTGCCATTAACAATGGTGTTACAGTAGAAGAAATCAAAGAAGTAATGCTGCAAACAGCCGTGTACTGCGGAGCTCCTGCCGCACAAGAAGGTTTTCGTATTGCTAAAGAAGTATTAGAAGATATGAATGCGCTGAAATAGTTTTTTATACCATGAGTAAGAAGGTATAAAGTTTTTTTCACTCGAGACAAAAAGATTAATAATTTTCTGAAAAATATGATAAAATAGACATAACTTATTTTTAGTTCTTTTTGGAAGGAGTGAGCCACTATGACCGATTTAAAAATGAACAGTATTAGTTTAATTATTGCCGTTGTTGTTTTTCATGTATTGAGCTACCTGACCCATTCTATGAATGATCATCAGCTTCTTCTATCTATTGTTATTTGGCTCAGTGTAGGATGCCTATTAATTTTGACAATGGAACTACGCGTAAAGAAGAAACGAACGAAGGAAGTCTCTTGAGGCTTCTTTTTTTGTGACGATTTAATCATTTTATATAAAAACACTCATATTTTCCTTAATTTTAGGTAATAAGTAGAGCAAGCCTTTTATCTAAGGGGGGAAGTGAATGATTTTTTTAATCGGTGTATATGGATATGTACTGTATGTGTTACTGCTCATTGGGCATCATGCTGTGAGACATCAACAGCTAACGAAACAAAGGCGTCTACTAGTTAATATCATTGCGCCCGGTATGGGCTATTACTATAACAATGAAATCAGGCGCCCAGCATTGTTTTTTTCAGTTGCTGTCGTCTTAGCTGGACTTTATCTAGTTGGTATGCCGATGTGGCTCGTACCGATGAGCATGCTTTTTTTATTAGCGCTTTGTGAAGGATATGCTTGGCGTGAGCAATCACTCATGCAACAAATGAAGCGACTAGAAGCCTGTACGCATAAACGGCCTATTGTGGCACTTGATGAACAGGCAATGAAACATGCAGGGAAGCGTCGTCAATTGTTTAAATTGTATGAGCAATCAACCTACGAATTTGCGATTACAAAGGAAGTAGTTGCACAATTACAGCGACAACAGTTAAGACGACCGCTAGAGCTTATGTTTTATGAGGGACGATTGCGCATTGTCGATTATAATACACAGGAAATCTTGCGCCATTTTCCGCTTCAATCGAATTTTTCTGAAGAACTTGCTCATTTTATCGCGGACAGTGTAACACAAAAAGAGGTTTTTGTTATGCCGTTTAGAAGGAAATTGCCAAATTTTCCAGGAATCATTCATTTGAAACATGAGATGCATTGCTAAGCAAATACATGATTAAGAGGGTGATGATAATTGCACAGCAAAATATTTTATTAGTGTATACATTTTTAATATTAAAAAAGTATTCAAGTGAAACAACCCCACTTAATGCAGCTCAGGTCGTTAACTATATGAGTGCAGAATTTAATGTAAGTCAAAAATTAGACCGTCGTACAATTTATTCGCATTTTATCGATTTGCAAAAACTTGCGGAATGTTATCCAGAGCATGTCAATTTTACATTTTATCGTAAAGCAAACGGTTCAGCTTATATTACAGTAGATCAATAACAGCAAAAGTCTGTATAATCGTATCCACTAGCATCATATATAAAAGAGGCTTTGACATACGTGTAAAAAC
>NZ_HE578958.1:424211-441672 GCF_000307285.2 Kurthia sp. Dielmo
ACATACGTGTAAAAACAATCGCTCCTAAGAGCATAAGAAAAACCGGAATCGTGCCTCAGCGCGATTCCGGTTTTTCGTTGCGAACGCTAAAAAAGGAACATGACGTGCTTTGTTCTAGTCTTTTTCGTGTGCAAATGAAAATCTATAATGTGTCTGGTAAATCATTTGCGTACATGGCGAGTGCATCTTCAGCTTCTTTTAGAACATGCATTGTTTTAGGATTCGGTGCAATATAAATGACGTCATACGTTTTTTCACCAAGTGATTCATCGGCAGTGAAGGCGAGTGCAGGCTCCTCAAGAGATAACTCCGTTTGCACATTGCCGCGTGCGTCGGCATACACC
This sequence comes from Kurthia sp. Dielmo, assembly GCF_000307285.2. Taxonomy (NCBI): domain Bacteria; kingdom Bacillati; phylum Bacillota; class Bacilli; order Caryophanales; family Caryophanaceae; genus Kurthia; species Kurthia sp. Dielmo. The sequence continues at coordinate 424,556 of NZ_HE578958.1, forward strand.
CAGCGATTGAGCGATGTTAAATAAATCGCATTAAAGGCATGCAAGTAATAGCCCTGCTGTGGTTCATCAAATAGCATTAATCGTTGGTAACAAAATCCACTTGGAATGCCTTCATGGCGCAGTAGTGCGGCTAATAAATTCGCCTTAGCATAGCAAATACCTGTTTGATGCTCTACAACATCGGATGCTGTACGTGTAACGGTGTGCGTTTGCTCATCCCATGAATGGGCAATCTCATCGCGTACATATTCATAAAAAGTGCGCACTTTTTCTAATTCTGGTAATTCGACCACATGTAATGCGTCGATTAACTGCTCGATACGTTCGTGATGGTAGTTGACGACATCTGTCGGTTTCAAATAGTCATCGATAAATGGGGACTCTAATTGGAATGGCATGGTCATCATCCTTTCGGAATTCGATTGGTATCTTTTTATTGTATATCAAAATGCATGATAATGTGGAATTTTTTAGTATTTATTATAAAAAATAATAATAATGTAAGAATACATATGCAATAAAAAAACATCTTCAACCTATTGAAGATGTCTTGAAAATACGATTAGTAGAATAAGGTTCTTATAGTTCAGGCACTCGGTCGATAAAGGCTTTGCCATCAATAACGCCGTGTTGATAAAGGTCTTCTGCCGTTTTAAAATATTGGGTATCACTATCGGATGAACGTGTTAATAAGAAGCTATCGTCCGCCTGCACGCGACTAATCCACCATTCGTCACCCTTATAATCAAATGACAGCTCCTGCCCTTCATCAATTGCTTCTTTCACTTGTTCCCATGTTTCAGAATCCATTTATTTTACCTGCTTTCTTTAATATGCGAGTGCAACGGTCCATTTCCAGTGGCTAAGTGGGCGTAATTTAGCACCACCAACAAGCATATCATAGGCTTTACCATCGCCCATATAAATGCCTACATGGCCCTTCCCATCATATAAAATATCGCCAGGCTTCGCATTTTTCACTGTACGTGTTTTAAGAGCACGAGCAGCTTGTGCTTTTGTTGTTGAACCAATATCTACGCCAAGCGCATTTAAGTAGATTTTTTGTGTATACGTTGCACAATCTAAGCCATAAAATAACGATTGGCCGTTATACACATAGCGTCCACCTGATAAACGGCGTGCTTCATGGAGTAGCTTTTCCGCTTTTGTACCGGTTGTTTTTGTTTTTGAACGGTCATACGTACGTATTTTATTTTCTTTTCGTGCTTGATCGTTATAAACAACTGAATAGCCTTTAGATTTGACTAATACCTTGTTGCCTTTCCATTTGAAAAATAAGTTATTATTCGCTGTATAGCCCGCGACAACTTTTACGCCATTTGGTGTGTAAAAGGCTTGGCTCTTTCCTTTTTGAATCTGACGATACGTTGAGTTTGAATATTTATTAAGCTGACTAACAAAACCATATGCCTGTCCATCGCTTGTTGTGCGCAGTCCTACTTCCGCTTGTCCAGAGCGGTCGCGTGTAATAATTGTTTGCTTTGTAGGGAATAGCACAAGACTTGTACTACGTAATTGTTTTGAATTTTCGACAGCTTGTATCGTAACACTTGATTTTGAGCTTATTAAACGTTCTTCATCATGTGTTGCATCTTTATATTCAAGTTTTGAAAAATAGGCCTCTGTGTAGGTAATCGCACTTGCTTGTGTTCCTTGCGCAGTTAAAGCGACTGCTAGGAAGCCTGCAGCAAGCAAGGCGCTGCCAAATAATTTTTTCATGTTGATAAAATCTCCTTTTAGTGTGGTACTGGTATTTTATAACAGAATTCTGATATTAGAAATGGTTATTGCAAAATTTCTTGTAAAATTTGTTGTTTTTATTTGCTTGAACATAGCATTCATTGAGCGCATCTGAAAGCCGGGTGGTATGTAGTTTGTTGTTATAAAGTCATTCTAATTTATTTTTTTCGTATGTTTTCTTGTAGCTTTTTTTGCCTTTTATGTAGAAAGTCTATACCTAGAATGGTGAGAAAAAAACATGTCACCTATCACCTAACCCATTTCTTCAGTTAATCGCCTCATAAAATGTATTGGGTAGTGTCGCGGAAAATGAATCACGACAGTAGCTAGAATGTTTCGTATAATGGAGGAAAGGAGAGGATTAGATGGTAGAAGTCATACATATTGATGCATTTAGTAATACGCCAGGAAAAGGCAATCCGGCAGGGGTTGTTTTAGAGGCTGAACGGTTAGATGAACAGATGATGCAGGATATCGCAAAACGTGTTGGTTTTAATGAGACGGCGTTTGTACTTTCGTCAGCTGTCGCAGATTTTCGGATTCGTTATTTTACACCAGGGCATGAGACGCCGCTATGTGGTCATGCGACAATGGGGAGCATCTATGCGCTATATCGCGCGAATAAACTTCCGGCGCATGATTTCACGATTGAAACGGGCGCGGGGATTTTGCCAATTCATATTGAGGAGGGTGACGAAGTCCGTATTACGATGCAGCATGCCAAACCGCAATTTGCCCCTTTTATTGGCTCAAAGATAGCGCTAGCTGAGGCACTTGGACTTTCCGAACAGGAGCTAGCAGCCGATTTACCAATTGTGTATGGCAGTACAGGGGCGTGGACATTACTAGTACCTGTAAAAAAATTAGCAAGTTTTGCGAAAATGACGCCGCAGATTGAGTGCTTCCCAGCGATTTTAACGGACCGCCCAACTTGTTCGGTACATCCATTTTGCTTAGAAACGCAATTTGACGAGGCAGCTATGCACGCTCGTCATTTTTCGTCCCCGTATTCAGGAACGACAGAAGATGTCGCAACAGGCACTGCATCAGGCGTAATGGGAGCTTATTATAAAGAATTTATCGATCATAAAAAAGCGTTACCATACACTTTAGTCGTTGAACAGGGCATGGAAATTGATAAGGATGGGCGCATTTATGTGCATGTCGACAAGACTATTTCCATTTCAGGTACAGCGGTTTTTGTAAATTCTTTTGAAGTATAAATACGTAAATTGGTGGGTATTGTATGCAAATTTCCATTTTTAACGCATAAAACATGAAAAATCTTAAATAAGTCGTAGTTTTTTTGAAAAAAAGGGAAAAATGGAGAAGAATGCACTTGAAAGCGGTTTCGATTGCTTTTAAAATAAGTGGTATAGACCACTATATTGAGGAGGAAAAAATATGCTAGCTTTCTTACAGAAAATTGGTAAGTCATTAATGTTCCCAATTGCGACATTACCTGCTGCAGCGATTCTTGTTCGCTTAGGCGCAGGCGATATGCTAGGTGACACTAATATTGTTTGGATTCAAACCGTAGCCGCAATTATGGAGGCTGCCGGTAATGCGATTTTAGGCAACTTACCGCTTATTTTTGCGATTGGTATCGCAATGGGCTTAGCTGTTGACACGAGTGGTGCCGCAGCGTTAGCTGGTGCCATTGCACAATTAGTATTAGTAGCCGTTTTAGGCGCAACAAACGATAAATTAGATATGGGGGTATTTGGCGGGATTGTATCCGGTATTACAGCGGGTCTTCTGTACAATAAATTCCATAAAGTAAAATTCCCAGAATGGTTATCATTCTTCGGGGGTAGACGATTTGTACCGATCATTACGTCCATTTCAATGGCGGTAATCGCAGGTCTATTATCTGTTGTGTGGGGCTATGCACAAATGGGTATTGACTGGGTTGGTAACTGGATGATTGGTGCCGGAGCATTAGGCGTAGGGATGTATGGATTCCTTAACCGTTTATTGTTACCAGTAGGTCTACATCATATCATCAATACAATCGTATGGTTCGACTTTGGTACATTTACAAATACAGCTGGCGAAATTGTTAAAGGCGATATTCCACGCTTCCTTGCGGGCGATCCAACAGCAGGTCACTTCCAAGCTGGTTTCTTCCCAATTATGATGTTCGGTTTGCCGGCAGCATGTCTTGCGATGTATTTAACAGCGAAAAAACATAAACGTGCCGCAGTCGGCGGGATGTTATTCTCTATCGCCTTTACCGCATTTTTAACAGGGGTTACAGAGCCAATTGAATTTACATTTATGTTCCTATCACCTGTTTTATACGGTGTTCACGCAGTATTAACAGGTATTTCATTAGCGGTTGCGTATATTGTTGGCTTCCGTGATGGCTTTGGCTTCTCCGCGAGCTTTATTGATTTCTTATTGAACTTAAAATTAGCAGATAATCCGTGGATGCTATTACCACTCGGTCTCGTATTCGGTGCGATTTACTTTGTTGTGTTCTACTTTTTAATTAAAAAATTAGATTTAAAAACACCGGGTCGTGAAGACGATGACGAAGATGAAGAGGGTATGGCTTCTACAGTTTCAAATGATTTAGATGTTCGTGCGTATCAAACAATTCAAGGTTTAGGTGGTCAAGACAATATCGAACAAGTGGATTACTGTACAACACGTTTACGTATGTCAGTAGTCGATGCAGATAAAGTCGATGGTGATTATTTAAAACAAACAGGTGCGCGTGGGTTAATGCGTATTAATAATAAAAATGTTCAAGTCATTATTGGTACATCCGTTGAATTTTTAGCGGAAGCAATGAAGGACCGCCTGAAAAAAGGCAACCCAGCTCCTGAAAATGCAGATATGGCACCAGTTGCTGTACCAGTGGAAGAAACACAAACAGGCAATATCACATCAGCTGATTTTGAAATGCCGATTGCAGGGGAGCTACTACCGCTATCAGAAGTACCAGACCAAGCATTCTCTACAGAAATGATGGGACCGGGCTTCGGTATTTTACCGCATAACGGTGAAATTTACGCACCATTTGATGGTCAAATCGTTATGGTATTCCCAACGAAACATGCGATTGGCTTAAAATCGGATACAGGTGTGGAAGTATTAATCCATGTTGGGTTAGATACCGTGAAATTAAATGGTGAAGGCTTCACATTACATGTAGAAGAAGGCCAATTAGTACAACGTGGTGATCATTTACTGAGCGTGGACTTAGCGGCAATTAAACCACAAGTTCCGTCTATTATTACACCAGTTGTGTTCACAAGTGCATTAGGTCAAAAAGTGACACTTGAAAAAACAGGTTTCCAGGAAGTTGGAACAGCAAATATTGTGTCATTAGACGAAGAATAAAGGAGATGACGGACTGTGTCATTATTAATTAAAGGCGTAACAGTCGTCAATGCAACCGAACGTTTAGAAAACATCGACGTATTAATGGCTGATGGTAAAATTCAACGGATTGCAAAAGAAATTCAAGCAGATGCGACAATAATTGATGGAACAGGCAAGTATTTACTACCAGGCTTTATCGATATGCATATTCATGGCTCTGTACGCTGTGATGCAATGGATGCAAGTGATGAGGGCCTTCATACGATGGCTGCGTCACTTCTTCGCGAAGGAACAACGAGCTTTTTAGCGACAACAATGACGCAAAGCCCGGAAAACATCGAAGCAGCACTTGCTGTTTTAGGTGACTTCAAGCCTACGTTAGAGGAAGCGGAAATGGTCGGCGTTCACTTAGAAGGTCCATTTGTATCGAAAAAACGTGCCGGTGCACAGCCACTAGAGCATATTACGCCACCAGATATGGCGTTATTCCGTAAGTGGCAACAGCTTAGCGGGCATCGTATTAAAGAAATTACGATTGCGCCTGAAGAGCCAGGTGGCATGGAAGCTGTTAAAGCGCTTCATGCAGACGGTGTTGTCGTATCCATTGGTCACTCAGATGCGACATTTGATGAGGTTGTGGAAGCGGTTGAATTAGGCGTTTCACAAGGGACGCATTTATACAATCAAATGCGCCCATTCCATCACCGTGAGCCGGGTGTCATTGGCGCGACGTGGCTTTTACCAGAAATCAAGGCTGAACTTATTGCCGACTTCATCCACTCGCATCCACAAGCGGTCCTTATGGCGTATAAAATGAAAACTGCAGCGGGCATTATTTTAATTACCGATGCGATGCGTGCAAAAGGGATGCCTTATGGTGACTATGATTTAGGTGGTCAGCTCGTGCATGTGACAGAAACGGGTGCTCATTTACCAAATGGCTCACTTGCAGGTAGTGTGCTTACGATGGATCAGGCGGTACGCAATATGCACCAAGCAACAAATTGTTCGTTAGAGGAGCTTGTGCAAATGTCGAGCTTTAATGCGGCGCAACAACTTCAAATGACCAATAAAGGACGTCTTGTGGAACAGGCAGATGCCGATGCGGTATTGCTTGATGAACGTTTAACGTTGGTTCAAACGGTGAAAGCGGGTAATATAGTTTATGAGGTGAAATCATGAATTTATATTTTGAACAATTGCACAGCTTATTAAATGACGTAGAAGCTTCTGAGCTACCTAAAATGACAGCACTTGCTGTTGAAATCGTTGATCGGTTACAGGCAGGTGGCATCATTCAGCTATTTGGCTCAGGTCATTCGACGTTATTAGCACAAGATGGCCATTTTCGAAGTGGCGGTCTCGTGCCGGTCAAAGCAATTCAAATTGAACCGCTTATGCTGCATAAAGGCGCATTATTATCGTCCGCAAATGAAAAACAAGCGGGTTTCCTAGCACAGCATCAACAAGACATTCAACTAGAAGCAGCAGATGTTTGTATTATTATTTCAACATCTGCTAAAAATCCTGCACCACTAGATATGGCGTATCTCGCAAAAGAAGCGGGAGCATTGACGATTTCACTGCAGTCACTTGCGTATACAGATATGGCATCCAATCATGTGTCAGGAAAGCGCCTAGAAGAAGTGGTGGATGTTGTGCTTGATACCCATGTGCCGGTTGGAGATGGTGTGTTGGCACTTGATGGCTTACAATATGGCCCGGTATCAACCGTACTAGGCGCTGCTATTTTAAATGCGCTCTATGGTGCAGTAATTGAAGAATTAGCAGCACGTAATATTGAACTACCGGTATTTGGAAGTAGCAATATCCAAACAACGACTACTAATGAATCATTGATTGAACACTACGGTCGACGCATTCATTTTTAATTAAAAAAGGGGATACAGTCATGGCAATACGAGTAGAGAGAATTCCATCGAAAGAAGCGCTTTATGAGCGTGCGGTGGCGATTATAGAAGAAGTGAAAGCACAAGGCGCGCACACATTTGGCCTTGCTACAGGGGGCACAATGGAGCCATTGTATGCAAAGTTATGTGACACGTCCATTGATTTCAGTGATGCAGTGAGCTTTAATTTAGATGAATATGTGGGACTTGATCCGACACATGAGCAAAGCTATAACAACTACATGCATCATCATTTATTTAATCAAAAGCCGTTTAAAGCGTCATATTTACCAAATGGTTTGGCAACGGATGCGACGAAAGAAGCGGCACGTTATGAAGCGTTATTAAATGAGCAACCACTTGATTTTCAATTGCTAGGCATCGGTGTCAATGGCCATATTGGGTTTAACGAACCAGGAACATCATTTGACTCGGTAACACATGTTGTCGATTTAACGCCTTCTACGCGTGAAGTAAATGCACGTTATTTTGATTCATTAGAGGAAGTACCGCATAAAGCATTTACGATGGGCATTCAATCGATTTTACGTGCGAACTGTATTTTACTTATTGCGATTGGTGAATCAAAGCGTACGGCATTACAGGCGTTGATTAATAATGATTATACGGAGCAAGTTCCGGCCACGGCACTGACGAAACATCCGAATGTCATTGTTTTAACAGATTTAGTAAAATAAAAAAGAAGCAGGTCTCGGTTACGAGGCTTGCTTCTTTTTTGTGCCGAAAACTAGATAAAAAAAGGAAATACCTGCGAAGCTATTACAGCAACATTTCCATTTTGTAAAGAGTTTGTAAAACAACTTTACAGCTATATGGAACATTGATGTAATAAAGAAAAGAGGGGTGGAAAATGGGACAATTACTCGTGATTTTTTGGACTGCACTGAAATTAGGGCTCGTATCCTTTGGCGGGCCGAGTGCACATTTAGCTTATTTTGAACGTGTTTATGTAAAGGAAAAGAAATGGTTAACAGCAGTAGAGTATACAGATTTAGTAAGCTTAAGTCAGTTTTTACCAGGTCCTGCATCTAGTCAGGTAGGTATGGGAATTGGATTAAAAAAAGGGGGGATTTTAGGCAGTATCGTAGCATTTTTAGGATTTATATTGCCATCGGTAGTTGTGCTAATGATTTTTGCCTACATCCATGCAAAAGGGAACTGGTCACTTGACTGGCTTCATGGTTTAAAGCTCGTGGCTGTAGCAATTGTTGCGCATGCAATTTTAGATATGTCAAAAAAAATTTGGCATTCAAAAATGGCTATCATTCTAACAGTGGTAGCAACGGCTGTTCTTTTAAACTGGCAAACGACGTATAGTACAATCATCGTCCTACTAATTGCAGCACTTGCTGGACAACTCTTTTTACGTCAGCAGCAACCAGCGCTTCTTGTAGAGAATGTTATTTCTAAGAGAATTGCTGCGGGATTTTTAATTGCCTTTGGTGTGCTACTCGTAGCCTTGCCGCTGATAGCGAAATTATGGCCTACGACATGGCTTGTGATGTTCGAAAAATTTTATACGGCTGGTGCGCTTGTTTTTGGCGGAGGACATGTGGTCTTGCCATTACTTGAAGAACGCTTCGTTGAAACGGGACTGATTTCACTCAATGATTTTTTAGTAGGCTACGGAGCAGTTCAAGCCGTGCCAGGACCATTATTTACTTTTGCTAGCTATTTAGGCATGGTTATAGGCGGTATACCTATGGCGTTACTAGCCACGGTGGCGATTTTTTTACCCGCTTTTTTATTAATTATTGGGGCCTATCCTTTTTGGCAACAAATCCGCTCAAATCCAAAATGGTGCGGTGCATTTAATGGTATGAATGCGGCAGTAATAGGCGTGTTGCTAGCTGCTTGGATTACACCGATTGTCACCTCGACCATTCATTCATGGCTTGATATTTTATGGGTGATTCTGTTGTTTGCTATGCTCCTGAAATGGTCGCCGTTACTAGTTGTCGTCGTTGGAATCCTTATTGGTGTTTTCTTTTAATCTAAAAAGGTAGGCATTCACAGATGGAATGCCTACCTTTTTAGTCGTCATCTTCATATTCCCGCTTTTTAAAGTGAGCGGGAGGTTTTGCGCGGCGAAAGGCTTCAAATAAATTAATCATTAATCCTAAAATAATGACGATGAGAATGAGAAGAATCGCAACAGACATCAAATCACCATCCTTATGTAGCAGCGGCTGGATGACCAGCCACTATGTGTCAATGTTTGAGTCGATAAAAACGTGGCATGATAACAGCTTGTTGTGAAGGGGAAGTATATGGTTCTGGCTGTCGTAAAATTTCTTTGACGTTTGAAATAAGCATCACAGCACCAAAGACTAAAAGACAAAGTGAAATGACGATCATCTTCATCACATCCCTTACAGTTGTTATCTATGATATTCCCGCTTTTTTTTGAACTCAATCCTGTTGTAAAATCGTACTTTGCTGCAAATAGACGACGTTATATTGTTGCGCAAGCGTCGCTAAGTAGGCGCGTAATGCACCCCATTGTTTTTCCTCTAACAGCTTGATGTAGCGCGCCTTTTGTTCGTCTGTCGTCTGTTTTTTAAAATAGCCCCACATATGCTGAAGGGCATTCGAGCGGCTGCCGTCTGTAGGCGTGAGTGTGAGCGCTTCATTAATCGTTTGCTGGAGTTCCTCTAGTGTACAGCCATCGCGCATCATATGACGAATTTGATTGTAATGTGCTTGACTATAGTACATCACGCGGTATTTTTCAGTGCGCCATAATTGTTGTTCAGCATGCATCGAATCACCTCGTCTTTAGTATAGCATGAGGGCATCGCCATAAAAAAATGAGACTCGGACAACAACTTGCCCGAGTCTCATTTTTTTATAATGCTTTTGTTGAAACATTTCCTTCTTTACGTTCTTTTGCATATTCAGCTGTTGCTGTGAATAATACGTCTGTAGATGAATTTAATGCTGTTTCGCAAGAATCTTGTACAACGCCAATGATCATACCGACTGCAATGACTTGCATCGCCACATCTGCTGGGATACCAAACAGACTACATGCTAATGGAATTAATAATAGTGAGCCACCTGTTACACCTGAAGCGCCGGCTGCAGAGACAGCAGATAACACCATTAATAAAATAGCTGTTGGAATGTCTACTTCGATTCCAAGTGTATGAGCGGCCGCAAGTGATAATACAGAAATGGTTACAGCTGCGCCACCCATATTGATTGTTGCACCTAATGGAACGGATACTGCGTACGTATCTTTATTTAAATTTAATTTTTCACATAGCTTCATATTAACGGGAATATTCGCTGCAGAGCTACGTGTGAAGAATGCTGTAATACCACTTTCTTTTAATGTTAACAGTGTTAATGGATATGGATTACGACGTGTATAAATAAATACGATTAATGGGTTCACAACAAGTGCGACAAAGAGCATTGTTCCTACAAGGACGATAATTAAATGACCATAATCAAGTAATGCTGATAGGCCATTTTTTGCCACCGCATCGAATACAACACCGATGATACCGAATGGAGCTAGATTGATTACCCATTGAACGATTTTTGATACCGCATCTGATAGATTTGAAATAACGGTTTTTGTTGTGTCACTTGCCATACGTAGTGCCACACCTAATAAAATCGCCCAAGCAAGAATACCTAAGTAGTTGGCATTCATAATAGCTGTAACCGGGTTTGTTGTAATATTTAATAGAATATTTTGGAGTACTTCCCAAATATCACTTGGCGGTTTAATTTCCGTAGCGCTTTCTTTTAAGTGAAGAGTTGTTGGGAAAATTTTTGCGGCAATTACCGCGACAGCACCTGCCATAAATGTTGCAAGCGCATATAAGCCTAAAATAGATTTCATATTTGTTTGTTGGCCGTTCTTATGACCTGAGATGGCTGCGATAACGAGTACGAATACAAGGATAGGTGCTACCGCTTTTAATGCGCTAATAAATAATGTACCTAGAATAGAAATGCCAGCCAATGATTTTGGGGCAACGAGTGCAAGGATTACACCGATAACGATACCGACAATAATACGATTGACTAGGCTAATACTATTCCATTTTGCGAATAGTTTTTTCATTATGTAACCTCCGAATGTGTTCTCTAGAAAGACTGATGTTTTTGTATAGTGTACAGTTTACCACTAAATGTTCTATTAATCTGAAAAATTCAGACTTTCTTATATTTTTACGCAAAAACACGACATATTTCAACAGAAAATAGAAAAATCGATACATAGTCTATTAAAAATAGAATGATTTTGAGCAGTTTTGTGTATTGCTCAAGATTAAAGTATAATAAAATAGATATTGGAGGGATTATTATGAAAATGACAGCCTTAGATCGCTGTAATAAAGAGACAGAGGAAATTATTGCATCAGCAGATGAATCATTCCTTAAAGAACCTTTAAACTATGTGGCACAAAACCAAATTGAATATATTTACGCGGAATCAAAAGAGTTTACAGATCGTAAAATGGATGCCGTAGTAATTGAGTTTGACGATATGTTTAAAATACATACCGCATTATTTGGCCTTGCCTTACAAAAAAATACAGCAACCCGATTAAGACATACTTACGTGCGAATTTAACACCGATGCTTGGTTCATCAAGTGCGATGTTTAATGGACAAGAGGGCATTTGGGAAATCAACATTGCCTTTGATGCAATGAAAGATTATACAGGAAATGAAACACTTGGCGAGGCATATGATAAGTTATTAAAACTTGTCGATGCAATGCTAGAAGAAATTGGCGCTTAGCGTATGAAAAGCTCACAACTGTGGGCTTTTTTTGTAGATAAAAGGATTATAATTGGCATATTAAGGGAATGATGTATTACTTATGATTGCACTTGCCGCGGGAATGCTGACAAGAAAAGGGGAGAACATGCATGCAAAAACGTATGCCGCTCGTTTTAAAGCAACAAGCAATACAACAGCCTGAAAAAATAGCCTTTGAATTTCGGTCTCATAAAAAAACCTATGGAGACGTCTATAGACAGGCGACTGCCTTAGCAGGATACTTACAGCAATTTAATTATGATAAGGATACGATTATCGGTATTTTTATGGATAATCATGATGATTTTCCGGTCATTTACTTTGGGATTCAGCTAGCAGGGCTTATCGCTATGCCAATTAATACGAAGCTAGCACCAGCAGAAATTGCCTATATTATCGACCATTCGGAGGTAAAGGCTATCTTTTGTGATACGGCACTCACGCCGAAGCTGGATGCAACGGGCATGCCTATTGCACAGCGCTTCACAACCGAGGATTTGCCTGAAATTTATACACATGCGCCATTTGAGGCAGCGAGCATAGAGGATGAGGATATTGCGGTGATTATGTATACGTCGGGGACGACAGGAAAGCCAAAGGGTGTCATGCTGTCGTATCGTGCGGTGTATGAGGCAACTTCGCAGTGGGTGGAGTCCGTTGGATTAACGGCACAGGACCGTATGTTTATTTGTACACCATTATTTCACTGTGCGGGCTTACATGTGTTCTTAACGCCGATTGTCATGGTAGGGGGTACGTTTATTATCGAAGAAGCCTTTTCGCCGACACAAACGCCAACCTGGCTGCGTGATACACAGGCGACAATTTTCTTTGGTGTGCCGGCGATGTATATGCTGCTATTAAATAATGAGGATTTCTCAGCATTTGATTTATCGCATGTACGCTTATTTGCGTATGGAGCGGCACCGATGCCTTATGAATTAGTATCAAAGTTGCGTAAGTTATTTCCGCATGTGTCACTACAAAATTTTTATGGTCAAACAGAAAACGCACCGTGCTCCACAACACTTAAAGGGAATGACGTATTGGAGAAAATCGGCTCTGTCGGTAAGCCGCCAACCGAGAAAACAGCTGTTCGCATTGTTGGACCAGACGGTGAATCCGTACCAAATGGCGTCGTCGGTGAAATTATTGTCAAGGGACCGCAGACGATGACCGGCTATTTACGCAATCCACAGGAAACAGCACATGCCCTACGCGATGGCTGGTTATTTACAGGTGACTTAGGCCGTCTTGATGATGAGGGCTTCCTATATATCGTTGATCGCCAAAAAGATATGTTGATTCGCGGCGGGGAAAACGTGTATCCGGTCGAGGTGGAAGAAGTATTATTCCAAATGCCAGCAGTGCTTGAAGCAGCCGTTGTAGGAGTACCACATCCTATTTACGGCGAAGTACCGAAGGCGTATATTTGCTTAAAAGAAGGACAGACGCTGACAGTTGAGGAGCTAACAGCGCATTGTGTAGAGCGTTTAGCAAAGTATAAAATACCGGTGGAGATGGAATTAATGGATGCCTTACCGCGTAATGCTTCTGGAAAAGTACTGAAGCATGTGTTACGAAGCAGCACATAGGGTATAGATTTGTAACGATGACGAACGGAGGCGAATAGGCATGGAATGGATTGGTCTTGTAATTGCAGTTGCGTTTTTAGTACTCATTGGTATCGCATTTTATCGTGTTGTGATTAAACGCCGCCCAGTAGAAGATATGTATACGCCATTTGATAATGCCACATCTGGAAAAGACGATGGCGTGACGCGTCATCCGATTCAAGATGATAATACCTATATTGAGCCGACAACTGAAGATACGAAAAAATAAAGAAAAAAGCAGGAATTGCGTAGGTGTTCGCAATTCCTGCTTTTTTAATGGGCATAGCCATTTTTGTAGATTGTCCCATTATACATACCATTTGCGACAATACCATCAACAAAATATTTGCCGCTGTCTTTATGAATGCCCGTTAATCGGACACCGTCTACATAACGAATGGCATCGACAACACCAGAGAAGGCGCGACCATTTTTATAAAGAATACCATCATAGGTACCACTTGCTACGATGCCTTTCACAAAATATTTGCCACTTTCGTTGTGAAAGCCTGTTAGTGGTTTACCGTCCACATAACGAATGCCATCAGGTCTTTGTACGCCGCTATAGGGCGCACCATTATGATAAAGTACACCTTTATATGAATAGCGTCCTACCTTTTCAATCGCATCATAATAGAGCGTATTTTTGTAAACAGCATAGCCTTTTACCGGCTGATTGGTTTTCTTATTGTATAACGTATAATAGACCAATTTATAGGAGGCGGCAGATGCCGGTGTTGTCGCAACGAGTAGTAATGCAGCACAGCTACAGGTAGCAACGATTTTTTTAAGTTTTTTCATAAGCGATCATCAGCTCCTTCAATAGGTGATGTTGTTTTTTCTTCTTTTATATAAAAGAAGCCTCGTAAAATGGTTAAGCCTTTTTCATAAGGATGCGCTAGCATTTCCTGATAAAGTATTGCGATTGTATGACCGCACATTAGCCCTAGCCACAATGCTACAGAGACAGATAAAATAAAGGGCTGAATACATAGCAGCGCACAAATGAGCTGAATAGCTGCAATGTATAGCATCAGACTTCGAGTTAATGACTTTGATGAACTAGTTGTATATCTATGTGGGAATTGCATTGTCACGAGATACCCTAAAATAACAGCAAAAAATCCAAAGATAGCCATATCACTAATCAATGTAGCAAGCACGCGCCAAATAGGTATAGTAGCAACTGCGGTGACTACATACTGTGGCACAAACTGAAAATAGTACTGTGCAGCGTTCGTAAACGAAGAAGGAAAGTACAGCGAACTGTCTGTAATATGTTGTATTTTCTGTAAAAAGGGGATAAGGCAGTAGATGCCTACAAGAAATGCTGCATATCCTTCTAAAACCCATGCTCGTATCTCATACATCCTTTGTAATTGTACTAATTTTATAGGATATTTTATCATGAAAACGCTCCTTAAAGTGGATAACTTAACCTATTATATCATTTTATTGTAAGTGAAAATACTCATTTTTTGATTTTTAAAATACCCTATGGTGTGTAGAAATTCTATAAGAAAAAATAGGTTTAATAGATGTTGTAACATAATATGAATAAAATTAAAATTGTATAAAAAGCTGAAATAAAAGGCCTAATAAAAAAATAAATTCTTTTCTTTGACTTTATACCTCATGGGGTATATGATGTTAATCGTAAAGTGATTACTGAAAAGAAAATACCATTAACCGTATAGGAGGTCGTTTTATGTTTTCATTTTTTTCAAAAATACCATCAATTTCAACAGCACAATTAAAAGATTGCCTAAATGACAAAGATAAGGTATTTATCGATGTACGTACGAAAGCGGAGTATAAATCGAACGGCTTACGTCAATTTAAAAATATGCCACTTGGTTCAGATTACAGTAAGTTACCAACAAACAAAGAAATTGTCGTGATCTGTCAAAGTGGTATGCGCTCAAAAGCAGCATGCAAACAAATGAAAAAGCTCGGCCTGAACGTGACAAATGTTCGCGGTGGTATGAGTGCTTATTAAGGAGGAACAATGATGAAGGAAATTTCAACAACAGATGTATTAGCAAAAATGAATGCAGGTGAGGCGCTACATTTAATTGATGTGCGTACACCACAAGAAGTGGCAGAAGGACATATTGAAGGGATTGATAATATTCCTTTGCACTTATTAGAGGCCAAATTACCAGATTTGAATAAACAAACACCTTATATTTTAGTATGTCGTTCATCTGCACGCAGTGGACAAGCAACACAATTCTTAACAGATATGGGCTATGACGCGACAAATATGGTCGGTGGTATGCTTGCTTGGGAAGGTCCAGTAAAATAACACATTATATTATAATTCGTTAATTAATAGGAGGAAATTTATTATGTCAAACAAAGTAGCTATTATCGCATCAAACGGTGGTCTTTTCGACGCTTATAAAGTATTCAATATCGCAACGGCAGCAGCCGCAACTGACAAAGAGGTAGCCATCTTCTTTACATTTGAAGGGTTAAACTTAATTCACAAAGAAGCGATGCATGCACTACCACTACCAGCAGGGAAAGAAGCAATGGCAGAAGGCTTTAAACAAGCGAAAGTTCCAGCTATTCCAGAATTAGTTGAAATGGCGCAAGATTTAGGTGTAAAAATGATTGCTTGTCAAATGACAATGGATGTAATGGGTTTAACTAAAGAAGCATTTATTGATGGAATCGAAGTAGGCGGAGCTGTTACATTCTTAGAATTTGCTAAAGATGCAGCACC
This sequence comes from Kurthia sp. Dielmo, assembly GCF_000307285.2. Classification (NCBI taxonomy): domain Bacteria; kingdom Bacillati; phylum Bacillota; class Bacilli; order Caryophanales; family Caryophanaceae; genus Kurthia; species Kurthia sp. Dielmo. The sequence goes on from NZ_HE578958.1 coordinate 440,713, forward strand.
TTCATTATCATTCTAATGAATTGTTTTAATAAAAATCGTCCATGCTTCGTGCAAAATACATCGGTTCTTATGTTTTATATGAAGAGAGCGCTCTACCGTATAAAAGTTACGATAAAACGTGTACTATAGAATGTGGACTAAGGCACAAATGAAAGAAGGCACATTATGACCATTGGATTTATTGCAACGTTATTTGCTATCGGGATTGTGGGTTCGTTTATTTCCGGCATGCTCGGTATTGGCGGAGCTATCATCAAATTTCCGATGTTATTATATATCCCGGCGCTGCTCGGTGTGGGATCATTCACATCGCATGAAGTATCAGGTATTACGGCAGTTGAAGTTCTTGTGACATCGATTTCGGGTGTACTTGCTTTTCGAAAGGGCAACTATTTAAATGCTAAACTCATTTTCATTATGGGGACTGCTGTATTAGTCGGGAGCCTCGGTGGAAGTTTTTTATCAAGCAGCTTTAGTGAGGAAGGCGTCAATATCGTGTACGGTATTTTTGCGTTACTTGCCGCTGTGTTGATGTTGATACCAAGAAAACAAGTGCCAGAGACGACAGAAGTAACCTTTAATAAACCACTTGCAGCAGGTCTAGCGCTATTTGTTGGGGTTGGATCTGGTATTGTAGGTGCAGGCGGGGGTTTTTTACTCGTACCAATTATGCTCGTTATTTTAAAAATTCCAACGCGCGTAACAATTGCTTCGAGTCTAGCGATCACATTTATTTCGTCAATCGGGAGTTCAATTGGCAAGATTTCAACGGGACAAGTTGAGTGGTTGCCTGTCATCATTTTAGCAGTTGCAGCAATTATTGCCGCTCCACTTGGCGCTAAGGTTGCAAAAACGATGAATACACGAGCACTTCAAATTTTCTTAGCTTTACTCATTACGCTAACAGCTGTGAAAATTTGGACGGATATTTTGTTTTAAAAAAATGAGGCTGGGACATAC
>NZ_HE578958.1:442058-449556 GCF_000307285.2 Kurthia sp. Dielmo
TCCTCATTTTTTCTATTTAATGGTTAACACATCACGTTTTAGCACATGATGCTGTTTATAACGGATGATGAGGGTATACGTTTCTCCCTTTTCTACGATATTGGTGGCGCTTTGTAAATAGAAAGGATGCAATAACATGTTGAAATCCTCAATGGTTGTTCCTTCTTCAAATTGTTCGATATGAATGAGTTCTTCGTCATGATGCAGTAGTTGAATGGACTGCATATCGAGGGGCTCTTTTGTTAACTGCTCGATGTCATAGGTCCAAGTAGTATCATCAAATGGTCGTTCAAACGAAACCTTCCACATGTCGGTTAACGTATTGTTCGACATGCGGTGCATCGCAAATAATACCGTATACAAAATAATGAAAAATAGCGCGGCAAATAGCAACCACGGGATGGCTTTTTTCATGGATATTCCTTCTTTCCCTTTCAGATTCCGCTAATAGTTTAGTTTGAAAAACGTGTTGTATGACGCAATGCCCTTAAATAACACACGAGCGATAATAAACTAACACACGCCATCACAAAATATAGCACGGATGCGGCATGTGTTAACAGTAACCCGCCAAGCATCGGTCCAAGAAAGCCACCGAAGCTTTGGAACTGCATGACCCCTAAGTAGGTCGCCTTTTGATGGGCAGGTGCAATCATTTCGATGACCGCACTCATCATTGGGAAAACAAAAATTTCGCCTACTGAAAAAATAATCATCGCCACAATATAAAATGACCAGCTATCGGCTAATTGAAAACAAATCATCCCGCCCGAAAATAGTAAGACACCGGTAATTAAGCTCGTTTTAATCGACACGCGCTCGCTCAAAATGCCGAGTGGTAGCTGAAGAATTAATACCGTCGCAGAGTTTATAGCAATCAGGACAGAGTAAAGTGCGACGCCATCTGCCATTGTCAGATTAAGTAACTGCGGCATAGTGGATGATGTTTGTGAATAAACAAAGGTTCCAAGCACGCTTGCTACGACAAGTAATACGAGCGTATGGTCGTGAACAATGGCCTGAACAATATTGCCGACACGTTGTTTTTGATGCAGAGTAGTTGGTGCTTTGGCATAGCGTAAAATCCATAGTAGCATGATAGCATAGATTGCATACATCGATGCCGTAATTAAAAATGGGGTGCGCATAGAGCCGGCTTGAGCGATTAAGACACCGACTAACGGTCCAACAACGGCAGATAAATTAATCGCTGTGTAACGAATCGAAAATAAGCGGCGGCGTTTTCGTTCATCTGTATAATCAATCATTAATGCTTGTGAAGCGGGTTCGAAAAAAGAGCGACATAAGCCATTTAATGCATTGCAGATGACGAGTGTCCAAATATTAGGCGCAAAGGCGAAGCCAAAAAAGACGAGACTCCAGGCAATCATTGAGACAATAATGACGGGCTTTCGACCAATACGGTCCGTTAAAAAGCCACCAAAGAAGCCGCCAAATGTTGCGGTGAGCTGTGAAATACCGACAGCTAAGCCAATCATGAGCGCAGAGGCATGAAAATCCTGTTGTAAATAAATAGCCAAAAACGGCATAGTCATAAAACTTGCCGTACGCGCAAAAACCGTGCCGGCTAATAACTGCCAGACAATCGGGTGGAAGTAGCGCATCAGAAGACTCCCTTCGAATGAAATATGCTCCTAATCATAGCACAGTTTTCGCAAAAAAAGTCGCTTCCAATAAAGTGCATAAAAAAAGCAGAAATTGCATCATTTTGCAATTTCCACTTAGAAAATATTTTTTATTAATCTTCCTCATATGTTGGACGTTTCGCCGCATTTTCTCTTGCAACAATTTCAAGTGAAATCCACGTTAAGGCAGCAGTAATCGTAATGAAGGCTGTTGCGCCCCAGTAATACCCCTTTTCTAAATACACCCAATCGGTATTGTAAATACTGACACAGCAATAAATGATGGATACGACGGCGATGACCGAGGCAATGCCTGCGTAAATACGGTCAAGCTTCGTACCACCTTTTTCAACAACGGTTGTAATGGATTTTGCTGCAGAAATAACGGAAAAGACAATGATGCCAGACATCGCAGTATAGTAACCACGCTCAAGCAGGAGCCAGTCAATATTATTCCAAACACTAATATTAAAGTAGGCGAATGAGAAAATAAGACCGACTGCACTAATAATTAAAATAAATTTATTCATGCCAAAAACCTCCTTTTACCGTTTCATACCCACTAATGAGAAAAATGAAGATTAACAGTGAAACAAAAGGAGGATGGCACTAAGCACAAAGAGAACTTATATACCTTTCGTGCTAAAATTTTACTTCGGTAGTAAAGCAAGATGCAAGGCTTGTTTGGCGTCCGTTCGTATGCCATTCCTTGTAGATACGGAACACCTCTGTTATGTCTCCCTTGTAGCGCACGTCGACAAGCTGCTGTACCGTAATGAAGCTACGGCAATATTCATAAAAGATTTCCGTTAAATTTTGAGGGGCATAGGTCGCCTGTCCAAAATTATCAATAGGTTGTGTGCCAAACTGTGGGGTATAGTGTTCTACAATTGCCTGATCCATCGCGAGGCGCTCATTAAATTGCGCGCGTCCAAGCAAATGCTTGCGAGCAATATAGTCGCACATCCCCTCCTCGAACCAAATAGAGTGCTCGTAATCACCGCTAAAGTCGTCAACGAAAAAATCTGAGTGATGCACAAGTTCATGCCCGGCAATTGTTAAAATTTCATTCAGTGTGATGGTATTAAAATATGTACGAATAGGCTCAGGGCTATCTGCAAAAGCCTTAGCATAAAAGCCTTTCCACTCATCAAGTTCAGGTGAGAGATAAATAAAATCCTCACTCGTATAAGCAGCAAGTGGTTTTTCATCTCTAAAAAAATTTGTCGCAAGCTCCCACGTCGTCCAAATAAAACCCTTTGGCATATCCCGAACGGCGAAATCACTGCGTAGCCATTGTTGAAAGGGCTCAAGTTGTTGTTTTAGCCACTCAATATCATGAAGGGGTGCTTCTAATGGCTTTTCAAACGCATAAACATGGCGCATCGTTATTCCTCCTTTTTAATTAGTATACAATATTTTTCCAATTATTAGGGATTTATCTGCTGACATGACAAAAAGGTCCACAAAGCGTAGGTTTTGCGTTAAAGTAAAGGAAGAGATTTTACGGAAAGGGTTTTGACGATGAAGTATATTTACCGAACAGAGGCACTGACAAAAGCGCCGCTACGCCAGTTAGCGCTAATTGAAAGTGATGTGCCGCTATGTTATGTATCACTTAAATTAAGTGTTGTTGATGCGCTTATTGCACAGTGTGATACGTTACTAGCGCGCTATCAAAAACAACTTGAAAAGAATGTGAGCCGCTTTCAATCGATGAGTGCGGTGCGTAAGCAATATAGTGACCAGGAGAAGGCACTAAAAGCGCTTAAAGATGTCTATGACGCATATCATGCGCAGGTAACACCTGATACTGCGATGGCGCTATATGAACATGTCATTCGCCATATTGAGTTTGCCGCAAAACATATACCGTTTATTTACGATGCCAATGCCTGGCTTCTCGCAAAACATCGTGTAAGTTGTGGAAGTATTCGTGCATTTTTTGATGATTTATACGATGTGTCAGTAGACGTCTATGCTGCTAATATAACGTCAGATGAGCTTGGGATTCGCGATGACTATATGACATTTTATATGATGAATACCGATGTGTTATACGATTTTCCAACCATGCTACGCACCGAGGATTTGCCGAATTTTGTGCTGAATATAACGACGTATTTTAAAAAGGATACAATGCATGGCAAAACGAAAAGTGCCGTCATCGATCATGCGTTTTCACGTATTGTACAAGGCTTAGCACTTGCCCCACTTTCGAGCGAGGTGTTTTTATTCCGTCCAAATCCTGCATTTCGTGTCCAGCTAAGCACTGAAAAGTTCCAGTTGATTACCGAACGAAAGCGTTATACGATCCAGCGCCTGCAGTCTTTTGAAACGATTGCACATACGGCGATGCATTATGAGAATGGCCGCTACACCCGCTCGATGGAAGCGGTCGAAAGCGAAGCGACACCGCTTATTGAAGCGTTTGAGCAGCAGCCTTATCTCGCATGCGTCTACAATGACGTCGCAAGCGGCTTGCAAGACGGGGCCCATTTACCGACAACAATCGAAGTTATTGAGGACCTTCACGCATTTATTGAAGAAAAAACTACTACATTACCACCACAGCAGCGTGCCTTTAACGCGCTACTATTACGCCATTTTGAAAAAGAGGTATCTACGTCATGCAACAATTAGTGAAACAGCTTTTAGCAACAGAACAAGCAATGAATGCCAATTTCATTGAACGCCAAGCAGAAATCCGCGCGATTATGCTCGCATTAATTGCGAAGAAAAATATTTTATTAATCGGCCCACCAGGGGTTGCCAAATCGAGTGTCATTCAGCAATTCATCGATGCCTTTTCAGACGTCAATACGTTCACACGTCTAATTTCCCCAACGACGCAGCCAGATGAATTATTTGGTTCCGCAAAATTTGATCGTTTAAAAGAAGGCGTAATCGAGCGTAATATTGACGGTCAATTACCAACGGCACATTTCGCCTTTTTAGATGAAATTTTTAAATCGACGTCTGATTTATTGAACGGCCTATTAAAAATTATGAACGAGCATCAGTTTGAAAACGGGACGGCTGTACTGAAAACACCGCTATTTACGCTAATTGGCGCAAGTAATGAATTTCCCGAGGAGGATGACCTAGCCGCTTTATATGACCGCTTCCTCATTCGACGCGAGGTAGCGAGCTTAAAAACACCGGACGCATTGTTATCAATGCTTAGTTCATCTACCACTGCAGTCGATGTTCCACCGATTTCACTCGCCCAGCTACGTTCATTACAGCAGCTTGTGACCACTGTCACAATACCTGCAGCGATTTTAGAGCAACTTGTGGCCATTCATTTCCGCTTAAAAGAGCAGGGGATTCCGGTGTCAGACCGCCGTACGAAGCAATGTCTTGTACTATTACAAGCACAGGCGCTATTAAGTGGGCGTATGCAGGTCGTGACGAATGATTTACTCGTACTTGAGGATGCGCTCTGGATTGAAGCGGATGACCGCGTGATAGTAAATGAGATTATCCATGAATACGTGCTGACGCCACTTGACCATGCCTTTGAAAAAGCAGAGGCATTTTACGGTGATGTCATGGAGTCTGTCAAACGTTTTAAAACGGCACCGGATTTCGCCTATAAAGCGTATACAGAATATGCATCTGAGGCATATAATGACTGGCAAGCTGTGAAAGTAGAAATCGAAGAATTACTCGATACGACTGAACAGCGACAACGCTTTGAGGCACTTGAAGAAGAAGTGGAGCAGGCGCTAACGAAGGTGTTGCTATAATGCCACTACAACAGGAGCACGCACAAGTTGCGGCGCAGTATACACGCATTCGTCAGCAATTCCCAAAGTTCGATGAATTGATTGCTACGTATGATTATCCGCATTTTGATACGCTAATCAGCGACCTATGGCAGGCGCTGTATAGCGGTGAAACGACATTAATAGAAGAAGATTCGGTTAATTATGTGCTGTTACAGCAATTATTTCACAGTGAGGCCTTTCAAAAGCTCCACGGCAATGCAAAGGGCAATTTACTACTGGCGACACTCACGACGTGGCGCTTTAGTTATGTGACGGGCGAATGGCTCAAAAAAATGACGGATGAACAGACGCCGGCTGATGTAGACGAACAACCTGCTGCCTCAGAGGAGGAACTTGACTACGAGGCAGCGTCTAATTCAAGTGGTGCCGGTAGCGATACACTGTCTCCCGCAGAACTTGCTACGCTTTTTGGGGATGCAGAAGCACTTGCAGCATGGCAGGATATGCTAGATGAAGAGCTACAGGAGGTCGAGGAAGTATCGTCAAATGTCGATGAATTACTACGTGGTCTTGCGCCAAGTGTTGGTGCCGGTGATGCAGGAAAAGTCCCTATACAGGAGCAGCTTGCACTGGCCGCGGAGCTAGCAAAAAATCCAGAGCTTCAAAAAATTGCCGAGTGGGCAGGGCGCTTTAAGCTAAAGGCGCGCAATGTACGAAAGACAAAGCAAGTCCGCACAATTTTAAAGCAAGGCATGACGACGGGAAACGCGGCGGAGCGTCTACTGCCGATTGAATATTTAAAGTCTGAGGCAGCGGAATCGAAACTTGATTTTATGCATCGTTTCGCTGAAGGACGCACGCTCATGTATGATTATAAAAAGCGCACAAAAAAGGGCAAGGGCGCCTTTGTTGTGTGCTATGACGAGAGTGGCAGTATGCAGGAACTTGATGTCGAAGGAAAGGGCTTTGTGCTCGCGCTGTTGGCGATTGCCAAAAAGGAAAAGCGCGATTTTGTGTTTATTCCATTTAGCGGCGATGTAGGCTACAGTGACGTCAAGGTGTTTAAAAAAGGGCGCTATAGCGTACGTGATATGCTCGATGTCGCAGCATCATATATCGGTGGCGGCACAAATTTTGAAGCACCGCTACGCGAGGCCATGCAGCATTTAGAAAAATCCGCAAAAGATGGCGATATTGTCTTTATTACGGACGGCATGTGCCATATTTCGGATGACTTTATTGCGGAATTTAACGCCTTAAAAGATAAAAAACAATTTGAGATGCTGAGCTTACTTGTCGGCTACAATAAACATGAGGGGCTACTGCCAGCAGTATCAGAGTTGGTCCTGAAAATTCATGATTTTGAAGACGAGCAAGGTGCCGTGGCATTTACGTTATAATAAAAAACACCTGAGAAATCAGGTGTTTTTTGTTTTATATAGACATGAATTGACATTTTTGATGATTATGAGCAATAGGGAATTCGCGTCTAAACGCTAAAATATCTATCGTAATTGGCTGAAAATACTGATTTAAGAATTTTTAATTGAGAAACATTATTAATTAGTTATTGACAGCGCATTCATGATACGCCATTATAAAAAAGAAAATGAAGAGGATGAATATAAACGAAATGACGATTTGTTTATACCTTATAGGACAGAGGAGAATATGTGAATGAAGTTTCAAAAGAAAAGTATTGTAGCAAGTTTATTGGTGTCAGCGGTATTGCTAGGATTAGTAGGATGTTCAAGTAGTGATTCAGCGAGTAAAGCAGATAATGCAAAACAGGACAATGTATTAACGGTTGCTTGGCCACGTGATGTAGCAGAAATGAATCCACATGTATATAATCCTTCACAAATGTTTGCACAAACAATGGTTTACGAACCACTTGTTGGCTATGGTGAAGACGGAAAATTAGTACCAATGCTTGCGAAAAGCTGGGATGTTTCAAAAGACGGCAAAACATACATATTCCATTTACGCAGTAATGCGCAGTTTTCAGATGGAAGTAAATTGGATGCGGAAGTTGTAAAACGTAATTTTGACGAAGTGCTACGTCAAACGAAAGAAAATGGTACGCATTCATGGTTGACGGTGTTAACAAAAATTAAA
>NZ_HE578958.1:449655-459156 GCF_000307285.2 Kurthia sp. Dielmo
AAAATTAAAGCCGTTGATGTGGTAGATGATGCAACGGTTAAAATGACGTTGTCAGAACCGTATTATGCAACACTACAAGAATTAGCTGTAGCGCGCCCTGTACGTATTTTAGGTGATGCAGGGTTTCCAAGTGATGATGACACATCAAAAGGTGTGAAAGAAGCAGTGGGAACAGGTCCTTGGGTGCTAAAAGAATACAAAGCGGATGATTATGCAACTTTCGAACGTAATGAGCATTATTGGGGTATAAAATCAGATGTTAAAGAAATCAAAGTTAAAGTCATTCCAGATGCAGAAACGAGTGCAATGGCACTTGAAAAAGGCGATATTGATTTAATTATCGGTGAAGGCGCTGTATCAACGGAAACATTTAAAGATCTTCAAAAAGATGATACGTTAGAAACACAAATTTCAGAACCGTATGCAACGCGTCAATTAGTCATGAATACGACGCGTGATACACTATCTGATGTGCGTGTACGTGAAGCGTTAGCTATGTCATTTGATAAAGCGACAATGGTAGATAGCGTAACAGCCGGAATGGAAGAAGCCGCTGATCACGTATTATCAACGAATATGCCATATACACAAGATGTTAAGGCACAGGATGTAGCATATGATCCGAAAAAAGCAGCGACGCTATTAGACGAAGCGGGTTGGAAATTAAATGCGAGCGGTACAGCGCGTGAAAAAGATGGCAAACCACTTGAAATCGAAATGATGTATGTTTCAGCTGATACGATTCAAAAAACGATGGCTGAAACAATGCAATCCGAATGGGCAGCCATTGGTGTCAAAGTAAATCTCGTATCAGAAGAATTAGCGAACCAAGTGAAACGCTTTAAAGGCGATGACTTTGACATTAACTTATTCAGCAACTATGGTACACCGTATGACCCACATACATTCGTAAATATTGTGGCAAGTAAAGGGTTTGGCTACCATGTAACGATGGCTTCTTATGATAAGCAACAACAATTAAACAAAGAAATTAAAGGCGTTTTAAAATCAACAGATGAGAAAAAACGTCAAGCAATGTACACGGATATTTTAACCCAAATTCAACAACAATATTCAATTGTACCAATTTCATATATTAATAAAATTGCAGTCTACCAAGATGATGTGACGGGCTTACACTTTGCGCCAAATCGTGATGAACATTCATTCACAGACATTAAGTTGAAGTAGGTGGCAATGTGGTTGGATTTCTTGTAAAGCGCTTATTGGCGCTTATTCCGATTTTTTTATTAGCAATTTTGCTAACATTTATCATGGTCAAGATGTCGCCGGTTGATCCTGCTGAAGCTTATTTTGCAGCATCAAACACACACCCAACTCCACAAGCATTAGAAGAGAAACGTCAGGAGATGGGCTTAAATAAGCCCATCTTTCTTCAATATGTAGAGACGGTGAAAAAGGTGGTTCAGTTTGATTTTGGAGATTCCTATATGACGAAACGACCTGTAATCGATGAAATGCGTGAACGGCTACCGGTGTCATTTCAGCTTGGCCTAGGCAGTATTATACTAACTTTTTTAATTAGTGTGCCGCTTGGCTTTTATACCGCGCTTCACAAAAATGGTTTTGTCGATTATAGTACGCGCTTTTTAGCATTTATCGGTGCGTCGATGCCCGCCTTTTTAGTTGGCTATCTACTCATTATCGTTTTTGCGGTTAAATTAGCGATTCTGCCGCTTGAAGGGGTAGGGACATGGCAACATCTTATCTTGCCAATGATTACGCTCGCGTTGCCGTTTATTGTACAGTATACGCGAATGCTACGTGCCAATATGTTAGAACATATGCATGAACCAGCTGTGTCATTTGCACGAATGAGAGGCTTAAAAGAACGCATTATTATGGTGAAATATGTGCTGCGTCTGGCTATTGGTCCAGTTATTACGGGGCTAGGGATTAATTTAGGAACGTTGATGACAGGGATGGTCATTGTTGAGGTAGTCTTCTCCATTCCAGGTTTTGGGCGTTATTTTATCGATGCTATTTTTAGCCGTGATATGCCGGTCATTCAATGCTATGTGTTATTGTCAGCGGTATTATATTTGGTATGTAATTTAATAGTAGATATTCTTCAAATGTATATAGACCCTCGTATCGTGAAAAAAGGAGGGCATTTATAACATGATTCATTTTATAAAACAGCATAAATTAGTAACATTTTATAGTGTGTTAGTTGCGTTGTTATTTATTTTGACAATTATCGCACCGTGGCTTGCACCAAATAATCCAACCGTTGTGAATTTAGCGATGAAATTACAAGGTCCTTCTGCACAGTATCCACTTGGCACTGATCATTTAGGGCGTTGTATTTTATCACGCCTCCTTATTGGGATGCAGGCATCGCTTGGAAGTGCGACAGTCATTTTTATTTGTTCATTATCAATTGGTCTTCTTGTAGGAACGGTAGCAGGTTACTTTGGTGGCTGGATTGACTATGTTTTGATGCGCATTTGCGAAACGATGATGGCTTTTCCGAATTTGTTATTGGTCATTGGTCTTGTCGGTATGTTTGGTCCAGGATTAAAACAAGTTGTTTTCGCATTGATTCTTGTACAATGGGTTTATTATGCACGTATTTTCCGTGGCATGGTGCTAACGCTCAAAACGGAAAATTATGTTAAGGCTGCACGTATTAATGGTTCGTCTGCTTTTCGTATTATACGAAAGCATATTGTCCCGAATATTTTACCACCTCTATTAGTGATGAGTACGCTTGAAATGGGTTGGTCGATTATGAATATTTCATCGATGTCTTTTTTAGGGCTCGGCGTGCAAGCACCGACACCGGAATGGGGCATGATGATTTTAGAAGGGAAATCCTTTGTGCGCAGTAATATTGAACTGATGCTTTATCCGGGGCTATGTATTATGTTTGTCGTGATGTTGTTTAATTTACTAGGAGAATCCCTCGCGACTTTATTTGATGTAAACAAGCAAGCACTGAAAGGAAAAGAGAAATAATGACGACAACTATTTTAGACGTGCAGCAGCTAGCCATCGATTTAGGTGACAAACGACTATTATATCCAATGGATTTTTCGATTGAAGCAGGCGAGGTAGTTGGCTTAGTCGGCGAAAGCGGAAGTGGCAAGACGCTAACGAGTTTAGCTATTTTTCAATTACTCGATAAAGGACTTACACAGCACGGTTTAATTCGTCTGAATGGCGAAGAACTGACAGGGATGAATGAAGAAGTGCTGCGTCAACGCCGAGGATGTGAATTGGCGATGATTATGCAAAATCCAATGACCGCTTTTTCGCCATTGTATACAATTGGACATCAATTGATTGAACTTATTCGAAAGCATACAGCATGCACGAAAAAACAAGCGACGGAGCAAGCCTGTGAGGCACTGAGCGATGTACAGTTGAAGAATCCCGCTCAACTTTTGAAAATGTATCCATTTGAATTGAGTGGTGGAATGCTACAACGTGTCATGATTGCGTTTGCGGCCGTATTACGCCCAAAGTTAATCATTGCAGATGAGCCGACAACAGCGCTTGATTTATACAATCAAAAAGAAGTGCTCAAACATTTAGAACATATACGAGTTACGCATCAAACGGCTATCTTATTAATTTCACATGATTTATCCGTTATTGCAGAGATGGCAGACCGCGTTATTGTGATGGAAAAGGGACGGGTTGTTGAAATGACCGATGTGCAATCTTTATTTGATGCACCCGTCCACCCGTATACAAAGCATTTATTGAATGCGCGTCTAACATACCCGACAGTTGAAGGAGGCTTGTCATGACAATTTTGACATTGACGCAACTTTCTCATACGTATAAGAAAAAAAGCCTGTTAAAAACGCAGCCGGCTCCTACGCTACAGCAGCTTTCTCTTGCGGTTCCTGAGGGGCAATGCTTTACGTTGCTTGGAGAAAGTGGTGCTGGGAAATCGACACTTGGACGTATTATGCTCGGTATTGAACGTCCGACACAGGGGACGGTCACTTTTTTAGGACAGGATTTATATCAAGCAAAAGGTGCGACGCTCAAACAATTGCGTCGAGATTTACAAGTAGTATTTCAAGATTCGCTATCGGCTGTTAATCCACGGATGACGGTGGAGCAAATTATTGCAGAGCCACTTGATAACTATCGTGCAGTGGCACCCGAAGAAAAGCGCGCTTATATAATTGAATTGTTAGAACAGGTTGGGTTAAGCGCACAGGATTTGACAAAATACCCACGTGAGTTTAGTGGTGGTCAATTACAACGTATAAACATTGCGCGTGCGCTAGCATTAAAACCGAAATTGGTCATATTAGATGAGCCGATTAGTAGCTTAGATATGGTCAATCAACAACGAATTATTGAGTTATTGCAACGATTAAAAGTACAATTTCAATTAACGTATGTTTTTATTACACATGACATTAAAGCGGCCTGTTTGATGTCGGATCAGATTGCGATTTTAGAATCAGGTAGAATCAATGAACACTATGATTCGGTGGCTGAATTTATGGCGTCGATAGAACCAGCAGCATGTCACTTAAAAATGAATATGTTAGCGGAGCATCCATTGAAGCGGACGATTCGTGCACGACCGATTAAGTAAAAGAGAAAAATCGCGCTGATAGCGTGATTTTTCTTTTTTCATATATTGCACTTTTGTCACAGAACCCTTAGCATAAGGAAGGTATCACGCTGAGGAGGCGTACAAGATGGGAACATTTTTACTCGCTTTCGGAATTTTTGCTGTGACGATTTTTTTCGTCATTTGGCAACCGAAAGGCTTTAATATCGGGTGGACAGCGTGTATTGGTGCCGCTGTTGCCCTACTTGTAGGTGTCGTTGATTTTGGTGATGTAAAAGAAGTAATCGGCATTACGTGGAATGCGACGCTTGCGTTTATTGGTATTATTTTAGTGTCACTTATTTTAGATGAGATCGGCTTATTTGAGTGGGCCGCGCTTCATATGGCGCGCCTCGCAAAAGGAAGCGGCATTCGCTTATTTATTTACGTTAGCGTACTCGGTGCGGTTGTGGCTGCATTATTCGCCAATGACGGGGCCGCGCTTATTTTAACGCCAATCGTCCTCGCGATGGTGCGAAATCTGCACTTTAAAGAGGCGATGCTCCTGCCGTTTATTATGGCAAGTGGCTTTATCGCGGATACGACATCGCTGCCGTTTACGATTAGTAATTTAACGAATATCGTCTCGGCGGACTTTTTTTCAATTGGCTTTATGGAATATGCATCGCGTATGTTCGTGCCGAATTTATTTTCACTCGTAGCAACGATTACGGTATTGTACATTTATTTCCGTAAACATATTCCAAAGCACTATGATGTCGCGTCGATAAAGTCACCAAAGACGGCCATTCGTAATCAGACGCTCTTTCACTGGTCATGGGTCGTGCTCGCCATTTTACTTGTTGGTTATGTTCTTAGTGAGCCGCTTCATATTCCGGTATCGTTTATCGTCCTTGGAACAGGCTTACTGTTTTTAGTGGCGACCAGTCGTTCAGATACGGTAAAAACGAAAGCTGTACTCAAAGGTGCCCCGTGGAATATTGTGTTATTTTCCATTGGGATGTATGTCGTCGTTTATGGTATGGGCAATGCGGGCTTTACAACGGTGCTTGCGGAGGTCATTGAGTGGTGCGCATCGCATGGTTTATTTGCAGCAACCATCTCAATGGGCTTTATTGCGGCGGTATTATCCTCTGTGATGAATAATCTACCGACCGTCATGATCGATGCGCTCGCAATTGCCGAGACATCGACGAGTGGTATCATACGTGAGGCACTCATTTATGCCAATATTATTGGTACAGACTTAGGACCTAAAATCACGCCGATTGGCTCGCTCGCGACCCTTGTGTGGCTGCATGTACTGCGTCAGCAAGGAATTCGCATTTCTTGGGGCCAGTATTTCAAGCTAGGCATACGTTTAACGCCACCTATTTTGCTAATTACGCTTTTAGGGCTTTACATTCGCCTGATACTTCTGTAGGATAACAAATAGGGATTGTGGAATGGAAATTGTGTGTGTGATGAATTACGTTAGACATACATAGAAAAAGCAGAAATCGTCAGTAGGCGATTTCTGCTTTTTTTGTTGTACGAAGGTAAAGAAAAGAGACTTAGACAACAGTCAAAGTCTCTTACAAGTCAAAACTAATGAGCAACTTTTGTTCCGTTACGTTTTGCTTGGCGGTGTTTTTCAATTTCTTCAGGTGGTAGTGATAAATAGTTGATATCGTATGCGTTGATTACGAAAAGCGCAAGCACTGAACCGACACCAATTACCATGAAGATGATAGTAGTGATAATAGCCATCATAGGTATATAACCTCCAATCCGTTTACGCTTATTATAGGTGATTTTTTCGCTTATGACTACAGCAAAAAGAAAGCCGTTACAAAAAGTTCATGAATGACGGCTAAAAATAGGGATATTATCGTGAAATTGTAATCATTTCGTCATTTTTGAAGAGGGGCAGACAAAACTTAAGAATTTCTTCATAATTATTATAAGCAAATGTTAAGAATTTATTTATACGATAGAGGTACTTCGAGAGGGAGGCAATGGACATGTATACGATTTTAGTAGTCGACGATGATGCGGATATTCGCAGCGGAATTGAAATTTATTTGAAAAATGAGGGGTATGCGGTCGTGCAGGCAGAGAACGGAGAAGAGGCGCTTGCATTACTCGCGACAACAGAGGTGCATTTAATTATTTTAGATGTCATGATGCCAAAGCTAGATGGGATTCAGGCGACATTTAAAATTCGAGCAGAGCGTAATATTCCGATTATTATGCTGAGCGCAAAAGTAGAGGAAGCGGATCAAATCCTAGGGCTATCTGTCGGTGCGGACGATTATATGACGAAGCCCTTCCGTCCGCTTGAGTTACTGGCACGCGTGAAGTCTCAACTGCGCCGCTATATGACGCTTGGTACATATGCTGTAGAAAATAATGCGGCGACGATAGACGTTGGTGATTTGAGCATCAATGTGGAAACAAAGCAATGCTTTGTCAGCGGCAATGAAGTGAAATTAACACCGCTTGAATTTCAAATTTTGACGTTGCTCATGCAGCATCCAGGCCGTGTCTACCCAATAGATGCGATTTACGAAGCGGTCTGGCAGGAGCCTGCTTATAATGCGGCGAATATCGTCGCTGTTCATATCCGTAAAATCCGCGAAAAAGTAGAAGCTAATCCAAAAAATCCACAATATGTGAAAGTAGTATGGGGTGTCGGCTATAAAATTGAGCAGCCGTAGTTGGTCGATTATTGCAACGGTATTAGGCTTATCGACAATTATTGTATGTGCTGTTCACTTTCTCTTATTAAAATGATGAGGTGATAAAGGTGAGAAGAGGATTTATTAGTATGTTGCTGGCGCTGAGCTGTGTCGCACTTGTGGCATATGTTATGTTTGGCTTTAATAATCCGGCGAAGGATGCTGAAAATGTTCAAAATATAGCTGGAAATAATATGACACTAATAGAGAAGGAGATTATTTTACAGCATAAATTAAAGGATTTACTGAAAAACACGACCGTAACCAATAAGGATTTACAAATGTACCGCGAAAGCTTAGCAAGCTCAGAAAATGAACGGACAGAAAATCTTCGCGGTGCGTATAAAAACGTTATGAGCTATAAAACATCAGCTAAGCAAAAAAAGGCGCTGGAGCAGGAGCTAGAAGCAGCACTTCGCTACAATCAAAAAATTTATAATGACGATGCGTTTACAGCGAAAATTGTGTTGCCTATAAAAAAACAGCATATTAAAAAATATTATGAGAGTTTAAAAAATGATGATGCACAGTTAGATGGTATTGTCTATAAAGCAACGAATACAAAAACGGGACAAGTATTCTCAAATGAAGATACAAAGGAAAAAGCTATATTCTCTGAAAAAACATCAAATTTTACTCTTAATCCATATGACGGTTATGCTGGCTGGTATGAGACTCCGGAAGATGGCTTCGAATTTGAGCTTATCCCAGCGGAGGATGCAACATACGATATTCAGTGGTATTTGCCAGCATCAGCAAAAGCTACGACCGAGCTTGGAAAGGCTATAACGCAAGCTGAGCAGTTGAAGCTTGTATTACAAATCATTCAAATTGCAGGTGTTATTGCACTGATTGTTGCACTGATTTTATGGTGGCCACTACGTAAAAAGTATCCGAAGCTCTCTTGGTCGATTGAAGTGTTAGCTGGGCTATCGCTTGTGATTGGCGTGATTGGCTTATTAATTGGCGGAAATGTGACATCAATCTTCACACAGAGTTACTATGGTTCTACTATAGATTATTTTGCCCTTATTAGTATGTGGGCCATTTCCGCTTTCTTAATTTATTGGCTACTGCAATTTATGCATAATATTGTTTATGCATTCCGCGGTGGAAATGTACGTGAGCGCTTGGTTTCAGTGAAGTTTGGTCAAATGCTTGCACAGGCACTTCAACTGCCACAATATACTTTCTTTACGCTATTTTCTTGGTTTGCCTTTTTCCTAGCAGGGATTGGATTCCTCATTGTTATGCAGTATAATTTCAACAGTAGTATACTAATTATTTACATCTTCTTATGGCTCGTTGTGATGCTACCCATTATGTACAAGGGACTGAAGCATTTAGCGGCGATGAAACAAGTGATGGATCAAACGAATGAAGCCTTACTTGGTCACAAGAATACAGCGCTAACAGGCTCGTCACCGCTTGCGAAGCATTCACAGCGCATTCAGCAATTAAAAATGGGTGTCGATGAATCAATGGCTGAAAAGCAAAATAGTGAGCGTATGAAGACCGAACTGATTACGAATGTGAGCCATGATTTACGAACGCCACTGACGGCAATGATGACGTATACAGACTTACTGAAAAATCCGGCATTAACGGCTGAGGAGCATGCGAAGTATATTGAGGTCCTCGATGCGAAAACGCAAAAATTAAAAGGATTGATTGATGATTTATTTGATGTCACAAAAATGGCATCTGGTCAGGTTGAGTTGCATAAGCAGACGATTGATTATGTCCAGTTACTCCAGCAGCTTGTTGGGGAGCATGAAGAGCTTGCGACCGCGCATCAATTAACGATTCGCACACAGTTCGATGCTGAAAGCTATTCATTGACGGTGGATGCAGCGAAATGGGCACGCATGATTGACAATTTAATTGGCAATGCGATTAAATATAGCGCGCCTAACACACGTGTGCATGTGCAATTAAAAGAAGGTACATTGACTATTAAAAATGTCTCTGCCTATGAATTAACGGAAAATGTCGATGAGCTTGTGGACCGCTTTAAACGCGGCGATGCATCACGCCATACAGAAGGCTCTGGCCTTGGTCTTGCGATTGCGCAGTCCATTGCCAACCTACATGGCACACATTTAGTAATTCAAGTGGATGGCGATTTATTTAAAGTGACCGTGAAACTGCCGTAGTAATATAAAAACCCCAGCCGATTTGGCTGGGGTTTTTTTTCTTCTATTATTATATTAA
>NZ_HE578958.1:460730-468641 GCF_000307285.2 Kurthia sp. Dielmo
TTGAAATATGGGATTGAACACCACTCGCATGAATCGCTTCTACGACTGCTAAAATTTGCTCTTTTGCTGCTGTTGCTTCAGCGCGGTCATGTACAAATTCCCCTAAGTTATCAATTGTTGTTTCAATCCCTTGGGTATTTAATTGTTTAATCGTTTCTAGGGTTTCAGGGATGTTTGTACCTGCGACCACGGATTGTGCACCTAATTTTAATCCGTATTGCTGTGCAAGATTATTAAGTGTTTGATTTTCTGATAAATCATAAAAAAAGTCTCTTAAGTTCATAGGTAATTGCTCCTTTTCTGTAAAAAGTTTGAATTTTAATTCGTAGAATATAATGATTCTTTGAAAAAAGCAACTCCGAAAAAAAACTATAATTTTAAAAAAAGCTAAAAATACCTTAGAAAATAAAGGTTTTTTGTAGAGAAAAAAGTTTTAAAAAGATTTTATTGTAAAAAATAGCTTTTCAAAATAATTTTTTTAACTTATGATACGGAGTATGTTTTGTAAAAAAAGTAAAGGAGACATTTTTTTATGAAAAATTACACTTTAGAAATAAAAACAGTTGATACTCATACGATGGGAGAAGCAACAAGAATTGTTACAGGTGGATTTCCAAGTATTACGGGAGACACAATGATGGAAAAGAAAGATTTTGTTAGAACGCATTATGATCATATTCGACAATTACTTATGAATGAACCTAGAGGTCACAAAGATATGTTTGGTTCAATTCTAGTGGAGCCCACAAATCCAATAGCCGATATTGGTGTTATTTTTATGGATTCCGGAGATTATTTAAATATGTGTGGGCATGGCACGATAGGTACAGTTACGATGTGTATTACAAAGGGGTTGATTGCTAAAAAAGAGTTAGTTTATGTAGATACACCCTCTGGGCTAATTGAATGCCACGTTGATTATGAAGAAGAATATGTAAAAAGTGTGTCTTTTATTAACGTACCTTCATTTTCTTTTATTAAGAATTATGAACTACAAGTAGATCAACACCTTATTCAAGTTGATGTAGCTTTTGGTGGAAGTTTTTTTGGGATAGTAAAATCTTCTCAGTTGAATTTAGAAATAGAACTTAAAAATAAAGATAAATTCATGTATTATGCTCATAAAATACGAAATATTCTGAATGATGAGTTATCTATGGTTCACCCGGAAAAGCCAACTATTACAACGGTAGATTTAATTGAATTTACAGAAGAGATAGGTTGCAATCATTACAGAAATGTTGTTGTATTTGGAGATAACCAAATTGACCGTTCACCATGTGGCACAGGAACTTGTGCAAAGCTATCAACATTAGATTTAAGTATTGGTGATCATATTATTCAGGAAAGTATTATTGGATCTCGATTTTCAGGAGAAATTATTGGTAAAACAACAGTAGGGAAGTATCCAGCAATTATTCCAAAAATTACAGGAGCTGCATGGATTACAGGAGAACATAATTTTGTACTACAAGCGCATGATGTATATACAACTGGTTTCTCAGTATAAATTATTTTAATATATGGAGGTTATGGATATGAACAAAGTATCTAATATCCAAGTTGTCATTATTGGCTTTATGTTATTTGCAATGTTTTTAGGGGCAGGAAACGTAATTTTTGCACCTGTTGTTGGTCAAGAGGCAGGAACAAATACAGCTATTGCTATGGCGGGATTCTTGATTACAGGAGTAGGGCTTGTTATTTTAGCAATTATTGCACTAACAAAGGCTGGTGGGACTGTAGAAAAACTTGCAGGTCGTGTACATCCTTTGTTTGCAGTAATATTTAGTGTAGCTTTATTTTTAGCTTTAGGACCACTATATGTTATTCCTCGTACAACTAGTGTTGTTTACGAAATTGGTGTACGGCAATTATTACCGTCTTCTACAAATCATACAATTTTTTATTGTTATTTTCTGTTATTTTTATTATTTTAACTATTTATCTATCATGGGAAACATCTAAATTTGTTGATAGATTAGGGAAATTAATTACTCCTGTTTTTGGTCTATTGCTAATTATTTTAGTAGCTAAATCAGTTTTTACACCAATGGGTAAAATTCATGAACCCGTAGCTGGCGCTGGATATGAAACAGCTACAGGAGCTTTTTTAAGTGGCTTTACACAAGGATATTTTACGATGGATGTTTTAGCGGCTTTTGTTTTTGGAGGTATTTTCATTAAATCAATTGATGCATTAGGTATCACATCTGCGAAAGAAGTTTCATCTGTATTTATTAAAGCTGGAATTGTTACTTTAGTTGGATTAATTTTATTACAAGTTTCAATGGCCTGGATTGGTGCATCAAGTGTTGATGCTATTGGTTATAAGGAAAACGGTGGCGAATTAATTGCACTGGCTTCGAAAGCGTTATTTGGACAATTTGGATTGTATTTAATTGGTGTTGTAATCTTCTTAACAGGTATTACAACAAATGTTGCATGTCTTGCAGCTGTAGCAGAATACTTTGCGCGTATTTTACCAGCTATCTCGTATAAAAAATGGTTAATTGTGATTTCAGCGGTTAGTTTGGTTATTACCAATTTTGGATTGAGTACGATTCTAAGCATGGCATCACCAATCTTAATGCTACTTTATCCAATTGCTATCGCGTTAATCATATTAGTGTTTGCTGACAAACTATTTGGCGGTGCTCAAATTGTTTATATTTGTACAATTATTGGCGTTTCAGTTATTGCTATTTTGGATGCTTTAAAAGACGCTAATATTGCAGTAGATTCAATTAATAGTACATTTGCTTTTGTACCACTCTTTGCAAATGGTGCTGGATGGATTATAACAGGTGTTATAGGATTTATAGTTGGATTGATTTTACGCTCAAAAAAACCATCCGAAAATACAGAAACTGTATCTTAATATTTATTTCGCACTTTATTTCACTTCCTGTAGTATAGAACATACTACGAATGAAAAGGTGATGATATGCACGACCAGTTGACGGTTCAACACGCATTATTTGTGGTAGGTGATGCGGTTTTGCAGAAATTTCAGCAAATTGCTGCACAGGTTTTAATAGCATAAGATGTCACAAAGCCGCTTTCTCTCAATTTTCTTAATAGCTATGCGGTGGTAATTCAAGTATGGCTCCTATTTAATGAAGAGTGCTTTGGTCTATGCTATGACGTGCAAAAAACAATGCCATTTGCGTGTAATATTTATACGCTGGATTTACTGCGTAAGAATAAGATTTTACAGCAATTTTGGATGAGAAGTCCGTTTGCTGTAAATGAAAAATTCGCGTATATTCTTGCGTATTTCATTGCCTATGAAATGCTCATCTGGGTTCACCGTTTGCTGAGGGATTTGCAGCCTGTTCAGCAATTAATCGCTAAAAATATGCAGCGAGATTATTATTTATTAGCGGTTGAGGCACAAGGTGTGCAAGATAGTACGGATGTCGTTTATGAGGAGCAAAAATTAGTCACGCATGTGCTAGGTCATAATGTGGCAACGACAACCGATTATCGCCGGCATATTGATTGTGCGATTCAGACGACAATCGCTTATTTTTCAGCAAAATAAAAAGAGACTTCCAATTTTGGAAGTCTCTTTTTTCTTACGGGCGACGTACAACAAGTACATCACAAGTCGCGGTGCGTAAGACAGCACTTGCGACACTACCGACAACAAGATGGTCTAAGCCACGGACACTTGATGCACCGATAATGATAAGATCGGCACCAACATCTTTGGCGATTTTTTTTGTGATGATCGAGCGCGGAGAACCGGCTTCGACAATGACATCAAATTGTGTTTCTGGTAAACCACTTTTTTCAATGAATTGTTTCACCGCTTCTTCGGCCTTTGCATGTGCTGCTTGTTTTAACTGTTCTTCTGTCTGTGTTAAATTTTCAAAGCTAGGCCAGTTGCGTGTATCCACGACATTCGCCACATGAATTTTTGCGGTATGGCGCCCCGCCACGTCAATTGCGTGTTCTAAAACGAGTGGTGATACTTCAGAGCCATCAATACAAACTAAAATATGTTGATACATAAAAATCCCTCCCTACACCTAGTATACATGGTGCGGGGAGGGGAATCGACAACTTTTTACAAATCTGGATGAACGACAAGCACATCGCATTTTGCCGTATTTAAAATATGCATCGTCACATTGCCAACAAAGCGTTCTGCGCCTTTTTTCGGACTACGTGCCCCACAAATAATAAGACCAGGATTTATTTCCTTCGCAATTTTCGGTGTGATTAACTTTCGAGGAGATCCTGCTTCGACAATAATATTGACGCGGTCATAGCGTTCAGGTGTATCGGATTTTGCTTTGTAGGAGGCGACAACTTCCTGACATTTTTTATACGCATCCTCAGTCATTTGATCAAAGGTCATTGCTGCATAACTTTTCATATAGGGGATAGCACGCATATCGATAATTCGTACTAAATAGACATCCGAATCATAACGTCCGGCGACAACAATTGCTTGCTCAAACAACTTATACGACATTTCCGTTCCATCTACACAAACCATGATTTTCTCATACATGTGAAACCCTCCCTATTAGTTTTATTGTTTATATAGCACTTTTGTAAGCGCTTTAAACATTGACTGGCACTTGTGGCACAAAAATGAATAAGGTGAATATTGTCAATTCCTCCTTACCTTGTCTATACCCGTATTTGTTCGAAGAAATGTGGGTATAGGGTAATTAATATCGAGAATGGGAGTGATCTACGTGAAGAATAGTGACAACATGATGGAACGCTTTATTGAGATGGAACGTCTTGAACGTTCAAAGGATTCACATGACTGGCTCCTTTGGCAAACGATAAAAGAAATTTTTGCAAAGCGCGATAGCAAAAGTTATTGGCGCTTTCCTTTATATACAAAAATAGAAGATACATTCGAACAACCGGATATTTTAATTATTGACCGAGAGGAAGGCATTTTGATGTTGCATGTGCATACAGGTGAAGTAGATGCGGCGACATTACGACAAGAAAAAAAGCGTGCTCAAATACAGCTAGAAAGTTTAATGGAAGTCTTTAATCGAGGAGATCCACGTACAGAAAATAAAATACACGGTAAGTCCTTTGTAGTCGTCCCGCATATTGCACAACATGACATGGACGATGCGCATTTTATATTCGGCAATAAGCTGACACCTAACCGCCTATGGCAAACGATGAAAGATGCTGAATATCAAATAAAAGGTGCTCGATTTAATGACGAGCGCTTTTTATTAGTACAGTCGTTATTACATGGTATTCGCCTACGTGAGCGCGAACAGCGACCAACGAAGACCGGCACACGCTATGAAGTGGTTTATGAGTTATCAAAGCAAGCGAAGGAAGTAGATTTAAAGCAAAATGAATTGGGTAAAATTATTCCACCAGGACAGCAGCGTATTCGCGGCATTGCAGGAACAGGGAAAACCGTTGTACAGTGTCAAAAAGCAGCGCATATGCATTTGAAATATCCAGATTGGCAAATTGGCTTTGTATATTTTTCATCGCATTTGCAAGAAACGATTATCGACCAAATCGACCATTGGCTACGTTATTTTAGTAATGATGCGGTAAGTTATGAGACAGCAAAATCACATATTCAGGTAAAATCATTTTTCGGTGATGATGGCTTTTTTGCGACAATTTGTGAAGCGCATAGCTATGAGCCACCAACACAACAATTACTGAAAAAGCAGCAGCATATTACATCGGATAGCGATTTAGTTGGCGCATTATGCACAGACTTTTTAAGCAATGTGTATATTTTTACACAACTATATGATGCATTATTAATCGATGAAGGCGAATGCTTTGTATCAGACGAGCAGTATCGTTATAAGGATAAACAAGCGTTTTACTGGCTTGCTTATCAGCTCGTACAGCCAATTGAAAATGAGAAGGTAAATCGCCGTTTAATTTGGGCGTACGATGAGAGTACGGATTTAACCAAAATGTTGACACCGACCGCACGCGATTTATTTGGCGAGGAGCCGTCATTTCGTCATTTTGTGACAGGAATGCATAAGGGTGGCTTGTTAAAAAGTGATATTATGCATCGCTGCTATCGTACACCTGGACCGATTATCGTTGCGGCGCACACAATCGGTATGGGACTACTGCGAAAAGAGGGAATGTTGGCTGGCATTACGACGAAGGATGCATGGCAACATTTAGGTTACGAAGTGCGGATGGGCGTGTTCCAGGAAGGGGAGCAAATTGTGTTATATCGCCCACCAGAGCATTCACCAAATAGTGTGCCTAAGCTATGGGATGGCGATTTAGTAACGCTTGAAACGCATGCCTCACGTCCACAGGAGCTTGACGATTTAGCGAAGCGTCTACAGCAAAATATACATGAAGATGAGCTCGATTGTACGCGGCATATCGCAGTGCTCGTCTTTGGCGAAGATGAGAAATTGTTAGAAGAAGTAGCAACGGGGCTAGCAGAACGTGGCGTGCCGACACATATTCCAGATGATAAAACGTTTTCCGTACCTGGAGCTGTGACGGTATCAACTGTAGAGCGAGCTCGCGGGCATGAGGCATATATGCTGTATGTTGTTGGTATTGATAAACTTGCAAAGGATGAACGGAATCAATTATTACGCAATGAATTATTTATAGCGTTGTTACGCACGAAAGCATGGTGTCATTTATCTGGAATTGAGGGAGGTAGCTT
The DNA here is from genome assembly GCF_000307285.2 of Kurthia sp. Dielmo. NCBI lineage: Bacteria > Bacillati > Bacillota > Bacilli > Caryophanales > Caryophanaceae > Kurthia > Kurthia sp. Dielmo. The sequence goes on from NZ_HE578958.1 coordinate 467,398, forward strand.
TTATGATGAGTTACATGACGTAATGAAATGCGGTAATACAGTAACGTTCATTTTTAAAAAAAGTAGTGAGTAGGAGCGAAAAGCGATGGAAAAAGCGATGATTATTATAAATCCAACATCAGGCAAAGAGCAAGGCACATCTTGTATTGAACAATTAAAAAACAATTAGCACATTATGAGGTGACGGTTTGTGAAACACAAAAGGAAGGCGATGCAACGGACTTTGCCAAAGAAGCTTGCAAGCAGCAACTAGATTTAGTGGTGCTTGTTGGAGGTGATGGAACGGTGCATGAGGGTATTAATGGCTTAGCCGAACAAACATATCGTCCAAAGGTTGGTGTCGTACCTCTTGGGACAGTAAATGATTTTGCACGTGCATTGTCCATTCCACTTGATGTGGAAGGAGCAATTGCCTGCATTGGTGGTCCATCCGTAGAGGTGGATATTGGTAAGCTCAATGGTCGATACTTTACAAATGTTGTAGCAATCGGTTCATTGCCAGACTCGGTGGGCAATGTATCGAGTGAGCAAAAATCAATGCTTGGCTCGCTTGCGTATGCATGGGAAGGTACAAAGGCAGCATTTCAACACGAAACCTATTCTTTTGATATTGACGCAGACGGTCAACAATTTTCAGAGGAGTCTTTACTCGTATTAGTGGCGCTAACAAATTCTGTAGGAGGTATGTCTACAATTGCGGATCAGGCCGCTGTAGATGATGGCTATTTACATGGGTTTGTTGTGAAATCTGGCTCTGTTTTAACAATCGCGAAATTGATGACGAAAATTGCTGCTGGAACATTCCGAGATGATAAAGATGTGCATGCATTTCGAGCGCATCAAATGACGATTAATGGACCATCGGGCATTCAGCTTAATGTTGATGGAGATATGATGGAGCATTTGCCTGCACATTTCTCTATCTTGCCAAAACATATTACGGTATATGGTAAACGTCAATAGAAAATGTCGCATGTCATCATAATCGATTATCTTTTCTATTTTTTAAGAAAAATAGTGGATAACTTCAGAAAGCGTCTTTTAGATACGACATATTTATGAGTAAGCGACAGCCTTAGGGGATAAGACACAACCTTTTAGTGGAAATTTGCCTAGTCGTCGATAAATAACAAAAAAGTAGCGTATTTTATACAAATAATTTGCGCGTTGACAACGCTTTTTTTATTAAAAGCTCATGAAAAAACAGCAAAAAACACCCCTTTTTCGTCTGGAAAAGGGGTGTT
>NZ_HE578958.1:468781-476120 GCF_000307285.2 Kurthia sp. Dielmo
CGTCTGGAAAAGGGGTGTTTTCGGGCCGGAATAGGTCGATGCAGCATGTATAGAAGCATTTTGAATAAATGACAATGCATTTTTGGACGTGCGTGAAAATTTACGCTTCAAGTGTGCAAAAAATGCCCCTCAGAGCTCGATTTTGCGCCTGTTTTTCGTCATTTTGGGTTTTTATCGGCTTTTTTCGCGCCCGTAAAATTGCGATAAATGACAGCTTTTCATAAAGATTTGTTATTTTCTATGTAAAAGCGTAATTATTTTTGGCGTTGTCACATATTTTCAGTTATGTCGTAGCCAAAACACGCTTCTTGAGCCTCTGATCCATTTCTGAAAAATGAAATCGTTCTACGCGCTAAAAAATTATACCTCCAATTGCCAGCCCTTACCGATGTCAATCCATTGTCGGTAATTGCTAAATGTTTCGAGCTCAGCAATGGTTAGCTCGATAGCACTGTTCGCTGTACCGCATGCAGGAAAGACCGTTGTAAATCGTTTCAGTGAAGCATCTAAAAAAATCGGTACGGTTTGTGGAACACCAAAGGGACAAACACCACCGACTGCATGACCGACAAGCTGTTCTACATGTTCTGGGGCGAGCATTTTCGCTTTGACACCAAATTGTTCTTTAAATTTTTTATTGTCGATTTTGGCATCCCCAGCTGCAACAATCATAATTGCATCATCGCCAACACCGAATGTTAAAGACTTCGCAATTCTTGCAGGCTCACAGTTTAATGCATTGGCCGCTTCTTCTACTGTTGCGGATGATTCATTTAATAATTGAATACGCTCATTTACGTGAAACTGAGCTAAATGTTTTTCTGCTAATGCTAAACTCATACTATCTCCTCCTACTTTCAATTATACAGAACATTCTGTTATCCTTGAAGTAGTAAAAATTAACATAGGATTGTCATGTTAATCTTATGAAAAGAGGGTAATAAACAGATAAAGAGTAAAAGGGGTGGTGTTTGGATGGATATTCGTATTGCGACAGCAGACGATGCGGCACAATTAGTAGAAGTAATTAAAAATGCCGATGCATATGATTCAGTTGTGTTCCAGCTAGGAGAAATCGATTTAAATGAAGCGCGGATTGCGAAGTGGATAACGGACAATAAAGATTCGATGACGATCTTTGTAGCGGAGGAAGCGGGCGATATTATTGGTTATCTGCAAGTGAAGCGTGGTGTCATACATAGCACGAAGCACTGCGGAACAATCGCTGTTGGCGTGCATAGTAAGGCACGAAGTTCAGGTGTCGGCACGAAGTTATTCGAACATATGCATGCTTGGTCGCGTGATAATGGCTTACACCGTCTAGAGTTAATGGTGTTAACGAATAATGTAAAGGCCATCTTCCTCTTCCGTAAAATGGGCTATACGATTGAAGGAACAAAGCAAGATGCCATGTTAATTGATGGACGATATATTGATGAATATTATATGACACGTTTTATTGATGAACAATAATCGTGAGTTGAGGGCAAAGCATTTCGCTTTGCCTTTTTGTATGCATTTTGTATGATGAAGGATAGAGGAGTGAATACGATGGTAACAATTTTAGTAGCTGACGACGATGTACATATTTTAGAACTTGTATCGTTGACATTACGAGATGCTGGATATGACGTTCTAACAGCGAAGGATGGTATGGAGGCACTGAGCATCGCAAAAAAACAAGTAATTGATGCGGCAGTGCTTGATGTAATGATGCCATTTATGAACGGTTTTGAATTAACAAAAGAGCTGCGTAAAAATATTGATTTACCTATTATTTTACTGACAGCAAAAAATCAAATTAATGACAAAGCGAAAGGCTATGAATCGGGTACAGATGATTATTTAGTGAAACCTTTTGATGTACAAGAACTATTATTTCGCTTAAAAGCGCTACTGCGACGCTATCATGTACAGGAAGACAGTGACGTGCTAAAGGCAGGCAATTTAATGATTTATACAGCGAGTTTTAAAGTCGTCGTAGGCAATGAAACCTTTTTCTTGCCACCGAAGGAATTTGAACTTCTCCGTTTTTTAGTTGCGAATAAACGACAAGCTTTTACGCGTGAACAGCTGATTGAGCATGTATGGGGACTTGATTTTGTAGGTGATACGCGTACAGTCGATGTGCACGTCAAACGTCTACGAGAGCATTTCCGTGATTTAGTCGAAGACATTGAAATTAAGACAGTACGCGGTGTTGGGTATATGCTAGAGGTTTATGCATGAAGACGCTGTATACAAAATTTGTCGCTTTAACGGCTTGTATTATGGTTGTGAGCTCGCTTATCGCTTTTGTATTGGCAAATGGCTATTACCAGCAAAAGTTAAAGCCTGAAAATGATGAGAAAAATATGCGTATTGCACAAAGTATTGCAGAATTTACGTCCTTGCATCCAGATATATCACTAGATGAATATTTAGAGAATTTATCTGAAATTGGCTATCAATTTTATATTGTCGAGGATAATGGCAATGAACGTTTTTTCGGTTCGGCGTTTCGCGATACCACAATATCAAAGCAAGCCATTGACGACGTTTTAGCGGGCAAACCCTATCATGGCATACGTGATTTTCCACAACAAACATTTGTGACAGGCTTTTTTGCCAATGAATTGTCTAATACGGTGGGTGTGAAGCTTTCACATGATCAGCATCAATATGCATTATTTTTACGACCAGATATTAAATTATTATTTAATGAAATGCATGGGCTATTTGGTGTTATGTTTGCAGCAGCTATTTTATTAAGTATTTTATTTGTTTTTATTAGTACGTATTATTTGGTCAAGCCTATTCGTAAATTGACACGTGCAACGCATGTCATTGCAGAAGGGAAATTTGATGTGCCACTTGATGTGACGACGAAAGATGAGATCGGGCAACTGGCAACGAGCTTTTCATATATGACGGCACAGCTTGCGAAAATGGAAGATGTACGCCGCGAATTTATTTCAAATGTGTCGCATGATATTCAGTCGCCACTTTCTAGTATTAAAGGCTATACGAATTTATTGGCAAAAGATACGCTAACGAATGAGGATAAGAAAGTATATATTGACGTTATTAATAGTGAGATTCAGCGGTTATCCAATTTAACACAGCAATTGCTACAACTAACATCCATTGATCAAATGCAGCATTTAGTGAAATTTGAAAAAGTGGATTTCACAGCTTTATTACATGAAATGCTTCATCAGCATCGCTGGAAGATTGGGCAAGCAGGCATTATGTTGCGCTCTCAAATTGAGGATATTGAACTTGAGGCAGATGCAGTCATGTTAGGAACGATTGTCGATAATTTATTGACGAATGCAACTAAATACAATCGTGATGGTGGCAGTATTGAAGTGATTGCTACAAATGATGGAGATAAAGTACGCCTAGAAGTAAAAGATAGTGGCATTGGCATGACAGACGAACAACGCCAGCAAATTTTTAAGCGTTTTTATCGTGCGGATGATGCTCGTACGCAAACCATCTCAGGCTCAGGATTAGGTCTATCAATTGTTGAATCAATGGTACAGCTACACAATGGTATAATTACGGTCGATAGCACGTTGCATAGTGGCACGATATTTACGGTGTTATTACCAAAAAAACAAGCTAAATAAAAAAATTAGAGAAAATGTAGGGAGTGTCTGCTGAGATGCTATTTCATTTTCTCTATTATTTTGTCTGAAAATTAGTTTTTAAATGATTAATATTTAGTATAATATAACCATTTTTAAATTAAAATGTTTAAAATTTTAATAAATATGGTATTTTAGGTTTATTAGAGAAATAAAAAAAGAAAAATAAAACCGAGGAGTACAAAAGAATATGAGAAAAAACCTAAAAATGATTATGTTGACAATGATGGGTACAGTGATGTTAGTAGGGCCAGCACAAGCGTTTGCGGCAGATGAAGAAATAATTGAGTATGAAACAAAAACCGAAACGTATACAATGCCGACGATGAGCGACAATAATCCGGCATATGTCGATACATTAATTGTTCCTGATAAACCAAAAAAAGCGGTTAAAAAGCAAACAAAAAAAACAAGCAAAAAAAAGCAAGTTGCTAAGAAAAAGAAAAAAGTAAGAAACTAATTATAGTCCTCGGTTTTGGGTCGTCCATTTAGGACGGCCTTTTTGAATAATGAACTAAAAGTAACCCTTGTGATTACAAAAAAGAACGTATAGACCTATTAAATGAGTAGAACTATTCTAGATACATAAACAAAATTTGTACTATACTAGATGATAAGGGGTTTACTATCTATAGATACTAGCGAATAGAGTAGGAGAATCAAATGCAATCATTGTTATTTTTACAAACGAAACCAGGCTGTTCATTTTTTAGTCAATTAACGATTGATAATGTTAACCGTGCTAAAATTTCGTTAATTATTGTCATCATTTTTGAAGTTGCCTTATTAATACGTAATATTTTTGAACATGGATTTTCCTTACATTACTATGTTATTTTTTATATTGTTTTATTAACGGTATCAGCTGTATCGTTAACACTGCTATGGTGGATGCCTAATAAAGAACAGCATATTCGTTTTTTAGATCGTTTTATTTTTAGTTATTATGTATTTTTTATTTTTTGGGGTGGTGCTTTAACAGTGCTAGACCAATTCTCGTATGGACAGGTGACCGCTTATTTATCGAATGTATTAGTCGGTGTGTTAATGTATCATTGTTCGATGCGTAAATTTATGGTCATGCAGTTTATTCCATTAGTGATTATTTCATTTGCGATGTATGAAGCACAAGCAAATGAAGATATTTTTCTAGGGCATATGATTAACATTACGGTGTTTATGGTGTTTGCGACAATTGGCTCGCGTTTTTTATACAATGTTGCCGCACAAAATCATATGCAACGTGAGTTATTAAGTGAAACAAATGAAGAGTTAGAGGCACTGAATACAGAATTAGAGTATTTATCGATGCGTGATGAATTGACGACACTTGCAAATCGTCGAGGGTTGTATCATTATATGGACCAACATTTGCAGGTTGAAAATCAACAAGTGAGTGCAGTGATTTTAGATATTGATGCCTTTAAGCATTACAATGATTTTTATGGTCATTTAGAAGGTGATCATGCTTTACGAATGGTTGCAAAAATTTTGCAACAGCAGGCAGGAGCAGAGAAGACCTTTGTTGCGCGCTATGGTGGCGAAGAATTTATGTTCGTTCGCTTCCATCACGACGATGATAATACAACGATAAAAGCATTTGCTGAACAGGTGAGGCAGGCTGTATTTGAAGCGCAAATTCCACATGCAGCATCCCCTTTTGAAGCAGTATTATCTGTTAGTTTAGGCGTGTCTCATTCGCATATTGCTACAGAAGTAAATATGACACAACTGTTTAAAGAAGCAGATGAGGCATTGTATGAGGCAAAACGTAGTGGTCGAAATTGCGTCCGCTACTATGAAGAAGTGACAATTGAGATATAAATAGAAAAAAGGAGGTCGCATTGCTGCGTCCTCCTTTTTATATACATTAAGCGACTGGATCAAGTAAAATCGCTAATTCATCAATATCATTAATATGGTAAGTCGATAGACGGTTATCGGCTGTATGAATTGATAATTGGTGCTCACCAATTGTCATTACAGTGCCGATTGTTGTGCGGTTGTCGTTTTCGACGATTACTTTGTCATTAATTTTTACATTTTGGAATTTTGTCATGTAAAAGCCTCCTAGTTAGTAGTTGGCTGACTTACAGCGACATAATCTCGGTTTTCGTATTTTTCCAACGTTTCTTCGATGTTGCTGTCTGTGTCAGCTGTCAGAAAAGAACATCAGTTGTGAGATGGCTGACCTTTTATTCTGTTCATATGAATACTATACAGCCATTACGACAGAGCGTCAAAGTTTATGCTTCGCCTAAATGACTTTTCAGGTATTTCAATATTTTAAAAAATAAAGAGGCCATTAAAATAATGTAGGGTATAATAAAATAAAGAACAAAAACATCGGGTGCATAATTTTTTTGCATTATAATTAAATGTTTAAGTAAAGTGTAGACAATTTATTTTGCTTTTAATGACATTAAGCGAGAGGAAGGCATGCCATGAAAAGAATGGAATTAACGGAGATGTACCGCTATATTACGAACCATATCGAAGTGGGGGTTCATGCGGTTGATACACAGGGGAAAACGCTTATTTTTAACGAAAAAATGCGTGAGCTAAAAGGTATTTCAAGTGACGAGCGCATGGAACAGGCACTGGATGCACGCGGTCAGGATAGTCTGATTTATCATGTACTCAAAACGGAGCAGGCGATTAAAAATCATCGTCAAAACTACTGGCTGAAGTCAGGCGAAGAGTTTGTGACATTATCGGATTTAACCCCGGTGTATCAAGACGAGGCATTAATCGGTGCTGTTGAAATCATGCGCGATATTACGGAGCGGGAACTACTCGCCTATCAGCCGCTTCGTCGTTACGGCAAACCTTTATTGTTTGAGACGATTACGGCCGTATCTAAAAAAATGGCGCGTGTCATTGAAAAGGCGCGCATGGCTGCTGAAAATCAAATGCCGGTACTATTATACGGAGAATCAGGTGCCGGAAAAGATATGATTGCAGAAGGTATCCATCATGCGTCACCGGTGCATAAGGAGCAGTTTGTGACATTGATTTGTCGACATGATGAAGCCGCGTTGTTATCGCAAATTGAGGCACTTTTTGAAGAGGACCGCCACGTCACTATTTTCTGTGAGCGTTTAGAATATTTAAGCCTAGAGGGGCAAGAGCGCTTGCTGGAATTATTTGAAGATCATCAAGAAAACAATCAATTCATTGCATCTGTTGGCGATGATCCGATTGATTTAATTAGCGAGCAAAAGCTATCTAAAGCGCTATATTACTTCTTTGCGTCTGTATGCGTCCGTGTCCCATCATTACGTGAGCGTAAGGAGGATATTCAGCCGTTTATTGATGATTATTTTAAGCGTTATCGTGAAACAACGGGTAGTCAATTAGATGGCCTATCAGCGCGTGTAGAGAAAATTTTTATGGGCTATGATTGGCCAGGGAATTTAAAAGAGCTTGAAGTATTATTAGATGAAACGATGAGTACGATTACGACCGAGCGCCAAATCGACTTTGACCAGTTACCGATGTCGTTCCGCTGGAAAGTACAAAATGACGAAGAGGTAAAACCGGTGCAATCGATTGTAGTAACATCGAAGCAGGATATTCGTCCACTGACGATTTTTATGCAGGAGATGGAAGAGTATTATATTAAAAATGCGCTAGAGCTGTTTGATGGCAATGTATCACAAGCAGCAAAAGCACTTGATATCCGCCGTCAGAGTTTGCAATACCGA
>NZ_HE578958.1:476603-477610 GCF_000307285.2 Kurthia sp. Dielmo
TTGCAATACCGATTGAAAAAATTTGAAGATTAAGCAAAAGGATTTTGCATTTGCAAAATCCTTTTTTCGTGCCATAATTTATTTAATGATTCGTGAATAGTTTTTTCTCTAAATGGGTAAAAGTACAATGAAAGCGTTTTTATTATCGTTTCAAAATTTAGACTTTTCCGATTATTAACGCGGTTAAGTCAGGAAAACAAGGAGGAGTTAGGATGTCAGATAACAGTTTTCAGCTAGTGGCCATCGTACTTTATATGCTTGCGATGCTGGCAATTGGTTGGTATTCGTTTCGTCGCACGTCGAATTTGACGGATTATATGTTAGGCGGGCGTTCACTTGGCCCTGCTGTCACGGCATTAAGTGCTGGCGCAGCCGATATGTCAGGGTGGCTATTAATGGGCTTACCAGGAGCGATTTATTTATCAGGTTTAGTAGAGGGCTGGATTGCAATTGGTTTAACGATTGGTGCTTATACGAACTGGCGCATCGTCGCACCGCGTCTACGTGTCTACACACAAGTATCAGAAAATGCCATTACGATTCCGAGCTTTTTAGATAGTCGCTTAAAAGATAGCACAGGTTTCGTTCGTATGGTGACAGGTCTTATTATTTTAGTATTCTTCACATTTTACATATCATCTGGGATGGTATCGGGCGGCGTATTTTTTGAAAGCTCATTCGGTTATTCGTACCATACAGGGCTATTCATTGTAGCGGGCGTTGTTGTAGCCTATACATTATTCGGTGGGTTTTTAGCCGTAAGTTATACGGATTTCATTCAAGGTCTAACGATGTTTGTCGCACTGATTGCAGTGCCGGCAGTTGGTCTTTACTATACAGGCGGCTTTTCGGAAACCATTTCAACAATTAAAGAGGTCGATCCATCGATGCTGAGCTTTGTTGCTACGGCAACAGTAACTGGTGTTATTTCAAGTTTAGCATGGGGACTTGGCTATTTTGGCCAGCCACATATTATCGTTCGTTTTATGGCGATTTCAAGCGTTAAA
>NZ_HE578958.1:477829-494319 GCF_000307285.2 Kurthia sp. Dielmo
ATTATCGTTCGTTTTATGGCGATTTCAAGCGTTAAAGAAACTAAGCAGGCGCGTCGTATCGGCATTGGCTGGATGTTTTTAAGTTTATTCGGTGCCTTAGCGACAGCATTAGTCGGTATCGCGTACTTTAAACAAAATAATTTAACATTAGATGACCCTGAGACAGTATTTATCGCACTTGGGCAAATTTTCTTCCATCCATTTATCGCAGGTGTTATGCTAGCGGCCATTTTAGCCGCGATTATGAGTACGATTTCGTCTCAATTAATCGTGACATCATCTGCGCTAGTAGAGGATATTTACAAAAAGTTATTTAATAAAACAGCTTCTGATAAGCATTATGTCTTTATGGGCCGTATGGCTGTATTAATTGTCTCAATCGTAGCGTTCTACTTATCATGGGAAAAAAATGCAACGATTTTAAAATTAGTATCATTTGCATGGGCAGGCTTTGGTGCCGCATTTGGGCCAACGATTTTACTTGCACTTTACTGGCGTAAGCTGACAAGCTGGGGCGCGCTATCAGGCATGGTAGTCGGTGCAGTAGTCGTATTTATTTGGGGGTCGAATGAAGCCTTAAGTGCTATGCTTTATGAAATCGTACCAGGCTTTGTATTAGCATTTATCGTTACGATAGTTGTCAGTCTTCTAACGTATAAGAAAAATAATGCGATTGACGAAGAATTTGATGAAACAGTTCGTATTTTAAAAGAAGAAAGTCGTTAAAGAAAAGCCGGCATTACCGTAATAGGTGATGCCGGCTTTTTTATATGTATGGCAATTAATTGATTTTCTTTCCGAGAATGATTAAATCGCGTTTGACGCCATCTAGCTCAGCAATCTCTGGGTAAAAGCCCCACTGACTAAAGCCAAAATGTTTGAATAGCGCGAGACTTGGAGCGTTGTGCCCAAAAATGAAGCCTAGTAATGTCTCGACACCTAGGTCTGGACAAGCGTTTAATGCAAATTGAATCGCCTGTTTGCCTAAACCATGTCCGCGGAAGCGCTCATCTATGTAGATGCTGACTTCGACTGTCCCATTATAGGCTGGACGTCCATAAAAATCTTGAAAACTAATCCAACCGCAAATTTCGTCATTCATTTCCATTACCCAAAGTGGGCGACGAGTAGGTGTATGCTCGTGAAACCAAGGCGTACGATCTTCAATAGAAACTTCCTCAGTATCTGCTGTCACCATGCGGCTTGCAATAGTTGAATTATAAATGGCTACGATACGTGGTAAATCTTCTAGCTGTGCAATGCGGTAAGTAGCGCCGTTCATTAAAATCACTCCTAAATAATTAATATATTCAGAATATCATAATACGCAAAAAAATCGCATATAATATTATGTATTACAAAAATGTTTCTGTTGTACCATTGCGATGCAAGTATGTTACTATGTTAACTGTGAAACAATGACATTTGACATGAATGTCATTGAGTTTTAATACAACTGAGCGAGGGTATATTAATATAATAGAAGTAAGAGAACACTTGTATAGATTTTAGGAGGAAGTTACATATTATGAAGAACTATTTAATTCGTGCTGGCGTCTCGCCGCTAGACAATTTTGATGCTGCATATATGGCTGCAAACAATTCAATCGGGAGTAATGTCGGAAACTTAGTTTATGCGTATAGCATTTTCCGTACATTAATGAAAGAAGACGTAAAAATCACACCTGATTACTATAAAATTAATCCAAATCAAGCCGATTATATTAATAAGCATTATGATGGCTATATTATTCCATTAGCAGATGCATTCCGTGAAAAATTCGCACCAAAATTACGTGCGTATACGGATTTAATTAATCGTTTAACAATTCCTGTCTATGTTGTGGGTGTTGGTTTAAGCACTGATTTCGATCCAAAATCAGGTCAAACGTATCCATTCGATGATGATGTGCGTAATTTTGTAAAAGCGGTGTTAAATAAATCATCAATCGTTGGTGTACGTGGCCAAATTACAGCGGATTACTTAACAGGTTTAGGCTTTAAAGAAGATACAGACCATATGGTGATTGGCTGTCCTTCAATGTATATGAATGGTCGTGAATTAATCGTTCGTGATACAAACATTACAAAAGATTCAATCATCTCTGTAAATAACTCACCAAAATCACCAGATAATGTGCTTGATTTCATCGAGCGTAGTATGCGTGAATTTGACAACCATTACTTCATTCCACAATGGTTACGTGAATTACGTATGTCTTATTTAGGCGGACCTGACTTACCAAACTCAGATAAAAACTACCCATATTCTGTTGAGCATTCTGTTTATCAAGAAGACCGCGTACGTTACTTCTTAGATGTTCCAAGCTGGCATGCCTTTTTAGAAACAACGGATTTAAGCTTTGGTGCACGTCTTCACGGGAACGTAGCTGCTATTTTAGCAGGTACACCAAGTATTATCATTCCAAAAGATGGTCGTATGCGTGAACTTGCTGAATATCATGATATGAACTTCATCTATGGACCAGACATTACGGACGATACATCCATCTGGGATGTTATCGAGAAGAGTGATTTCCAATCGGTTTCTCGCCAAGCGCCGAAAAACTTTGATCGCTACATTCACTTCTTAAACTTAAATAAAATTCCACATATTTATGAGGAAACAAATAATCCAACACATGTCTACTTCGATGAATTAGTAGCGGCTATGCCAAAACGTGAAGCGATTCCGTCATTCTTCACATTATCACAAAATGATAAGAGTAAACGTTGGATGAAATATGTAGAAGAAGAGAAAAAAATGCAAGAACGTAAATTCAACATTCAAAAAAATCGTCTTGATAAAAAAGTGAAAACACTTCAAAAGAAAGTCGATTTCCAAAAACGTACATTAGACCGTAAAGCAGTTAGAACAGCATTAAAAGCAGCTGATTTATTTAGTAAGAAAAATAAGCATCTTCTAAAACTGAAACACTAGTAAAAAAACACTTTCAAAAAAATTGAAGGTGTTTTTTTATGTGAAAAACGTATTATTTGCCATGTGAAACGCACTCAATATGGCAAGTAGCGTTTAAGATGAATAGAATATAACGCATTTAGCGAGTAGATTTTCGCGATACTTTATAGAAAATAGATGTTAATTTCAGCTAATAAAGTCGCTTATTTATTGTCTCATCGATGTGAAATAGCTTCAATTCACATACCTTTTTATTTTAATTATAGAAAAAATGAATGATATCTATTCAAAAAGCACATATCATTTTACTTTTTTATAATTTTCAGAATAAAATAAAAGAGAAAGGGGAAATGTGGAATGAAAAATAAAAAAATGAATTTAGCGGTCCAGATTTTGATTGCTTTAGTGCTTGGTGCCATTGTCGGTATTATTTTAAACATTACATCACCCGCACTATTTGAAAAATTAGACGGCTTCCTGTTCTCACCACTTGGTACGATTTTCTTAAACTTAATTAAAATGCTGATTGTACCACTTGTATTTTTCTCAATTTCGGTAGGGGTAGCGAATATTGGGGATCCCAAAAAGCTTGGTCGTATTGGCGCCAAGACGATGATTTTTTTCCTGATAACGACAGCGATTGCGATTATTATCGGGATTACACTCGCGCTTATCTTTAAACCAGGTGAAGCTGGTACATTTAAAACAGATGGCTTATCTTATGAGGCAACAAAAGCGCCACCTGCTTCAGAAACATTGCTTGGTATTATTCCGGCAAACCCAATCGAAGCGATGGCATCAGGCGCGATGTTGCAAATTATTTTCTTCGCATTATTTATTGGGTTAGGACTTAGCTTTTTAGGCGAGAAAACAGCCTCTGTACAGCGCTTCTTTGAGCAAGCGAATGAACTTATGATGTTTTTAGTTACGCTTGTGATGAAAGTAGCGCCATTAGGTACATTTGGTTTAATTGCCTCAGCAGTTGGTTCACAGGGCTGGAGTGCATTAAAGGCTATGCTTCTTTATATGGTAGTGGTTTTGGCTGCACTTGCGGTTCACTTCTTTGTAATTTACGGAGGCGCAATCAAACTTTTGGCAAAGCGCAATCCGCTACAAGTATGGAAAGCATATATTCCAGCATTAACAGTGGCCTTTAGTACATCAAGTAGTAGTGCGACATTACCTGTAGGAATGGAAATTGCACAAAAGAAACTTGGTGTACCAAAGTCGATCAGTAGCTTTGTACAGCCACTTGGCGCAACGATTAACATGGATGGTACCGCGATTATGCAAGGGGTTGCGACCATTTTTATTGCCCAAGTATTTGGTGTTGAATTAACATTACCTCAAATGGCGATGGTCGTACTAACAGCGGTGCTAGCTTCAATTGGTACGGCAGCTGTGCCGGGCGCTGGTTTAATTATGCTCGCAATGGTATTAGAGTCAGTTGGCCTTCCAGTTGAAGGGATTGCACTTATTATTGGGGTTGACCGTCTGCTTGATATGACCCGTACGATGGCAAACTCAACAGGTGATTTAACATGTGCATTGTATGTAACAGAGAGCGAAAAAAACAAAGGTGTGACATTTAACGACAAGGATGTAGCAGATTCATCGTCACAAGTATAATACACAGCACTTTCAAAGCAGTTGTCTTTGGAAGTGCTTTTTTAGTTAATGAACACTTACGATAGCTTAACGAAAATGAAAGCATGTCACAGCTAATTTTCGGGTATACTTAAAGGGAATATAGAAACGATGAGGTGGCATGATGGCAGTGGATTTAACGGGGAAAACGATTTTAATAACAAGTGGTGGTACACTTGAAAAGTGGGATAAAGTACGCGGTCATACAAATATGGCCACAGGAACGATGGGTACATATTTAGCAGAAGAAGCACAGAAACTTGGTGCGACAATTATTTATTTAAATGGCTATTTTGCGAAGAAGCCAACGAATGATGACAATTTATTGCTCATTACTTTTGAGGGCATTGAAGACTTAGGCGAAAAAATCAAGCATTTCGTAACGACACAATCAATTGATGCCGTCATTATGGCCGCAGCGGGCAGTGACTGGCTTGTAGATGAAATTTTAGACCAACAAGGGCAGCCGGTTTTAGAAGCAGGAAAATTATCGAGTGATGAACCACCAATCATTAAATTTAAAAAAGCACCTAAAATTTTACCGCAAATTAAAACGTGGAATGCAGACGTCACACTTGTCGGCTTTAAACTAGAGGATGCGACAAATGAGGAGCTTGTAGCACGTGCAAAAAAACGCATGGACACATCGAAAGCCTCGTTTATGGTCGCTAATCAGTCCGGCTCATTATATACGACCGATGTCGATCATTATATTATTAATGAACAAGGTGACTATGAAATCTTTGCCGGCAAACGTGCTGCTGCGAAGGGTCTTATGGCGACGCTTGCAACGCATTTGAATCATTGAGACTGGGAGATAGTGGAACAAAACCGCTCTTAGGAGTATAAGAAAAACCGGAATCGCGCTGTGGCGCGGTTCCGGTTTTTCATTGCGAATGCTAAAAAAGAAAAATGATGTGTTTTGTCCCAGTCTCTAATGAATGACTAATTGTTCAACTAAATCAATGACAGCTGGTAACTCTGCAAGTGTCTCAATCGTCGTATCTGCCCCAAAGGCTTCAAATTTTTGTCTCGTTGATGCAATGGCATGTTGCTGTTGCGAAGGCGTTAACGCATTAAATTCTTCTTCAGATAAACCCATCTCAGAACTCCCGATGAGTACACCAATCGCATAAACACCTGCATTTTTAGCCTCCTGAATATCTGAGGCTGTATCGCCAACTTTGATGATAGTTTTGACACTATCAAGTCCAAGGGCGCGCATATTTTCAAAAATCATATATGGATAGGGACGCCCTTGATTTCCTACATCATCTGGTGTAACAAGGTGATCTGGAGCATAACCTTTCGCCTTTGCATTTGGTACAACGATGTCCATCATTTCTTTTGTATAGCCTGTCGTTGAGCCAATTTTAATACCGCGCTCACGAAGCAGTTTTACTGTTTCTAAAACATGTGGAATAGGGGTTGTATACTGCGCTAAGGACACAAATAGTTGCGTTTCAAATTGCGTGTATAGCGTCTTAACATCTGCATGATTTGCAGGACGGCCATAAACTTCTTGCCATTTGGCCGCAATACGAGGCATCGCAAGCATTGCACGAATATGATCGATTTTTAGCATTCCCATTGGCTCGCGTGCTTCAGCTAACGTGACAGGAACTTTTGCTTGTTCAAAGATTTGTAAGAAAACATTTACCGGTGCAAAGCAACCAAAATCGACTGCTGTACCAGCCCAGTCTAAAATAACGCCTTTAATTTTTGTCATGTGCGATCACTCCCATATAATTTTCAATTGTTGTGCATAAAGATTGAACATCCGCTGCATAGATTTCACCAATATTCCCAATACGGAATGTATCCACATCGGTTAACTTACCCGGATACAATACGAAACCATGTGATTTCATATAATGATAGAAGGCTGTAAAATCAAATGCTTCATTTGGATGGAGAAATGCTGTAATGATGGGCGATTGCCACGTTTCATCAATGTAGGAATGAAACCCAAGTACTGCTAATTTTTCGCGAATATAGCGATTATTTTCTGCATATCGTGCGTAGCGCGCCGCCACACCACCTTCTTGTTCTAATTCATAGAGTGCTTGTAAAAAAGCCGCTACTACATGTGTAGGAGAAGTGAAACGCCATTTGCCATCTAGGTCCATCGTTTTCCATTGGTCATACAGATCGAGTGAGACACTACGCGCAATTCCCTCTGTTTGTAAAAACACTTGCTTTTTCGCAATTACGAAACCAAAGCCAGGGACACCTTGGATGCATTTATTCGCACTGCTAATGAGGTAATCAATACCTAAGCCTGCCACATCAATCGGCACACCACCGAAGCTACTCATAGCATCGACAATAAATACGAGATTATGTGCTTTTACCAGTGCGGCAACCGCTTCAATTGGATTTAAAATGCCGGTAGTAGTCTCACAGTGAACCATCGCAATATGAGTAATATGAGGCTCTGCTTGAAGTAACAACGCAATCTCTTCTATAACAAGCGGCGTATTGTAAGCCGTCGTATAATGTGTGTAAGATAAGCCAATACGTTCTGCCATTTGAGCAATACGTTCTCCGTAGGCACCATTTGAAATAACAAGCAAATGATCCGTATCACGAATGGTCGAAGTGAGGACAGATTCAACGACAAAGCTGCCGCTTCCTTGCATTAATACAGACGTATAGGCATCTGGTGACAGCCTAGCGATATTGAGTAAACGTGCGCGAATTTGTTGTGTCATTTCTTTATAATCATCATCCCATGTACAACGGTCCTCCAGCATTTGTGCTTTGACCATGTCAGAAGTTGTTAATGGACCTGGCGTTAATAATTTATAAGATGTCATATTAGTTTTCTCCCTTCGCTTCTTTATAAATCATTTGATGTTGTTCTAATAATTTGACAGACAATGGTTCATTCCACTGCTTTAGGTGAGCAGGTTGTTGCGTTTTTTTCAGTGTTTCACCTTTATACAGGGCGACTGGGTACTGCTCCATAAGCGCAGGACGAGCTTTTTCAGCAATCACTTCCGCCATCTCTGCGGCCTTTTTCTCTTTATCATTCTCTTCATGATCTACGACCGCGACCGATTCGACGAGTGAATAATTGCCTTCTATTGGATCCACATAATCAATTGGCAAGCCATTTTCCTTTGCGTCTACGGCTTGTGCACGTAAGCCAAACCCTATCGCTACTTCACCCGATGTTACTTTTTTTATAGGGCCTGAACCCGAGCTTTCTACGTGAGGACCAGCATTATTAAAGAGTTTCGTTAAAATCGTCTTACCTTCTTTTTCACCATATTCAGCGAAGACGGCTTGCACGAGTAACCAGCCTGTTGAAGAATCCAACATATTTGGGAAAGAAAGCTGATTTTTATAACGAGGATCGGTTAAATCGTTTAAAGATGTTGGTTTTGGAAGTCCCGCTGCTTTTAAAGCCTCCGTATTTATAAATAAGGCGCCGGTATTACCTAAAATCGGTCGTTGAATCGACGAAGTTTGCTGAATTGGCTTGCTAGTAGCTGGTAGCTCTTTAAACATATGATGCTGCGCTTGGGCACTATCAATGTAGTACGAAGCCATAGTAATGACATCTGCCTCGATTCCACGACCTTCCGCCAGCATTTTGCCACCAAGCTCAGATGTGCCGATGGGCTGGATTTTATATTGTGATGTAAAGCCATTATCATCTAATGTATCTTGCATTATTGTGATCGCTTCATCATCAGCATTGGAATAAATTATAACGGTATCATCAGATGTCTTCGTGTTGTTATTACAAGCGGCTAATAGAAGTGCGAGACTCCCGATTGCGAGTGACTGCGTGAGCTTTTTTCGTAGCATGAATGTGTTTCCTCCTTGTTTGGCGCGTAATAATAAGTTGGCAAATGCCCATCATCAGTGCGTTTGTACATAAAATAATGAGCGATAAAATAAAAATGTCGTTAAATTTTGCATAGTGCTGTAACTCTTTTATTTTGGTCGATAACAGTGAAGTATCGGTATTAACTAAGAAAATGACACCACTTACCGTTACCATGGCATTAATAAAATAGTAGGAAAAGACGCCAACAAGCGTTGTTTTCATATTGGGCAAAATAATTTTCGTAATTGTTTGAACCCACGAATCATGTAATAAGCTGCTCGTCGTTTCCCATGTAGGATCGAGTTTTTCGAGGGCATTTTTCATCATCGTATACGGCGTTGTAAAGAAATGAATAAGATTAGAAAGAATGATAATGATAAATGTTCCTTTTAGCGTGCTATCGTTAAATAAAAGTAAATACGATAAGCCAAGCACCATCCCAGGAATAATATTCGTGAAAATCGCTAGTTGATCGAATAAGCGACGAAAACGAAGGGCGGTGCGTACGCGCATAAGTGCTGCTATAAAGGCAATGAGAATGCCAAGAAATGCACTAGCAAATGCCACTAAAAGAGAATTTAGATAGACAGTCGTCAACTCTCCAAATGCAAGAGCCTCCTCTACATGTTCAAGTGTGAACGTCAATTGATAAGGATATGCTTTTACGAAAGGAATCATCACAATGACTGCGAATATAGCAACAATACATAAAGCAATCAACCCACTTACACTACCAAGAAGGAGTGACTTCATACGAGAAGCAGGGGCTTTTAAAGGACTTGCTGCACGGTAGCTCGTCTGAAAACGTTCGGTCGCTTGCAATAATAGACCACCAATAATGGCTGGAATGAGCATCATAACTGCAATGACAGCTCCTTGCGCGAAATTAGGAATAGAACCAAGCATCGTTTGGTAAAGCAACGTTGCAATAACGTCATACGTGCCACCAACAGAAGCGGGAATTCCGTAATCTGTAAAACTTAAAATAAACGATAAAATAAACGCAGCACCTAATGGCCCAATTACTGGACGCAATGTCGTGTGATAAAATTGACGCCATGGTTTATCGTGCATCAAGGTAGAAACGATAAGAAAGCGTTGATCGATGTAGCTCATTGCATTTGAAATGATTAAAAAGGCGGCTGGCAATGTGTAAAGAACATAGCCGATATATAAGCCATTAAATCCGTAGATAGGAAATAAAGGTTCGCCAAGTAATTTTGTTAAAATTCCTTGATTACCGAATACATAAATTAAAACGAAGCCATATGTAATCGTTGGGAGCAGCATCGGCAGTTGAATCGCAAAGCGAATACTTTTTGCAAGACCTCGCTTTATCGTTGTAAAGTGAATGGTGTAGCTGACGATAAACGCGAGCATTGTCGTTGTCATCGCACTAACGAGTGATACCGTGATACTATTAAAGAAAGCTGTGCCAAGTGCTGGGTTTGCCCACACCGCTTTGTAATGATCAAATGTAATAGCAGTTCCTTGAACGAAACTTTTCCATAGCATGAACCCGAGTGGAGCAATCAAAAACACAAAAAATAATACGAGTAGTGGGAAGGATAGAAGACGCATCATCCAAGTTGGTTTAGCCATATTTCTCACCAAATAATGCTAAAATATTTTGTCTTTTAATTATGAGCTGCTTGAGAATGAACCCTTGCACAAAATTATTTGCTGGGCGGTTAATAATATCTTGTGGGGTACCGAACTGAGCCACGCCACCATCATTTAAAATAAGCACCTTATCAGATAATGTTAAAGCCTCTTCAGGGTCATGGGTGACGATAATAGTCGTTAAATCAAATTCACGTGCAATCGATTGAATTTGCGTTTTAATGGATTCCTTAATGACGCCATCTAACGCACTCAGTGGCTCGTCTAATAACAAGATTTTAGGCTTCATAACGAGTGTTCGTGCAATGGAGACCCGCTGTTTTTGCCCACCTGATAATTGATGAATCATCTTATGAAGATGCGGTTCAAGTTCTAGAAAATCGATATAAGATTGAATCGATTCTTTTGTGACATTCTTTTGCGTATTCTTTAAGCCATAGACAATGTTGTCATAGGCTGTTAAATGCGGAAACAGCGCAAAATCTTGAAAAACAATATTAAAGCCACGTTCTTTCATTGGAACGGTTGAAATATTTTGCTGTTCGTGGATAATGTCACCACTACTTAACGATTCAAGACCTAATATTAAATTGAGTAATGTCGTTTTTCCGCATCCGCTTGGTCCAAGTAATGACAAGATTTCTCCGCGCTCAATTTGAAACGAAATATCTCGTAATACTTGTTTTTGACCAAACTGCTTACACACATCGTTTAGCGCTAACATATAATCACCTCTACTTTGTTGATAGCTTTAGTATAGGGAGTTCTTGTAAATAGGTTATGCGATTTGTGTAAATGTTGAGTAAATTTTGATTATAAGTTGACCATTTTTTGAGGGTGTTTAGTATAGTACAAACAAGGAGGGTTTTACATGTATCCACAAGAACGCCAAAAACAGATTATGCAATTATTAACAGTAGAAGAGATGATGAAGCTTACGGATTTAAGCAAGCGCCTGCAAGTGTCGATGGAAACGATCCGTCGTGATGTCCAAGTATTAGTAGAACAACGAAAGATTGATAAATTTTATGGAGGAATTAAGCGCGCATCGTTGCCACAAGAATCGTTCGTAACAGCTCGTATGCAGCAACATCTTGAGGAAAAGGAAAAAATTGCGCACCAAGCACTTCATTATATAGAAGACGGTGACACAATCTTTTTAGATAGTGGCTCAACGACGTATCCTTTAGCAAAATACATAAAGATGCGTCAACAAATCACTGTTGTAACGAACTCTTTACTCGTCGTCAATGAATTAGTTGATAGTGAAGTAGATGTTCTATTAATCGGCGGCAAATTGCGTCATTCAGAAAAGTCCATCACGGCGTATGATATGCTTTTTCAATTTGAGGCTTTAAATATTCAAAAAGCCTTTATTTGCACCAGTGGGATTTCACTTGAAAATGGACTATCTGATTATGATATCGATGAAATTCGAACGAGACGTC
Source organism: Kurthia sp. Dielmo (assembly GCF_000307285.2). Taxonomy (NCBI): domain Bacteria; kingdom Bacillati; phylum Bacillota; class Bacilli; order Caryophanales; family Caryophanaceae; genus Kurthia; species Kurthia sp. Dielmo. The sequence goes on from NZ_HE578958.1 coordinate 489,309, forward strand.
AAATTATGAAAAACAGTAAACAAACGTATGTATTATGCGACCATTCGAAGTTTGAGCAAGATGTCACAATAAAAACATGTGATCTTCAAGAGCTTGAAGCGATTATTACAGATGCAGATGTTGATGAAGAGGTAAGGAAACGCTTTAGTGAAGCGGGACATCGGATGATAATTGCCTAGTAGAGAACCATCGTTTTAGCGAACGATGGTTTTTTCATCCCTAAATTCGCTATACTACTCAAGGAGGTGAAAAATATGAAAAAATTTGCATGGCTTATGATACCAGCGCTTCTACTAGGAGCATGTCAGCAGGAAGAGCCGCAAAAAGCAGCTACACCGACGACAAAGACACAAAAAGAAGAACCGCAGCTTCATTTGTCAAATAAGGAAAAGCAACTACTCGCTACCAAAGTAACGGAGCGAATGGGTGGACGTCCACTTGTGCGTGATAGTGAAGAGCAGTCGGGGGTGATGTATGCAGATTTACTTAATTTAAATGATTCAAAGCAAGAAGAACTTTATTTTTTGACGAAAACACCAACAGGCTATTTTGAGGAAATATGGGGACTTGTAGATGGGCAAATGAAGCAACTTTATGGTCAGATGATTCAGGTGACAAAAACGACACAGCGCTCGCTTGTGACGCATAATGAGCATGTTTTTTTTAGGAGCAACAATTGCTTATGAAAAAGATGGCTTAAAGCAGTTAAAAAGCACGTATCAGCATGTAGGTGACCAAAAATTAATACTAGATGAAGGTATACATATTGAATTACCACTTGGCTCAAATGAACCAACAGCGGCGAGTAAAAATTTAGTAACAGATGAGCCGGCAACACTTGCAGAGTATGAAGCGCTCGTAAAGTCTTATAAGGTGACACAAACTTTATTAAAAAATGAACAAGGTGTCGTATCAATGGCCGTGCCGTTTAACGCGGCGAACGCTAAGCTAGATACTATTTATAAGCAGTTGACAGGAAAAACGTATCAGGTGAAGTCGAATGTGGCAACGATTTCGACAGAGGAACAACGAGAGCTGATGACCAAGCTAGCCGCATTATCATTGTTCCATGAAAATCGGACATTGGCTAATATGACTGATAAAGCGCTATCACAATATGCGGCGCGTGATATTGTCAATGGCGCTTTGCGTTTTTTTGACGTTCATTTTACAGAGATAGCAGAGTCGGTGAAAACGATTGAGGGCTATGTCTATATTGGCTATAACCGCAATGAACTAGACCCTTTAATGGAGGAAATCTTTGGTCGTAGTGTAACGTGGCAAAATGTGTCGTTGAAAAATTCTAAATTACCGCATGATTTAATTGTATCTAAACAGTATATTTATTTACCGAAGCTAAAAAACGTACCGAAGGCGACATTACCGGTTATTCAACATTTAGTGCCGATTTCAGCGAATGAATTTTATGTAGAATTGGCTTTTTATAAACTAGGAAACAATCCATTAGGATATACGGAAGATACTTTTTTAATGCCTGAGCGGATGTGGTCTGAGGATATGCGTCGAGCCGTTCAACGAAGCAAACCGAAAAAAGGCTATGCGCTCGTGAAAAAAGACGATACCTTGCAAATTGAAAAAATTATTTTTGATGAAACACTATCATATAAAGAATTAATTAATACTCGCTAGTCTATATATAATAAAAAACAGCGCCATTTAGCGTTGTTTTTTATTTATGCTTCCTTCAAACAATTTTTCGATTTGTAGTAAATCATTTGCAGGTAATTGAGACCGAATAAAAACGGTTGGTTTTGCACTGTTTAATTGTATCCGTGAACAAATGATATTAACATCTGCTTCTTCCACAGTATCAACAAACGCTAATAAAAATCGACCTTTAAAATACGTTTGTAAAAATTGTTTTGCATATTGTTGGTAAAGTAATGAGAAGTCACAGAAAAAATAAATTCGGATTGTTGGAATAAAGCTATCTATTGGGATTAAAACGTTACACAATGTTAAGTGTACTGCACGGAAATGGTCAGACTCACGCATTTGCATGGCGGTAGAATAACTTTCCCATAGTGTATTAAAACGTTCCATATATAATGGGAAAATCGTTTCTAACCGTTCAAAGTCGATTGAATTAAATGTCGCAACAAGCCAGTAATCAATATGGAATAGCTGACTTGCAATATAGTTTTTATAAAGTGTAGCGCTAACAAACTGTTGCTCGTGAGTAGTTAACGGGCGAAATTGTGTTTCAAATTGTTCAATCCACAGTTGCAAAGAGACCGTCTCTTTTGAAAATTGACGGTAAAGTGGGGCATAGTCAATGACAGATTCTAAATTAATAATATCAAACGTATCATAGACCAATAATAAAATGCGCCAATCATCATCTGTCCAATTTTCTAAAAAAGGAGGACGAGCAGGAATAGAAGCCGCATAAAATAGTTGCTGCTCCTGTTCGGTCAAGTCAACATGATTGAACAAACGTCTTTCTGTTAGAAGTATAGATAAGGAAAGGGTTTGAAGGCTTTCTTGTACATAAGGAATTTGTAAATAATCAAAAATCTTTGAGGTACGTTCTATATAAAAAGAAACATTTTCTAAATTTGGTATAAGTGGTAATGTTCGATGAGAAGAGAAGAGAAAAATTGTACCGAGTATACGAATTTTATGTTCAGGTCCTTCAACTGATAAGGTAGAACCACATGAAAAATGGAGTCCATAAACAGTCATATAACCATTGATTTCTTTTACCTTTCGACGCAACTTCGACTCGCTAATATGGACAGCTTCACAAAAATCATATGTATCAATGGATTTATGTAAAAAGGTCTGCATAAAAACTTCATATGCTAATTCTCTAGAGTAAATATAATCAACATAATTTTGTGTATGAATCGTATGACGAATAAAACGTATACCATGATGCTTATGAATAATAAATTCTGCTTCATCAGGCTGATAAATTTCTTCAACTTCAGCTTTAAGTTCACGGCACATTTTTTTTATGGTTTCTACACTAGCATAGGTAAGTTTACTCGCTAAAAATTGGCTAGATACAAAGTTATCTTGCTTATCAAGTAGTTCAATAAGATCTTTTTTTAACCATGTTGCCTTCGAAATACCAAACATTTGGGCTACCTCCTTCAACTTTTTATTTACTGAGGAACAAAAGCTGACTTAGTAAAGTACTCTTATTTTACTATAAAATAGAATGTAACAGGATATAGAATTTAGAAAATTCTTAACAAATAGGAGGGGACAATGTGATTGCAATCGTGCAACCAATTTATGTCGCAAAGATAAAGAGAGCCAATGAGCCCATTTGGAAAGATCTTATTTGTCAAAATAGTTACCAATCAGAGGATTATATGGGAGAGTGTTTTTACGTATATGAAGAACGAGTACATCAGGGAAATCGTTTTTTTTCGTTGCAGCGCACGATGATTAGTGAACCAATTGGTTGGATGAATGAGAAAAGTTTGATGCTTTCAGCGTATGTCGAATTACCAAACTCTGAACATATTTATCATTTTTCAGGAACGGGCATGTGTTATACACATCCTAATGGTGGCCGCATGGATCAATTGTATCCAGCACTTCATATTTTTGAAGGGCAAGCTTTTTTACCACTTGAAACCGTAAAAGTAGGAAATAATATTTGGCATCGAGGCAAAATAGGTGATACAAGTGCATGGGTTCAAGCTACTCATTTAATCTAATTTTTAGTACTTGCTAGTCTATATAAAATAAAACATAAACTATGTTTATAAATAATCCTTTATAGCGAAAAGAGAGGGTTCACTCCGCCGGTGGACGTTCTCTTTTCGCTATATTTTTATGAGGCACAATCTTTGACTTTGAAAACCGATAAGTTTACTTTTATATGGAAGGAGTGATGAATTAATGACTTATTTAACACCATTTACATTCAATAACGGCGTGACATTACGTAATCGCTATGTGATGGCACCAATGACAACCTATTCTGCAAATGCAGATGATACGGTTTCAGATGAAGAAATTGCGTATTACAAGGAGCGCTCATATGGCGTTGGGGCAGTCGTGACAGCTTGTACATATGTCATTGCAAATGGGAAAGGCTTCCCAGGACAAATTGCGGCTCATACGGATGCTTATATTCCTAGTCTTTCAAAAATAGCTTCAGCGATTCACGAAGGTGGTTCAAAAGCGATTTTACAAATTTACCATGGTGGACGCCAAGCAGTCCGTGAATTAGTACCAAATGGCGATGTCGTTAGTGCGAGTGATACAGTAGCGGCAGATGGTGGCAGTGCACGTGCGTTAACAATTGACGAGATTCACGACATCATTCAAGCATTTGGTGAAACGACACGCCGTGCGATTGAAGCAGGCTTTGACGGCGTTGAGATTCATGGTGCGAATACGTATTTATTACAGCAATTTTTCTCAGGCTTTACGAATCAGCGCAACGATGTGTATGGTGGTTCTGTCGAAAAACGTATGCGCTTCCCATTAGAGGTTGTAGCAGAAGTGAATCGCGTAAAGGCTCGCTATGCAGATAAACAATTTATCGTAGGATATCGATTCAGCCCAGAAGAGCCTGAAGAGCAGGGGATTACAATGGATGAGACGATTCAATTAGTAGATCGCTTAGCAGATGCGGGATTAGATTATTTGCATATTTCACTAGGTGATTTCCGTGCGAACGCGCGTCGTTATAGCGGTGAAAAAGAAAATCGCATTCAAATCCTGCATCGTGTCATTCGTGGTCGCGTACCGTTTATCGGTGTAGGCTCTATTTATTCAAAACAAGATGCACAACAAGCAAGTGAGACTGGCGCAGAGCTACTAGCGCTTGGACGTGAGCTGTTAATTGAGCCACATTGGGTTGAAAAAATTGCAGCAGGAGAAGAGGTTATTACGGAAATGGATATGACGCGTGATAATGTCATTCCTGGACCGTTAATGGATATGATGAAATTACGTCAAGGCTGGGTTCCGGGCGTCAAATAAATATAAAAAGAGACTTTGACATATTTTCATATAAGCATAA
>NZ_HE578958.1:494479-504501 GCF_000307285.2 Kurthia sp. Dielmo
GCGCGGTGGCGCGGTTCCGGTTTTTCGTTGCGAACGTTAAAAAGGAGAATGACGTGTTTTGGCCGAGTCTCTTTTTTCATATTATTTCTTTTCTTCGTTTTTCTTTACCCAATAATCAGCGTTTTTGATACCAAGTTTGATTGGATCGAATGTAGGATCTTTACCTTCTTTTTTCTGTTGTTCATAGTCTTTTAAAGCAATTAATGTTGGCTTCACTAAGAATAGTAAGGCGATAACGTTTACCCAAACCATTAGCCCAAGACCGATATCCCCGAGCGTCCAAGCAGCCGTTGATGTTTTTACAGAACCATAGTATAGCCCGATTAAGAAAATTAATTGCATAAAGATAATCGCAATTTTTAATTTTTTACCTTCTAGGAAGTACGCTAAGTTTGTTTCGGCAATATAGTAGTATGCCATGATTGTTGTGAAGGCAAAGAAGAATAATGCAATCGCAACAAACCCAGCACCAAATCCTGCAAGAGGGAATGCGTGCTCAAGTGCTGCCTGTGTATAGGCCGTACCCGCTTCTACACCTGGAATATGTTCAACAATAAATTCACCTGCTTTTGGACCTGATTCATAGGCTACATTGTATTGACCAGTGAATAGAATAATGAAAGCTGTTGCGGTACATACTAAGAATGTATCAAAGTAGATTGAGAATGCTTGTACAAGACCTTGTTTAACAGGGTGAGATACCTCTGCAGCAGCGGCGTGGTGAGGGCCCGTACCTTGACCAGCCTCATTGGCATAAATACCACGTTTTACGCCCCATGCGATGGCCGCACCAAGAATCCCGCCAAACATTTCATTGGCACCAAATGCACTTGAGAAAATTAAACCAAATACAGTTGGAATTTGATCAAAGTTTAAAATAATAATAATAAGTGCTACTAAAATGTACCCGCCCGCCATGAATGGAACGATGATTGAAGCCACAGTTGCGATACGTTTTACGCCACCAATAATAATAATACCGATAAAGATAACTAAGAAAGTACCTGATACCCAAGCTGGAATATTAAACGCATTATTCATTGCATCTGCAATCGAGTTTGATTGTACAGTAGGCATTAAAATTGCCATTGCCAGTACACCTACAATCGCAAAAATCATCCCTAACCATTTCTTGCCTGAGAATTTATGAATGTAGTAGGCTGGGCCACCACGATAAATACCGTTTTTCTCTTCTTTGTAAATTTGAGCAAGCGTCGACTCTACATACGCTGTTGCAGCACCGATAAAGCCAAGTACCCACATCCAGAAGATAGCACCAGGACCACCGAACGCGATTGCTGTTGCGGTACCCGCGATATTACCTACACCAATACGGCCAGATAATGCCATTGCCATCGCTTCAAATGATGAAACACCAGCTGATGATTTTTCTCCTTTAGCCAATTGCACGAACATGTCTTTGAAGAAGCGAACCTGCATAAAACGTGTCATAAACGTAAAAATTAAACCAACAATTAAAATACCGTAAATCATGACAGGGCTCCAAAGCCAGTTATTGACTGTCGTTAACATTTCCTCCATAACATCACCTCTTTTATAAAATTATTCTTTCTGCATATTATTATATTCTGACAATTCATAACATTCAATACAATTTTAGCATGAAAATAATAACCAGGTAAAAGTATCCAATATATTAGATGCTTTAAAGCATTGATATTAAAGAGAAAACGAAGTATTTTAGAGCACCTGTTTCAAATAATTATTTTTTGTGCAAAATAAATAGTTATTTGAAAAAGAATATTGTAGAAAAATGACTAATTGGGTGAAATCAAAAAAAGAGCTACTTTTTCGTAGCTCCTGTCAGACTTATGCATAATTTTCTAAAAATGCATGGCCCGCTTCTGTAACCGTTACATCACCGACACCAAATGTAACCTCACAATTTCCATCCGTCAACATGCTTGAAATACCAATTACATAATGATGTTGCTTTGCTTGTTGAATGGCCTCATGCATTTGCGCGTCATTTAATGTATTTTCCCATTTTGTATAATCCCGATTAAAGCGTGCTAGATCTTGAAGTAGTGCATAAAGATGGTCCATCAGAACCCCTCCTTCCGTTATCGTCTTTATCATACGCCAGTGAGCAATGAAATTAAAAAAATAAGCCCCTTTCTTTACAAAAATAATCGAGGGTGCTATGATAAATCTATAAACTGACGAACGTTCGTAAGGGAGATGATGAAATGACACAGCAAGATATTATGAATGCAGGATTACGTAATTTTGCAGAGCATGGCTATGAAGGGGCTTCAATGGCGATGATTGCAGAGACAGTAGGCATTAAAAAACAATCGATTTATACGCATTTTAAAAATAAGGATGCGTTGTTTTTAGCTGTATGTGAGGAATGCATTACACAGGAAATGAATTTTATCCAATCTGTCATTGAAACACAAACAGATTATAAGCAATTGTTTGAGCGTTATATTATACGTTATCAGGAAAATGATGCGACGAAGTTTTGGCTGCGTATGATGTTCTTTCCACCACAGCATTTGTACACAGAAGTGATGGATGGGGTATACCGCTATTTAGATGCTATAGAGGAACTTGTAACGGAAATGTTTAGGGTGTCGGAGGTAGTGACAAACGAAGTAGCGCCAGCGGTTATGGCGCAAGCTTACTTAGCAATCTTAGATAGTATGTTTGTTGAATTATTATATGGTGATGCCAGTCGTGCAACGCGTCGTCTAGAAGCCGCGTATACAATTTTTGAACGTGGCATTTAGGAGGAGAAAAAATGAAAAACTGGATGTATGTACTTGCAGCAGGTCTTGTGGAGATTTTATGGGTATTTGGCTTAAAGGCATCAGAGTCTGTCTTAGAATGGGCGGGAACTATCGGCTTAATCGTCATTTCCTTCTACTTAATTATGAAGGCAACTTCGCATTTACCGGTCGCGACTGTGTATGCGGTATTTACGGGTATCGGCACAGCGGGCACAGTTGCTGTGGGGATGTTATTTTTAGACGAGCCATTTAGTTGGTTGAAGATTTTATTTATTACGACATTATTAGTAGGTGTTATTGGCTTAAAACTTGTCACAGGTGAAAAGGAGGCAGCTTAACATGGCTTGGATCGCATTAATTGTAGCAGGTTTATCAGAAGTAATCGGTGTAAATGGAATGAATATGCTGGCGCGTCGTGATAAGCGTGGCCTATTCGTGATGATTATTGGTTTTATCATCAGTTTCTCGCTCTTAAAATATGCGATGATGTCGCTTCCGATGGGCATGAGCTACGCTATTTGGACAGGGATTGGTACAGTGGGTGCTGCCTTGATTGGAATGTTTTTCTACGGTGAGTCTAAAAGTGCGCTACGTCTAGCGTGTATCGCGCTTATTCTTGGCTCCGTGATTGGCTTAAAATTAATCGCGTAAATGACAAGGCCTGATTTAGTATCAGGTCTTTTTTTATTGCATGAAAACGCTTTCCAAATTATAGTAATGAAAAGGAGTGGTGCGAGATGTGGAAAAAAATAGGCCTCATTATTTTAACTGTAGTCGTTGTTTTTTTCATTGCGACGATTACAGTAACCATTTTACAAAAAACAAAGCAGCCTGAGGTGAAAAAAGTAGCTGTAGCGATAGATGAGGACAAGGCTCTTAACCATTTATCGCAATCGATTACCTTTCAAACGATTTCATACGATGATCGTACGAAAATCGATTTTAAACCGTATGATGAGTTTTTATCTTTTTTAGAAAAAACGTATCCACATGTATATGATGAGCTGGATGTAAAGCACATTAATGACTACAGTGTCGTATTTAAGTGGAAGGGACAAAGTAGTGACGCACCGATTGGGCTCATGGCGCATTATGATGTTGTGCCTGTCGCAAAAGGAACTGAAAAGAACTGGGAACAGCCACCATTTAGCGGCATAATTGATGATAAGTACGTTTGGGGGCGCGGTACATTAGATGATAAAGTAGGCGTTATTGGTATTTTAGAAGCTGTGAATCATCTGTTAGCAGAAGGCCATAAGCCAGCACAAGACCTTTATTTACTCTTTGGTCATGATGAGGAAATTGGTGGCGATGAAGGTGCAGCAAAGATTGTCGCGTACTTAGAGAAGGAAGGCATTCATCTGCGTTATGTGCTTGATGAGGGGGGTGTCATTGTAGAGGATATGATACCAGGTGTAAGTGAGTCGATTGGCGTTGTTGGTATTGCAGAGAAGGGCAGTGCGAATGCAACGCTCACAGTAGAGGGAAGCGGCGGCCATTCATCACAACCAAAGGATGTTACCACACTTGGGCGTTTAGCACATGCCATTTCAGCTCTTGAGGAAACACAATTTCCAAGTGATATTCAGGGCCCTACAGAAGAGATGTTCACCTATGTGACACCAGAAATGTCCTTTGGTTACCGATATGTATTTGCGAATCAGTGGTTATTTAAGCCGATTATTAAATCCATTTTACTCGACAAACCTGCTACAGCGGCTGTTACACGAACAACGATTGCCCCAACCGTTTTAACTGCAGGAGATAAGACAAATATTTTACCAGAGAAAGCGACGGCTACAATTAATATGCGCGTCATTCCTGGCGATACATTGGATTCGTTGAAAAAGGAAATCGAAAAAATTATTGATGACAACCAAGTGCAAGTCCATGTAGAAGGCGAAGTCGCATCAAGTGTGTCTAAAACAGATAATGCAGCCTTTAAAGAAATTCAACAGGCTATTTTAGCGACGCATGACAATACGGTTACCGCGCCTTATATTATGATTGGAGGAAGTGACGCCAAGCACTATCAAGATGTCGCCGATGATACGTACCGCTTCTTACCAATCGCGATGGAGAAAGATGGCTTAGAGCGAATGCATGGCACAAATGAGCGTATTGAAAAGAAAGCGTTTATCGATGCGATTTCATTTTATGTAACCTTAATTAAAAATAATATGAACTAAGTAATAAGGAGGCTGCCATGTGATAGGCAACCTCCTTTTTTTAGCCATTCATCGTTTTTAATGTTAATAAATCCATGACATTATTAATTAAATAGGTAGGCTCCTCTGCTAATAAGCTTTCTTGTGAATGGCTACCCCAGGTCACCGCACATGTTTTAATACCAGCGGCCTTCCCCATTTGCAAATCAAATGTCGCATCCCCAATCATGACCGCTCTTTCAAGTGGAAAGTGATGCCGCTGCTGTAGTAGGAAAATACTTTCAGGATTTGGCTTATGCTCTGCGACCATATCGGCACCAATCACATCGCTAAAATAATCACGAATGCCAATGAGTGTGAGGTTGCGTAATAAGGCATTGCTATGCTTACTAGACGCAACATAGCAGGCATCTAGTTTGGAGAGTGTCGCTAAAACTTCGGGAATCCCATCATAGACATGGATATATTCTTGTTCATATTCTTTATATAAAATGCGAAATAATGTAATAAGTTCAGCTAAATCTGTGTCATTGAGTGGTTCAGCTGCCATTGCTTGAAATGATTTTTCAATTGGAATGCCCATATAGTAGATAATGGTTTCATCACTTGGCACGGTTAAGTCTAAGTCGAAATAGGCTTTACGTGTCGCAATTAAACTACATTCACGTGAATCTGCTAATGTACCGTCAAAATCAAAAATAAAGACCATTCTAGCTCACTCCTTTCAAATCACATACGTTATTCTTTACCCGAAAAAGTAACATGTCGAACAGCATCAAAAAAGATAATCCATTCACTCGATAAACTGTTTTTTAAAAATAATAATATTCCTGAAAATTGTCGCAAAAATTAGCTGAATTCTTTGGTATAAAAATGACGGTTATGTCCGTTTTATGCGTCTTTTTGGTTTTTATCACAACCATTCTCTACCTTTTGTGTTACAATTGGATACTTTTAGGGTATAGGTTTCAGTAGAAAGGGGAGAAGCATATGCTGAAATTAGAACATTTATCAAAAGTATATCGGGGTGGCAAAAAGGCAGTAGATGACCTCAATATCGAAGTGGAAAAGGGTGAATTCATTGCCTTTATCGGTACGAGTGGGAGTGGGAAGACGACCGCCCTTCGTATGATTAATCGAATGATTGAACCAACAAGTGGTACTATCACATTAAATGGTGAAAATTTGATGAAGAAGAATCCCGTGGCACTACGCCGCTCCATTGGGTATGTTATTCAACAAATTGGCTTAATGCCACATATGACAATCCGCGACAATATTACCCTCGTACCAAAGCTTTTAAAATGGTCAAAAGAGAAGAAGGACCAAAGCGCCGAAACATTAATCGACCTTGTTGACCTTCCTCGTAGTTATTTAGACATGTACCCTGCACAGCTATCTGGTGGTCAGCAGCAACGAATTGGTGTACTACGTGCACTTGCTGCGAATCAAGACATTATTTTAATGGATGAACCGTTTGGTGCGTTAGATCCTATCACACGCGATACCCTACAAGATTTAATGAAGGACTTACAGCAGCGTTTAGGCAAAACGGTTATTTTTGTGACACATGATATGGATGAAGCCATTAAGCTTGCGGATCGTATTTGCATTATGCATAACGGGCAAATGGTGCAGTTTGATACACCAGATAATATTTTAGCCGCGCCAGCGAATGACTTCGTACGTGAATTTATCGGCTCACATCGCCTGATTCAAAACAAACCAAGTGCCAAACTCGTAGATGATGTAATGATCAAGCCGATTACGATTTCAATGGAGAAAAGCATTGATGAGGCGATTTTAATGATGGTCAAACGCCGTGTTGATACGTTGTTTGTTGTCGATGGAAAAGAACATTTACGTGGCATGATTACAGTCGAGGCCATTACAACGAATCGTAATTCGACAGATACGGTGTCTGATGTGATGACAAAAGATATTTATGCCGTACATACGGGCACGAAACTTCAGGATACTGTACGTCGAATTTTACGTCGTAATTTAAATAATATTCCAGTAATTGATGATGAAAAGCATCTTGTGGGACTTGTCACCCGCGCAAACATCGTCGATATTGTGTATGACACAATTTGGGGCGATGAGGAAACAGAAAAAGCAGAATAGGGGGCGTTATCCATGATGGAATTTATTCAAGCCAATAGTAGCGATATGCTAACGAAAACATGGGAACATCTCTACATTTCGCTAATTGCACTGGGCCTCGGCATTGTTGTCGCAGTGCCAGTCGGTATTTTGTTATCAAAAACGAACAAAGTCGCGAAAGTCGTTTTATCGATTACAAGCGTGCTGCAAACATTACCATCACTCGCAATTTTAGCGTTAATGATTCCATTTTTAGGCGTGGGGGTTGTCCCTGCAATTATCGCATTATTTATTTACGTACTATTACCGATTTTAAATAATACATACTTAGGTATGCGGTCGGTAAATTCAAACTTAGTCGCTGCGGGAACAAGTATGGGCATGACCCGTTGGCAAACGATTTATATGGTCGAATTGCCGCTTGCGATTCCTGTGATTATGGCAGGGATTCGTCTATCAGCCGTCTATGCCATTTCATGGGCAACACTCGCATCTTATATCGGTGCTGGCGGATTAGGCGACTTTATTTTTAACGGTTTAAACTTATATCAAACAGACTACATCGTAGCAGGGGCTGTCCTTGTTACCGTACTCGCACTACTTGTTGATTTTATTTTAAGCCGTGTTGAAAAATGGGTGACACCAAAAGGCTTGCGTGTCGAACGATAAGGGGGAAGGATAATGAAAAAGCTTATAGCACTTTTAGCTTGTAGTATCCTACTCGTTTTAGCGGGATGCTCAAGTCAAAACGCTGTTGAATCAGGAGATCAGGTCACGATTGCGTCTGTTTCTACAACAGAAAGCTCAATTATGGCCTATATGCTACGTGATATGATTGAACATTACACAGATGAAGAAGTAGAGATGATTAATAATTTAGGAACGAGTACGACACTTCACCAGGCAATGCTAAACGGGGATGCGAATGTTTCTGCAACGCGTTATACAGGAACGGATTTAACAGGGGCACTCGGTGAGGACCCCATTTCAGACCCTGATAAAGCATTATCAACGGTTAAAAAGCTAACGAAAGAGCGCTTTAATCAAACATTCTTTGATTCGTACGGCTTTGAAAATACTTATGCTTTTTTAGTCACAAAGGAAACAGCGGATAAATATAATTTAAAAACCGTCAGTGATTTAGGGAAGGTCGCAGGAGAGTTACAAGCAGGGGTAGATACCTCTTGGATAAACCGCGAAGGGGACGGCTATAAGGGCTTTACACAGGCATATGGCTTTGACTTCAAAAAGGTGTATCCAATGCAAATTGGTCTTGTCTATGATGCACTACAGGCAGGAAAAATGGATGTTGTGCTAGGCTATACAACAGATGGTCGTATTAGCAGCTATGACTTAGTCGTGTTAAAGGATGATAAACAGTTCTTCCCGCCATATGATGCGAGTCCACTGGCAACAGATAAATTACTAGAGAAAAAACCGGAAGTAAAGGCGGCAATTGAGCGCCTAATCGGTAAAGTTTCGACAGAGCAAATGCAGAAACTAAACTATGAAGCGGATAATGATTTAATTGAGCCGTCAATCGTAGCTGAGCGCTTCTTAGAAGAGCATAATTACTTTAAAGATGATAAAGGAGGCGAGTAAAAATGGCAGATATGAATACACTCGAGCAATTTTTTTACTACCTCTCTGAAAACGGCTCCTATGTAGTACTTCAATTTTTAAATCACTTTTTAACATCGATTTACGGCGTATTGCTTGCGGCAGTTGTTGGTATTCCGATTGGCGTGTTAATTGCGAAGTATGGCAAGCTCTCCGGACCGATTATTACAATCGCCAATATTATTCAAACGATACCAGCACTCGCATTACTCGCGATTTTAATGCTTGGTATGGGGCTTGGTCGTCCGACGGTTATCGTTGCCGTATTCCTATATGCGTTACTACCCATTATTAAAAATACGTATACCGGCATTACAAATATTAATCAAGATTTAATTGATGCGGGTAAAGGCATGGGCATGACGCGAAGTCAAGTGCTCTATATGATTGAGTTACCGTTATCCTTGTCTGTTATTATCGGTGGTTTGCGCATCGCACTTGTTGTGGCGATTGGTGTCGTAGCCATCGGGGCATTCATTGGTGCCGGTGGTCTTGGCGATATTATTATTCGCGGTACGAACGCGACAAATGGGACAGCGATTATTTTAGCAGGAGCGATACCAACCGCGTTAATGGCGGTCATTGCTGATATTATTTTAAGCTTTGTTGAGCGTCGATTAGACCCAGTGAAGCGACATAAAAAAGCTTCAACACCAGAAGTACAATCATTAGAGAATTAATAAAAATCACGCAATTGCGTGATTTTTTTATATTTTTTTACAAAATAATCCTATTTTATATTGAGAATTGTTATACTAATATAAAAGGGGAGATAATAAAATGAAAAAATTACTAGCATTAATGGGTGCTTCAGCGATTCTTTTAGCAGCGTGCGGGCAGCAAACGGAAGTATCCTCTGTTAAATTAAATTCGAATGAACAAGCCATTGCATCTGTAATGGGATTTGATGAGAGCAATTTCTTAAGCTATCAAGTCGAAAATGACAAAGAAATTACTTTTGAAGTGTATAAATACACGAAGAAAGATGGCGTAGAGAAATCTTCAACAACGTATTTAGCTGAAAACTCAGCTGAACGAGAAGGCACAATTGCGATAGGCTTTTTAGATGATGACAAAATGAAATTCAAATTTGGGAATACGACTACTTATTTAGAAGATAAAAATGATTATGTTAGTCTTAGTGTAAGAAGCTCAGAAGGCACTGTAAAAATTGGCAAAGAGCCTGTGTTAGTAAAAAGCTTCAAATCCTATACGGAGAATGTAAATCCTTTTGAGTCGGACATCGAAAATGAATTTGGTAAAAAATACACACCTTATGAAGCAGCTGATGTTAAAGAAGGACAACTTATTATAGATGTGGTAGCTTATACAAAATAATAAAAAAGTGACTGAGACAAAACACGTTATTTTC
>NZ_HE578958.1:504830-521642 GCF_000307285.2 Kurthia sp. Dielmo
TGACTGAGACAAAACACGTTATTTTCTTTTTTTAGCATTCGCAACGAAAAACCGGAACCGCACCATTGCGCGATTCCGGTTTTTCTTATACTCATATAAGAGGTTGTTTTAACATGTATTCCCTAGCCTCTTTTTTACCCTTTAAATTCCTCAAATGGCTGAATCGTTAATTTCATTTGTAAAATGCCTAATTGCTCATCTGATAAACCATAAAAATCTGTTGCCGCATTATTCAGTGCTGTTACAATGAACGGTCCGAAAATACGCATTGAAAATTTATCTTCATCTGAAGCAATGCGGAATGAAAAGCCTTCTTGGTCATATTGTGCGTTTTCATCACAAAATAGTACGACATTTGGTACGACATCATTTAAGCTAGCTGGCGCTAATTTGCGCTCCTCTAAACCAAGCTGATCTAATGCCCATGTAAAATCAAGCTGACCTTCTTTCGACATTATTTGAACCCCTTGATCGGTTGCGATAAGATAATGCATCTCTAAATCCCCCTAAGTGTTTTTCTTCTAAATTGGAACCATAAAAATATGGAGCGAACATATAAATCAATTAATAATGCGAGCCAGACACCTGCAATGCCCATATTGAGTGTAATACCTAGTACATACACCCCGACAATGCGTAGTCCCCACATACCAACCGCAGTGGCATACATCGGTGTTTTCGTATCACCGGCACCTTGAAGTGCACCAGCTAACACAAAGCTCATCGCCACAGCAGGCTGTGCAAAAGCATCAATGCGTAGCGCCGTGACGATTTGGTCAATGACTACAGGATCGTCAGTAAACCAGCGTGCCATCCATGGACAAAAAATAAACATGAGCACCCCAAGTACAGACATTACAACAATCGTTACAACTGTTGACAGGACCCCGTATTCAAATGCTTCCTTCCTACGTTTTGCCCCAATACTAGCGCCAACAAAGGTCGTTGCCACAACCGCCATCCCATACCCCGGCATAAACGTAAATGCCTCAATATTTTCAGCAATCATATGTGCCGCATACGTGTCCGCTCCGATTTTAATAATCAGACCAAAGTACACAACCTGCCCAACACGCATAATGAGTCGTTCTAGTGCAGCGGGTGTAGCTAAAGCTAAGAGCTGCTGCAGGAGTGTTGCATCATTTGGGCTACGCCAACTGAAGTGCAATGCCGTTTTTTGGACCGCTTGATACAGCCAAATACTATTCACGATTCGAATGAGGACAGTCGCATACGCAGCACCCGCCACGCCGCCATCAAGTACGATAATAAAAATATAATCAAGCCCGATATGAATGATGTTCAGGATAAAGCTGATTTTAAGCGGAGTTGTTGTATTACCAGTAGCGCGAATGACGCTTGCGAGCACCATTGTTAACGAAATAAATAATGCAGGAATACCAACAATGCGTAAATAAACCGCACCTAGCTCAACAATTGCTTCTCCTGCACCCATGACGCGTAGCATATGCTCGGCAAAAAACTGCGTAGCTAATCCAAAGAGAATACCAGAGACAAGCGCGAGAATCGTGGATTGTCTTGCTGTCTGCCGTGCTTTGCTTATATTGTCTGCACCTAAATACCGTGCAATCAGGGACGAAGCGCCGACACCAATTGCCATAAAGATAGCCATATAAATCGCAATAATTGCATTGGCGATACTGACCGCCGTCACTGCATCTAAGCTAACCTTTGAGACAAATAGTGTATCGACAAAACCAACGAGTGTTTGCAAAATGTTTTCAAACATAGCTGGAATGCCCATGACAAGGATAGCTCGTAATTTTTTCTTTCTTGTATTATATTGCTCAAGTTGTAATTTTTCCATCATGCTAAAAGTATAGCACAATAGTTGCGCTTTTCGTCTAGAGCCTTTAGAGTGGATTATAGAAGGTGAGGTTTTTTCATGAAACGTATTGCACTTGATATGGACCAAGTAATGGCAGATTTGGTCGCAAAATTTTTAAGCCGCTTTAATGAAGATTTTGATAAAAACTACACGAAAGAAGATGTTGTAGGCAAACGCTTACCAGAGCTAGACGAACAGGCACCACAAGCATTATACAATTATTACGGGGACCCTACATTCTTCCGCGACTTACCAGTCATGCCACATAGCGTTGAAGTCGTAGAGCGTCTAAGTGAACACTATGAGATTTATATTGCGACAGCAGCAATGGAAGTCCCCCCATCATTTATGGCGAAATTTGAATGGCTACAACAATTTTTCCCAACAATTCCACAGCATCAATATGTTTTTTGTGGCGATAAAAGTGTCATTCAAGCAGATTATTTAGTCGATGATACGGCTCTTCAACTAAATCGTTTCAAAGGCACTGGCGTGATGTTTACGGCGCCTCATAATATGAATATGGAGTATCCAATTCGCGTGAATGATTGGCTTGAGGTAGAAAAATTTTTCATGGATGAATTAAATAAATAATAAAAACCCCGAGAGGACTGCACAAATCCTCTCGGGGTTTTTGTTTAAGATAGTAACGCGAGCTTATTAAAGCGTTTATGCGATTTATAATGATCTCGCGGTAATATGTGTAGCACCTGTTCAATAAAACGTTCGGTATTTAGCTCAATGTCTTGCTCATATGCGGTGATAGCACGTTCAAAGCGAGCACATTGCACTTCATCTTCTAGTACATTCATAACTTGTGCAATAGCAGGTTGGGCTGCGTCAATTGGATAAACAAGCTGTTTTGGTATTAAATAATCCATATTGATTTGTTCTTGCCCCGGTAGCACAGAGGCGACAAAAATAGGTATGCGTTTTACAAAAGCCTCTGAAATTGTTACACCACCAGGCTTTGTGATGATGCCATCTACTTGCTCATAGAGTGCATTCATCTCTTCTCGGCTAGAAATATACGCAAGTGGTGTCACATTTGGTACCCTACTTGTCTGTAGTGTATCAAAAAGTTTTTGATTATTGCCACATAGCACCGAAAAATGCGTATCTGGATAGGCACTACACTGTGCTGTAAGAGAAGCTATATCGCCTAAACCGCTATTCCCACCCGCTACAAGTAAATGCTTTGCCTTTGAGCTTTTTACTTGTTTCACACGCGTTATAGCTGGATGAACAGGAATACCTGAGATTAAAATTTGCTCTGGTGCAATATTGAATGTTGTTTTTAAATGCTCACCAACTGCTTTTGACGGTACTAAATGAAGATCGACACCGTCCTTTGCCCACACACCCCCTGCAAAAAAGTCCGTATAGGCGTTAATGACAGGCATAGAAATATGCCCTTTCACTTTTAAGTTGCCGACAGCATGTGAAGGGAAACTATGTGTACAAATGACCGCTTCTGGTTTCTTTTCTAAAATGATGCGTTCAAGTGTTTCCTCCATCAAGTTTTCCCATGGTGAAAATGGTTTAAAATTATATGTTTGTTGATTGAATTGCTTCGCGTAAAACTTACTGTACGAGACGGGATGCTTTTGAATCCATGATAAGTAAATACGTGAAATCATTTTTTCAATACGTGGAAATGTATAGTTGAAAATATCGAGCTTTTCCACTTCTTGTGATGGGTCTTGTTTTTTTATATGAGCAGCAATGGCATCTGCCACTTGATGATGCCCAGACTGCATTTGCATAAATGGTAAAATCAAAATCATAATTAACACGTCCTTTACGTCCAAATAAAGTGCGACAAAATGTATTATTTTTTGCTGTTTGCTTGTTTACGTTTATGTTTAATAAAGAAAAATAAAATAAATGCAAGGCCAATAAAAATACCGATAAAAGGTAAATATTCATAACGAATTGTCACAACATTGGCAGTAGCATAGCCAAGCATCATAAAAGGCACTACCCATATTGTCGTACCAATTAAACTTACAATGACATAAGGGATAAATGGGATTTTTGAAATACCAGCTAAATAAGGATTAATTTGACGAGCCCCTGGAATAAATAGGCCAATGAGCAATGCTTTTTTATAATTTGCTTCATATTTTTCCTTAAAGGCTTGTACTTTAAAATCACTCATTTTCATTAGTTTCGTTACTTTGTTAAAAACAGGCGCTCCTGCATAACGGCCAACAGCATAACTTGATAAGAAGCCTATAAAGACACCGAAAAATGCGGAAAGAATTGTTGGCAGTGCTGGTAGCGTGTGTTGATGAATTAAAATACCAATAATAACGACCAATGTTTCCTCTGGTGCTGGGATGCCCACGACACCAAAGAAAAGACAAATAAAAATAATTAATGGTCCATAGCTTTCGACAAGAGATAATACATGGCTAGTGTCCATTTTTTTCTAACCACGCTTTCGGGTCTGTGAACTGCTGACCTTCGAGCGTAGCCTGTTGAAGAAACTGCGATAATTGATGCAGCATATAGGCTGGGGCAGTGTCGTCTGCTCCAGGGTTTTGTCCACAATCATGCAATACATAAGTTGCGCCGTCTTGACGCTTTGCATGAAGTTTTTGTAATAATGTCGTTTGACATGTACGGATTTTCCAATCGCCAAAAATCCCTGTCCACATAACAGGTGTTAAATTTAGCTTGCGAGATACTGGTAAAGTCGCGAGAGAAATATGACCATAAGTTGGTCGATACAAGGCAACCTTCGACTGTGTAAGGTTTTCTACAACCTCTTTTGCGTGTGCGACTTCTTTATATAAGCCAATAGGTGACAGTCGGTAACTATTTTTATGCGTATAGTGATGAAGTCCAATCACATGGCCTTCTTGTTGCATACGCTTAATTATCTCTGGGTAACGCTCCGCTTTTTCCGCAACAACAAAGAAAATGGCTTTTATTTCGTATTGTTTTAAAAGATCAAGTAGTTGCGGTGTATATGCTGGATTAGGTCCATCATCAAATGTCAACATGACTCCTGGCATACCATTATTCTGCACGATGCCATAGGAAGTACTACGGATAAACACTGTAGGTATGACAGTGTAGGCTGCTGCAAGTCCAACTGCAGCGGCAAGTATTTTTTTCATAATAACCAACCCCTCATAAAATAGAACGTTCAATTTGTAAAAAGGTGTCCTATATTCCATTATTTCGTTGAATATGTTATTTTTCAATGCCTTTTTTGAAAATGCTGGATGAAATAAAAACTTTTTCAGGTAACAAGAACGTCTATTCGTTGAACTAGTTTGGTAAAGGAGCTCCTTACATGACAAAAAGACACGACATACGTGCGCAGTTTGTGGCATGTGTAACGGATTATAAAGACGATTTTTATCGTTTAGCATATAGCTATGTAAAAAATCAGCAGGATGCGCTTGATATTGTGCAAGATGCGATACAAAAAGGCTTACAGGCACTTGAGCGCTTAGAAAAAATGGATTCGATGAAAAGTTGGTTTTATAAAATTGTTGTACGAACAGCTATCGACTTTTTGCGAAAACATAAGCGTGTAACGGTAATGGATGATGACACGCTTGACTATTTACAAAGTGGCGCAGAAGACCATTACGAAGATATCGACTTACACGAGGCACTTGAGCGTTTACCAATCGAATATCGCACTATTATTGTTTTACGTTATTTTGAAGATTTAAAAATCGATGCTATTGCAGAAATAGTAGATGAAAACGTTAATACCGTTAAAACAAGATTGTATCGTGGTTTAAAATTATTACGTATTGAAATAACGGAGGGAACCGTTCATGAATAAAAAATTGCATGAATTACGAGAGGAATACAAAAATATACCGATTCCTGTGGAGTTAGATAAGCTTGTCACAGAAGCATTGCATGAAAAGCCGAAAGAAAAAACGGTTTGTATGGCCGATGACAAGCGTCGCAGCAGCAACGGTCTTTGTTGCATCGGTAAACCTAAGCCCTGCAGCAGCGGATACATTATCCAAAATTCCTGGCGTCAAAGAGCTTGTTGAGGTTGTTACATTTGAAGAAGTACATGATGGCAAGGGCACGACAAAAATTGATGTAGCGACACCGAAAGTGAGCGGACTCGAAAACCAAACGCTTGAAAATAACATAAATGCAGACTACCAAGCAACAACAGAAAAACTGTATCAAGAATACAAACAACAAAAGGGACATTTTGCAGTGGATAGTGATTATAAGACGATTACCGACCATCATGGCATTCTATCGATTGAGCAAACGATTCTACGTGTACAAGCATCTGGCTATGAGCAGAAACGCTATGTGACCCTTGATACGAAAAATGAAGCGCTTATTACATTACCGAGTTTATTTAAAGATACTTCTTATATAGAAGTCATTAGTGAAGAGATTATTCGCCAAATGCATGCGCAAATGAAAGCGGATGACAATAAAATATACTTTGTAAATCCGGAACAGGAACCTGTTGATGTTTTCAAAAGTATTCATAAAAATCAACAATTTTATATTAATGATAAAGGCAAGCTCGTCATTTCGTTTGATGAATATGATGTAGCACCAGGCTATATGGGTGCTGTTCAGTTTGTCATTCCAACGAAGGTGATTCAATCGATTTTAGTAGGGGATCGCTATATTCGATAAAAAATAAGGGAAGTACGTTTTGTCGTACTTTCTTTTTTTATGTACCAAAAGAGGGTGTGGTAGCCACATAGCAACGAAAAATGACCGCATAGCGTAAATAAGCGGTTTTCATTCTTTTTTCTTCTATATTTCAATCATAAGGAGGCGACAACATACGAGTAGAAATAAAGTCATCATATAAAAAAGACTGGGACAAAACAAGTCATCTTCTTGTTTTAAAGATTGCAACAAAAAACGGGAACCGCGCCGTAGCGTAATTCCCGTTTTTTTATGCTCATAGGAGCGGTTGTTTTGCGTATGTCAAAGTCTCTTTTTACTTATCTTATCTCTGTATCAAACAATACAATATTAATTTCTGCATTATATTTTTTCTTCTTCAGATTTGGTATACAAATAACATCTTTTTTCATGCTGAGTAGGCAGGTAACCGCATGCTATCAAAAAACTTTCTGCTGTCGTTTTGCCAACTTGCTTGAAATAGGCACATAATTGTTCAATTCGGTTTTCTGGTGGTACGATATCAAGGAAATTTTTGAAGCTACCATATTGTTTCTGAATAGTTAGGAGCTGCTGTGCGTTATAAACGGTAGCAGCGATTTTTGCCGTATGCCGGATAATCGATGCGTCCTCTTTCAACTTCTTTTTCTTAGCGTCATCAAACTGCGCAACATGTTTTATCGTAAAATTAGCAAATGTCTGTTTAAAACCATCGCGTTTTCGGTAAACAGTTGCCCATTTTAAACCTGCCTGGAAAATTTCAAAGGTCAATGCTTCAAAAAGCTCGTCATCGGTTTCTCGCTTTGTTCCCCAAATCTTATCATGATAATGGATGAGATCGGCATCATACTCACACCATCTACAGCGAAACTTTTCCATTGAATCACCTCATATCTTTCGTTTATTATAACAAATATCGAACAAACGTTCTAATTATATGACTTAAAAATATGATACACTTAAAACGCATTAAAGGAGGTTGAAAAATGGACGGCAAAAATCGTAAAGATGTATATAGTGGTCTGAAAGTTGATATTGTATTAAAAAAAGACCAACGTACAGGTAAGACTGTACAAGGAATCGTGAAAGACTTATTAACAAATAGTAGCTCACATCCCCATGGTATTAAAGTACGCTTGACAGACGGGCAAATCGGGCGTGTATGTAACACTTATCCGGAGAAATAAACGTGTTAGTTATAGTGTGTCTAAAGGAATTGTCATTTCAGGCAATTCCTCTTTTTTATATTCGTTTAAAACGTTTTCTATCATTAAATTAATAACTTTAGTAAACCTTTTTTATTTTAAATAAGTTAACTAGGTTAATTTAAGGTAACTTTTATGATTAAATAGAATAAAAGTATTTATTTTAATACATTATTGCTTATACCGATAATAGTTACTTACGCGAACTAGCAAAAAAAGGATATTTAATTTTCGATTTCGTTTCAATTCTGAAAAAAAGATGAAAAAGCGCACACATTACGAATTTCGAAATATTTTTAAAATTATATTGAAAATTTGAATAATTATTTCTATAGTTAGAGTATTAGATACAAAGGGGTGCAAGAATGAAAAAATCAAAGTTAATCGTTTCATTAAGTGCGGCATTGCTATTAGCGACAGTGCCATTTACAACAACGGATGGCACGGCAGATGCTAAAGTGGTGGACAAAACTGTACCTGTGCAGTTTTTAGGCATGAATGATTTACACGGTTATATCGATGGCAACAACAAAAAAGATGCCAATGGTGCCGCAATTGGGGGTATGGCTTCTCTTGCATATCATTTCGAACAAGAAAAGGCAGCTTTTGCAAAGGCAAATAAATTAAAAGCAACTAAAAATTCATTAGCGATTCAAGCGGGTGATTTAGTTGGTGGTTCTCCTGCAATTTCCGGGCTACTACAAGACGAGCCTGTTATGAATATCGTCAATGCAATGAATTTCTCTGTAGGTGCTTTAGGGAATCATGAATTCGATGAAGGCATTGATGAATTTAAGCGACTTCTTAAAGGAGACGCACCAATTAAAAACGTTACACAAAATTATGAGCTCGTGAAAGATTATCAGTATAATAAATCGTCTATGGATGTCCTATCAGCAAATATTAATGACAAAAAAACAAATAAGCTTTTAAAAGGCTTTAAACCATATGTGATTAAAAAGGTAGACGGCGTTAAAATCGCCTTTATTGGCGTGGTCACACCAAGTATTAAAGATGTTGTGCTGGCACAACATACACAGGATATCGACATTGTAGATCCTGGGAAGGCTGTTGCGAAATATACAAAAGAGTTGCGCAAAAAAGGCGTAAAAGCAATTACTGTTGTGGCACATGCTTCTGTATCAGCGAATAAAGAAGCAAATTCTTCTATTCCAACACAAAAAGATGAGCAATTAACAGGTGAAGTAATCGACATGCTAAAAACAGTGAATAAGCTCGATCCGAAAAACTCAATTGACGTCGTATTTGGTGGTCATAATCATGCGTATGCAAATAATACATACAAAAAGGTGCGTATCGTTCAAGCTTATAATTATGGTGAAGCCTATTCGGTTGTAAACGGTAAAATTAGCAAGAAAACAAAAGATTTTGTTTCTACTCCATCGGCAACGATTAAATACAATTATACACAGCCTGCTGATGTATTGAATTCAAATAAAGTATCGAAAAAGGTTAATAAAATTGTCACAGAGGCGAAAACAATCGTTGGGAAAATTATGGACCAACCAATTGCTACCTTAGACGTTGAAAGCTTATCAAAAACCGCACCAACAAAAGTACGCCCGACCGACCAGTACCCTATCGGCGGCTCTGAAGTCGGTAACTTAGTAACAGATGCACAGCTAGATTATGCGCGTTCAATTGATGCAGAAGTAGACTTTGCATTTACAAACTCTGGCGGTGTACGCTCAAACTTAAATGGTATCGCAAGTGCTAATGGCTTTACAGTTACACGCGGTGCAGCACAAGCTGTACAACCATTTGGCAATACATTAAACATCATTGAATTAACAGGCGCACAAGTAAAAGCAGCAATTAATGACCAATTCATCGGTGGTTATGGTTTAGAAATGGCGGGGTTAAACTATACATTTAATGAAAATGGCGTCGTTGATGTTTTTGTGAACGAACAAAAAATCGATGAAGATCGTATCTATAAAGCGGCATTAAATGACTTCTTACTAGGAGGCGGCGATAAATTCCCAACCTTCATTGGCGCAAAAGTGACACAATATTTAGGTGTTGATACAGATATTTTCATTAATTATGTTGAAAAAATAGGGACTATTAAAAAAGAAGATGTCTCGACATTACGTTTAGAACGTGTAGAATAATGCAAAAAAGACAGCTCCCATTCACTGGGGCTGTCTTTTTTTATAAAATGTACATCGATTCCTCAAATTCATGCTAAAATAGGCGTTGCGAAATGCTAGGAGGAAACAATGAATACACAAGATTATAAATGGATTACACAAGGACGAGACGTTATTATGGCGCAATGCGCACAATTAAGTGAGGCACAATTAGCACAATCACATGGCTTTGCGTTAGATAGCGTTAAAGACACATTATTACACATTACAAAATGCTACCGTAACTGGATTGGCTCATTTTTATTAGGCAATGATTCTGTCGGGGACTTCCCAGCAGAGGTTGTAGAAAAAATGACATTAGCTGATATTCAAGAAGTATATATGCTAGTTGATAAATACGTCGCATTAGCTATTCAGACATTTGAAGATTCGATGGATGTGATGACTTCTTCCGCATCTGACTTTAAACCAACTGTACAAAAAACACCACATCATCTTTTAATACACGCGTTCACTCATGAATGTCATCACCAAGGTCAAATAACCGCTATGCTAAGCTTAATGGGACATACGCCAAACAATACGAATATCGTTTTATTTGATAGCTTATAAAAATAAAACCCTTCCTAGATGGTGGAAGGGTTTTTATTATTTGACATCAATCGCAATTGCATAACTAACATCGCCTTTATCCCATCTTGCTGAAATAGTATACATATATAGTCCCTTTTTAATCGGTGCTTTAAATGTCTGATTTTCTCTTTTTACGTCAATTGAATGCCCCGCTTCATCTTCAAATAATATACTTTCAGAATCTCCTACTGGCTTTTTACTAAATTGATAGCTCAGTACAGCGCCTGGTTTCACAACAGTTGGTGTAATAATTCCCTCTTTTACCATTTGTGTCGGTGCTATTTTATCAACACATTCACTTGATATTAAGCTACTCCAGCAATAAGTTCCTTGTGTAACTTCTACTATCTTATTATCCGCTCTAACTGATAGTGAAGGAATCCCTGTCGCATAATTCCAATAGACAGCGCCACCAATCATTACCATAATAACAACAATTAATGTTATTTTCTTCATTTATATCCCCCTAACTGATTTGCAATATCAAATGGATTTTCCGTAAGTACATCATGTCCGGTGTCCACACGTATACAATTTGTTTGCGGCAATGTTGTCATAAATCGCTGCATGGCTTTTTGGCGCACTTGTTCGGCTTCTATAGGCTGAGTCGCAATAAATAATGTAATCGATTGCGTAAGCGCTGGTAGTTTAAATTGATTGCTTATTTTTGTATAGGCAACCGCTGTTTTCTCCGATACCTTTAATTGCACATGTCCATCTGTATGATGAAAACGTTGGAACACCGCTTCTTCAAGGACATCATTCCATCTTAGTGCCTCTTCTTTTTCAGCTTCTACTGCTGCTTCAAATGTTGGAAACTGCATTTGGGCGATAAACTGCCTAGCGCCTTCGATTTCTTGCTCGAGCGATACGCCAAAATCTGCCGACTGTAAATAGCCACCATCTAATAACACTAGATGCGCTGCATTTTTCGGAAAGCGCTGTGCATAAGCTAAGCAGATGATTGCGCCAAGTGAATGCCCGACTAACATGACAGGCTCGGTCACCTTATGATGTAGCCATGCCACTAGCTCCTCCATTGTAAAATCAGCTAACTCTTCTTCCTCACCATGTCCGGGCAAATCATAAGCCTCTATATCCTCATTCGGTAATAGCTGTTGCAACTCTTTAAAATAATGCTTCGTACTCCCTAACCCATGTAAACAAACCAATTTCATTTTCTTTCCCCCTTAAATATAAGTATATCACCTATATTTCCTTTTAATTAAAATAACTACCATTTTTACAAATGTGTAGCAACACTAACACCATATTGCAAGCGCTAACATAGGCGCAGTGAAAAGATTTGTACTCCTGTTCACTAATTGTTATATTTGGAATAAATAAGGATATTAGGAGGTATTTGTATGGTTAATTGGACAGCAGAATATGATGTGGTAGTCGTTGGTTCAGGGGCAAGTGGCTTTGCTGCAGCTATCACCGCTAAAAATGAGGGGCTAAAAACATTACTTATCGAGAAAGAAGCAGTATTTGGCGGTGCATCGGCGCTTTCTGGAGGCGGTGTATGGATTCCAAACAATCGCTATTTAGTCGAAGCAGGCGTGGCTGATTCTTATGAAGATGCTAAAAATTATTTAGATTCAACGGTTGGAGATCGGGTATCCGACGACATGAAAGAAACGTATTTAAAACGTGGTATTGAAATGCTCGATTATTTTCATGAGCTAAGCCCTCATATGCGTTATAGCTACGCCAATAACTACTCAGACTATTATCCAAATCGTAAAGGTGGCAAGGGGCGTGGCCGTTCGATTGAGCCGCTATTGTTCGATTTAAATGAACTAGGTGACTGGCAAAAGCTAATGCGCCCCCCTGCAATGGATACAAAGGGCTTTGTTATGACAGGTCAAGACTTCCATAAAGTGAATATGATTTCT
Source organism: Kurthia sp. Dielmo (assembly GCF_000307285.2). NCBI lineage: Bacteria > Bacillati > Bacillota > Bacilli > Caryophanales > Caryophanaceae > Kurthia > Kurthia sp. Dielmo. The sequence goes on from NZ_HE578958.1 coordinate 517,174, forward strand.
CGTACATGGAAGGGCAAGCTACGTTCGCTTACACTTGGCTGGCGTCTTATACAACATATCGTCTTGAAAAAGGAATTTGGTGCATTAGGGCAAGCATTAATCGGACGCTTAGCCCTAGCTTATAAAGAGCTAGGTGGCGAAATATGGGTCAACTGCGGCTTTGAAGACTTTATTTATGAGCAGGACCGCGTTATCGGCATTACAGCAAATAAAGACGGCCAAGCCATTTCGTTAAAAGCGAATAAAGGGGTCATTTTAGGAAGCGGCGGGTTTTCACGTAATCAAGCATACCGGGAAAAATATTTACCGCAGCCAACCAATGCGGCATGGTCCTCATCACCGGAGGGACAAACAGGTGATATTATCACACCTGCTGAAAAATTAGGGGCACAATTTGATTTAATGGACCGTGTATGGGGGGCTCCGTCCTTCCTTGACCATAAGGGCCGTCCATTTTTCCTTGTGGCAGACCGCGGTATTCCAAATATGATTATCGTTGACCAGCAAGGAAATCGCTTTATTGATGAGCCAACACCTTATCATGAATTTGTCGATGTCATGTATGCGCATGAAAAAGAAGCAGGCTCGGTTCCTTCGTGGCTGATTTTAGATAAAAAGGCTAAGAAACGCTATATTTTCGCCGGTTTATTCCCAGGACAGGATTTCCCACAAGCCTATTATGACAATGATATCGTTTTATCGGCGCCAACCATTGCAGAACTGGCACAAAAGATGGAAGTTCCGGTAGATGCGCTACAGCACACAGTCGAGCGTTTCAATGGCTTTGCTCGCAATGGCATCGATGAAGATTTCCACCGTGGTGAATCCGCACATGACCGCTACTACGGTGATCCGACGCTTAAAAATCCAAATCTAGATGTTATCGAGGAAGCGCCTTTTTATGCGATGCGTGTCTACCCAGGCGATATTGGCACAAAAGGAGGCGTAGTTATTGATACACAGGCGCGTATTTTAAAAACAGATGGTCAACCAATTAATGGCGTCTATGCGACTGGTAACTGCTCCGCTTCGGTGATGGGCGAATCTTACCCCGGCCCAGGCGCAACGCTTGGACCAGGTATGACATTTGGCTATATTGCCGCAAAACATTGTAATCGCTAATCACAAAAAAAGCAGTGGACTCGATCGAGTCCACTGCTTTTTTTAACGACTTGGTGATAAGCTCACCTGATTATTCGTTTGAGTTGTTAACGGCGCAAGAAATGTATACCTATCTTCCCTAGCGGTTATTATCATCTTCTACATTGGCTTCAAAATTTTCTAATTCCTCAGCAGAAATCGTCTCAATAGGCATTGGATAATCCTCTTCTAATGCTTGCTCTGGCTCAGATTTTGCCGATAAATAATTACGACCATAGGATGCATTTGTTTCAAGTAAATCTTTCACATCAATCCCAGTCGTTTCTTTTAGGGATTTTTGGACCATGGCCATGACACCGACTGTATTTCCCGCGACGCTTTGTACACCGCCTCCTTCTGCTCCAAAATCCATCACCTGTACATTATCAATCGATGCAAGTGGCTCTGCAACGGCGCGCGCAAAATCTGGCAATACTTTAATTAACATTTCTGCAATCGCTGCCTCACCGTATTCCTTCATTGCTTCAGCTTTCATCTTAATCGCTTCCGCCTCAGCAATCCCCTTCTCACGTATCGCATCAATTTCGATTTGATTTTTACGTGCAACCGCATCATTTTCTACTTTTAACTGAAGTTCCTTAGAACGCGCATCCGCTTCTGCTGTACGTTCTGCAATACGTGCTCTCGCATCACTCGCGATGACATCCTTTTCTGCAATGATTTGCGCATCAATAACTGCTTGCTGTTTCGCTAACTCTTTCAGCTCTAATTGTGAATTTTCACGTTCCCGCTTTGCCTGTGTTTCTTTTTCAATTAAATCGAGTTCTAGCTCAGCTTGCTTTTTCTCATAGGCTTGCTTTGCAATCGCACGTTGCTCATTTAGTTCCCGCTCACGACGTGTTTTTTCAAGCTCTAAATCATTTGCAGCTTTTGTCTGCTCTAATTGTAAATCCGTCCGTTGACGTGTAATTTCAATATCCGATTCATTTTTCGCACGTTCTGTTAACTGCGCATTACTCGCTTTATTCTCCTCAATTTGACGCTCAGCATCAGAACGCGCATTTTGTGCCTGTTTTGACGATTCAGCAAGCTTTGTAATCCCTAAGTTTTTCAAATAGCCAAGCTCTGAATCGTATTCATCTGCATCTAATACACGGTCTAATGAAAAGTTGACAACATTGAAGCCCATCGCCTTTAAATCCGCCTCTGATTTCTCTTGTACAACTTGAATAAAGTTTTCTCGCGCATTATTTACTTCAAGCGCTTCTTGCTCGGCAACTGTAGTACGCAGCTTACCTTCTAGAATAACACGTAATTCTTTTGAAATTTCCTCTTCTGCCTTGCCCATAAATTGCTCCGCAAATTTAATGACAGATTCAAGTTCATCGGCTACTTTAATGGTAGACGTTGCATGAACAGTAATCGGTACTTCATCTCGCGTTAAAATCCCTTCTGCTTTTAATGGAATTTGGAATGAGTTCAATGAAATAGAATCAGCAGATTGGAATGGCGTAACGAGTACCGTGCCCCCACGTACGACACGAAGGCGACGACCATCTTTAATATAGACGCCCGCTTCCCCCTCTTTCCCGATATTTTTACCGGAAATAATTAATGCCTCGTTCGGAGCGACCTTTTTATACCCGAATTTAAACATGTAACTTCCCCCTTTTTTCGTGGTGGATATAATTTCCACTTACTATAAGTTTATGGGAATTGATTACTCATTTCAATGCATAGCCGGTAGGACGGTGCTGAATCACTACTATTTCTAGGTACTCTCTAGTTGAATGTTCTTATAATTTAATATCGATATGATATAATTTGTTTTGAAAAATGAAAAGTTAGGTGATGATTTTATGAAACAACGAAAAGAAGGTTCTTGTACAACGATTTTAGTCGGTAAAAAAGCATCGATTGATGGTTCAACGATGATTGCGCGGAATGAAGATAGTGGAAGTGCTTCGTCTAATCCACAACGTTTTATCGTAATGAATCCACAGGATCAGCCACGTCATTATAAATCAGTGCAAAGTGCATTTGAAATCGACTTACCAGAAAATCCAATGCGTTATACATCTACACCAGATGCAGCAGAAGGCTTTGGTATTTGGGGAGAATCTGGTATCAATAGCGCCAATGTAGCGATGACTGCAACAGAAACCATCACGACGAATACACGTGTATTAGGTGCAGACCCATTTGTTGATAATGGTATCGGTGAAGAAGACATGCTTACATTAGTACTCCCTTATATACACTCTGCTAAAGAAGGCGTACAACGTTTAGGAAGTATTTTAGAACAATATGGCACATACGAATCAAACGGTATCGCTTTCTCTGATGCCGATGATGTATGGTATATGGAAACAATTGGTGGTCACCACTGGGCAGCTGTTCGTATTCCAGACGATGCTTATGTTGTGGCCCCAAACCGCTTCAATATTGATTATTTTGATTTTGATTCAGCGGATACACTTTGCTCAGAAGGATTACGTGAGTTTATCGAAGTTCATCATTTAAATCCTGATTTTGAGGGCTATAATTTACGCCATATTTTTGGTAGTGCTTCAATTAAAGATACGCGTTATAACAACCCTCGTGCTTGGTATGTTCAACAATTCTTTAACCCAGAAATCGAACAGCAACCAATGGAGCAAAACCTACCATTTATTTGCCATGCCAATCGTAAAATTTCTGTAGAAGACGTCAAGTGGGCGCTTAGCTCACATTTCCAAAACACCGAATTTGACCCATATGGTGAAGGCAGCGAAGATACCAAATTTATGTTCCGTACAATTGGTATTAACCGTAATCAGGAATGTCATATTCTACAAATCCGTCCAGACGTTTCACCAGAAATTGCCGGTGTACACTGGCTTGCATTTGGACCGAATACATTTAATGCCATCGTTCCTTTTTATGCAAATGTATTAGATACACCAGCTTGCTACCGTGATACAAAGTCAACATTTGATATTACAAAAATTCATTGGCTAAGTCATACAATTGCCCTGCTTGGAGATACGAATTTTGATTTATACAGCGATCTACATCGTGCCTACGAACAAAAAACGGTGGCAAGTTGCCGTAATATGCAGCTATTAGCAGACCGCGAGGCTACTAAGCAAACAGACATTCAAGCTTATTTAGGCCAAGTGAATGAGGAAATGGCGACATTATGCTTTAACAATACGAACCAGTTACTCGGTAACATGATGGCAACAGGTACAAAACATATGTCTTTAAATTTCTCATTAAATGATTAGTCTACTGAAAGAACCGTTCTTGTGACGGTTCTTTTTATTTATGTACTGTATCTTTGGTCTTATTATTTTTTGAATTTAAATTCTTTTTAAAAATTATTC
>NZ_HE578959.1:0-8014 GCF_000307285.2 Kurthia sp. Dielmo
CGACTGATCACTGTAGACCGATGCATAATGTAAGGTGTTTTTTCGTTTATGCTTTTCTCGTTCAATCGCTTCATCACTAATACGTTTGACAACAGCTGCATCATTTTCGTCTTTCAAACACTGTAAGCAAATTAATTCGGTTCCATATTGTTCATAAGCTGCGCCTAACAAATTAGCTTTGTATAACGGGTGTTTGATTGCATAGCCATATTCATTTACATGCTCTTTTTCACAGTAATTAGAAGTTAATGCCATCATCATATTCTTTGGCAGGCTCATAGCTTGCTGAATTGCTTTCACGTCGACCACCCTTTCGTTTTGCTTTTAATTGTTCAAGCGTTTGAACATTTTCTTGATACCAGTTCTTTAAGATGCCTTCTGCAAAGGAAAGTGGTTTTCTCACTTTTGGTGTACGTAAAGCTGTTTCTTTTAAGGCTTCAAGAATTAGTTCTCCATTGTATTCTTCATATACTGCGTTAAATTGTTCTTGTGCATAAGCACTTAGTAAACCGAAGTTCTTTTCATAGAAAGATAATAATTCTGTAAACGATATACTTGACTCGACTTTGACTGGACCATCTTGTCTAGTCTTATCTAAGTCTTTGTCTTTTTCTTTATCTAAATCTAATTCTGAGTCTAAGTCTAAGTCTGTTGCGTGACTGTCACGTGACGGAACGTGACTTAGCTGAATTTGTTTTTCTTTTTCACGTTGTTTTCTTTTTCGTTCACGATTTTGCAATCTAACACGTTCCATTCCATCAATATTTTGATGATTTTCCCAATTCTTAATACGAATCGCTTCGTTTTTGACTTCTATCATTCCGTAACGTTTAAAAGTTTCGAGTGCCAAGCGAACTGTATTAAGTGGACGATTGAATATTGTTGCCATTTCTTCCACATTCATTGGAATATTTTCTGTAAGCATAATAAATCCATTTGAATTTGCTTTTCCTGCAGCTGCTAATAACTTCACCCAAATAACAATAATTGTGTCTGAATCTGGTAATGCTTCAATCAATTTTATTTTTTCATTTTCAAACATGTCTGTTTTCAATTTAATCCATGTGATTTCTGCCATTTTTCATCCCCCTAACGGATTATTCACTATTCATTTTTGGCCCTTGAATGCCTTTCAAGACAATAGCTAATTTTCTTTATTGTCATTTTTTCTATCTTTTTTATGAGCGCTGCTATTCTCTAGTGCTTTTCTTTTTTTATTTTGTTGTCGCTTTTCTTCTACAACATCCCATAATGTTTTTTTCATATTCCACTTCCTTGAAGGTTATTTACTGTTTTTGTCGAATAGTAGTACTAGAAAGGTGGTGAAGTTAACATGTCTGATACTCCATTTAACGAAAAAGTACAATATTTGAATCAATTAGTTTCAAGAGGATTTCACGCATCTGAGCAAGCTGTAGAAATTATTAAAGATCTTGATAAACATAATCCTTTGCAAAATAGCCTTGTATTACACTATTTATCTATAGCTAATACCGCCTTTAATTCATTCAGTGTTTACTCTCGCTCAGATGATGAATTAATTCGAGATGAATTTATTGAAGCTGTAGCCTGGTTCGAAATATTCCATGATGAAGTTGTAACTAACATTGCTACAAATAATAGTCATCAACATTCATTCATATATTTTGAAGATTTTAAAAAGAAATTATATCCTGCACTTCAAACACTTGGTTCTTCAATCGCTCTAAAACTATAGGTTTTTTTAACCACCTTAAATTTAATGTTTATGGTGGTTTTTGTATGCTGAACTTTGCATATACTCAACATAACGAGCAGTATAATCTAATATTGGTAAAAGCATCACATGTCGTGGATTTCTTTCAATTTTATTTTCCCATATGGTCAATTTACGTTTTGCATCATCTATACCGTGATTTTCAACTAAACTTTGTGCCAACCAAGCAGCATAATCATATAGAACTCCACGCATCGTTTCCAATTCTCGATTAGCATCAAATTTTGGATTTTGTGTTGATACATGATTTGTAAAATTACTACCAAATCGCGTACGCATAAGGTCCAACAACTCGCATGGTTGATATGATTGAACCCACGTGATTGGTTCCTCATGTTTTTTTGTAAATATAAGATTGAGCTTCTTCTTAATTTTTTCAAACATAACAACATCTCCTTTTGTTCGAATATTCCGTTAATATAAGTTAAATCTACTACATCTTTAAAAAAAGAATAATCATATAGAACAAGCTCGCAATTGTAACACCCGGTAAAAAACCTGAAACACCAACTGTCATCAACTTATCTGACCATGTAGGCTCTCCTTCTGGTATATCTAGCCAACTCACACACTCCTTTTTCTCCTCAGCCACCTCTAATGTATGTAGCTGTTGTAAAACGCGCTCATACTCAACTTCTTGGCTTAAACGTTGTAGTTTATCCATTTTGTTCACTACCCCTATTCCATTCATTTGCCGATGAATTTTATTTTTGTTGTGATTAAAGAGCTTTTAAATCGTTTATTATATCTTCAAATGCTTCTTCAAAGCCTTTCGCATTCCAACGGCGATGACCGCCTTCATTCAATCGAAACTGGTGCTGTAGAATACGTGGATCTGCAAGGATTTTATTTAGCGTATCTGGATGACTAATCCCTGTGATACGTTTTACATCGCTAATACTAATAGCGAGTGTACGTGGCAATACAACCTCATTCATACGTTGCTCCACAAGTTTATCGACATGAGCAAAAAGCGCTTGTTCATTCATTTGGACGTGCACCAATGATGGGGCCGTCATATCTTTTTCTGCTGCCATTATTCTTCTCTCCTTAAAAATTCACATTATGTGCAATAGCCATCTCTTTCACAATTGCTACAAAAACTTCAATTAGTCGTGGTTCTTCCGCAATCATATCGATTTTAGAAAGTTTATTAATGGCAGATTTATTCATTCCTTGTGCCAACATATTCTTCTGACGATTGCTTAAACGACGTTCCAGATCACAACGTCCACGTACTTTCAATAAGTCATATACATGATTACGTACATCACGATACTGATTCTCTCCACCTCGTGCATAAGCGATTTTACGTAATAAATCATTCGTCATTTGACGCCAATTGGTTGTATCTGTTTTCAACACTTCCACAATATTTTGCTGATTTTGTTCCATTAGATTTTGGCGTTCTTCTAAATGATTTGTTTTACGCTCTAGTATCAACATCTGTTGCGCCGCTTGCGCTAGAATTTCCACTGGCGTCATTGGGGAAGTTTGTTGTGGTTGTTGAAAGAATGCAGCTGCTAATACATCTTTTGCTTTCAATTGAAATTCCACTAACCTATCTGCAATCCAAGGAGTTTCTTTTTTCATATTTGGTGTGATTGATATTTTAGCAAGCCACAATGGTAAATAATCTAATTCAATACATAATATTGTTTGCATACCGCCATTTGTAAGGAGGGTGAAATTTCGCCCCCCTTTTAAAAGAACTGTATCTTCTTTAACTCGTTTACGTTCAGACTTTATCTGGCCTTCTGAAAGTCCAATACTCTCGCAAAGCCATTTAACTGCTACGTAGACTTTTTCATCAGTAGCCTTAACCGTCAAAATTTCAGTGCCGGCAAAAGTTACTGTCTTTTGTTCAACTATTTGCAGTTGTGAATTATTAGTGTTCATATCCTGTGCTGCATATGTTACATAATTATGTGTCATTAAAACTCCACTCCTTTTTATCAAATATTTAAAAGCAACTTTCCGTTGCCTTTCATTTCAAAAAAAATAGTCCAAGGAATATCTAAGACTTCTGCTATAGATTTTGCTGTTCTAACTGAGGGAATTCGTTCTCCTAATTCAATCATTCCATAGTATTGTCTAGTAATTTCATACTTACTTTTCTGAGCTACATCTAATTGAGTTAATCCTAATTTCTTTCTTTTTTCAACTAAAAATGAAGTAAGTTCTCTTTGGCTCAAAATATCACCGCTTTCATAAAGCAACTTTTCGTTGCCTTTGTATTTCTTATTATACGCAACTTTTCGTTGCTGTCAATAATAATTAGAATAAAAAAAATTCATTACTTTTAAGATTTTTTTATAAATAGCAACATATTGTTGCTATAATGAGGAATAGATAATAGAAATGAGGAATGTTATATGTTTTCACAGCGTTTAAAATATTTGCGAAAAGAAAAAAAGCTTACACAAAATGATATGGCCGAATTACTAGGTATAACACGTCAAGGTTATGCTAAGTATGAAAGTGGAAGTGGCGAACCAGACATTAAAGCAATAGACAAATTAGCTAATTTTTTCAATGTTACAACAGATTATCTCTTAGGTCGTAGCGACATCAAAAATCCTGAAAAAATGACTAATGAAGGTATTTCAAATGAGGATTATGAAAAGTTAACTGCTTATCAGAAAGAAGTGGTAGACTTCATTATTTCACGAGAAAATTTATTCTTCTATGATCAACCACAAAAGATACTGGATGCGCTTGAAGAGTTTGAAATGTTTTATGAGTTTACTAAAAAACGTGATCAGAATAAAAAAGACTAACCATTATATAAGATGTATCTTTAGATTTCATAAGTTGATGTTGGGAGAGATTTGATGGAATTTACACTCAATAAAAAAGAAGAAATAATACGAGAGATTTATAATTTAGCTGAGGTATCACAACCTTCATATAAAAATGACCTACATATTTCTGAAATACTTGATATTGAAGTTGTCTTTCTCCCTTTCAAGATGAAAGTTATTTCAGGAAATGGTGTTATTTATATGAATGCAGATGTACAAAAAGAACATTTTAGAGAAATCTTTGCGCATGAACTATGTCACGCCCTATGGCATGAAGGAAATCAAACCTTATTGAAGCCACTATGGAAAGAATATCAAGAATGGACAGCAGAAAGTTTTGCTGCACATTACTGTATTCCTACATTCATGCTATTAAATTTTGACTTTGACAGCTATGCTACAAAGGAACATTTATATTTTGATATAGCTGAAAAATTCACAGTTAGTAAAAGCTTCGCAAAAAAAAGAATAGATGATTTTTTATTCCAGTTAGAGTGGCGTAACAAAAATATTTTTGATTTCGTTAGCTCAGAATCTTATTTAAATTCAAATACATAATAGGCCTGGTTATTTCAAAATACTAAATTAAAGGGTTTTACGCGTGGTGTGAAGAATATAAAATATAGGTAAAAGTATTTATAAAATTTCAATTGCTTATTTTTTGAAAGAAGGGAATAATATAATATGCAACAACCTGAAATTGATAATTTAATTAATTCGCTTAAAAGATTATTATTAGACACCACACTAATTAACATACCTGATTTTAACAATAAAGAATTAATTGAAGCGAAATCACATTCTGATTATTTTTATATTGATTTAAACAAACAAGGAAGACGTTTGAAAAGGTATACGCTGCAATTAAGAGCGAAAAGAAAAAAAGAATTACCCTTATTACGACTTGACTTGGTTGGTCCAGATCACCCCAATCCTCCTGGGAATTTTCCATTCGCAGGAGAAAAGATTCCTTGTCCTCATATACATATTGCTAAAGAAGGTTACGGTGATAAAATTGCTTATCCATTAAATTCGGAAACTGCAGGCTTATACCTAACGGAAGAAGAATTAGAAGATTTTATTCAAGTTACCAAGAAATTCTTAGACAAATGTAATGTTGGAAACCTAAGTACATATTCATTCAATACACAACAAGAACAATTTAACATTTGAAGGAGGGGTCGCTATGAATTCCTATAACTTTAATATTGATCAATTAAATCAAATTTATTCAAAATGGAATCAAGAAAACATTAAACTTGTTGATCACGGCGATTTTGTAGAAATTATCACTCCATTTGTTGACAATCATCATGATTTATTACATGTTGTTATGTATCATAAAGACAATCAAATTGTTATTTCAGATGATGGATATACCTTAAATGAACTAAAAACATATGAAATTGATTATAAAAAATCAACTAAACGCCAAGAATTTTTGAATCAAACATTAAATAGTTTTGGAGTAAAAATATCTTTAGACTCTGAATTACTTATCACAATAAATTCTTTAGAAGAATATCCAACCCAGCTATTTAGAATCTTACAATGTATCATAAGAATTTCTGACATGATGCTGACTAGTAGAACTAATATTACCAGTATATTCTTTGAAGAAGTTTCAAATTTATTTGAGGATTATGATATTCGTGCAATTAGTGACGTCAGTATTACTGGAAAAACCGGAAATGCTAATCAATTTGATTTCATTATCCCTCGTTCAAAAAAGAAAGTTGAAAAAATAATTAAGACTATAAACAATCCTACAAAAGAGGCTTATAAATCTCCTTTATTATCATTTTTAGATATTAAAGAAAACAGGTCAAATTCTGAATTTATAGTAATTGCTAACGATGATAACAAAATCGACAAAAAATTCTTAACATCTCTAGCAAATTATGAAATTGAAGTTTTAAGATGGTCAAAGAAAGATGATTGGGTCAAAGAATTGGCTTAACCTCACTTCACAAAAGTGAGGTTTTATTTCACCACAAAAAGAACATATATTCGTTTTTCAAAATATTACAAGTGCAAAATACAACGAAACTCATTATACTGGAAGCGTGTAGCAATATCGATGAACGCAAAAAGGACATACAGCAATGTATGTCCCTATCATTCTTTACGCTGCATTAACCAAAACATTCCCCATAAAAATTCCCCTATTCCATTCATTTGCCGATGTACGAAAAGAGAGGGAAAGTTATGGGACGACCAAAATTAACTGCTACGAAAGAAGCTCATGTATTTAGCTATAAAACTAAATCAAATCAAAAACGATATGCATACCGCTATCGTCATACACGTGTAGATAATACTCGAAAAGAATTTTATAAGCAAGGATTTATAGCTTTAAAAGATGCTACATTGGCTCTTACAGAATTAAAAGCTGAGCTGCTGAAAGGAAATTATGAACAGTTAGATCACCGCCATCTGACACTCGCCCAGGCGTTTGAGATGTTTATAGATTATCGAAAAAATGATATTAAACCCAATACATTACATGCTATACAATCTGTTTACAGTAGAATGAATCCATTGATTGGGGAAGTTCCAATAAATAAATTAACCCCTTATCTATATAAAAAATCTTTTCTCGACAAGATAAATAGCGTTAAAACAAGCACACTAGCAAAATACCATAGTAGAATTTGTACTGTGTTAAATTTCGCTGTAAAAAATGATTTTTTAGATAAAAATAGATTATTAAATATATCTTTCAATTATGATGTAGATCATAAAATTATTGAGGATGAGGAAATGAAACGAATTTTAGAATATACTCGTCACGAAAAACCTTATATGTATCCTATTATACTATTCCTTACTTCTACAGGAGTTCGTATCGGTGAAGCACTGGGCGTTAAATGGCGAGACTTAGACTTAAATGCAGGTATAATAAATATTAATTGTACTGTTTCTTATCGATATGGTGAAGGAACACCAAAGACAAAAAGTAGTTATCGCATAATTCCATTACCTATTAAAATGATTGAGCAGTTAAAACATTATAAGCTACAACAAAAGAAAAATTTATTACAATTAGGTATGTCTACAAAATTTACAGATGGTGTGCAATTTGAAAAAAGATATATATTCAGAAATTTGAAAGACCAAGCACTTAGCTATGACTCTATAAAATGGTTCTTTCAAACCTTACGAAAGAAATTAGAGATTGAAAAAATTTCTCCCCATGTATTTCGTCACACGTATGCTAGCGTGCTAATTGGGGAAGGCGTGGATATTGCTACAGTAGCATCACTTATGGGTGATAGTATCGATACAATACAAAAAATATATGTACATGCTATTAATGATAAAAGAAATGAAGCTGTAATAAGATTGGAAAGTGTAATGAGTAGATATTAAAAGTATGATTTTGGGGAACCTTGGGGGGAACTAATTATGAGAAACGTTGTTATACCAATGGTTAAAGCTACTTTACCTATTT
>NZ_HE578959.1:8430-16677 GCF_000307285.2 Kurthia sp. Dielmo
CCACGTAGGCATTTGGTGTGTACTAGATACTGGCAGGTCTCCTGACTTCTCATCCACATCTTCTATGCCTTCCCAGTTTCCCAGTGGCTTATCATAAAAGACTCCGAATCACAGTTGCGGGACAGTGGCGGATTTTCACCGCGCTTCCCTTTTAAGCATGCTCTCACACGCACCAGCTCATACACGTTATGTTATTAACTTTATTGTAACATATTTTTTCGGAAAATTTAAATAAAAAAACCTGTACTAATGGGGTAATTAGTACAGGTCTTTAGGAGTGAGTTTTTGGCTATTTAATTAGTCATGTACGTTGGGGAGTTCATGTTCTTTAAATAATTATGCAAACTCAATTAGTAAATCATTTACCTCAATTGTATCCCCATTTTTCACAGGAATCGCTTTAACGAGGCCATTCATAGGAGCTTGAAGTGTTGTTTCCATCTTCATCGCTTCTGTAATCATCAACTGATCACCTTGTTTTACTTCTGTGCCTACATCAACTAAAACATTCAACACCGTACCCGGCATTGTAGCACCGACATGATGTTTATTTTTTACGTCTGCTTTCGGCACAGCTTTTACATTTGATTTCACACGTTCATCCTTCACTTTTACAGAACGTGATTGACCATTTAACTCAAAATTAACATGGCGTGTTCCATCTACTGCGGGTTCATCAACAGATAGTAGTTTAATAAATAATGTTTTTCCTTTTTCGATTTCGACGCTAATTTCTTCGCCAACCTTCATTCCATAGAAGAATGTTGGTGTATCGAGACAAGAAATATCGCCGAATCGTTCATATGCCGCTTGATATTCAGTGAATACTTTTGGATAAAGCGCATAAGCCATTGTATCTTGCTCTGTTGGTACAATTCCTGTTTCCGTTGCTAGTTGCTTAGCCAAATCAGTAAAATCAACCGCTTCTAGCAACTCACCAGGACGAACCGTAATTGGTTGCTTTCCTTTTAAAATAACTTGCTGTAATTGCTTAGGGAAACCACCCTCAGGTTGGCCTAAGTAACCGGCAAATAATTCAATAACTGAATCCGGAAAATCAATTGTTTGGCCACGCGTTAATACATCTTCTTCACTTAGATCGTTTTGTACCATAAATAGTGCCATATCACCAACAACTTTTGATGACGGTGTCACTTTAACAATATCACCAAATAATAAATTCACACGGCGATACATATCTTTTACATCATTCCAGCGCTCACCTAAGCCAACCGCTTTTGCTTGTTGACGTAGATTACTAAATTGACCACCTGGCATTTCATGTTGATACACTTCTGTATTAGACGCTTTTAGTCCACTTTCAAAATCACTATAATATGTGCGTACATCTGCCCAGTAGTTTGAAAGCTTTTCTAATGATTGAATAGATACATCTGGTTGGCGTAAATTCCCTTCTAGTGCATAATACAATGATTGAATATTTGGTTGTGATGTCAGGCCTGAAAGAGAGCCAATTGCTGTATCAACAATATCCACACCTGCATCAATGGCTTCCTTGTATGTGATAATGCCATTGCCACTTGTATCATGTGAATGTAGGTGAATTGGAATATCTACTGTTTCTTTTAATTCCGTAATTAAGCGTTTTGCGGCAGTTGGTTTTAATAAACCTGCCATATCTTTAATGCCTAGAATATGTGCGCCTGCATTTTCTAGCTCTTTCGCTATTTTTTTATAATAAGCGATATTATATTTGGCACGCGTTGGGTCATTTAAATCCCCTGTATAGCAAATCGCTGCTTCAGCAATTTTCCCGGCATTTCCGACTGCATCGATTGCGATTTCCATGCTTTTCACCCAATTTAAGCTATCAAAAATTCGGAAGACGTCAACGCCAGATGCTGCAGATTGTTTAACAAATTGCTGAATGACATTGTCTGGATAGTTTTTATATCCAACTGCATTTGATGCGCGCAGTAGCATTTGCAATAGCGTATTAGGTGCTAGTGCGCGAATCGCCTCTAATCGCTTCCATGGATCTTCTTTTAAGAAGCGATAGGCGACATCAAATGTTGCACCGCCCCATACCTCCATTGAGAATAGGTTTGGTAATAGCGTAGCAGTTGGTTTTGTTACATCAATTAAATCCTTTGAGCGAACACGGGTAGCAAGTAACGACTGATGCGCATCTCGGAACGTTGTATCGGTCACAAGTACTTTCTTATTCGTTTGAACGAGCTTCGCAACCGCATCTGCACCTTGTTCATCTAAGATTTGCTTTAAATTTGGAGAAAAAGTAGCTGTAACCTTCGATGGTGGAATAATCGGCGTTTCAAAATGCGGCTTCTCGCGCTGCTCGATACCTGGGAAGCCATTGACCGTTACATTCGCAATGTACGATAACATTTTCGTACCGCGGTCCTTACTTTCCACAAAATCGAATAATTCTGGTGTAACATCGATAAATGATGTGTTGTAAGCGCCACTTAAGAAGTCATGATGTTGTACCACATTTTTTAAAAATGGAATATTTGTTTTAATACCACGGATACGGAATTCACGTAAATTACGCAACATTTTACGTGCTGCTTGTTCAAATGTTGTCGCATGTGTCGAAACTTTTACAAGTAATGAATCGTAATACGGTGTAATCACCGCACCTTGAAAAGCATCGCCCGCATCGATTCGAACACCAAAGCCACCACCTGAGCGGTATGCTGAAATCTTCCCTGTATCAGGCATGAAATGATTTAATGGATCCTCTGTTGTAACACGTGATTGGATTGCAAAGCCATGCGTACGAATATTTGCTTGCAATGGGATGTTAATAACATCGCCATGTAATGAATACCCTTCCGCAATTAAAATTTGTGTTTGAACGATGTCGATATCGGTAATCATTTCGGTAATTGTGTGTTCAACCTGCACACGCGGGTTTACTTCAATGAAGAAAAACTCATCGCCCGACACTAAAAATTCAACTGTTCCTGCATTTACATATGCAACATTTTCAGCAAGTTGTACAGCCGCTTGGCAAATACGTTCACGTAATTCTAAAGATAAGGACACAGATGGTGCGATTTCTACAACCTTTTGGTGACGACGTTGCACCGAGCAATCACGTTCATATAAATGCACGATATTCCCGTGTGTATCAGCAATAATTTGTACTTCAATATGTTTTGGATTGTGTACAAATCGTTCAACATATACTTCATCACTACCGAATGCAGATTGTGCTTCAGATTTAGCACGTGTATAAGCTTCTTCTACTTCTGACGCTTCATGTACAATACGCATACCACGACCGCCACCGCCTAGTGCTGCTTTAATAATAATTGGATAACCGTGTGTAGTAGCAAATGCCATTACATCATCTAGCGAACTGACAGGTCCGTCACTCCCCGGAATGACAGGGATGTTCGCTAATTTTGCTTGTTCTTTTGCTTTCACTTTATCACCAAACATGTCTAAATGATCAACACGTGGCCCAATAAAAATGATGCCTTCTTCTTCACAACGTTCTGCTAAGTGAATATTTTCTGATAAAAATCCGTACCCTGGATGAATGGCATCCGCATTACTTTGTTTGGCAATACGAATAATATCATCAATATCTAAATATGCATCGATTGGCTTTTTATGTTCCCCGACTAGATATGCTTCATCTGCTTTGTAACGATGATAAGAACCGGTATCCTCCTTCGAGTAAATAGCGACAGTCGCAATTTCTAGCTCCGTGCACGCACGGAAAATTCGTATTGCGATTTCGCCTCTATTTGCGACTAATACTTTTTTAATGTTTTTCATAGTTACCACCCATTCTATTCATTGAAGTCTAAGAGAATACCGTTATCTCGTTTATTGGCCTTGCTTTAGTACCGTTTTTGAAATAGTTGAATCAAGCGCCTCAAAATCATCATACGAAATCGTATCGTATAATTCGCTACGCGGCTGCATATCATCTAATGCTTCTTTTTGTGTTCCTTGTTCTTTAATTAAACCAAAGACACGTTCATATGCTTTTGCTGCTACACGCATTGACGTTACAGGATAAATAACCATGCTATATCCCATTGCTTCAAATTCTTCCGCTGTGTAATACGGCGTTTTACCGAATTCCGTCATGTTCGCTAGAAGCGGCACATCAATTTCCGCTGCGAAGCGCTTAAATTCTTCTTGATCTTGTAGCGCTTCGGGGAAAATAGCATCTGCCCCAGCAGCAATGTATGCCTTTGTACGTGCAATTGCCTCATCTAAGCCCTCGACTGCACGCGCATCCGTACGCGCCACAATTACGATAGAAGGTGCAACCTGCTTGATTGTTTTTATCTTTTGAACCATTTCTTCCTGTGTCACTAATTTTTTACCGTTTAGGTGACCACATTTTTTAGGTAAATCTTGGTCCTCAATTTGCACAGCTGCCACGCCAGCTTCTTCCATTTCACGTGCTGTACGTGCTACATTAAGCACACCTCCAAAACCTGTATCAATATCAACAAGGATTGGTAATTTTGTTGCACGAATAATTTCACGTGCACGATCTGCTACTTCGTCAGAATTGACAATGCCTAAATCTGGTAAACCACGACTAGCTGTATAAGCAGCACCTGATAGATAAAGTGCTTCGAAGCCGGCACGTTTAGCCATTAATCCAGCCATTGCATCATGTGCACCAGGGATTTGTAAAATTCCCGGCTCTTGTACTAATGTACGAAATTTCTCTGCTAATTCTTTTTGTGAAACGGTCGGTTCTACTACCCAAGTCATCTATAGTCCCCCTTATAATGTGAATAAATCGACGAATTCATTAACATTCATTGACTCAACAAGTTCTTTGTCTAAGCAAACTTGTTCAATTTGAGCTAATTGCTTAGTCGCAAATTGTGTCGCCATGTTTTCTTCGAATTTTTTAACGATTAATGGGAATGCTTCGTCACGACGGAAGCGGTGGCCTAATGGATACTCGCAATCTACTAATTCAGATGTTGTGCCATCTTTATAGAAGATTTGTACAGCATTCGCAATCGAGCGTTTATCCGGATCTAGGTAATCGATTGTATATTGCTCTTTTTCCACTGTATACATTTTGTCGCGCAGTGCGTCAATACGTGGATCTTTTGCTGCTTCGTCTTCATAATGATCCGCTGTTACATCACCATACAATAAACCAACTGCTGTGATGTATTGGATACAGTGATCACGGTCTGCAGGGTTATTTAAAGGTCCTTCTTTATCGATAATACGGATAGCTGATTCATGAGTTGTAATTTGAATTTTCTCAATATCTTCTAAACGTTCGATTACTTCTTCATGTAAAGCAACTGCACATTCAGCTGCTGTTTGTGCATGGAACTCTGCAGGGAATGATACTTTAAATAGAACATTCTCCATTACATATGAGCCAAGTGGACGACCAAGTGTTAATTCTTTTCCTTTGAATAAAACATCTTGGAATCCCCAACCTGGTGCAGATAAGGCTGTTGGATAGCCCATTTCACCTGTTAAGGCTGTCAATGCTAAATGTACAGCACGGCTTGTCGCATCACCAGCTGCCCATGATTTACGAGAGCCTGTATTTGGTGCATGACGGTACGTACGTAAGCTTGAATTATCAATCCATGCATTTGATAAAGCATTAATGATTTCTTGGCGAGAACCACCCAGTGCTTTTGTGACAACTGCTGTTGTCGCTACTTTTACATATAATACATGGTCAAGACCAACACGATTTAAGCTATTTTCTAAAGCCAGTACCCCTTGAATTTCATGTGCTTTAATCATCATTTCTAGTACATCACGAACCTTTAATGGTGCGCGACCTTCTGAAACGTTAACACGACTCACATAATCTGCTACTGCTAAAATACCGCCTAAGTTATCAGAAGGGTGTCCCCATTCGGCAGCTAACCACGTATCATTGTAGTCAAGCCAACGAATCATACAGCCAATATTGAAAGCCCCTTTAACTGGATCTAAAACATATGATGTTCCTGGTACACGCGTGCCATTTGGTACAACAGTGCCTGGTACAACAGGTCCTAATAATTTTGTACATTCAGGATATTGAAGTGCTAAAATTCCACAGCCTAATGTATCTAGTAATACATAGCGTGCTGTTTCAAATGCTTCCTCACTTTTAATGTCCGTATTTAATACATAATCTGCAATATCTTCTAATAATTGATCTGTTTTTGTAATTTCATTTGTTTTAATCATAGACACTCTTCCCTTTTCCAGTATTTTTCTTTATAATAAGTAGCTGGCATATGTTCTAGACCAACATATACCAACTGGCGGGCCTGTAGATCACCCTTTGTGGTTAATGCTGTTACGGTATTAAGATTTATAGCGCTCGCCTGTATAATTTACACGAGGTCGGAATAAACGATTGTTTTCATGTTGTTCAATAACGTGTGCACATAAACCTGCTGTTCTTGAACTAAAGAAAATAGGTGTATACAATTCAATTGGTAGCCCAAGCATGTAATATACTGGTGCTGCATAGTAATCTAAATTTGGATATAATCCTTTTTCTTGCTCCATAATAATTTCGCCAGCTTCACACATACGGTAAAGTAAATCATCGCCTTTTTCATCACATAGTTTACGTAATGCTTGCTTCATAATAAGTGCGCGAGGATCCATCTTTTTCATGTATACGCGATGACCGAATCCCATAATTTTTCTTTATTTGCTAATTTTTCTTGAAGCAATGCTTTAAAACCTTCAACTGTTTTTGCTTCTAATAACATATACATAACCGCTTCATTTGCACCGCCATGCAGGCTACCTTTTAGCGATGCTACAGCGCCTGTTAATGCGCCATATAAATCTGCTTGTGTAGAAGCGATAACGCGTGCCGCAAACGTTGAGTTTGGCATTTCGTGCTCGATGTACATGACAAGCGATTCATCAAAAATCTGTTCTTCTAGTTTCGTTGGCTTTTTACCTGTAATCATGTAGTAGAAGTTCGCACTATACGATAAAGAGGTGTCTGGCTCTACAATGTCTTGTCCATTAATTACTCGGTAGCTATTTGCTACAATGTTTGGCATATTCCCTAGTAAACAATAAGCTCGAGCTAGATTTTCATACGACGAACGATCATCAATACTCTTGTCATAACCAGCCAGTGAAGAAATCCCCGTTCGTAGACCATCCATTGGGTGTGTTTCTTTCGGCAATAATTTGAATATTTCAAATATTTCCTTTGGAACGTTATAGTGCTGTTTAAATGCATTTTCCATTGTTGTTTTTTTCTCTGCTGTCGGTAATTCATTATGATAAAGTAGGTGCACTAAATCTAAATAGCTATTATCTTGAGAAAGCTCGATTAAATCATATCCACGAATGACAATTTGACAATCAACTGTATCAAGTAACGAAATCTTTGTTTCTGTTGCGATAATACCATCCAAACCTGGTGAGTAAATTTTTTCCATACTTCTATCCCCTTTGTTAAAAAATTGAAAGTAAGCGTTTTCAAATAGAGCGTTACATTTTTCATTTTTACCGTTTGAAGCACAAAAAAACAACTTCCATCCCCTTTAGACGAAGTTGTTCAGTAGTTAATAATTAGGCAATACGAAATAAACATACACTTGCACATATTTGTATAAAACAAAATAAACATACTGTGCATAGTATGACAATGGCCCTCTCGTTAACACCTCCCTATCCTCGTAGGTTAAATTGATGCTCATTCAGATGGCAGGTCTCCTGGCTTATGATCATCACCTATAAATCCCTTCCCATTTTCCTTAACAGAAAACAGTGGCTTTTATTTATAGACTCCCAAATACAGTTGCGGGACAGCGCCTGATTCTCACAGACTTCCCTTTTAAACAACATCGATTATCTTGATATCGTATGCTGTACCATCGAATGTGGCGTATTCAATTTTACACAACTAACATTATCAGACAATTTTTAATTAATCAATACAATGATTTTTCTGTTTTTTCTGTTTTCAACAAGAAAAACTACATAAAGGATTAAAAAAACACCAAATAGACGCATTTTTTTCATGTATTTTTTATGAACTTTTCTGAAAATTTTAACCATTTGTCCATGATTGTTATAATACACATATATTTTTTTCGATGAAACACTTATAATTCACCGAGTGGTAGAATGTTTTTTTTCGAGCTACATGACAGTACAATATTCGTCGATGGCTTGGCATATGCCATCGACGCATCAATAAATTGCTCCAATGTTTCAACAGAAGGCGAACTGCATGACAATATCAGCTAACGGCTCACGCTTACTTTCCGAGAAATG
>NZ_HE578959.1:16878-26678 GCF_000307285.2 Kurthia sp. Dielmo
TGGCATATGCCATCGACGCATCAATAAATTGCTCCAATGTTTCAACAGAAGGCGAACTGCATGACAATATCAGCTAACGGCTCACGCTTACTTCAACGCTTTACGTGGGCTATCAATATCTACAATGCCACTGAATCGATTTACTATCTGCTTACATATAACTTCTTTTATGCATGTATCTGGGCTATCTCTTTCGGCCTAACTACATGGTGTTTGGAATCAAATGAAGAGCTTGTAGAGTCGCAAAAAGAACAAAGCCAATGGTTTGAACAAAGACTTCAATAATTCTAGTACTGCTAACATCTGCCTAAAATTAATTACAGTATTGAACAAACAAGCTCCATTCTTTATTGAATAGGGATTTACTAATGACTATTAAAAACGAAATGATTCTAAAAGAACTGAAACGATGCAAGTACCGGTATACGTTGCAAGAGATGTCAACAAACGTTTGCACGACTGGTTTGAAGCTGGTGGCCTAGAGAATTCACATTATGTGCGCACACAAATCAACTTTTTAAAGATGATTGGCGCAGCCAAAGAGCTTTGCGTTTAGGCTGCGTCGCATGAACTTAATAGATGAACTTGAATTCCCAGATAAATTTTTCGACTATGTATATTCGCAATCTTTGCGTATAGCACATACGGTATTGGAAACGTTAGAAGTTAATGAAGCGGACACTAAATTTTCCTGCTTCGTAAGGTTGTACAACGTCCCCACAGAATACTTCAATAGACTATCTAAAAAATTCAAGAGGAATACGGCGGGCTGCGTATTTCGAATGATTGAGGATTCACTTCTTTATATCTTAGAGAAGTATGGATTATCCCTCTCTATTAAAAGAATGGATTGGTCCGTATTTCCAGAACAAGCAGTCGAAGAAGATCTTAGCATCTATATAGATTTCTACACTTACAAACTATAACTACAGTTAATCTTAGGAGGATTTTTATTATGTTAATGGTAAACACTAAAGGTATCATAGGTTGGTCAGCAATAACATTTAGCGCAATTGATTCTTTAGAATAAATTTCAGTAGGGGACGTTGTAAGCTTTTCGCAAGCTACACTCGATGGCAAATCGGTGCGCGAATTTCCAGTTAAAGTAATTGACGACCAAACACAAACTATCACATTCGAGCCAACAGCAAGTGTTGTTCTGCCAGCTCGTAAATTTGCATAGGAGGGCTCACCATGAAAACTGAAAAAGCCATTGCACACTAGCTTGACGGGAAATTATCCGTTCCATCAGATACGATCACGATTCAAGGAGGGACGCTTTTTTCATATGCAACAGCAATTGCTCAACGAACAGGAGATAACGAATACATCATCAACACAACAAAATATAGAGGGGAAACATTAGAAGCGTAGGCGGCTCTTCGGGTTCAAGTAAAAGAGATCCGAGCAACTGTAACTTGCGTATCAAATGTGCCAGTTGGGGAAAGTTCTCTATTGCCATTCATCAAAATGCAAAGAGGTGCTGTTTAAATAATCAAAAGCATGTTGTGTTGGAAACAAAAATACATACGATTTTCTCCAAATTGAAAATCAAAGGATAATCTTTTGAAACTACCAAGGGATTAGAGAAGCGAACTAATAAAAAATCAAGAAAAAAAGGCAGTCGATTGACTGCCTTTTTCGTGTTTAAATTGTGTATGCAATTCATGTAAAGGGGTGTTATCAGTACTTACGGAATTAGAGTGATTTTGATTCCCAAATGACACTTTGGTAACTATTGTTATAGGGGTCTCGCCATAAAAAGGCGGATTTACAACGTTAAGCGATGTCTAGCAGTCATAAACATTTGATACAGTAACGATAAGAAGCAAATGTCTTATAAACGACTGTTTTTGAGATAGAATGATTGTGCTTTAAAAAACAGCTATATTTTCATCAAAAACTGTTTCAAAACATTGCTCAAAATCAAAATTTTTGTAACTTTCTTTTTTATTTGGCGTCATTACTTTAGAATTAAATGGCGCTTAGCTCTAAAAATTTTAGTCATACTATTCCAGAAAAGGGCCATATAGTGAAGTAACTCACTTATAAAAAGTTCATTTAAGTAGCTTGGTTAATCGTATAGAAATAGTGTAAACTTTAATTTAAACCTCATTGCTTAGATATTTGCTGATTTGCTGTAGTTTTTCTTCATTGCGACGATAGTATGTCCATTTACCTATTCTTGTGGGGATTAAAATCCCAGCTCTAGCCATAATCGATAAATATTGAGACATTGTTGATTGATTCATGTCAATTTTTTCGGTTATTTGACCCACGCAAACCCCTACTTCAGACGGTTTTGCTTCTGGATATTTAATATTTTCATCTCCAAAATTAGCTTCTGGATCCTTTAGTAATTTTAAAATTCTCAATCTCGTTTCATTTGAAAGTGCTTTAAATATATCCATCATTTCTAAATCGATGTTATCCATAACGTTCCTCCCTTGAATTTAAAATAATTATCTACTATATATTGAAATATTTCAATTTTTTAATCTAAAAACCCCTTTCTATGGTTAAAGCGACTGAACCTAATCATAGAAAGGGGATCTTTTTTATTCTTTAATCTGTAAAATATTATCTAAATTGTCACGAGACATAACTAATGTGCTTAACGGTTTGCCTTCTGTAGGATAACCAATAGCAATTCCCATAAATATAGATTCATCTTCTGGAATATCAAAATGATCACGAATCTCTCCAGGATAACGAATAATTTCGTAAGCAGGAACTGTTCCTAATCCGTGGTGATAAGCAGATAATAAAATACCATAACCGAAAGCTCCAACATCATAAGCTGAGTAATGAGAAGAATCTTTAGGAATTGTAATGTAAATAACTGCTGGGGCATTAAATAAAATAGCATTTTGAGATAGCAAATCTTTAATGCCATTTTCTCCAATAAGACTTTCAGTTTCTTTCATATAATTCTCAATATTATTTTTTGGATGTTCTTGCCAACCAAGAGGTGGTGTAACTTCTGTCCAACTCTTTTCTCTATTTTTAGCCTTCTGTTTATGAACCTCACGAATGCTTTCTAAAGTTTTTCCTGTAGCGATGTAAGCTTTCCAAGGTTGACTATTTTCATACGAAGGAGCTCTTTGAGCCTCAAAGATGATTTGTTTTAATAAATCGACATCAATTTCTTTATCCATAAAGTCTCTAACAGAATGACGTCGTAATAAAATATTTGTATTGTCCATTATTAATAACCTCCTAGTATTAACATATTGCAATAATTAAATATGTTATAGTGTTATTATATTGCAATATTTCAATATGTCAATGGATAATACTTAATATTATTTCTAAAGGAATTATACTTAGACAACTATTTAATCATTTTTAATTTGTATCTAATATACATGGCTAATTTAAATAACGTTCCCAAACAAAAGTTTGGGAATATACGAAAAAACCACAAATCATTGTTAAATCAATGATTTGTGGCTTTTTTAGTTAATAGTATGATTTATGAAAGTACTCAAGAAAAAGTGTTATCGGTAGTTACGAAAACAGAGTATTTTTTTCTATCATCGCAGCTCCAAGAAACTTAATCATTGAATAAATAGAACCCATTGAAAAAAATAAGATTAAGAAAATTATTTCAAATAGGATATCATTTAAAAAATCATTCATTAAAATCATTACTCCTACTACCCATATTTTTCATAGCCTTTATATCCGCCTTTGGTCAATGCCTATGCAGCTAATAATGCGTCAATTGAATCTCTTTATTCTATACTAAAGTCTGATCGTGTATATTTTATTTGAATACAAAATTCTTAATCAATTACTCCAAAATCATATAAAATCTTGAGCATCAAACAATAAAATAAAAATGCACACCCTCCATAGATGAAAATAGCCCATAAGTAATAGTTAACCTTGGGAGAAAAAGGAGTTATTTTTCTGAAAGCCTCCCAATCTGAATCATTAAAATATAATTCTTTTGTTTTTTTGAGCGAGAATAGATATACAAATACTATCGGAAACATCAAAAAAACAAAGCCTATATAAGGACTCTCAAACATATCTTATTTCACGCCTTTCAAACTTCACTTTAAAACCACCATTTTTTTCTTTGTATACTTATTCTTTATTTTTTGTACAAAAGGTTTTATTCCTGCTCAAATAAAAGATTCTGTTTTACCAAAATATGAGAGTATTTGATTTTCACTGAACGAACCTTTAGAAAAATCACCAAAATTACCGACTAGATAAGCAGCCGGAGCAATATGTCCAGATAAAAATTTACCTGCTATATCGCTGAGTTCACCAGCTTTTTTTGATTTACTAACTAAACCTAATCCCATTGCTCCTGATAAAGCACCTCTACCCATAGTAATACCTAATTCTTTAAAACATATTTCTTTCTTGAATTTCTTAGTTCCATATTTAGCAATTAATTTAGCTATATAGGATACAGCATTGATCAGAGCACCTCCTAATATTTGGGCTAATTTCCCGTTAGGATCGATCTTCATCACTGGATTACCATTCTCATAGCTATAACCATTTTGCGACAGCGGTTCGTCATCATCACCTGGATGTGGGTCTAATGCTAATAAAGAACCGTTTGCTGGGTTGTAGTAGCGTGCTTGTAAATAGTAGTTATTCGTTTCTTCATCATAATACCAGCGTAACGAATTGGGTTTGCTTTTGCTAAAGCACCTTCAGCTGTAAGAATGTTTCCGTATGCATCACATGTGTATGAGGCGACTTCATTATCTTCACTATCACGAATGCTTAATACATCGCCACGATGATTTGTGATGAATTGATATGCTTTCGTTTCAAAAGTATCCACATTGTTTTTGGCTTTCACTATCATACCAAGTGGTGTATAACCATTCCATTCATATAAACGGTACTCGGTTACAGTATCATTTACTTTCACAACTTCCATATCTAATACTTCATTATTATAGAAGTATTCATGTGTTGTAACACCAACTGTTTTTGTTAAACGTAGACCATCTTCATCATATGTGTAAGAAGCAACTGGGTTACCTTCCAACGTTTTTACTTGAGTAAGGCGTTGTTGCTGGTTGTACGTGTACTTATAGTTTTCATCTTGTAGTAAATTACCATCTTTATCATATTCAAACGCTGTATCATTTTTCATTTTAATTTGATTCGCATCGTTATACGTAAATGTAGAAACGATTCCATTTGCGTCTGATTGCGTTCGATTTCCTACAGCATTGTATTCATAAGAATTAATCGTACCGCTCGATAAAGTTTCTCTGATTAATTGATCGTTTTTATCGTATTCAAATGAACTTGAAGTATCATTCACTGTTTCTTTTGAAATATTCCCATTCTTTGTGTATTCATAAGTGATTTCAAAAGGCGTTTGTTGTTTTGTTGTATAAACTAATGAATTTAATAAGTTACTATCATTTGTTCGTGCAACTTGTACAAGTAAATCAGCATTTAATGTTAAGGTTTTTGGACTATTCGCAACATCTGTATCAACTGTATACGTATGAGTGTTTGTACTGTCCAGACCATACTTGAGTTGGTCTATGTCATCACTATTTTCTTTATAAGTAATTTCTTGATTGAAAGCAGTTTCATCATTATAAACTGTTTGACTCTTGATAAGACGCTCTGTCTCATCATATTCATATTTTTGACTAAACAGGCCTAATGTATAGGTTGCAAGGGCATTTGTTTCAGCCTCATACATAAATATTTTTAAGGCTTCATTATTTCGTAAAATAGCACTTGTATTCCCATTTTCATCATATTCATACGTAACTATATCATTACCATTGTCTATTTGACTTACTTGACCATCACTGTTGTAAGTATAATTTGTTTCAATACCTGATGGTAAAGTAGTGGCACTTAAATCACCATTTAGGTCATATGCATACTTAAATTCCATCGTCGGCATTTTCACAGAAGTCACTTGATCGTTATCATTATATACATATGATTTTGACGATTTAAAGCGCCTATTGCGACTTCATTTGAAAAAGCCTATACTATTTTCTGGAAACTAATCAGAAACATAGCAATAGGAGTTTTAATAATGAAGAAAATCGCAAAATTAAGTACCTCTGTCTTACTTCTTTTCACATTAGCTGCATGCTCGAATGATGTAGCAGAGGAAAAAGCTGCTGCTAAAAAGGAAGCAGCACAATTGGCCGAGCAAAAGAAAGCGGAAGCACTAAAGATTGTACAACAGCAAGAAAAGCATGCCAGCAAAGTAGTTGCGAAGGCACAAAAGAAATTGGACTGGGCAACCTATAAAAAGGCGAAAAAAGTCGTTAATCAACTACAACAAACAGATGAAAAAGACAAACTAGTAAACAAGCTAACCGGCATTAAAAAGAAAATTGTTAAAAACGAACGCATTGCGGCAAAGAAAGCTGAAGCTGCTAAACAAGCCGAAATCGCTAAACAAGCCGAAATCGCTAAACAAGCCGAAGTCGCTAAACAAGCCGAGGCTGAACCTCAAACATTAACGGCTTTTGTTAATAAATATGGTATGTCTCCTGCAGCCTACAAGGTACAGTATCAAGGAATGTCAGAAGAACAGGCATTACGCTCAACGCCTGATGCCATGAAAACTTCAGGTGAAATGCAAATCGGTTATATCAAATACGGTATCGAATAATTCTCATAAAAAAAGGAATCGCCAGCTCGCTGACGATTCCTTTTTTATTATACCGTTGTTTTCACAAAGCGTGGATCTTGCCATTGTTGCTTCCACTTCATTGCAGAGGCAATAATGATGACGATACCAAGCGCCAACATAATACATGATAAAATACCGTTTAATATATTGAAGCCACCTGCTGCTGAATTCCAGTAAACATTTTTCACCATCCAGAACCCTGCTACATTGACCGTAATGTATAAGTAAACGAGTGGGATAAAGCATGTTAACGCATAAATACGTTTGTCTGCTACTTTCAATACATACGTGACACCACATGCTAAGCCGATTGAGGCCATGAGCTGATTGGATACACCAAATAATGCCCATACAGATGCGATATCACCTGAGTTGAGTAAATAACCCCAAATCACACAGGCAAGCGCACTCGCAAAAATCGTTCCTGGTAGCCAGTCGGTTTTCTTAAGTGGCTTATATACATTGCCTAAGAAATCTTGAATTAAATAACGTGCTGTACGTGTTCCCGCATCAATCGCCGTTAAAATAAATACGGCTTCAAACATAATCACAAATTGATAGAAGTAACGTGTTAAATGGCTAAACCACTCAACACCTGCAAAAATAGACGCCATACCGACTGCAAGCGTTACAGCACCACCTGTACGACCTTCTAAATCCATACCAACCGCTGCCGCAAGCTGTGGTAAATCAACCGTCGCCATTCCAAGTGCTTGGAAAGCTTCAGGTGTAGAGTTAATCGCAAAATAATCGCCCGGATGTAAAACCGTTGCGGCAATTAATGCCATCACCCCGACAAGTGATTCTACAAGCATCGCTCCAAAACCAACAATACGGATATCCTCCCAGCGGTCCAGCATTTTTGGTGTTGTTCCTGATCCAACGAAGGCATGGAAGCCCGAAATCGCGCCACATGCAATCGTAATTGAAACGAATGGCCACACAGGACCTGCAACAATTGGACCGCCACCATTAATGAAATCTGGAATAATAGCTGGAAACTGGATTGTTGGATTAATAATAAAGACGCCAATAATTAGTGCAATAAAAACACCGATTTTCATAAAACTACTTAAATAATCACGTGGCGCTAATAAGAACCACACTGGCAGAGCTGCTGCGAAAAATGCATACACTGGTAAAATAATTGATAATGTCGCTTTATCTAATGTTAAAACATTTCCTAGCCATGTACCCTCAATGTATGGACCGTAGAATACGGCTGCCACTAAGAGTAAAATACCAATCACTGTTGGAACCCATAAATTATTCATTAAACGCTGCATCACACCCATTAACATCGCAATTGGAATGGTTGCTGCCACTGCGAAGGTACCCCATGGATTTTCTGCTAACGCACCTAAAATAACCATCGATAAACCAGCCATTGTAATCGTAATGATGAATAGCATGGCAAGACCTGTACAAAAACCCGCTACTGGACCAAGCTCCTCACGCATCACTTCTGATAATGATTTACCGCCTTTCATCATCGACGCAAATAATACAACCGCATCATGCACGGCACCCCCGATTACTGCCCCGATTAACAGCCATAAATAGCCTGGTAAATAACCAAACTGTGCTGCTAAAATTGGTCCTACAAGTGGACCTGCTGCCGCGATGGCTGCGAAATGGTGACCAAACGCCACCCATTTGTTTGTCGGCACATAGTCTTTGCCGTCATTTTTTTCATGTGCAGGCGTTGGTGCATCGTCATTGATTTTCAATACTTTTTTCGTAAAGAAAATACCATATAAACGATACGCTATTGCTAGCACACAGATTGCTCCAATTACAAGTGTAATGGCATTCATCTGTCATCCCCCTAAATATGTATAGATTTTGCACAGAATTTTCAGATAAATTACTACGAAAAGTAGCGTTTTATTCCGCGCATTTTCACAAAATTTTTCTCAATTTTGTGAACATTTCTATTTTAACTAGAAAATGTTACAAAAAGATACCCTTTATTTAAAAAATAAGTAATTTTCGTCATTCTATTTTCTGAAATCAAACGATTAATGGATACATCTTCATTTATTTACTAAAAATGAACAGTTTCTATCATTTCATTCATCGAAATTAGCGCTTCTGTCTGCTATTTTTCTCTATTTCCTATTGGTACGCTAATAAGAAAAGGAGGCTATCTTTATGAAAAAATTAATTGCAGCAACTGCACTCATCACGCTTGCCGCTTCAAGTATCTCAACGCCCGTACAAGCCGCGAGTTACAAGGTCGTTAAAGGCAAGCTCGTCAATGCAAAGACCGGCAAAATTGTCACAAAAACAACGGTATTTAAAAAGCAACTTTATAAAAAAGGGGTGCTTGCAAAAGGGACTGTGCTTTACAAAAATACGCTCTATGTTAAAGGCTCGATTCCAAAAAACTACACATTATACAAGGGCATACTTTACGCAAAAGGGAAAAAATATCATGGCGTGAATACATACAAAAATAAGCTTTATGTCGATGGTATTGTCTTTGAAAGCAATGCGCTATTTGTCCATGATGAAAAATTACATCAGGGCGAGCCACTTTACCCTGGTATGAAGGAATACAAAGGCATTCTTTATTCAGATGGCTACCCGTATACAGGTGTTGATGGCCAGCATTATTATCATAATGGCAGAGACATTTATAATGGTATGCTAAATGATGCGATGGTGACGGTCTCCTATACCGATGAACAATCGGCCGTTGTGCGCATTTCAGGCATTCCTTCCGCTATTAAATATCCATCTGCTAGCACGATTATTTCTATGCAGGGAAGTCCCGCCACTTGGAAAATAGAGCCGGGCGCTGGTCAACTTGGTGATTTAGTATTTACATTCACCGGCATTCAATCAAATGGTTCATTTAACGTCACGATTTCTTCATTATTTTACGGCGAAGGGCGCGGGGCACTCCATTTCAATAACAAAACGTTCTCGTTCAAATCACTGCTTCAATTAAAATCAAATAGTGATTTCAATCAATTACTACATGATGTCGAAAAACTAAAACAAGTCGAAGCGGATCAAGGAAAATGGTTTACGACAGAAAATGACGCCCTGACAGCACGTGCCATTCGCTATGAAAGCCTCTTTGGACAGAACGGTACGACTGCGCAAAGTAATCCATCTCTTTTCTATGCCGCGCATC
>NZ_HE578959.1:26920-63851 GCF_000307285.2 Kurthia sp. Dielmo
GAACGGTACGACTGCGCAAAGTAATCCATCTCTTTTCTATGCCGCGCATCAATTAAACAATGAACTGAAAGTGCTCAAGAAAAAATATGATGATAAGTATTTTAAGTAAATAAATTTATGCGATTAAAAAAAGAGGCCTTAACATACTTGTAAAAACAACCGCTCTTATAAGCATAAGAAAAACCGGAATCGCGCGGTGGCGCGGTTCCGGCTTTTCGTTGCGAACACTAAAAAAGGAACATGACGTGTTTTGTCCTAGCCTCTTTTCATTATCCTGCACTTAACAGAAAACGATTCATCACATTTTTATTTTGGAAAATCCACACCTCAGTCCCTTTATTCATATCCCCTACTAGAATATATTTCTTACCACTTTGATATGCTCGGAAATGCCCTCCTGAAGGATACTGATCATATTTTTTTACACGTTTTAAATATGTATTAAAGGCAGAATAATTCATGCGTTGACTATACGTTGCTTGAATATACTTCACTGTTTTAAAATTTTCTATTGTGGAATTCTTGTTATATAAGCTTAATTGATAAGAAAAATATACCGTCGAATTCGGTGTTTGTGTAAAATTCACACTATATTCTGTTGATTCATCCTTAAACCCTTTATTCATTAGCTTTTGTTTCTTATCCCCTACAGATGCTTTTGCATAAACAAATGTACCTTTCTTCATTGCCTTAACATCTTTTTTTGTAAACTTCCCTGTTTTCGCTTCAACACTCATAGTTGGCATTGCCACAGTTGTAATTGAACTGACTGCTAAAACAAGTGATACTGCTAAAAATATTCTTTTCATCATAAAATACCTCCCTAAAATAAATAACTTTCATCACCTTACTACAAAATGGCAAAAAATAGGTTAATATACAGTAAATAGAGATAAAATATTATAAAAAACATTAAAAACCGAATAATTCAAGATACATGATTAGGTAAGCAGTGTGACGCATTTAAGAATACCAGCTGTTTCAATGACATATTCATCTACTTATCTACACATAGATGTGATATAATTATGTAAATAATTGTAAAAGTAGGTGCTTTTATGGAGAAATATACAGCGATACTTGCTTATTTGCTACTCATTTTTATTCTGTATTTAGATTTCTTTAAAGAAGGCGTCAGCTTATTTCTACCATTAATAATTTTAGTCGCACTTGTCATCGTGAGCACTGTCCTTGCACGAAATGAGAAATTCACATGGAAGATTTCAAAATCAAAATTTGCGTTTCTTAGTATTGTTGAAGCAACTATATTGATGCTACTGACAATTGCTTTTTACTGGATGGGTGGCCGTTCACAACATGGCATCAATCCAACAGGCTATGCCGTATGGATAGTCTATGTTATTTCCTTATTCCAAGCATTTAAAGAAATGAAAAAAGCCAAAAAAAGCGCACAAACGACTTAAAGAGGTTGGGACATAAGTATAAAAACAACCACTCATATGAGCATAAGAAAAACCGGAATCGCGCGGTGGCATGGTTCCGGTTTTTCATTGCGAACGCTAAAAAAAGAAAATAAAGTGTTTTGTCTAGCCTCTTTTATTTACACTTCTTCTGAAAAGACTTTAATGCGAAAGTACTCTTTAAGCGCTTTGCTATTTACTTTTAACAAACATGTCTCATACTATACATGGGTGAAAACACCAATTAACCCTACTATAAAGGAG
The DNA here is from genome assembly GCF_000307285.2 of Kurthia sp. Dielmo. Classification (NCBI taxonomy): domain Bacteria; kingdom Bacillati; phylum Bacillota; class Bacilli; order Caryophanales; family Caryophanaceae; genus Kurthia; species Kurthia sp. Dielmo. Next base: position 28,606 of record NZ_HE578959.1, read on the forward strand.
ACCTGATATGTATTAAAAAAATTCTCTTCATGTTAACCAGCTGTGCTATCATCATTGCCGGGATTATTATTTTCAATATTATGACTGATGCAAAAAAGGAGCAAGCAATTCCTGAAAATACGACGGATTCATTGCCCTTAGACGGTGCAAAATACATACTCGCTTTTTCTGAAGCCAATGCCTCGCGAGAAAATAAAGGCGCTTTTTTTACGATTGATCAACAAGGTAATTATTTATCGAGAAGCGCAGAAATGAATATTTCAGAACCTATTGCCTTTAAACAAGCCGATAAGGATGCTTACCTCGTAAATAACAGCTCAAGCGACCGTTATACCGTTGATTTAACGACCGGCAAAATCCAGTCCTTAAAGGCCACTCAGCAAAAAAATGCACAGTCCTTTACATTACATACAAACGGCGAGTATGTCATCTATGACGTTGCAGCTGATTATACGAAACCACAGCAGCTTGTTTACTGGAAACGAGCAAATGCTCATGTTAAAAAAATCGTTACCATTCCAAATGGCTTTGCCCAGTCTATTTATATTCACCACGATATTGCCTATATTTCCACATCAAACCCTGACGCTACACAATACATTCATCAAGTAAATTTAAAAACAGGGAAACTTATGCAGGCAAAAAAATTAACATTAAAAGCGGAGGAATACACGCAAAGTGCCTTACCAAGCAATCAATCCATGATAATGTTTCATGGAAAATTATATGTTGCAGTTACAAAAACACATGTGATTCCTGCCACAAAAGATTATCAATCAGATGTTTATGAATTTAATGGCAGCCTCTTACAGCTCAATCCTAAGACACTCAAAATAGAGAAAAAAATTGCGATTAAAGATAAAAACTTCAATCCAGATACCCTAGCTGTTGTACAAAATAAGCTCGTCATTTTAGATACCTTTGAAAAGGCCTATGTGATGAACAAAAAGACGAAAATAACACCAATGAAGTTTAAGATTGATGAACAAATGAAAAATGAATTAGCACAAATGGATACTAATTCTGATCAAATTACCGTTATCAATCAAACCGCCTATATTTTCACGCAATATGTAAAAAATGAAAAAACACGCGGCGAAATCAATGCCTATAATTTAAAAACAGGGCAGCATCTTTCAAGAACCATCATCCCCTACCCAGCAAAAGATTATTATATCATGACGTTCGCTGTTATTGAGTAATGCAAAAAAACACGTCCCTGGCATATACCAAGAACGTGTTTTCTTTTAGAAAAATACGAGTAATAACACAGCGACTGTAAAGCAATAGTAAGTGAAATATTGTAGCTTACCTTTTTTCATAATGCCCATAAACCACTTCATCGCAAAGTACGTCATCATAAATGTGGCGATAAATGCGGCAATATATGGAATCGCTAAATCTGCTTTATTTGGTTCATTTAAAAAATCGGATAAACCAAGCACTACACCACCTAGACTAACAGGGATATAGAGCATAAATGAAAAGCGGAGCGCGGTTTCCTGTTTCATTCCGACTGCAACAGCGGAAATCACCGTTGCACCGGAGCGACTAATACCAGGTGTGAGGGCGACAGCTTGACCTAAGCCAACGATGACAGCATCCTTCGCAGTAATATCGCTGTCCTCTTTTCTCCCTTTCATATTACGAATCAGCCATAGCGCAATCCCTGTCACAAACAGCATCATGGCAATGACTGTCATGCTCACCGAATCGGCAATGACATCACTTAGTAACACGCCAAGGATACCTGCTGGAATCGACCCAATAATAACGAATAGCGCAAAGCGGAAATCCGCCTTATACTGTGCTTGTCGTGTTATTATATAGCGCACAAATCCAACGATTAGACGCTGAATATCACGGCGATAAATAATTAGAATGGCTAGTAAAGAAGCCGTATTCGTTAAGATGGCGAACGTAAAACCCTGCTCCCCGACACCAAGCAACTGACTCGCTATCATCACATGTCCACTCGATGATACCGGAATCGGTTCTGTAAAGCCTTGTACAAGCCCAATAATAATGAGCTTCAAGGTATATAACACATCAAAATCCACTATTTTTTCTCCTATTCACTTCTTTTCTCTCTATAGTAACACGTATTTTCTTAGAAAAAGTTTCGCCTTATAAACTCTTTGTGATAATTTTACGATAATAACGTAATGTTAAGAGTGCAAATACTAAGTAAAGGACAATATAAACTGCTAATACCGTCATAAATGGTTTTTCAAAACCAATACCAAACATAATCCAGCCAGCTTTTACAGCGAAATAGCTATGGAAAATACCAATGAGTAATGGGAATCCAAAGTTGAAAAGTTGTTTATAGCTTACACCTTTCATTAATTCCTGCTCTGTAAAGCCAATTTTACGTAGCATCGTAAATTGCGGTGCTTCATCTTCCGCTTCACTCATTTGTTTAAAGTATAAAATACTACCTGTCGTTAAGAGGAATGCGAGACCGAGGAATCCTGCTACAAAAATGATGATTCCCATTGTTTCAAGGAATACTTGATATTCTTGCTGCTGCGTTGAGAAGTTCAGTTCATAGCTATCTTCGCCTTTCCCAACTGTAGCCATTCCATTAGTGGTATCCATATAAATGTCTTGTGCCTTTTCTAATTGCTGTTCATCCTTAATATCGAAACCAGTGAATGACTGAATAGAAGGCAATTCTGTTGTATGCTTTTTGATTTCATTAAACATACTATCTGATACGACCATAATCGGTGAGCCATAGCTTAGCATCGATGGCAAGACAAAGCGTTCTTCAATCATCGTAATTGTTGCTTTTTGTTTTAAATCAACAAGCTCAATTTTTTTATTTTTTTCTAATGGCATAAAGAAATCTGTCATTTTTGCATAGTTAAAGACAGCGACTTCATCATCGTTCAATATTAAATCCGGCATCATACTTTTTACTTGTCCTTCTTTAACAACAAGCAATGACATCGTATCATCTTGTAAGATGTCTGGTATCTCACGTGAATACGCATTCTTTAAATCAAAGTTCGTTTCAAGAATAGTAAATGTATGCTTATCATATTCGATGCTAGCCTTATCAAATTCCTTTTCAAGTTGTACTGCTTGTTCTGTAATAGTGCCAATATCAAAAGGCATATTCTCTTTTGCTCGCGTATCTGCTGATGTATACGCAATATACGATAACGTTAATACCGCAAGTGCAAGTGCTGTTAATGTCGTAATTAACGATAAGGACAATGAATTTGTTTTCATACGATGCATAATCGGAGAAATCGCAACAATATCCACAATTTTCACATGACCCTGACGCGCTTTACGTTGTACATTCAAAAGTGCAGAAACACTAAAGCGGAAGAAAATATACGTCCCAATAATAACCGACCCTAAAATCGTCAACATGCCCACATAAAGTGCATTTTCTGTGTTAAATTTATCACTCGTCAGCAATTGCGTTGAAAGATAATAGCCTAAAATGATTAAACCAATCCCCATAAAACCAATGATCATGCTAATCCATGAGAAGCGTTTCACGCGTTGCTCTGCTTTTCCAGACGTATGGAATAAATCAATTAGCTTTGTACGGCTCATATGAAGAAGTGACTGTAAATACATCACAATAAATAAAATAACAAAAATAAGTGCTGTTTGAACGAGTGCATCTAGTGAAAACTCAACTGTTACGCTACGTTCAACTTCGACAACTTTTAAAAATAGCAGTGCGAAAAAGCGACTAAAAATTGCGCCCATTCCAACACCAACAGCTACGGCGATTAGCCACATTACACTGTTTTCTAATAGAAGCATGCGTGCAATACGACCCTTTGGTAGTCCAATTAACTGATATAGCCCAAACTCCTTACTACGATGCTTCATAAACAATTGATTGGCATAAAGTACGAAGAAGAAAACAATCACAACTAAAATGACCGAACCTGTTTCAAACGCAGCGCCTGCCTTCATACTCGTTGAGTTCATTTCAACAACGCTTGGATTAGCAGCTAAAGTTAAGAATGAAAAATAAAGACCACTACTAAAAATTAATGCGAGAAAATAAAGGCCATATAATCGGCTATTTTTCCACATTGTACGAAAGACAAGTGTGCTAAGCTTCATAGCCATCACCGCCCAAAATCGCCTGCGTATTTAAGATGTTTTCAAAGAACTGTTTCCGTGTTTGTTCTCCTTTGTAAAGTTCTGTATAGAGCTTCCCATCTTTTAAAAACAGTACGCGGCTACAATAACTTGCGGCCACCGCATCATGTGTCACCATTAAAATCGTTGTTTTCTGCGCTTCATTTAACTGTGATAACTTTTCAAGTAAAGCGGCAGCTGATTTTGAATCAAGCGCGCCGGTTGGCTCATCACCGAAAACAATCGCTGGCTTCATAATCAAAGCACGTGCCGCTGCAGTACGCTGCTTTTGTCCACCACTAATTTCATTCGGGTATTTATGAGCTAGTTCTTGAATATCTAGCTCATTCATTAATTGCTGAACGCGCATTTCTGCTTCCTGTTTTGAAATATCGCTCACTGCTAGTGGCAGTAAAATATTTTCTTTTACCGTTAAGGTATCAAGTAAATTATAATCTTGGAAAATAAAGCCCATTTGTGTACGACGGAAAGAAGCAAGTTTTTTACTTGAAAGGGTTGTTAGACTTTGGCTGTTAATGGCCACATCCCCACTTGTCGGCTGATCAATCGAGCACAGTACATTTAATAATGTAGTTTTTCCCGACCCAGATGGCCCCATGATGCCAACAAATTCGCCTTCCTGTGCTGTAAAACTAATTCCTTTTAGCACTTCAATTTGATTGCGACGCTTACCATACGTTTTATGAAGCTGCGTTGCTTTTAAAATATCCATAATGATTCCTCCACATTTCTTAATACGTTTAGTTTACGCATTATCGCGAACGAAATCGTTTGATTGACATGACAGGAACATGACAATTTTGTCACTTACGCACTTTCGCATACGTATTTTCTTCTGGAAAGCGAATAATTAAATCTGTGCCTTTATGAGATGTTGCCTGTAAAGTAAGTCCAAGTTTCTTCGCTGTTTGATTCGCTAAAAATAAGCCCATCCCCGTTGAAGCAGATTGCTTGCGCCCCGTAGAGCCTGTAAAGCCCTTTTCAAAAATACGTGGCAAGTCCTCCATCCGAATCCCAATGCCCTCATCATGAATGACTAACTCATTTTTCGTGTAACGAATCGTAATAAGGCCACCTGTATGACTGTATTTCACTGCATTTGATAAAATTTGGCGAACAATAAAGCGCAGCCACTTTTCATCTGTCACTAACACATCATCGCCAACTACTAAATCAATTTCTAATTTTTTTAAGAAGCACCAGTTTTGAAGCTCCTGTACTTCCTTTATAATCGCCTGGCGAATGGATACTTTTTCAAATAGCAAATCATGCTCCGCTGCAGATAAGCGTAGTGTATGAAGAGATTGATCTACTAATAAGTGAATACGAAGCCACTCTACTTCTAGTTGTTGCTTCGTCTCACTAGATGGCAATTCATCTAATAATAAGCGCATCGCAGTCAACGGTGTCTTCACCTCATGCACCCATGCCACCTGAAAATCATTCGTTTCTCGTATTTCCGCCTGCGTCTTATGCAGTAAACGAATCGCATCAAGCTCTGCCTGTTCCGTTTGAAGTTTAAAGGCATCCATATAATCTTCCGCATTGTGAAAATTCAACGCATACAATCGTCGGTAGTCTCTTAAAAAGCGATAGCCTATAAATAAGGCGAAGAAAAACAACAGTGTCGAATTTAAATAAATCGTCGCGACACTTTTAAAATCCACCTCAAGCAATAGCAAGCCATTCATCCATATTAAGCAAAAGAAGAAAAACAACCATGTTGCACGATGCTCTCGCCAAAATAATTTAACCATGATGTGTCACAGCCATATAGCCAAGGCCCTTTTTCGTCACAATAACATCAACCAATCCGAGCTCCTCTAATTTGCCGCGCAGTCGATTGACATTCACCGTCAGTGTATTGTCATTTACAAAGCGTGCATCATCCCATAGACGCTTCATCAAGTCATCACGCGACACAATTTCATCTGGGGATTCTAGCAAAACTTTCAAAATAAACTGCTCATTTTTTGTTAGCTCAATCACTTGCTCTCCCTTTGAAATGGTACTTGCCGCATAATCGACCTGTGCATCATGAAATTGATTATTCGCTTCCTTCACTTCCTGGTAATCATAGGTGCGACGTAACAAGGCCTGTACTTTTGAACGCAGAACATCCATATGGAAAGGCTTTTGCACATAATCATCTGCGCCCATTTGCATCGCCATCACCATATCTAGTGGCTGGTCACGCGAGGATAAAAATAAAATCGGCACTGTTGAAATCGCTCGAATTTGACGACACCAATGAAAGCCATCAAACGCAGGTAACTGAATGTCAATCATGACAAGCTGTGGCTCAATTGTTTCAAAATCCTTTAGTACTTCATGAAAATCCGTTGGTGTTTCTACTGTATAATTCCACGATGCAAAATCCTTTTTTATTTGCGATGCAATAACCACATCATCTTCTATTAATAATATATTCATTTTCCCACCTCATTCCTTTCAAGCATAAAAAAACAGCCTGCATTACGCAAGCTGTTTCTATGCTAATCAAATTTCTGCTGATATAAAATCGATGTGTTAAAACGGAATTTTTTTAATAATGACGGATCTACTTTCACATAAACATTCGATGAGTCAAACATCCATTCACCTTCGTGGCAAACCATATTATTTACCCATAAATGTTGTTTTTGTTGTCCTTTTTCTGTATAGCGAACTGTTGTCACATAAATTTTACGCTCTTCATTAATTGAAAAATGTGCTACATCCATCAATTCAGGGTCTTCATTTGAATGATAATGTTTAAATAAATTTCCAAGCTCACTAATTGCTTGCTTCCCTTCATAGCGTTCCTCTTTTGAGCAAATCATCGTTAAACTGAAATGCTCCGTACACTGTGCAACCCACGCCTTAAAATCCTCGCTAGAAAATGTTTTCTGCACTTCATTACCAATCGAATGGAAACTCATTCAAAACCCTCCTCATATTCTATCTCAAAAAATTATTATTTATAGGATGTTACTTGCTTTCATTTTAATAAAAAATACCAGTTTGAGATAGCTTTTTTATTAAATATATGAAAAAAATCCATAATTCCCTTAAATTTATGAATACTTTTCAGTGATTTTTATTATTTTTTGTAAATTAAGGGAATACTTTAAGAAAGGAGTGAGGAGAAATGGACTCAAAACTGCAAGCACTAGAAATTTTAAAAAAGCAACCCTATGGCGTCATGGGCACCGTAGACGGCGATAAACCTTATGCACGCATTATGACATTTGTTCACGATGAGGATTTAACGCTGTATACTATTGCCCCAGTCCATTCAAACATTTTAAAGCATGTTGAACACAATCCATTCACCCATATTTTATATGGCTATGAGGATCATGAAGATGATGTTTTTTTAGAAATTGAAGGTCAAGTTGAGCAGGCTGAAGATACTGAAAAAGCTATGGCGGTTTTACAAAATTATGACCGTATTCACCGCAATTCATTTAATGAACAGCATCACGTTCTACTAAAAATCAAACCGATTCGCATGCGCATTATGCATACAACGCGTAATGAGCCACTAGAAGTTATTATCCATTAAGGAGGGAATTTTATGACTGTAGAAGAACATATTCGCCTTGTTTTAGACCGTGCTTCTATTGGTACACTTTACATCGTCCAAGATGACAAACCAACAGGACGGTATATGACATTTAAAAGTGACGGCGCCACTCTTTATACGGTAACCGATAAAGATTCCGCTAAATTAATGGCCATTGAAAAAAATCCCAATGTACACATTATTTTAGGCTATCAACCTGGCACTGAATACAATTACTTAGAATTTGAAGGAAAGGTCACCGATGTAATGGACGACCAGTTACGTATTAAAATGCGTAATTTCTTTCGGTCCGTATTTCAAAAAGAAGCGGCAGAGGTTACACTACTTAAAATTGAACCATCTGTTATTTATTTGCATACACAAGATGGTTCACCAGCCCAAAAATTTGTTTTACCTATACAATAATAAAAAAAGAGGCTGGGACAAAACACGTCATTTTCTTTTTTTAGCGTTCGCAACGAAAAACCGGAACCGCGCCACCGCGCGATTCCGGTTTTTCTTATGCTCATAGGAGAGGTGATTTCTACACATATGTCAAAGACTCTTTTTTTGTACAATTATGATGCATACACACGATTTCTTCCAGACCGTTTCGCCATATACAGATTTTCATCTGCTTTATGCAGTAATTCTTCTACCGTTTCCTCATTCGTATATGTCACAACCCCAAAACTTGCGGTTACGCGCTTTAAATCGCGACCTAGATGCTCCAAATTAGCATGCTCAATTCGTTGACGGAGCTCCTCAGCTAAAGACATCGCTTGATCATCCTGCGTAATCAACACAAACTCTTCGCCACCATACCGTGCAAATAATACATTTGGAGGCAAAATTTTATTAATTATATCAACAAAAACCTTTAATAATTGATCCCCTGCGACATGACCGTAATAATCATTGTATTGTTTGAATTCATCGATATCTATCATAATGAGTGACCATTTTTGCTGTTGCTGCTTTGCATGGTCAAATTGATTGGCAACCATTTCATTAAAGTATCGACGATTCGCAATACCTGTAAGCCCATCCTGCCAAACAAGCGCCTCTAGCTGTTCATTTTTCTCTTTCAACTGCTTTGTTTGTAACGCTACTTCTTCATCTAATGATTGATTAAGGCGAATTAATTCCATGCGTCCTTCGGCAAAATCCTTTGCGATAGCAATTAATTGTAGTAATAAATAAAGCGCTACAGCAGGCATTGTCATTTCATAACGAATCGTGGTAACGCCACTACCTTTTAAATAATCTAAAATAACACCACTAAATACGATAATCGCCCCTATCATATTGAGACGAGACACCCATTTATTTAATCGGGCCGAATGAATCATGACATATAATAGATAGAAAAATACGGGTAGCATCACCCACGAAACACTAAAGAAGAGGGTTTGGAAAACAAGTGGTGGGGTCAATGCTGTAATGACGATTAACAAACCACAAATTAACCAAACACTATATACAACCCACTTAGCAAAAAACCCTTCATAATATAATTTCATTAAATAAATAAAAATAGCAAAGCATAAAAGTGTCCAAATATACTCCATCTTTGTAGCACCCACGTATGAAATGCTTGTCACCTTTTCATATAAAAATGGCACCGCAAAAAACGAACGGATTGCAAAGCTCACACAAAATAAACCAAACACAAAAAATTCACGTAAATCTTTTAAAAACCATGCAAAAATTAACATCAATAAGCCCATCATAAACATTAGCCCCGACACAACAGTATTCCGATAAAATTGCAAATTACTTTGTCGATCAACTGCTGCCTGATTTCCAATGTAAATCGAGTTTTCAAAACCCCCACGCATCTGCTGGAAACTCGACATTTCCATTTGGAATGTCACCGTATCTTTTGATGGTGTGAAATAAGCTGTTCGAGAAGCTAACAATGTTTCATGCTGGTTTTCAGGACCAACTTCCCCTACAGAAACCAGTTTTTTCCCATCCACATAGAAAGCATATGCGCTATATTCAAAAGGAATATGTACAGCTAGACGATGATTACGCCATTCCTTCGGTACGGACCACTTCCGAATATACGTGCCATATGTATTCCTTACACCAACTGATTTTTGAAAAGAGCTCGGTATGTGTACAACCTTACCTTGTTCAAATGTACCTTTAGTCATCATTTCTTTGTGATAAAATACCCATTCACCATCAAGTGTATGCAAGCGATTTTCAGCTGATAATGTATGCGCTGAAACTGTGAAATTACTGCTAATGAGCGTGAATACAACTATAAATAATACAACGAACTGTTTCATGACATCTATACCTCAAACCAATTTCTTATTTTATTCCTATTTAACTACTATTTTAGCACCAAAATAGGTATTCGTTAATTTTAATTATAAACCCATAATGATTTTGTTATTTTTTTGCTTTAACGGGTACCTGAAAGATAACAAAAAAACAGGAGGATGCTTATGCCAAAGGCAATGATTTATCAACTTCCACCAATTCATCGTCTCTTAACGATAGTAGCCAGTGTTTTGTTCACGGTTGAAATCGCGATTTTATTATCTGCGCCACTTTCATGGATAATCCAGCTATTAATTGCTGTTGAAGTCTTTCCCTTTGTCGTAACAGCTTTCCTTTATGCAACAAAAGGTTCTGTTACAGTGATTCCATCAACGGCTATCACAAGTATTCTTTATATGGCGTTAGATAGCTATCATCAGCGATTCCAAACGGAACGAACACTCTTACGCCTTCTTGTCGTGCAACAAGAGGCACCTAAAACAAATGAGAAAATTGCACCGCTTTTACATCGCTACCCCGAAATCATTTATACGTATCGACTCATGCAACTGCTTGGCAAAGATTCACTTGCAAAAAACAAACGAGTGAAAACCTTTTATCAAGATGCCTTTCAATCATGTGATGCGCGTGATTTAAAGGTATTAAATGACTTTGGTCTATCCGCAAAAATGATTATCAATTTATTAACAAATGGGCGCACAAGTGTCGTCGTTTATCGAACACTTTACAAAAAAGAAATTTCACATTGGTATACTGCGCTAGAGGAAACATTAGCGCGCTAAAAACTGCAACTAGCAGTTCGCAACAAAAAGAGGGAATCATGCCAACGCGCGATTCCCTCTTTTTAGTTAGACATTTTCCATAATGACGTAAATCCATTGATCTTCGTCACGATAGCATCGTAAAAATTGTCCTTCTGAAAGCGCGATTTTTTGCGCTGTATGTTCAAATAAAATAGCTCGTATTGTTACGTAATATACTTTTTTCAGTACAGTTTCCTCAGTTACTTGTTCGTATTGTGTTAGATTCCCACAGAATGACTGCGCCATTAAACCATCAAATGCTCGGTAATGCTGAAAGTAAACGAAAGCTGCTTTAAGATGCAGTAATAGATCTCGCTCATACGCTGTCACGATATGCACTTCCTTCGCATTCATATGTCGTTTCTCGTGCGCTAGTAGTTGCTCATTATACATTGCGAATGGCGCCTTTTCAATGCGCTCAATTGTTTCATTATCCAATGTCTTCACTGGTACATCAATCGTAGCATAGCGAACGTTTACTTTCATATTCCTCCACTCCTTAATTTAAAAAGAAATTTCTATCTCCCTATTTTCTATTTATAGAAGCTGTTTTCATTATAAGCCATCAAATGATTATTTAACATAAAAAATTAAAAAATTCTGAAAAATAAATTTTCAGAGGATTAACTTTAGACCTATACTCGTTTTTTAAATTGCGTTTTTTTATCTTTAGATTCATTAAAAAAACAATGTTTCAAGAGGTTTTATAACGGTTAAAGATTTTAGCCATCGTGATTTTTTTAAATTTGGCGTTGTTTACAAGCTTTTTATTAAAAATTAATAAAAATATATAAAAAAAGAGGATAACACTATGAAAGTAGGGTATATAAAAACCATACCAAATTCGAATACATTTAACTAGGTATTTAAAACTACTTATCATTCAGGAGGAAAGCTATTCATGAGAAAAGAACTAATTACGACATTTATGGCAACGGGAGCCGCAACAGCTTTCTTTGCTGCAACAGATACTGCAAGTGCAACATCAACGTATACGGTAAAGGCTGGCGATAGCCTTTCAAAAATTGCTGTTATGTACAACACATCCGTTGATAAGCTTAAAAAAATCAATAAACTAAAAGGTCCTTATATTTATATAGGACAAAAAATTAATATAAAAAGTTCCAAAAACACACTGAAAACAACGAAAAAATCGACAACAACATCACCTTCACATAAAACATCAAGCGCTTCAGCTACATATACAGTCAAATCTGGTGATTCTTTAAGTCTTATTGCTTCAAAGCATGGTATGTCATTACAGACATTAAAATCAATCAATGGTTTATCATCTGATCGAATCTTTGTCGGTCAATCGTTAAAAACGACTGGAAAAACAACAAAGAAAATTGTTGTTGCCTCACCAGCGACAAAAACCGTGAAAAAGCAAAAAGTTTCTACTTCGACATACACAGTTAAAGCTGGCGATTCACTTGGCCTTATTGCTAGTAGAACCGGCATTAGCATGTCTGAATTAAAACGTATTAATGGTCTTACTTCTAACCTAATTCACCCAAATCAAACATTAAAATTAAAGGGCAAGGCACAACCAGTTTACGCAAGTAAAACAACGACCGTATCTAATAAAGTCTCATCTACAAAAACGACTACAGCGACAGCAAATGCTGGTGGCGGTATTTTAAATCTTGCGATGAAACAGCAAGGCGTGCCTTATGTTTGGGCAGGGTCAACACCAAATGGCTTTGACTGTTCTGGCTTTATCTATTATGTATTTAAAAATAACGGCTACAATATTGGACGAACTTCTGTAGCTGCTTACCGCGCACAGGCACAATCTGTATCTGCTAGTTCTTTACGTGCTGGCGATATCGTATTCTTCCAAAACACTTATAAACAAGGCGTCTCTCATGCAGGGATTTATATTGGCGGTGGTCAATTTATCCACGCTGGCTCAAGTGGTGTGCAAATTACGAACGTGCAAGACAGCTATTGGTCGAAACATTTTCATAGCTACGGAAGACTTTAAAATTAAAAAGACATCGATAGTCGAAAAAAAGGAATTGCGCAATCAAAGCGCAATTCCTTTTTTTATGAACCAATGAATGAAACTAAAATTCCTAGCTTCTTTTTTGATTAAATTTCGTATTCAATTGCCACAGCTTTACTACTACTAATATTAGGTGATGGTTGTGAATTGTACACACGAGAATAGGGCACAATCGAATGTGTTAACCAAATATTTGACCCTAAAATCGAGTCATGGCCAATCTTCGTTTTCCCACCTAAAATCGTTGCCCCTGCATAAATGACAACATTATCCTCAATATCAGGGTGACGTTTAATGCCTTTAATCGGATTTCCTTGCTCATCTAGTGGGAAACTAAGTGCTCCTAATGTAACCCCTTGATACACTTTGACATGATTCCCAATTGTACATGTTTCACCAATAACAACACCTGTACCATGGTCAATAAAGAATGAGTGGCCAATTGTCGCACCTGGATGAATATCGATTCCTGTTAAATCATGTGCATGCTCTGACATGATACGTGGAATGATTTTAACGTCCATTTTATATAATTCATGCGCAATACGATGTGTGCATACTGCTTGGATAGATGGATAGCTCAGTAGAATTTCTTCTAATGATACAGCCGCTGGGTCGCCATTATAGGCTGCTTGAATATCTGATTGAATCATTTTGCGAATCTCTGGGAATTTATTCAATAAGTCCATAACAATTTTATCCGCGCATTCACGTGCATCAGTTGGGCATTGTTTCTCATTATTATAAACAAGTACTTTCTCGACCATATCACGTAAATCAACAGCTGCTTTACGTAAATTATTACTAACTGCCATATTTAAACGAACTTCATCCATTTTCTTTTGGTCATAGATTCCTGGGAATAATGCCAAACGGAAGCTTTCTAACACTTTCACAATACGGTCGCGTCCTTTAAACCCAATGGAGTTCTCCGTATCGAAGTGCTCGCGGTTAATCTCGGTCAATTCGCGTGCAATCGACGGTACTTTATTATCTAGCCATTCATGTAATTCCATAATTCTTGGTGGCCTCCCTTAGCTATTGTACTTTTCCTATCGGAATTCTTAATCACTCTATTTTAGCGTATTTTGACATGACTTCCAACTAGAAAAACTCAAAAAGGGATATTTTAACTGAACATTCGGCACTTTCCACAAAAATCAACCTACAGTTGCATTTATCCACATAATGCTACAATTACTCGCTAGTAAATTTCACGTTGAAACTATATGCTATTTGTAGGAGGTGGTGTTATGAATCTACAATTTTCAACGATTTTTACGACTCGCCGAAAAGAGCTTAACGTGACACAAGAACAAGTGGCACAGTACATCGGTGTGTCGCGGGCAGCCGTTTCAAAATGGGAGAAAGGCCAAAGTTACCCTGATATTACAATACTGCCAAAGCTTGCGACCTATTTCAATTTATCAATTGATACATTACTTGGTTATGAGCCGCAGTTGACGACCGAACACATCATTGCGCTCTATAAAGAACTGTCAACAGCGTTTCACGAGCAGCCATTTCATGAAGCCGAAGTAGCAGTAGAAGCACTTATTCATGATTATTATTCTTGCTTTCCATTTTTATTGAAGATGGCGCAGCTCTATTTAAATTATGCGGCGCTCGCTGATAATCCCGTGACGATAGCGGTACGCATTGAGCAACTCTGTTTACGTGTCGAGCAATATAGCGATGATTTTGATTCCTTAAATGAAGCGCGCATGATTGGCAGTCTAGCGCTCCTCATGCAGCAACGCGCTAGTGACGTCCTCGAAAAAATCGGCAACCGCGTGCAAATCCAATTTAATGAAGACCAAGTAATTTCACGGGCACATCAATTACTCGGCAATATCGAGCAAGCAACAGAAATTTTGCAAGCGAGCACATATCAGCATCTCTTTCTCGTCATTTCTACATGTACCGACAGCTTATTATTAGAAGAAGCCACTCATTTTGATGAAACTATTAAACGCGTCACACAGCTCATTGACACGTGGAATATCCAAGCGTTAAATCCAAATACGAGTCTTGTGTTTTATTTAACGGCAGCAACGGGCTATATGCAGCAACAGAAGCACGATGAGGCGATTGTGATGCTAAAAGAATATGCGAAGGCATGTACTAAGTTATCATTTCCGCTTCAGCTATGTGGTGATACCTATTTTAACTTAATCAATCACTGGCTTCATTCAACGATGCAACTGGCGACTGTCACACCACGCGATGAAGCTTCTGTACGCCGCGATATTGTGTCATCCATTACACAGCACCCTGCATTTGCACCACTACATGAACGCGATGATTACAAGCTACTTGTCCAAACAATTCACCATACGTTAGAGAGGGAGTCATGACATGGATACTCTAAACTGGGCACTTATCGCCCCACTGATTGTTATTCAATTTGTACTTATGATTATGGCATTAATTGATATTAAACGCATCCACGCCACAAATGGACCAAAATGGGTATGGATTCTCGTCGTTATCGTCGTCAATACAATTGGGCCGATTGTGTACTTCATTTTCGGACGTAAAAACGTATGATTGCAGCTCATTTAACGAAGCAATTTGGCGCACATATCGTCGTCAATGATGTTAGTTTTACATTAGAACCACATACAGCAACTGCGCTCATTGGTCCAAATGGCGCAGGTAAGACGACGATTTTATCGATGCTCGCAGGTTTATTGAAACCAACAGCGGGCACAATCACAAATAATGATGTTCAAATCGGTTTCCTTCCGCAATATCCGCAATTTTATCCGTGGATGACAGTACTAGAGTTTACAGAAATGGCCGCGCGTCTAAGTGGTTTATCAACAAAAGAAGCGCGCAGCCGAGCACATGAAGCGCTATCATTTGTTGGACTAGAGGAAGTGCTAACGAAAAAAACAGCCGCATTATCAGGTGGTATGAAGCAACGCCTCGGCATTGCACAAGCTATTGTTCATCGCCCAGCCATTTTATTATTAGATGAACCAGTCTCGGCACTCGACCCATTCGGGCGTCGCGATATGATGAGTTTATTAAAAAAATTGCAACAGACGACAACCATTTTATATTCAACACATATTTTAAATGATGCAGAAGAAATGACTGACCAAATCCTCTTTTTAAAAGATGGTGCGCTCATTGAACAAGGGACTTTACCATCGATTCGCGCGCGTTACATGGACCCTCGTTTTGCGGTGACATTTTGCGAGCAAGCAGATGCCCAAGCATTTAGTACACAACATCAAGTTGAGCTAATTGAAAAAACAGTGTTCGTGCCAATGACAAGTTATCCAACGATGCAACACTTACTCTCTTTTTTAAGTACAACATATGCACCAATTGTTAAAATTGAACAGCATACGTCCTCTCTTGAAGAGATTTTTATGAAGGTGATGAGCCTATGATAATTTTATTGAAAAAAGAATGGCTTGAAATGCTGCGCAGTTATCGTATTGTATGGCTACCACTATTGTTTATTTTGCTCGGTATTAGCGATCCGCTCACGAACTATTATATGGAAGATATTTTAGCGACTGTTGGCAATATGCCAGACGGTTTTTCTATGACGATGCCAGAACTTGCGCCAAGTGATTTACTAATCGCCTCACTCGGTCAATTTCAAATGATTGGCCTCCTCGTTATCGTCGCAATCACAGCTTCGATGATTAGTCGCGAACGCCAAAATGGCACCGCAACACTCATTTATGTACGCCCTGTCTCTAATTTCTCGATTTATATGAGTAAATTAATCGCGATGGCACTGCTAACACTTGTGTGCACAATTGCCGGTTTTGGTGCATCGATGTATTACACGTATCTATTATATGGTGGCGTCTCAACGACTGCTTTTTTATTGTTGATGCTCTTTTATTGGCTATGGTTACTCATGGTAATCGCCACGACCATAACATTTAGCGCATTGTGGACAACGTCGATTGCAATGACTGTTGCAATCGTGCTGTTTCCACTTGGCATATTACTCGATTCTGTCATTGGTGCTTATTGGCATTATAGTCCATACAAATTGGCTCTATATGGCGCCTCTTGGCTAACGACACAGAGCGATTACTTATGGGGCACCTGTAGCATTGTTGTTGCATGGACGATTTTTGTTAGTCTACTTGGTATATGGGCTACTGGTTGGAAACGTAGCACAACGAAAATTTAACTGATTAAAAAATAGGAATGACGGGGTTGTGTCATTCCTATTTTCATGTCCTCATTATTCTTTTTACGATTAAATTTTCACATCATTATAAAATGCGCTATCCTCAAATTTCTTCACAACATATGGACAAATCGCCTTCATCTTGTAATCGTGGGCGCGCGCATACTCTACCGCCTCATTCAATAATTTTCCAGCGATACCTTGCCCACGCAACACTTCATCTGTATGCGTTCCAGTCATTTGCATCACGTTATCCTCAACATACCATTCAATACGCGCAACACTTTTCCCTTGCTGGAATAATTCATAACCTTTTTCTGTCAATTCAAATTCCATAGTAATCACCTCATAATTACTATACCCACTTTTCGTCTAATGAAAAAAGAAGCCGGGACAAAACAGTTCATGTTCCTTTTTTAGCGTTCGCCACAAAAAACCAGAACCGCGCCACAGCACGATTCCGGTTTTTCTTATGCTCATCTGAGATAGTATTTTTACACTTATGTCCCAGCCTCTTTCTACCTTTTCACTAAACGGGGAGTTTTGTGTTAACTATATTATAAAAAAGGTTTACCATAAGTGCAAATTTTTTTAACAGCTTGCTTGCTGTAATGGCGTTAAATCAATTTCAAACCCTAATTGCTCTAACATTTTTTTATCATCATCGCCAGGTTGGCCATCTGTCGTTAAATAATCACCAAGGAAAATTGAATTAGCCGGGTATAAACCGAGTGGTTGCATATGCCCTAAATTAACTTCTCGACCACCCGAAACGCGAATCTCTTTCGTCGGATTAATGAAGCGGAATAATGCTAATACTTTTAAACAGTAACGTGGGTTCAGTTCGTTTATGCCTTCTAGTGGCGTACCGTCAATGGCATTTAAAAAGTTAACCGGAATCGAGTCTGCATCTAATGCATGCAAACTACGTGCCATATCCACCACATCTTGCTTTGTTTCCTTCATTCCAACAATGACACCTGAACATGGCGAAATTCCGGCTTCTTTTGCACGTTCAACCGTTTGTACACGATCGTCGTATGTATGTGATGTTGTAATATTCGTATGATTACGAGCAGACGTATTAATATTATGATTATAGCGATCTACTCCAGCCTCTTTTAACCGTTGTGCTTGTTCAGGCTTTAAAATTCCTAAACACGCGCAGACTGTCATTTCAGGATGGTGCTCCTTAATTTCCTTCACTGAATCTACTACAATATCAATTTCTTGATTACGCGGACCACGGCCACTTGCCACAATACAATAGGTCCCAACTTGTAGTGATGCCGCGCGATTCGCCCCATCAATAATTTCTTGTTGTTTCATCATTGGGTATTTTTCAATCGGTGCTGTTGATACAATCGATTGCGAACAGTACCCACAATTTTCTGGACATAAGCCCGATTTCGTATTAATAATCATATTCAGCTTTACTTTATTCCCATAATAATGGTAGCGGATACGATAGGCAGCATCTAATACAGCTAATAGCTCGGTATCTGGACTTTCTAAAATAGCCAATGCTTCTTCATCTGTTATCACATAACCATCGATAACTCGTTGTGCTAATTGTTGATAATTCATGTTAGTTTCCCACCTTTTTAGTTTCCCACCTTTATAACGTGTCGTAATCGAAATGCAAATAAACCAGCTAGTATAGCCAACACAATATCTTTCGGTAGCGGCGGCAACATCCACGCCCACGCCATCCAATAACTAAAACCTTCCGGTGCAGCAGCCCATAATTTATAGGCGGCATACAACCAATTTGTACCAAGTAAATAACTAATCATCATAGCGACAAGTCCTGCTGCAACATACATTGCTTTTGTTGAACGTACTTCAATCATTTTTCCAGCGATGTAGGCCGACAAAATAAAAACAATAATAAAGCCAAACGTAGGACTCAATAATTGACTAATGCCGCCGCTAAAACGTGCAAAAACAGGTGCCCCTGCTAAGCCGACACACGCATAAACAGCTACCGCAATCGCCCCGCGTTTACTACCGAGCACAAGTCCTGCTAATATTGCAAAAAATGCTTGCAATGTAATGGGCACCCCTCCGACTACCATAAATGGCATAAATGATGTAATGTTTGCCCCTATCATCATCAATGCCGCAAACATGCCACAATACACAACATCATACGCAGTAAATCGTGCACGTACCCTTGTGTATGTCGTCATCTCTTTCCCCCCTCTCAACTATGAACGTTTTTTACTATAATCCATCCATTTATTTTAGTCAACATTTTTTATTTTTAAGTTAACTCTTATGTAGCATCATTCATAAACGCTCGAACAACGCAGGCGCTATCGTGCGGCCCAGCACAATTTTTTTAAATTGGAAACAGCCAAGAAACTTTATCAACAAATATTGTCATTGTAATCACTTGCGATTCTTATCAAAAATCGTTAGAATTAAATAATTGTTAACGCATTTGTCAATGTATAGTCAGTTGGATTCCAGCTGACTTTTTCTATGAATAAAAAATGACTAATGAAGGAGGGTTTGGATGGGTTCTTTAGATTTAGAAATGTACTTTGAACACCTTGTTTTAGCGAATGAGCTGAATGCTTGGCGTTTGCATGATTTAGAAGAGTTTAAGCTTTATACATGCGCAGATGATCTAGCGATTCAACGCGACCTCGCACACAATGCGGTGTTATACATGGATGAACGATTACTCATGCCCGAACAGGAAGATCTCACGCTTCTTCCTCTTTACGAGCAAGCTTACTTAGAAACACTTGAAAAGCATTGCCAAGTTTTAGCACATTATAAAACGACAGCTGACGATGGCACACCATTTTATCAAGTATCAATCGCTCTAGCTGTATCAGAAACAGAATCAATTGCAAATATTGTCGACGAAGCGGCTGCACTACGTCACTTTATTCGCACTGAGATGTTGTACACATTCCGTCGCGCAAAAATTCGTCATAACAATAGCACGAAAAAATTATGCTGAATAAAATAAAGCAATTGTTATACCATAAGCAGGAATGGCGTCATAACGCGATTCCTGTTTTCATTTTACATAAAAAAGTTAACTAATTAACTTATATACATATAAATTTGTTTACATTTTTACAGAAAGAAGGACTAGTAAATGGCATATGAAGGCTTTGTACTTGATTTTAGTGAAACCATCCATGTTTTGAGTGCATTTCATCGTGATTTAGATGACTTACCAATTTCACCAGAAGAAAAATTCCGTCTCTTAAAAGAACTCGATCGAAACCCTTACGTTCCAAATGGCGCACTACTTCAAACTGCAGCACAATTTGATTTTTTAGAACAAGCATTGCGCGCAGCACAAAGAAATAAATAAAGAGACTGGGACAAAACACGTCATTTTCCTTTTTTAGCGTTCGCAACGAAAAACCGGAACCGCGCCACAGCGCGATTCCGGTTTTTCTTATGCTCATATGAGAAATGCTTTCTACACGTATGTCCCAGCCTCTTTATTTAAAAATATATTTTCCACGTCCCTGCTGTTTTGCTTCATATACACAACGATCCGCACGCTTGAACAATGCCTCAAATGTTTCGTCATGAGCGCTTTCTACAACGCCCATACTAATCGATACTGTACAAATAAATTCTTCCTCTACTATTTTAAGTTGCGACAAACTTGTAAAAACCTCATAACATTGTTCAGCGTTTTCCATAATCATCACAAACTCATCGCCCCCGTAACGGCTAAGGAAATTAGGTGGTTGCAGTTTACTTTGTACGTTTTCTACAATCTTTTTAAGCACGTAATCTCCCATTAAATGTCCATACGTATCATTAATATTTTTGAAAAAATCACAATCAAATACAGCCATATATACCTTTTGTTTTTCTCGCAATAATGCATTTACTTCTTTTGCTAAATAATGTCTGTTATAACAATTAGTCAGTGCATCTCGTTCTGCCCTTTCTCGTAATTCAGTCGCTTTTCGCTTTGCTAGCTCTTCATTTAAATTTTCTTCTAATTCCTTTTCTAACACCGCTGCTAAACGCTTATACGCATCTGCAAGCCACGAAAGCTCCCCCGCACGCTCTGCAATCGCCACATACTGTTCAATTGTATGCCGTTCAAGTGAGGTCATGGTTGTCTGTTTTAGTAAAAGCAAATGACGATGAATCCATTCATATGCTCGTCTTAACTGATTCGTTTTACAATAATACTCCGTCACATTGAAATAAAAATTACACACTTGTCTAATCGCTCTCTGCTCTTGTACTAGTGGATGTTGTTGACCATTCTCCAATGCCTCTTTAAAAAGAATATTATCATCTAACGCAACTGCAATCTGACATTGTAGCGAGTAAATATTTAAAATAAAAGCATTCTCACACGATAACTTGGGAATATAATGCATCATTTTTTGCAATTCTTCATATGCTTCTAAAACGAAATCCTGCTTCATTAATAAATCAATATATAATGTTCGTTGGCTAAAATAAGCCGTATAGTTTCTATGTTCTAAAGCATACTGAGAGCCTTCATACATGTATCGTTTTGCCTCATTTTCTTCACCTAAAATAGTATATTGCACAGATAAAAGTGGATAATAATCACTTAATATTTTTTCTACTTGATACTTCTCGCATAGCATTTCATATTCACTCAGCATTTGAAAAGCTCTCGTAACCTCCCCTAAGTTATAAGCACCTAACATTTGTTGCGTAAAACATTTCATCGCATCTGCAAATTCTTCAATGGCTATAAAAGCAGCAAATAATGTTTCAAATTTAGGCATCGATTCTGCTATTTTCCCATTATGAACGTCTGACCGTAGACTCTCAAATTGCGCCTTTAATGCTGCTAATGTTTCCATATTCATCCCTCACTTATCCCTATTTCTTTTTTCTTTTTCCTAATTCAAAAAAAATGAAACTTTCTTGAATCTCATGCGTATAAGTAAGAGACTAGTATTTAGGCTAGCACATTTCCATTTCATTAAGGACGGTGAAGTTTTTTATGGGTATCAATCTTCAAAAAGGCCAACGTGTTGACTTAACAAAAGGCAATGCAGGTCTTAGCAAAGTACAAGTAGGCCTAGGCTGGGACCCTGCTGAAAATAAAAGCAGCGGTGGTTTTCTAGGTGGTTTATTTGGCGGCGGTAATAAGGGAAGCAATGTCGACTGTGACGCTTCTGTTATTATGTTAAAAGACGATCATGTTAAATCTAAAGAGGATGTTGTCTTTTTCGGAAACTTACGTAGTAAAGATGGTTCCGTTCAACATTCAGGTGACAACTTAACAGGTGCTGGTGACGGCGACGATGAAGTAATTTCAATCAATTTACAAGCGATTCCTGCAGAATTCAATCGCCTTGTATTCGTTGTAAACATCTATGATGCTGTCAATCGAAAACAACATTTCGGCATGATTCAAAACGCATATATCCGCGTATTTAATGCAAACAACCATGAAGAATTAATTCGTTACAACCTATCAGATGATTATTCTGGTAAAACGACTCTAGTGACAGGTGAAATTTATCGTCATGGCACAGAGTGGAAATTTGCTGCACTTGGCAATGGCACAACAGATGCTAACTTAAGCGCTGTTGTAGCAAGTTATCAATAAGGAGGAAACAAATATTATGGGTATTTCATTACAAAAAGGTCAAAAAGTAGATTTAACAAAAGGTAATCCTGGGTTATCAAACATCGTAGTAGGTTTAGGCTGGGATACAAATAAATATGATGGCGGACAAGATTTTGATTTAGATTCTTCTGTCTTCTTACTTAACGATGCAAGCAAAGTAGACGATCCTGCTAACTTTATCTTCTATAACAATACAGTTGGTGGTAATGGTTCAGTAGAACACTCTGGCGATAACTTAACTGGTGACGGCGATGGCGACGATGAAACAGTAAAAGTGGCACTTAGCAATGTCCCACAAAATATTAGCCGCATCGCATTCACTGTAACAATTCACGATGCAGAATCTCGTGGTCAAAACTTCGGTATGGTTTCAAACTCATTTATCCGTATCGTAGACGCTGCTTCAAACGAAGAATTAATTCGCTATGACTTAGGTGAAGATTTCTCAATCGAAACAGCAATCGTTGTAGGTGAACTTTACCGCCACGGTAGCGAATGGAAATTCAATGCTGTAGGCGCTGGCTACCAAGGTGGATTAGCTGCACTAGCAACTGATTACGGTCTAGATGTAAACTAATTAACCAAACGCATAGGACATATTGTCTGCGCATAACACACTGAGAAACCGCGCAACCGCGCGGTTTCTTTGTCTTTACATAGGTAGAATCTCAAAATCTCATTTTTATGCGCGATGTGCACACTATTTGGATTCTATTTCCACTATTCTCATAAAAATGCGGTGTCTACCCAATAAAAAGATTAAAGCTATCCGTATGTGGTACAGTAGAAGAAGCAATAAAGGGGGCCTGAAACAATGAATCAACTAAAGATTACACCTCTTCCATGGAAAGACACTGATGACTGGCTTAATTATTTCCTATTAGCTAGCACAGAGCGCCCTCGCTATAGTCTAACCGAGCAAAATCTCACATTTGAGCGTGTTGCTGTACGCGTTCTCGGTGTTCCATTGGACGATGTCGAGTACTTTAACACGTTGTATGAATGGCATACAGCGAGTGATGTACATGTATTGAGTGAAGAGTTGAATAAACAAATACAAAATGAAGATTTCCAACTACTTCAAAACATTTTGCAACAACATAAAGAATTACCTAAAGGCTTATCAATTAATCGTCTCGTTGCGATGATGTATGGTGCGAAACTTATCCCACAACACAAAAATCCACAAATGAATCGTCATTTACAAACGACACTGATTCGAGTCATCGAAACATTTCAACAACAGCAAGCACAAGGATTACTATCTAATGATTTTCGTCGCTTCTTAATCGACTTAGTCAAATGGATGAAAAATCACTGGATTGTGTGGATGAAAGATGCTACACCACAAACACCCTTTCCAAAAGTCGTGTGGTATGGTGATACGACGCAAAGCCAGCGATATTTTTTATTATTATTAATGTGGCTTGGCTGTGATGTTTTACTCTTCCATCCAGCCGGAAAAGATGATTTTCAACCACTTGATCCACATAATGAAGAATCAACCGTATATCGTTACGGTGATACAGCTCCTATGCAACCGTTTCCAACGCAAATAAGAGAAGTTCAAGCAACGGTCGGTTATCGTTCTACACAGCAGCTAGAACGTCTTATAGAGGACGAACATGGTGTTTATCGCCCCTGGCAGTATCAAAACTATGAACCACATAATGTCATGTTGCAACATACCTATGATGACATTTTCATTTATGCTAAAGAGCCCGCTATGATGCGCCCAGGCTTTAAAGCACAAAAACCAACTATCTACATTCCCAATATTTTTGCAAAAGTAAACGGGATGTCACGTGATAAACAGGATTACTGGGAAAAGATGCATGCGCTTGTTGAACTACCTAACACTTTACTTATTCAGCAATTCCCATACGCAAAAGAATCAAAAGCCAATTTCCAATTTCATTACGATAAGAGCCTTGTCGGAGGAAATTTAGATAGTGAGCGAATGATGGGGACAAGTTGGTGGCAATATAAAGAGCTCTCCCCTGAAATTCAAGTAGCCATTGCACGTATTATTATTGATTGCTGTGAGAACCCAAGCATTCAAAAAATAAATGGCGAAAAAGAGCGAGACCTTGCCATTACCACATTAAAGCAATTATCGATGGTACCAAAAGAGATTCTACGCTTTATGCAAAGCTTTGATTACGCTCAACAGCTACCTAAAATCGTTGTTTTCTATGATGAATCACTTGGGCATTTAACCCGAGCAGACGCCATATTATTTAGTTTCTTAAACCGTTTTGGCTTTGATATTATTTTCTATACCCCAACCGGTAAACAAGATATTGAAAATTACTTAGAACCATCTATTTATACCATTCACCGACTCGAAGAAATGGTCTTTGATGTCCACTATGAACAACCTACTAAAACACAATCATTTATTCATAAAATTCGTAAACGTTTTTTTGACTAAGGAGGAAATTATATGTCAGAGTTAATTCCATTACAAAAAGAAGGTCTAACAGAGCAAACAGCTAATGAAACACGTTTAGCACTTCGAAACGATCCAGAGGTAGCATCTATTATCAAAGCAGTTGATTGGCGTGATGCTAACGATATCTTAACTTTAGGTAAAGAGCCATCTCAGGAGCTATCACGTTTTACAGATAAAATTCTACATTCTATGACATTATCAAAACTAGATGATTCAAGTGATTTACTAAAACAACTTGAAAAAGTCATGAACAAATTTGATAAAGATGAGATTTTGAAAGAGCCTAGCTTCTTTGGTAAACTATTTAATCGCGCT
Source organism: Kurthia sp. Dielmo (assembly GCF_000307285.2). Taxonomy (NCBI): domain Bacteria; kingdom Bacillati; phylum Bacillota; class Bacilli; order Caryophanales; family Caryophanaceae; genus Kurthia; species Kurthia sp. Dielmo. The sequence continues at coordinate 53,954 of NZ_HE578959.1, forward strand.
AAGAAAAGCATTGATTCTTTATTTGCTAAATACACATCACTTGGTGGTGAAATTGATAAAATTCATCAGCAATTTATGATTATTGAAGATGAATTAAAGAAAAACAACGTCGATTTAGAAGGCCTTTATCAAGAAGATATTCAATACTACTTAAATCTTGAAAAATATGCTGTTGCAGCTGAAATGAAGCTAGAAGAACTTCGTCAACAAGATATTCCTAAACTTGAAACACAAGTAGCTGCTGGTAATCAAATGGCACGTATTCAACTAGAAAATCTTCGTACAGCCGAAGAAATTCTAGACCGTAAAGTTGACGATTTAGAAAAAGCACGTATGGTTGCTGTTATTGCAGCTCCTCAAATTAAAACCATTCAACGTGGTAATAATGATTTAATCGCTAAAATTAATAGCGCCTTTGTAACAACGATTCCAATCTTTAAAATGGGCATCATTAATGCTGTCAATGCCAAACGTCAAAAGCTTCATGCAGATTCAATTAACGCCTTTGAAGATCGAGCTAATGAAATGCTCCGTGAAACAACAAAAGACATTATGAATCAAAGTGTAGATATTGCACGCAGAACCGGTACATCAAGCATTAAAATGGATACCATTGAAGATATGTGGGATACCATTACTAAAGGTATTGATGAATACAAACAGGTAAAAGATGAACAAGTTATCCAACGTCAACAAGACCGTAAACGTCTAGAAGAAATTCGCAATGAAGCAAAAGATGTATTTAGTGGTCAATAAATAATTCTTTTAAGCACAGTGATTATGTAATTGCTGTGCTTTTTCTATGCCTAGATATAGATATGTAATGGCATTGTGGACCATTTATTAAATTCATTTTTAGTTGCTGTAATTCCTCAATAAATGATGTGCGTGCTAAAGAAACATCGCATGCTTCTACGGCATGGATGTATGTTGTTAAAAAAGCTAGGTATTGTTTTTTAGTATGTTTTTTCTTGCTTAAATAAAGTGACACCATTTCAGCATTAAAAAGAGTGCGTGTTGTAAAACCAGTCATCGCATTACGGCCTTTACCAAAAGTACGCGTTAACACAATGTTAGAATGCTTTAGAAGCTTGTTTAAAGTACTTTTAGGGATTCCTAGAGTTTTACATAGCTCTCGCTGAGTTGTCCATAAAAATCCATCTTGATGTGGTTGAGCTTCGATATATGTGATTAGATCTTGCTCCCATTCACTTAAATGGCTACGCGTACGAGCTGCACGTTCTTTTTTATGCTTATACCAGCCTTTATAGTTTACATACGGTTTTACGTTTGTATACGCTTCTGTTAATTGCTCAATATAAAAACGCTCAGGACCTTGGTAACGCCCACTATAGGCAGATTTCATAATGGCATGAAATTCACGTGCAGACAATGGTTTGAGAAGCTGTGCATTAAATGAGCCTAATGTGCACATTGCATCTGAAAATGAGATTTGATCAGCATAGCATGCTAGCGCCAGTGTGAATAATGTATTATTACGTCCTAAAACTCCTTTTCCACCATGAATATCAGGTGTTTGTAGCAGCGCTTTAAACCACTCTTGTTGTGTTAAGGATTGGCGTTGTGAGTTGTTTGACACGAAAAATGAGATTGTGTCATCCTCTTGCTGTTGCGACCAATTGATTAATTGAGAAATATCATATGTATGTGTCAAATCTACCCACAGCACATTTTCTTTTGTAGGCATGCGGAAAAAACCAAAATCATTGCAAAAGATATCTGCACCTACACAAGTAAGACTTTTCTTGAGTTGTGCAGCTATTTTTTTAGCCACAGCTAATCCAACCCCTCCTTTTTTCAAATGAAGCGGCTTACTTAAAATAAAATAAAGTTGATAGCCTCTTGTCGATTCTAGTAACAGTGTCGGTGTACCAATACTATCGTCCAAGCAAGCAAGTAAAATTTCTTGAGGAGAATAATTTTTTGTATCAATATCGATTACAAATGTATTCACTTGTAAAAGGTTTTGTTCTTCGAAGCCCTTTACATATTCTTTATAGCGATTCGTATAGCGATATTGTAAATAAGGATTCGGCGTAAAATGTGAGTAGTTATTTACACGTGAACATAATTGTTTTTTCGATGTAATAATATCTCCTTGTACTCCGTAAGCTGTTTGCAAATGTTCCTTTTGTTTAACGGCAAAAATACCGCCTTGTCGATTTGGTGTTTTCTCCATATTTTGTGCTGTTCGTAAGCTATCATGAAAGAGTGTATTAATAAAATCTTCAAAATGAAATTGCATAGGTATCCTCCTCTCGCTATTGTTAAATTATTATAAGCGAAAAAAAGGTTACTTTTTACACTATCTCATTTTTTGAAACCGTGATAAACGCTGTCATATCAAGTGTTACAGCGTTTTTTGAACAGTGATTCAGTTGTCAAAGTGTGCAACATACTACCGCAAAAATGAGATTTTGAGATTTTTAGTTTATATAAAAAATGCCGATTTGAGTTGTCAATAAAAGATTTTATACATATAACAAAAAATTTATTGGGTAGATGCAACCGCTTAAAATGATTTATTGGGTAGATGCAACCGCTAATTTTAATGGAATAAAAGACCATTTTTTATTGTTTTACAATAAAAAACAGCAAAAATAGCTTAATTTATTGGGTAGATGCAACTCAAAAAAATTTTATAGGGTGTATCCACTTTTTGTGAAAAAAAGTGAGAGCAAAATAGCACATAAAAGGCATCTTTTTTATAAAAATAGTTGATTTTTTTGATTTATTGGGTAGATGCAACACTTAAAATGAGATTGCATGTAAAAAATGAGATTATAGAAAAACATTGATAAATCAGTATGTTCAAGAATTGTCAGAATATTTTATTGGGTAGATGCAACACTTAAAATGAGATTTTCAGCGCTTTATTGGGTAGATACAACCGCTATTTATTGAGCAGATAGAGCAAAAACATAAGATTTAATAAGAAAAAGAGTTTATTGGGCACAATATGCACGATAATGATATTTAATAGAATGCTTATATAGCAGGCTTTCTTTAGCAATTAATTAAATTTATTGGGTAGATGAGGTATAAAAATGAGATTATGTAGATAAACAAGGAGAAGTATTGGGCACAACTTGCAATAAGAGTGGTTAATCGATATTTTATGTGCCCGATAATTTATTGGGCACATATTACATAAAAATGAGATTATAAGATTTTACAATGGAGTTTTGATATACTTTTAATAAATATGAGAATAAAGGAGGCTGTATCCCCTATGGATTATTCAGCGATGCTTGATAATGTATATTTAACGAAGGATTTACAACCACTCGCAATTTGTGAAGCGGTACAGCCGTTATATATTGACGAATTTGAGCATGTAGCAGAATGGACAACTGATGTGATGATGATGCAACAAGAAGATGATTATAAGCCATCAAAAAGTTTTCAAAAACTTTTAAATTTTGTGCAGCTCATCATGCTCGATAATCGGGCATTTCGAAAAATTGATTTGCGTGAAAAACTAGCGGATGATACTCAACGTCATTTATTAGACCAAGTTATGCGCCCAGTTTTAGAAGAGGGTATTAAGCCAAAACCAGTTAAAAAGAAAAAGACTACGCCACCCAAAAAAGAACCAAAAGTAAAAAAACAAGAACTTGATAATGTCAAACAGCCCTCCCCTTCTAAGCCCTTTGATGATTTTATAATTGTTGAGCATAAGCCAGAGGAGCAGTTATCACTTGATATGCCAGATATTGGAACTGAACAAATTGTATCGGCAATAAAAGATCAGGAATATTTAATTACAAACTCTAGCCATAGTTATCAAGCTTTGCGTGATTTAGTAACAAAAAAAGATTTTGAGGAAAATGAAGATGGAGATTTACAAAAGGAAATTGTTGTAGATGGTGTGAAGCAAGGGACTGCGGAAATTCGTACAGATGAAGAAATCCAGCGATTACCAGCGGATACATTAGAAAAACAACGTATTTGGTTTTCACTCTTAGAATCAACGAATTCCGCTTTAGATGAACTATCTGCTGACTTATTTGATTTAATTGCATTTTCTTGGATGAAACAGCCTAAAAATGATTATGGCTATATTCATTTTGACAGTGACCAAGCATTACGATTAAAATTCGAAGACCCTTATGAAAAGTCATTCCGTGTACGAGAAAAAGAGCGGTTTGATATTATGCAGCGTGTTGCGACACTTGCATCTGTTTGGATTGCGATGGATAATGATGATTTCATTGTTATCAACCCAGAAACAGAAGATATTGACCGCCAAAATTATGAATTTGCAGATTTCCATCCATTATTCCAAATAGGCTCAATTGAGATGGCATATGACAAAAAAACAAAAAAGCAAAAGGGATTTATTCAGTGACCATTAAACCCTCACCTTTAATCGACCGATTGTTAATTCATAATGACCAAGCATTTGCCTATTTAGATTATAAGGTATTTCAATACAATTATTATAAACATCGTCAGCATAAGCGGTTAGTGCGCTTTCTAAATTCGGAATGGAAAAACCAACGTAATTCAGAGGCATCAACCTTCCGTGTAGGACATCTAATTGAAATTATGGATTTTGGGAAAAATAGTGTACACGGGGCACGTTTGCGTGAGCGTGTAGAAAGAGTGCTAGATGATTTACTAAATGATGAAGTGATTAAATCTTGGAAGTATACAGAGCCATTTGAAGAAGTTGAAACGGCAAAACGATTATGGTATTTACATGTGTGGGAAAAACTAGATATTTCTATCACGCCCCCAGATCAACTTGTTGTAGAAAACAAACGTATTGCAGAATTGAAATTAGCTTCTAAAGTAATTGATGTTCCGCATGAGCCCGTTGAAGAAGTCGAAGAATTATCTTTAATGGAGAAAGTAGCATTTATTATTGAAGAACGAAGTATTACGATTAAGGTGGCAGCAGCAGAGGCGAATGTTTCCTACAGTACATTACATCGGTATTTAAAAAATCCACCGAAAAAGATTTCAATAAAAAATAGGAAGCCATTAGAAGCTTATTGTGAAAAATGGTTCTCACTTGTACAAATGAATCATAATAGTTAATAAGTAAAAATGTTTACAAGTAAACTCCGTTCGTTTGAACGGAGTTTCTTCTATAATATAGAGTTTTAAATGTAGGCAAATTTATAGGAAAATGAAATAAGAATTGCTAGTATAGAGATATCTTGTGAAAGTAGAAAGAAGGTCATAATATGAAATTAAGCATACTAGATCAAATCCCTATTGCTAAGGGAATGACGGCACAACAGGCGCTACATAATAGTGTAGCTTTAGCGAAGCATGCAGATGACCTAGGCTATGAGCGTTTCTGGCTGGCAGAACATCATAACACACGTACATTAGCAAGTAGCGCACCAGAAATTACCGCAACATATATTGCAGCACAAACAAATCGTATTCATGTAGGAACTGGTGGCATCATGATGATGCATTATTCTGCACTGAAGATTGCGGAGCAGTTTAATACGTTAAGTGCTTTTGCGCCAGGGAGAGTTGACTTAGGTTTAGGTCGTGCTCCGGGCGGAGACTATGCAGCAACGTATGCTTTGGCACAAGGGAAGCGACCTTTTGTAGATGAACAATATAATAAATTAATGGCTATCCAGCAATTGATGGCAGGAGAAAGAGCCGATGATCAAGCATATACAAATGTAATAACAACACCAGCTAAAGTTCCATTAGCTAGTATGTGGTTACTAGGCTCTACTGGACAAAGTGCAGCAAAAGCTGCAGATTACGGTGTAGGTTATTCATTTGCACAATTTTTTAATGGGCAAGCAACAAAGGAGATTTTTGATTTATACCGTGAACGATTTATTCCATCTGATTTTATGAAAGAGCCTCAAATTATTGTTAGTTATGCGGCAACAGTAGCTGATACAAAAGAGGAAGCAGAATACCGTGCGAAATCAATTGATATCTCTAGACTACAGTTGATGCGTGGTGAACCGCAACAAGCACTTACGCCAGAAGAAGCTCAAAATTATCCATTGTCGGAAATGGACTTAGCCACAATTGAACAAAACCGTAAATTACATTTAGTAGGTACTAAAGAACAAGTAGCTGAACAATTGCTAGCAGACCAACACTTATATGGTTTTGATGAAGCTATGATTAATTCAAATCAATCTACTTTTGAACATCGATTAGAAAGTTATCGTTTATTAGCGGAAGCACTTATTGATTAAAAGCTGAAATAAAAAAGACATCGTCAATAATTATTGACGATGTCTTTTTTAGAGTAAGTTAAGTTGCATAAGGCATGCTTCATTTTATGCGGGAGAAAAAAGATTAGTAGAAACAGTTTAAATGAATGTTCCACGTGAAACATTCATTTAAATATGTAATCATGTAAACATTTTTACTATTTTATTTATTTACTATTTTCATGTATAATAAATAACAACTATAGTATAAGGAGGGTTTTTAGTGACAAGAATTATTACGTTTGCAAACTTTAAAGGCGGTACAGGAAAAACAACAAATGCTGTCCTTTTCGCATATACACTTGCAAAACAAGGTTATAAAGTGTTAGTTGTTGATAAAGATCCACAAGCAAATGCGACAACATTTTTATTAAAAACGTATATGACTGAACGTGAGGAAACACCAGTTATTTCAAATTATATGTTAGATGGTGTAAAAGCTGGCGATTTAGCTACAACAATTTTTACGATTCACGATAATCTAGATTTAATTCCCAATACGCCAACATTCCACTTATATCCTAAATTCTTACAAAAGAAATTTCCGGGTATGACAGACCAGGCTGAGCGTGAACGAATTTTCTACTTCCGTGAATTATTAAAATCAATTCAAGACGAGTATGATTTTATTTTAATTGATGTTCCGCCGACTATTTCAGATATTACAGATGCAGCTCTTGCAGCAACTGATTATGTCGTATTGGTTTTACAAACGCAGGAAGCATCATTAGATGGTGCAGAAGTATTTATTAATTATTTACAAGATCTACTAGATGAAGATAAAGCACAATTAGAGATTGTTGGTATTTTACCGGTAATTTTAAAAGCAGATTCGCGTGTAGAACAAGCAACGATGCAAAATGCAATTGCTATTTTTGGTGAAGAAAATCTTTTTGAGCACCGTGTGAAAACAATGGAGCGTATTAAACGTTTTAACTCAGTAGGGATTACAAATGATGATATGCATGATCACCGTGTACATAATTTGTATGATGAAATTGTCGATGAGTTTATTAAACGTATTGTGGAAATTGAGGAGGATTAATGATGGCAAAAAAATCATTATTACGTCATGATCGAGCATTACCTGATCATTTAAAATATAATAAAGATGAAGTAAGTGAAGAAATTAAAAGTGTAAAATCTGTTCAACATAAAGCAGCGATGCTACGTGTTGATGAAGAGACGAAAAATCGCATTTCAAATTTAGTGAAAGTATGTGAATTTAAAAGTGCGAATGAATTAGTAAATGATATGATTGATTCATATATGAAGTCATTAGATGATGAACAGCGTCAAGATGTAGAAGTAATGAATCGTATTTTAAATAAGTAAAAATGTTTACAAATATACATGTGTAATTATATTAATGGATAGTTAGAATGAATTAATAACTAAGTACGCCAAAGTTAGTTAATTAGAGAATAACTTTGGCATACATAAAAACCCGTTCAAAAAGTTAATGGCTTTTTGAACGGGTTTTATAATGTAAAAATGTAAACATTTTTACGTGTTTATTTTTAAAGTACGAATAATAGCTAATTAATAATACCTCTAAATTTTCCCACAAGAAACGCAACGACGATCTGGATCATCTTCTCCATAAATACGGAGTTCTTTTACGACACCACAGCTTTCACATTGTCCCATTGAAATTTGTGGAAGAATACCCTGGCGTGCTAAAGGCAGCCATTCGGTCATATACATCTCGTAGGTCATGCCATAGTCAATTAACATAAGTTTGCCTTCTTTATTTAATGCGTAATTACTACTATCAAAAATATCATAACAATCCATTTCATCTTTTAAAAGATGAATGGCTTGTTTTAATGAATCTGTTACACGTGGGTCTGTTTCAAAATCGATTGCATAATTTCCAAGGTCAGCTGGAACAGGACGATAATAAGGCTGGACACATATTTGTTCATCCATGTGTAAAACAGGTGCAATATTGGCATGTAAGTTTTCTTTATATAAATGTTCATACATTTTTTGTTCTAGATAGCTTTGTTTCTTTCCAAGCGGATGTAAAAATGTTTTAACGACAAACTGGTCAAAGCGATCCACTTTACGTGTAGATCCTAAGCCAATAAATTTTCCTACGGTTTTGGGGGTTACGTGTAATAGTTGAATCATAGCTAACCAGCTCCTTCAATCATTTTATAATTAAATCTATTATATAACAGAATACAAAAAAATCAAGTAGTTATAGAACAAAAATAAGTGTAAAATGAGAATATTTCAGTTTTAAGTAGTTAAAACAATATAAAAAGAGCTACACAGTGTGTGCAGCTCTGATATATAACAGATTGTTTATTCGTAGCTGAATTGCCATTCTATATCGTATTTATCTCGTATTGACCCATAAAGAGGACTAAAGAAAGTTTCTTGCAAATCCATTAAAATGTCACCCTCTTTAGAGAGATTAGTAAATGCTTGACGCATAAATTCTTTATTATTTGAAATAATGGCCAATGTAATATTATTACCAATTGAGGCAGGTGCGTCGCTAAATGTATCAGAGAACATAATTTTTTCTCCAGCCACTGATACATACCCATGCATTACTCGATTTTTAGCATCCATCGGTATTGGATGCTCAGGGTTTTCAGGTGCCTCGCCAAATGTCATAATAGATGTATCGTTACTTTGGAAAGCATTGGCGTAAAAAGTGATAGCTTCTGTTGCCTCGCCATTAAAAATTAAATAAGGTGTAATCAATGGAATTTCCTCCTTAAAGATAATATGGTATTGTTATTCCCTTTTGACAAAAAAATACTCTATGAAGGTGATAAAAATGGATACAACAAATATGACGGAACAGCAATTCATTGAATGGTATCAAGCGAATGAAAAAGGAAAATATGAAACACCTAGCATGACAACCGATATGATTATTTTTACGAATCAACATGAGAAACTTCAACTATTACTAATTCAAAGAAAGCAACATCCTTTTAAGCAAAGTTGGGCTTTTCCAGGCGGTTTTGTTGATATGGACGAAGATTTAGATACTGCAGCTCTGCGTGAGTTGCAAGAAGAAACTGGACTTCAACAAATTTATGCAACACAGCTATATACATGGTCAGATGTAAATCGTGACCCTCGGATGCGCGTAATTAGCGCATCTTATTTAGCACTTGTAAATCGAGAGGCTTTATTGGCAGCAAAAGCAGCTGATGATGCAGCTGACGTAGCTCTTTTTACGATTGAACTTCCTGTTGTGAAAAAATATGTAGGAACACAGCGTATAATGTTACGCTTAAGTCATCCACAGAAAGGAACGTTGTCAGCTGAGCTGGATATTACGTATACACAAGTTGGAAAGCAATTACATGAAAAAATAAATATTGTTGAACAACAAAATATCGCATTTGATCATGCTAAAGCAATTGTCTATGCAATTTTACGTATGCGAGAAAGGGCACAAACTTCACCATTAGCACTTGAATTGTTACCAGAAACATTTTCGTTTGAACAACTCAAACAAGCGTATGCGGCAATTATGAATGAGCAATTAGCTAAATCAACTATCTTACAGTACGTTGAAAAGATAAATAAGGATATGTATCAATTTAAACAAGTTTAAATGTTTACAAATTTACTTGTTGATAAAATATTCTTATAAGAACCAATAAATAAACCCCCGTATGCTAGCGAATAACGTT
>NZ_HE578959.1:64108-72888 GCF_000307285.2 Kurthia sp. Dielmo
CCCCGTATGCTAGCGAATAACGTTAGCATACGGGGTGTTGTTTATTTGTAAACAAGTTTATTAATTTACGAACTGCGTTTGCGATACATCATATAGCCATTTAATGAAACTGTAGAGTTATCAAAAAGTGTAGCTCCACGTTCATTTGCACGTTTTGGCGCTATCTCACATTCTGTTAATACAGCTTCACTATCGCCTTCTAAATAAAATTCATCTTTTTCGTGTTGTTTGAATGTGCTATCTGTAAAGGTAATTTGACTAGATTTTCCACGCACACCATAATCGGCTCCACCAGCAATAAAGCATTTCTTTCCAATAAGTGTACTTTGATCAATTGTGATTGTCGGATGGAGATGGTCTGTACAAGTTACCATATTAAAGGTAGCGTTCACTTTATTTGTTAATGCTAAAGCGGTTCCACCATTATTAAAATGAATTTGTTGTAATTGTAAAGTAGAACGAGTTGCATCAAATTGTATTGCAAGGTTTTGCGAGAATAAGACATCTAATAAATTAAATGAGCTACTTATTGCACAAATACCATGTTGTTTATTTTTGGATATTTGACTATCATTTAATGTTACTGTCGCACCCTTTGTATAAATTCCACTACCATTATTGATGAAATTTACATGCTCTAGTGAGAGTGTGCAATATTCACTAGCTAAACCATATTGATTAGCGCCACTAAATTTTCCTTGAGTTAATAATAAATGACCGTTTTCAAGACAACGAATACCATCTAATTTTTGGTTTTGACATTCGATATTATTAATAGTTAGTTTACTATTATTTGCATAAATTCCATAAGTACCATCATATAATGTAAGATTTTTGAAAATAGCTTCACTATTAAGTAGATCGATATTAATATCCATATTATTATGGAAGGTTAGATTTTCAGCCGTTCCACTACTGCGGTCGTTAATCTGCAATGCAATTGCATTTGAATTTGAGATTTGAAGTATATCAATTTTAAATTGAGTTTGTGCTAAGAAGATAGCTGGAAAGTCAGATGGATGCCCCATCACGGTAATATTTTGTAATCGTATTGCACTATTATTTACATTGATTGCATTTCCTCCACAACGATCGAAACGACAATGCGTAATGTCAATATCACACTTAGCTGCCAATGTAATATGATTTTTAGCCGCAATGATAAAGGCACAATCGTTAATTGTACCAGTAACCTGTTCAGCTAATAAAATGGCACTAGCTAGCTCAGATTGAAATTCACATGCTGTTAGTTTGCAATTTCCACCAACAGCTTCTAGTTGAACGCCCCGGTGTGTCATAAAATGTGTAGTGCTAATAGAAAGCTCAGATTGTGTAGCAAAAATGGCACGGTGGCTACCACGATAAATAGCTGTATTATCGATATGTAACTGGCAATGATTTAATTGAATTTGAGCTTTTTCCTTTCCTTTATGCTCCATAATTTTACATTCAGTTAAATAAATCGCGCTATTTTGACCTAAGATGGCATGATGTTCACCATATGTTAATTCTATATGTTTTGCGCGGAATGTAGAATTTTGTGATGCAGTGATTTGTGTATCTGTTGTTTCTGTAAAAAGTGTTGCAGAAACAGATGCTTGACTATCGATTAATATAAGATGCTGTTTCGCTTTTTGAAATTGACTATTCGTTAAAATCATTGATGATTGAGCAAGTTCAATTTGCGTCCCCATTGTATGTTCAGAGAAGTAACTTGTAGAAATATTGAGTGTTGTTTTTTTCGTTGCAACAATTGCTTGCACAGCTTGTTGAAAGCGACTATGAGTACTTGTTAATTGACTTTCTTCCATATAAAGATGTGTTTTTAATTGATTTTTAAAGAGTGTGTGGTCAATTGTTAATTGGCATTCTTTCGCAAATATCGCGTAATATTTACCGTTAAATTGACATTTTGATAAATTGATTGTTGATTGAGTCACTGCTAAGAAAGCTTTGTTCGCTTCCTTAGCTGAGCTTTCAAAATAACAATCTGTCAAATTAATTGTTGAGTTTTGAGCTAAAATTGTATGCTCCGTATAGTTGCCTGCAAAACAACAATTTTCAAAATGTACAGTGGCTTCCTTCATTTCTAAAACATTTTCGAAATGTAAATTTTGGACTGTTGCCTCTACATTAGGTGCTACAACAAGATCACCTACAATACATACAGCACCATGCCCATGAATGGTTACAGGTTTACGTAGGACTAGCACCTCATCATAGATGCCTGCAGAAACTTCTAAACAATCGTTATCTTCTGCATGTTCTAAAGCCTCTAATAAAGACTGATAAGCCCCTTCTTTATAACGTGAAACGTATAATGTTGCCATCGAAACTCCTCCTTTTGTTTATTATACAAAATATTTACATGAAGTGATAATGCATTTCTTATAATCATTATATACATATAACAAATTACATAGAAAAGATATACCGTATGTAGCATCGGTTTATTTTTTATACATGTCTATAATAATCGGCTGCCTCTATAGTAACTTCCCGATTTAAGCTAGTATTTTTTAATTTTTTCAAAAAAATTCAATAATTTGAAAAGAAAACATATTAAATTTCAAAAATTTGCTATAATTGACATATGATTTAGGGAAAATAGCAGACTAATTATTTACTATTTTTCCTAAATTACTTTTCTAATCTGGGACAATTTGAATTTTAAGATTAGAAAAAGCCAGCAATGTCACAGGGGTGTGACGGATTTTGCTGAGCGAAATTTATATGAGGAGGGTTTTATATGCGTTTAGAAAACAAAGTAGCCATTATTACAGGTGCTGCAAATGGTATTGGGGAAGCAGCAGCGAAAAAATTTGTGGCTGAAGGAGCAAAAGTCGTAGTGGCGGATTTTGCTGATCATGGCGAAGAAGTGGCGAAAAATCTTGGGGATTCAGCTCGCTTTTTCAAACTAAATGTGACAGATAAAAAGAGCGTAGCAGAAATGGTGCAATTTGCAGTAGATCAATTCGGGACAGTTGATATTCTTGTAAATAATGCCGGCATTACGCGTGATGCAATGTTACACAAAATGACAGATGAACAATTTGATCAAGTAATGAATGTGAATGTTAAGGGTGCATTTAATTGTACACAAGCTGTATATCCAATTTTAAAAGAGAAGCGATATGGTCGAATCATTTCGACATCTTCAGTAAGTGGCATTTATGGTAACATTGGTCAAACAAACTATGCGGCTTCAAAAGCGGCAATTGTTGGAATGACGAAGTCTTGGGCAAAAGAATTTGGCCGTAATGGTGTAACAGCAAATGCCGTAGCACCAGGTTTTATTAAAACAGCAATGGTTGCTGCAATGCCTGAAAAAGTAATTGAAAAAATGGAAGCGACTATCCCATTACAAAAGCTTGGTGAACCAGAAGATATTGCTAATGCGTATGCTTTTTTAGCTTCTGATGAAGCAAAATATATTACAGGGCATGTCTTACATGTAGATGGCGCGATAATGATGTAAGCTATATAAGTTGAGAGTAACGGTAATTCGTTACTCTTTTTTTATTCTGAAAATGCGTCATATATACAGGTATTTTAGATTAAAAAAGAAGAGAATGGGTATAGTCTACCAAAAGACATATATAGCTAGATGACGTTGGATGCGCTTATCATTTCAAATTGTTGACTTAATGAAAGGCGGGAAAATATATGAAGGCAGTCATGAAAAGAATCGAACGAGATGCTATTGTGTTAGAAATGGACGGACAAGAATATAAATTAATAATGGGTAGAGACATGACACAGTATGTACAGGTCATAATGAATGAAGGTTTCTATATTGAACCTGTACATTCTGACAAGCAACGAGAATTACTTATGATCTCTGATAATCCAGATGCAGACATAATGCTAAATAAAGTAATCTCTAATTCTTCAAAATTACCAGATGTTTATCAGTAAGATAAGGCGCATAAGGCGATAGCTACAAATGTCTCAATATAAATGAAAGAGGCGGTGAGTATGAATAGCCAAGCGATGACGTGTTCAAAATGTAATCGAATTTTGAGTTTACAAGATCGTATTGAAATAGATCATGGTACGTTTACAGCGCTACATCACCCAACTTATGTTTACACATGCCCACATTGTGGACATATTGAAGCGAGCCATGATGACTTTGAAGAGAATGAACACTCTATTTCGTCATAAAGCCCAAAGGAATCGTGCACTTGTTACGGTTCCTTTTTTACGGTTAATATGTTTACAAGTAATTTTTTTACAAATAAACAAAAAATCCATTCTTTGTAACAAACAAAGAGTGGATTCCTTTTTAACGATAATAATTTAATAAAGACTGTACAAAAATAAGTGCAATCGCGATGACAAAAGCTGTTAATAATATATAGCTTGTACGCCATAATAATCGTTGTTGTTGTTCATGCGCTTCTAATAAAGCATTTTTTTCCTCTTCTGTTAATCCATCAACGATGACTTCAGATTTTTCGTTAAAGAGATAGGAGAATAAAGCTATCATTAAAAATGCGGTAATAAATGCGATAATACCTAAAAGATACATGGCCGCACACCTCCATACGTATATCATCGGTTATAAAAAAATGGTTTTTAGTAATGTACTTTAATTTCTTACAAGTTGGTAAAGTATCATGAATTGTACGAAGTTTCTTTTTGTATGAAAGTAAAAATGTTTACAAATATACAAGTTGTCAACGTTAGGCTTGTTTAACAGCAAAGTAATGATTTTCTGGATCAGCAAAATTAAACACGCGATATCCAGGCATATCGACAATTTCACCTACTGTAACATTTGCTGCTACTAATCGGGCATGGAGCTTCTCTAAATCGGATGTTGCAAATAATAATGAAGGTGTTGTCATATCGAGTTCTGGAGACATTTTCATTATTTGTTCGCGATTATGTAAAATGATGGTTGTTTCCGCATTTGCATGTGGTGAAAGTTCAATCATATACATATCACCATTCATTACTTCATTTTTAACAACAAAATCAAAATGCTTTACCCAAAAATCACGAATTTCTTTTTGATTTTCTACATATAGCATAAGTTGTGCAAGTTGCATACGTATACCCCCTTCAAAATAGTTAAATATTTGGTTCATATGACATTAAATTTAAATAAATTTCATATTAATAAACTTAAAATAACTATATTTTAGACTATCTTCTATTATATACTATAAACAAGTAAGACTATTTTGACAATTTTAGGAGGGTTTTGATGAAAAAGAAACGATTGACGGCAATTGTACTGAGCACGGCGATGTTCACGTCAGCGATTGCGATGGCGCCAGGAGTTACAAATGCGAAAACAACATACAAAATTGTTAATGGAAAGTTAGTAGATGTTAAAACGAAAAAAGTAGTTAAAGGGTATAAAACGTACAACGGTAAGTTATATAAAGACGGCAAGTTATTTAAAGGAATTTACAAAAATACTTATTATAATAAAGGAAAGAAAGCTTCGTATTGGTATAACGATGTGTATTACCATCAAGGAAAGCCATATACGGGATACTCAGGGCAGCAAAAATTACGCTTTAAAGACGGTCTACCATTAACAGGGGAATACAATAAAATTCTTTTTGAAGATGGCAAGCGATTTAATGGGTGGAAAGATAGCAAGTATTATTTAAAGGGGCATTTAGCAAATGGCAATGTCACGATTAATGGTAAAACCTATAAATTCAAAGATGGCGTTAAACAGGATTTTTCATTAACGATTATGCATACAAATGATACGCATGCGCACTTAGATAGTGTGGCAAAACGTGTAACAGCAATTAATGAAATTCGTAAAGATAATCCAAGCAATGTGTTATTAGATGCAGGTGATGTATTTAGTGGAACGCTATACTTCAATGAATTCAAAGGACAAGCGGACTTAGAATTTATGAATATGATGGGCTACGATGCAGCGACTTTTGGAAATCATGAATTTGATTTAGGGTCATCTGCTGAAGGACACCAAGCATTAGTAGACTTTATCAAAGACGCCAACTTCCCGTTTGTTAGTGCAAATGTCGATTTTTCAAAAGATGATAAATTCAAAGGCCTATTCTCTGACTTGGTAAGTTCGAATCCAGAAAAAGGTCAAATTTATACAGGTATTATTAAAGAAGTTGACGGGCAAAAAGTGGGTATCTTTGGCCTGACAACAGCGGAAACAAAAGATATTTCAAGCCCTGGTTCAATAGAATTTAACAATTATATTGCAGAAGCGCAAAAAGCGGTAAAAGCATTTAAAGGACAAAATGTCGATAAAATTATTGCCTTAACACATATTGGTTACGATGATAGCCCGGTATATGACAATGACCAAATTTTAGCGAAAACAGTTAAAGGAATTGATGTCATTGTAGGTGGTCATACCCATACGAAATTAGATCAGGTTGTTACCGTTGATACAGATAATGATAATAATGAAAAAGCGCCAACTGTTATTGTTCAAACAGGTCAATATGGTGAAAATTTAGGGAATTTAAGTGTGACATTTGATAAAAAAGGTGAAGTTACTGCTTCTGAACAGCATTTAGTAAATGTTGCAGAAAAAGCAGAAAATCCAGCCGCTGCGGAAAAATTAAAACAGTATAAGGATCGTATTGCTGAAATTAGTAATGAAGAAACGGGCGTAGTGGCAGAAGAAGAATTAACGAATCCACGTGCATCCGCTACATCTACAGAAAGTGTTCGCGCAAATGAAACGGCACTTGGCGATTACATTACAGATGGCATGCTAGCAAAGGCAAAAACATTAAACAATAAAGTCGTATTAGCACTTCAAAATGGTGGGGGAATTCGTTCGTCGATTAACGCAGGTCCGATTACAGTCGGTGAAGTGATTGCTGTACTACCATTTGGTAATACGCTAGCGAC
Organism: Kurthia sp. Dielmo; assembly: GCF_000307285.2. Lineage (NCBI taxonomy): Bacteria > Bacillati > Bacillota > Bacilli > Caryophanales > Caryophanaceae > Kurthia > Kurthia sp. Dielmo. The sequence goes on from NZ_HE578959.1 coordinate 70,979, forward strand.
GGTTGATATTTCAGGAGCAGATTTACGTGCAGCGTTAGAGCATGGTGTAAAAGATTCGCCAAAAGAAAGTGGTGGATTCTTACACATTGCAGGTGGTAAATACACATTTGATTCATCTAAACCAGCTGGCTCACGTATCGTATCATTCCAAATTAAACAGGGGGATGATTATGTAGATGTCAAGGATGATCAAACCTATACAATTGCAACAAACGCCTTTACTGCTAAAGGTGGAGATGGCTTTGCAACATTTGAAAAAGCGTATGCCGATGGTCGAGTACAAGATCTAGGTTTATCTGATTGGGAGAACTTTGAGGAACAATTAAAATCATTAAAAACTGTCAATAATAAAACAGAAGGACGTATTATTGACGTTGCAAAATAAAAAATAAAAAATGCCTGTTCAATTTGAGCAGGCATTTTTTTATGGAAATTAGCCGTGCTACGGACATTAATTTTACTAAGCTATATATGAATAGTAGAGTAATAATAGTTGACTTATACGGATGGGGGTATTATGATAAGGGCATTAATGAACAAGGTGGTGGTTCGATGCAATACGATGCAAAAGCTATGAATCGTTTAAAACGTATCGAAGGTCAATTGCGTGGTGTTCTTCGAATGATGGAAGAAGGCAAAGATTGTAAGGAAGTCATTACACAACTGAGTGCAATTCGTTCAGGTGTTGATCGTACAATTGGCGTTATTGTAACAGATAATTTATTAGAATGTATTCGTGAGAACGAAGGCGATGATGATAAAATGAATGAGGTCGTGCAAGAAGCAATTACGCTTGTCGTAAAAAGTCGATAAAGAAAAGCGTTTTCGAAGAGTTTTCTTTGGAAATGCTTTTTTTGTGGGAAAATTTGTCTTAATAAATAATAAAAGGGTATAGTTTAATTGGTAAAAAATACAATTTTGGGAGGGTTTATAATGGGGCTGCCAACAGTAGCATTAGAGAATGGGGAAATAATTGCATATCGTCATCGCCCAGGAACAGGGGACAAAACAATTGTACTGATTCATGGTAATATGACATCGTCACTTCATTGGGATACGGTAATGGAAGCGCTAGATGAAAAGTATACGATTTACGCTGTAGATTTAAGAGGTTTTGGGGAATCCTCTTATAGTAGAGAGATTGAGCGCATTGAGGATTTTAGTCATGATGTGGAAGAATGGATGGCTAAGTTAGATTTACGTAATGTAACATTGGTCGGCTGGTCAACAGGTGGTGCAGTAGCGATGGATATGTGCATAGATGATACAGAGCATCGTATCGAAAAATGCATTCTTGTGGCATCAGCATCAACGAGAGGGTATCCATTTTTCTTACAGGCGCAGCAGCGTATAGCAGAAACTAAAGAAGAAATTATTCATGATCCATTTGTGACAGTGCCTGTTGAGACCATGCAACGTATGAAAAACTATGCAGGTATCCAAGCAGTATGGGAGCAATTAATTTATACGCATTATAAACCAGATCACGATCACTACGGAAAGTATTTACGCGATATTTGTACACAGCAAAATTTAGGTGATGTGTATTATGCACTACACACATTTGATATCACAGATGAAATCGATGAAATTCAAGTGCCTATGTTAATAATTTATGGGGATAGAGATTATGTTGTATCAGAAAAAATGACCCAGGAGATTATTACAGATTTTGGAGGTAAAGCAAAAGTTTTAAAAATTAAAGATTGTGGTCATTCGCCGATGGTTGACCAATTAAACATTTTAACAACAGCAATTCAAAAATTTATAAATTAAATACGAAATTTATTAGGAAACTGTAATAGATGTATGGTATGGTATTAAGGTACAGATTCTGTATAAATCGCTTACGCTTCTCTCACCCAATGAGAGAAGTTTTTTAATACATAAAAATATAAAGAAAAAGCCCG
>NZ_HE578959.1:73089-74851 GCF_000307285.2 Kurthia sp. Dielmo
ACGGGCTTTTTCTTTATTTAGGGAGAATATAACATGGGTAAGAAGTTTATATTCTTACTAATCATTATATTCCCACACTACATAATTTGAAACGTAAATATTCAGATAATAAGCACGATTTACTTTTTGTTTACATGTAAATATGTTTATTTTTTTACGATTTATACTTTGAATGCATCATCCATTTAACAAGTGGTTGTTGCCAAGAGCGAATAAAAACACCTAAAATTTTCCCTATAAATAATGCCGCAATAATTGTACCGATACCGATAGAACCTAGTTGATGAACAGTTAGTAAGCAGACGATTCCTGCGATAATGACATTTAAAAGGTCACTTGTTACTTTAGCTTTACTAAATGTCATATTGAAATGGTCGCTGATGACATAGGTTAAAGCATCGTAAGGCATCATTGGTAAGCGAGCAGATAAGTATCCAAGTAAGCCAAATGATACGACAAATAAACTAGCCATTAAATAAACGACGCGCAGTAGCATTGTTTCAGGCATTGGCAAAAAGGCTTGAACGAGCCAAAGAGTAAAATCAGCAAAGGAGCCAAAAAATAATGTAATAATAAATTGTGCTAAATAGGAACGAAATTTCCATTCACGTGTAATGATAATTTGAATAATAATAAATAAGACGTTGGCGATAATAGTAGTTAGCCCAACAGAAATTCCTGTTGCTAATGTAAAGGCATAAGCAAGTGAGGATACAGGCGAGACACCAAGGCCTGCATAAATAGAAAGGCTGATGCCAAGTGTTAAAATAAACAGCCCGCTTAAATAAACGGTTACCTGTTTAATTGTTCGATCATAATGTTTCAAAAAAAAGCCTCCTGTTTTAAACTGTCACTCATAGTTAGTATAAACTGTAAATATTAATATGAAAAATATATAATTTAGTCATAAAACATATAAAAAATATATAATAAGGTGAGAAAAATGGATTTAAAACAGTTGCATTATTTCACGGAAATTGTGAAGCATGGAAATATTTCGAAAGCAGCAGAGGCCTTGCATATGGCACAGCCACCCCTAAGTCAGGCATTAAAGAAATTAGAGCTAGAACTTGAAAAGACATTAATTGAGCGTTACCGTACAAAATGGTCCATAACAGAAACAGGGCAGTATGTATTTGAACAGGCAGAGGCATTAAAATCACGTATGGGAATTATGCGTCGAACCGTAAAAGAGATTGAATTGGGCGAAGTGGGTACATTATCAATCGGACTTTCGACTGCATGTGCGCAGCTTTGTGTAGGTTCATTAAAAAAATTCAAACAGCAATATCCAAATGTATTTTTAAATATTCAACAGGGTAGCTCACATCAAATGGAAGAAAAACTTCGTGAAAATGATATTGAGTGCGCGATGATGTTAAAGCCCTTGTATGATCATGATTATGAAATGCGCACTTTGTCGCGAGAGATTTTTGTGGCGTTATTCCCAGAAAATTGGTCGCTCTTAGAAAATCATGTGAGCTTAGCTGAGTTACATACGATGCCATTGATTGTTTTAGGGCGTATGGAAGGTTATTCGATGTATGAAAATGTTTTAAATGCTTTTTATGAAAAAGGCTTAAAACCAAATATTGAAATTGAATGTCATGATATCGGTCTTGTACAATCTCTTGTGAAAAAAGAAATGGGGATTGGTGTTGTGCCACTGATGGGGGTGCAGCAAACGCCAGGAATTCAAATTGTACCAATTGATGACCTACATCTTATTTTTGAACCGGTTGTACTCCACCGTAAAGAAAGA
>NZ_HE578959.1:75065-160971 GCF_000307285.2 Kurthia sp. Dielmo
TCCGGTTTTTCGTTGTGAAGACTAAAAAAGGAATATGACGTGTTTTGCCTCAGCATTTTCTAGGTCATTGAATTAATAATAACCTGTGCCTTTTCAATTGTTGCTAGACCCTGAGAAAATCTTTTAGAGGCGTTAGGTAGCGCATGAATTGTTTTTGTTTCGGTAATGGTTTCAAACTGAGTAGTAGCATCAATATATTGTCTGAGGCCTTTTTTATAAAGTAGTAAATAATTTGTTTGCTGTGAGGATAAATTTTCATTTTCGATTAATGAATTAATCGAGTGAATACGTTCCTTTAATAACGTAGATAATTCATTTGTGGCGATTTGTAGTGAATGAAAGTCTTTTGCTTTTGCGAGTTGTTGCAAATCATCAATTTGCACAGTAAGTGAATCACCGAAACGCTCAGCATATGTGAGTTTTGCTAAAAATTGTTCATCAGTTAATGTTTGTGACAATGGTGTAGTAGAGCATTGTTGGAGCTCAACAGATAGCTTGGCCCCTTGTATAAACGCGACACCTAATAAAGAAATTAGTAATCCTACTATAAAACCGGTTATTAATTTTCGCTTTTGTTGTTTTTGTACGTAACGAACGCCGAAAATTGTGACGACAATAAATATAGCACCCAGTAGTAATGTATTTTCGAGTGTTTGACTCATCATATATCTACCCACCTTCTTTTTAAAGGAATATATGATTAACCATTACCGCTATAACATGGCACGAAACGATGCCGATATGTTCTTTCTTTACTGTTTAAAGGGTGATTAGAAGGGAGTAGAAAATTACTGATTGATGAGTTAAATGGTCCTTTTAATAGAAGCTAATCACTTGACTTATAATGTGCTTTTAGATAAGTATAAATTTTCTTTACTGTTAAACATTCCTAATTAATACAAGTATTCTTTAGTGTTAAAATAAATAAGTGTTTTTCGTTGACATGTGATTATAAAAGATGGTAACTTACAGGTGTAGGCAATATCTACACATATATAAGGAGGCTATTTAACATGGCACGTTTAGAAGGTAAAGTAGCAATTATTACAGGCGCAGCACAAGGTATGGGTGCGGCTCACGCAAAATTATTCATTGAAGAAGGCGCAAAAGTAGTTTTAACAGACTTGAACGAAGAAAAAGGTCAACAAACTGCCGCTGAACTTGGCGACAATGCAATTTTCGTGAAACAAAATGTTACAAGCGAAGAAGACTGGAAATCAGTTGTAGATAAAGCAGTAGAAGCATTCGGTAAAGTAGATGTTTTAGTAAATAATGCAGGTATCACAATGGCAAAATCAATTTTAGATATGACACTTTCAGATTACCGTAAAATTGTTGAAATCAACCAAGTATCTGTATTCTTAGGTATTAAAGCAGTAGCACCAGCTATGATCGAGGGTGGCAAAGGCTCTATCGTTAATATTTCATCTATGAACGGCTTAGTAGGTGGCGCTGTCGGTTATACAGATACAAAATTCGCTGTACGTGGTATTACAAAAGCAGCAGCTCTTGAATTATCTCGTAAAGGTATCCGTGTAAACTCTGTACACCCAGGTGTTATTGCAACACCAATGGTTGTTCAAGAAGATACAAAAGCAGCCGTAGAAGAATTTTCTAAACATATTCCAATCGGCCGTGTAGCAGAGCCTTCAGAAGTTTCAAACTTAGTATTATACTTAGCTTCTGATGAATCTAGCTACTCAACTGGTTCAGAATTTGTTATTGATGGCGGTTTAACTGCTCAATAATCTAATATAGAGAAAAGAGACTGGCACTAATGCCAGTCTCTTTTTTTTATGTAAAAAATAGTTCATTTGTTGTGTTAAATTATAAGAAATATTAAAAAATATGGTAAAATAAAAGGATTAGAAGGCTTATGAGAGGATGAGACTAATATGAAGGAACGAATTGTTGTTGTAGAAGATGACATAGATATTTTAGAGGTTTTATCAATCTATATTGAAAATGCTGGCTTTCAATTATTCAAAGCATCAACAGTAGCAGATGGAGAACGTATTATTTTGGAAAGTAAGCCGGACGTCATCGTATTAGATGTGAATTTACCTGATGGTACAGGTTTTGAATTAGCTAAAAAAATCCGCAGTAAGACGAACGCGGTGTTAATGTTTTTAACGGTAAATGAAATGATTGATTATAAGTTAATGGGATTTGAAGTAGGTGCAGATGATTATATGACAAAGCCGTTTATTCCGAAAGAACTTGTCGCAAGAATTCAAGCGCATTTAAAACGTCGTACTTCCAATCAAGATGCGAATGCGTTAACATTTGATGATTTAACGATTCAATTGGATGAAAAAGAAGTGTACCGTGCAGGAGAACGAATCAATTTATTTACGAAAGAGAAGCAATTACTGTTTTATTTAGTCGAAAATCGTACGCGTGTCGTAAGTTCAGAGCAGTTGCTTAATACAATTTGGGGCTATGATGGAATTGTTGATCCGAAAACATTGTCTGTACACATTAGTACATTGCGCAGGAAAATTGGTGATTCATCAACGAAACCAAGATGGATTCAAACTATCCGAGGTTTTGGCTATAAATTTAATGAATAAGTTTGAATTTTTTGCGAATAGGAGTGCTATTGATGGTTAAGAAAACGGAATATATGCCGCAGCTATTGCATCGTAAATATATAGAAATCTATGAATCAATGATGGTGTTACAAGTGATTCCGGATGTTACAACCTTACAGCAGGCACAAGAAAAATTACAATATGTAAAAAAGAATACGGAGCAGTATCCATTTTTGTTTCAACCACTCAACGTGCTTGAATTTAATGGACAATTTTTATTTTTATATGAAGATTTTACGGGCCAATCCCTTCGTCAACTGTTGTTGTCAAAACTGTCATTAAATCAAGTATTGCAAATTGTAATCGCTATCATTGCTGCAACTGAAAATTTGCATCAGCAAAATACGATATATCAGTTGATTAATCCATCCCATATTTTTGTGAATCCACAAACCCTTGAAGTGAAATTATTGGCGCCTGAAACATTAGTACAAGCGACAACAGAGGTAGACTGGGCTTATTTGGCACCAGAACAAACAGGGCGCATCGATCAAAAAAGTGATGAACGTGTGGATTTATATGCAATTGGGGCATTACTTTATGAAATGATTGCCGATAAACCCCTTTTTGAAGCGGATACAGAGCAAGAATATGTATTTGATATTTTGACAAAACAAGTTGATCACACGGTGATTGTACAAAAAAGTCGTATGCCGATTTTAGGAAATATCGTCCAAAAATTAATTGCAAAGAGTTCGGGTGAGCGCTACCAAACAGCAAGTAGTTTAAAGTATGACTTAATTCGTGTTTTTGAAGCGCTTGCACAAGGGAAAATGAATATAGATTTTCAGCTTGCTGAAATGGAACAGCACTCGGATATGATGGTTGATTCAAAATTATATGGACGTACAACAGAGAAGCAAATGCTTGAACGCGCATTTCAACGTGTTGTCAAAGGGGATGGTCAAGTTGTCTTTTTGGTGGGTGCATCAGGGACTGGAAAATCTTCGCTTGCAAAATCGATTATGGAACAAACTTTTTATACAAAAGGATATTTTGTTGAAGGGAAATTTGATCAGTTAAAAAAACAGCATACGTTCGATCCAGTTGTGGCCCCTTTTCGCGATTTATTAAAACAAGTGTATTTAGCAGGTGATGCCGAAATTTCACGTTTTAAACAAGGTATCAAGCAAGTCGATTTAATCGTTATGGATAGTTTGCTTCAACTCATTCCAGAATTATCCTGGTTCATATCAAAAACAACGAAAATTATTGATGACCGCGAACAAGCAACACAACAAATTTATGCGTATATTTTTTCTTCATTGCAAAAATTACTTACTGTTTTTGCAATGAAGAAGCGCCCGCTCGTATTTTTTGTTGATGACTTACAATGGGCGGATGATGTTGTTGTCGATTTGTTTAAGAAAATTTGTGCATATCATGATAGTGGCTATTTATTATTTATTGTAGCTATGCGTGATGAGGCATCTACAAAAAATCGTCTTCTGGAGTGGCAACAAGAATTAGAAAGTTATAGCACTATTCAATTAGGATTACTGGAGCTTTCAGCTATTGAAGAATGGGTGAAAGCAGTATTAGGCGAAGGTCCGACTACATATGAAATTGCTAAATATTTAGCGCGTTTAACACAGGGCAATCCATATTTTATTGCTGAGGCTTTTCGAATGCTATTAAAAACAAAGATTCTTTTTTATGAGGCAGCGACTGCAAGCTGGCATTATGATGCCCAAAAATTAAATGGCATTGTGACGAGTGACGGTTTATCAGAATTTATTACCCGGCGAGTGGATTTATTGGAGCCGCATTTAAAATATATTTTGCAAACAGCTGCTTGTTTTGGGCAAACATTTGAATTTCAATTATTACTGAAGTTGTTAGATGTTCCGTATTATAATTTACTAAGTGATTTACATATATTAATGGAGCGTGGGTTTATACGAATGCGCAGTGTATACCAACGTACGCTACCAAATGAAAAACAACTATTCCAGTTTGTTCATGATGGTGTTCAACAGGCCGTTTATAATTCTATCCCTGAAATAGATAGGATGTCGATACATTTTTCGATTGGAAAACTATTGCAAAAAGAAAATAATGGTGTGGAATTATTAGAAGAAATTGTGCGACAACTGAATTATTGTAAGAGTCGTTTAAGTACGATTGAGCATGAGCAGCTGGCATTATGGAATCATCAATTAGGTGTTCTAGCAAAGTCGGCTGGGCTTGTACAAAATGCACGTTACTATTTTTTAGAAAGTAAAACATTACTCCCTACAGACTGCTGGGAACGGTTACGAGTGGAAACTTTGCAAATTTATATGGATCTTGCAGAGTGTGAAGGTGTATTAATGCATATAGACGAATCGAATGACTATATGAATGAGGCGTTGACTCATGCGGAAACAAAGCTCGAAAAATTACGCGTATATTATTTGATGACACGTATGCATCAAGAACATGATTCTTCAGATAAGTTAATTGATATTGGCTTTCGTGCATTAGAACTGGGCAATATGAATATTACAAGATCAGTTAAAAAATTAGATATTGTTAAAGAGTTTGTAAAGGTAAAGTGGGCATTACGTCATAAAAAAATGAGGATTTATTAAATTTGCCCGCCATTGATAATGAAGAGATTGATATTCTTATACAAATAATGATTGCATTTAGTCGGCTATCTTCACATCCGAATATTTCAGCGATGCTATTTTTACGTTTACTTCGTTTGCAGTTGAAATATGGTGCTTCTACGCAGGCGCCTATCGTTTATTGTAATTATGCATTAATACTCATTTCAGGGTTTGATGATATTGAAGGTGCGCTACGTTTTGGGAGTCTAGCAAAAGAGTTAGCGGATGCTTCAGAGGATATTTATATTAAGGCGCGCGTATATTTTATTTATAGTATTTTCCTACATCATTGGCAGCATGATTTACCATCAGCTATTGAATTAATGCGCCAAAGCCAGTTATGTACAAATGAATTAGGGATGAACTATATTACGACATCGCATTCTTGTTTTGTTTGTAATACACGGTTTTTATCAGGTGATTCACTAGCGGATGTGCAACAGGAAATCGTGACTCAACAGGACCGTTATGGTCAGCACCCGAATCCTTTAGCAGAGGACTTTTTAGCAGAATTGCAGTATTGGATTGAAGCGTTACGAAACGGTGAGATTGTACCTGAATATCATATGCCGATTACGCTTGAAGATGAGGCGATGGTGAAAGCTATGCATTATATCTTGCGTATTCAAATGGCCTATTTCTTTAATGATCGTACAGCACAAGAGGAATTGCTCATGGAGTTAGAAAAACAAAAGCATGAAATTATCTCACTACCAATTGCACCATATTACTATTTCTTTAGAGCATTACATCAATTTGATCGACTGCGAGAGGATATTTTACCGCGTAAGACTTTGCTAAAGGCACTACGTGAAATTAAGGAAAGTTTATATAAATTTAAAATTTGGAGTACCAAAGCACCGCATCAATATGAGCATTTATACATGCTATTGGTAGCTGAAAATGAGTACCGTAAACAAATGTATGAGGAAGCAGCATTACGATATGATCGTGCGATTCAATTATCAAAAATTTATCACTATGTTCACCATGAAGCGATTTTTTATGAGCGTGCGGCACGTTTTTACCATAATCAACATGATGAAAAGAAAACGCAGCGCTATGTAGCTCAAAGTATTCAAAAGGTACGTTTATGGGGGGCATCAGTTATTGCAGAGCGCCTCGTAGAACTATATACGCATTATATTTTACCAGAAGGAACGACAACATCGAATGTGCCGGTTGATAGATTGGCTATATTTGAAGCAACAGAATCATTAGCACGTGAAACGACGATTGAAGAGGTTTATGAGCGCCTACTTAAATTATTAATGCGCCAGGCTAATGCGACGGCAGTCCATTTTATTAAAAAGCGAGAAGATGAATGGTGTGTCACAGCCTCTCTTTTAAGAGAACAAGGACCAATACAATTAAATATGATTACAAAGCCATTAACGGCAGCGCAGCTTGTGATGATTCATGAAGTGCAGCAGCGAACACAGCCACTTATATTGCGTGAAAGTACGGATGAGGAAATTCGTTTATATGATAATACAGCAAAAACATTAATTTGTATGGCAATTCAATATAAAGGAGAAACGAGGGCTTTTTTATATTTAGAAAATCAGTATGTTGAACATGTTTTCCAAGTTGTTGATATGGATATTTTACGTCAGATTGCCTTGCAGTTATTAATTGCAGTTGAAAATGCGGAAGTATATGCAGATTTAGAAAACCGAGTGACATTGCGTACAAATGAGTTAGAAGAGAGAAATATGGATTTACAAATAGCGATGGGGCGTCTTGAAATGAGTGAACAGGAGCGTAAACAACTACTACAAAGTGTCTCCCATGAGTTACGATCACCAATTACTTCTACACTTGGCTATATTGAAGCAATTTTGGATGGTGTTGTAACAGATGAACAACAGCAAATGAAATATTTAGAACGCAGTAAAATGCGGTTATTAAATTTGAATGAGTTGATTCGTGATTTATTTGATTTAGCAAAATTAGAAGCAGGGCGTTTAGATTTCCATTATACACAGTTACCGGCACAACAATTGTATGAATCTTTATGCTATAGCTATGCAGAGGATGTTGCAAGGGCTGGGTTGATATATGATACGACAAGCACTGTTTCTGCAGAGATTTTGGTTGTAGTAGATGTAAAACGAATCGAGCAGGTTTTTGTTAATTTAATGACAAATGCGCTGAAATATACAGATAAAGGATATATTTCATTTAGTATGTATGTTGAAGATGAGTATGTCATATTTGAAATTAAAGATAGCGGCATCGGCATTCCAGCGAAGGATCTGCCTTATATTTTCCAAAGTAATTATCGTGCGAGCAATAGTAAGCATCGTGATTCACATGGTATTGGATTAGCTATTTGTAAGAAAATTGTAGAAGAACATAAAGGAATGATCGAAGCAAAAAGTGAAGAATCAGAGGGTACATGTATTCGATTTAAGTTACCGACCGATAATGAGTCTTTAGACTATAAATAATTAAGTGAAAGATGTGCTGTTTAACGTTGTTTTAACCTTTGAAGAATATAGTCTATATACAAACTATATCTAATAGGAGGGGTTTTAATGGCAGTGGCACAAAAAAGCTACGAATACTGCACCGTTCATACTGTGTGTTCAGGAGACGAATTATATAGTGATTTACGAGTTGAAAATCAAGTTTGGATGCGTAGTGGGCATATTTTAACAGAACATGAAATTGAGTTTTTAAAAAAAAGACATATCGGGACTATTTGCGTGAAACGTAGAAAATTTAATGACATAGACGAGTCATTAAAATCTGTGACGGATTTATTTTTCCAGGCAGTTGGCTACAACAGCTTAGAGATGCGTTATGGTCGTACATTAAAGGATTCAACAGATATTCAATTTATTAAAGAGTTATTTTTATCATATATGAAAAATGCGCAGTGGCGAGAGCACTTCTTAATGCTGAAAGATTTTGATGGGTATTTGTATAGACATGCGACAGATGTTTTTACACTGGCAACATTATTTGCAAAGCATGAGAACATGCCAAATATTTCTCAATTTGCAATCGGTTATTTACTATATGATATAGGAACAGTCTATACATCGTTACTATTACTGCAAAAAAAGGACCCATTTACGAATGCAGAGCAACGTGTCGTGCAGCAACATGTGGAACGAGGCGAGATAATGCTTGAGTCACTAGGGCTTGAGCGTGTTTCGCATTTTTCGAAGCAACATCATGAAAGAATAGATGGAAGTGGCTATCCGTATGCACTAACAGAGGAAGATTTATCAGTAGAAGTGCAGCTACTACAAATTGTTGATACGTATTCTGCACTTACAATGAAACGTGCGCATCAACCCGCAATGTCTGCATCAGAGGCTTTTGAGCATATGTATCGCCTTGGTACACAATTTAACAAGCAATTATTAAATCGTTTTATCGAGTTTATTGGTATTTATCCGCAGGGTTCCATTGTTGCATTAACAACAGGTGAAGAGGCTGTTGTAGAAGCCAATAATGAATTGATGCAGCTTTTACCACGCGTACGAACAGCGCATAAATCAATGATTTTGCCAATGGATTTAAGTGTTACGATTAAACGTTTAGTGTCATATGAAGTAGATACGGCAAAAGAATTATTTACGCATTTATCGAATTATTTAATTAAAGGTGATACACAGCACGTACAGCGCTATTATGAACAACTAAAATTATGCTATGCACGTAAAGATTGGAGCACGCAAATTTTTATTCCAATTTATCATTTACTACAGATGCTAAAACGCACAAATTATTTACAAACAGCTCATTTACAGCATGCTTTGTCAAAATTACAGCTGCTATTAGATGATACATTACAGCAATTTAGAAATGAAAATGTTGATGAACCAGTACTATTAGTTACGACAAATACAACTGAAAATCCTACACTTATTAAAATTTTTAAAAGTTTATTATACACACAAGGCTTTTCTGCATATGCAAAGTCAAAAGAATCTTATGAGCAAGTATTAGAGCAGATGCATATGGAATATATTATTACAATTGGGGATCATCCGTATCAATTTTCTACTAAGCAACAAAACTTTCATTTGACAGAACCACAGTTAAATTCATTATTAGCGCATTTCTCTGGTAAATATATGACAGGAAAGGAACTAGAAACTTATTTGAAAAAGTATAAAAGACCTTTTTAAATGGGTTTTTAGTTCTATTTTATTAAACAATCTGATAATTTAACTATTTTTTAACCTTTTTCTCTTATTGTAGAGTGTAACAACGTCTATAAAGAAGGGAGAAAGAACGTATGCAACTACAGTTAACGAAGGCTTATCGCCATGTGAATGTTTTAAGCTCTGGAGATATTATTTGCGAAAATGTAAAAGATGAAAAAAAGTTATTATTGCGTGCAGGCAGAAAATTAACAGACCGTCTTATTTATTTGTTGAAACTGCATCATATTCGCTATGTCTATGTAGAACAGTCTTTACCACATCAATATGATGTCGAAACACGTACGTTTTTGACAGAATTTTTTAAAATGATACGTGCAAATAATGAAAGAAATCGCTATGCACATTTATTTTTGAATAAAGAATATAGTTGTGTGATTCAAACATTATTAGCTGCGTATTTACAAGATACTAGATTGCGTGAGGCGATGCAGCATTTAATGCATCACAGTATGTTTTCTCAGGCTGTAGAACAGTTTTCACTGGGCACACTGTTAGCAAAACGTATGGGAATGGAGCGATTAGGGGATACAGCAATTGCCTATTTATTAACACCTTGCGAAGCACTTGATGATACGTATTTAAAGGGTTATTTTGAACGAATTGGACTTGCACATCTTTCACATATTCTAAAGTATCACTGTATAGAGCAGCCCACATTAGATGTTCAGATTTTACAGGTCGTCCATACGTATGTTACGATGACGCGTGAAAATCCAATGATTTCTTTGCAAGAAATTTACCATTTAATGCATGAACAAAATCGTTGGAGTGATGAGTTATTGTATCATTTTCGGGAGCTCTTAGAAGCGGGGGAACGAAAAAAAGAAGGTTTTATGCAGTCGACGCAAACATCAACAGTGGCGACACAAGCATTGCCGGTACGTACGACTATTACATTATGTAAAATGGAGTCACCAGATTATGAACGACTACTATGTTTATTGCATTATGTTGTAGAAGAACAATATGAGCAAGCAACGACATATGTCCAAGAACTATTAGCGAAATCGACACCAGCAGATTGGTTGACGATGATTGTTATGCCGTTGAAGCAGCTTATTGAGGCGGGGGCATATGCACCGGCTGTGGAGCGCTTTATTGATGATTTATTAATATCGTTATTAAAGGAATTACGCTTACATGGCGAGCAAAAAAATGTGGCCCTACTCATTATTAATAAGAAAATGAAAAACCCACAATTATTAGCACTACTTGAAGGGATTTTGCGTACACAAAAACTGACGGTTTATCGGCCACCTTTTATTAAATCGGCGGCACAAATCGAGCGCCTTAAAGAGCATTACGAGGCGCAGCATATTATTGTCGTTGGTCATGCGCCACAACTTGCAACAAATCCAAAGCATTATTACGAATTGCATGAAAATCAATTGGCGAGTCTATTGTATAGCTTAGCGGGTGAGAGAATTCGTGATTATGCATTTATGAAAAAGTTAGATAGATATGATAGGTTGCAGACCGAGAAGAACTAATTTTCGGTCTTTTTTGTTGACTTCTAAAGGTTTCTATTTTACAGTAAGTTACGAATAGTAATTAACTAATAAAAAATTAGGGGAAATATACTCATGACAACTTATCATAAAAAACCAAATGCATATGTGTCACATGTGCAATTAAATGTATCAAATTTAGCCCGTTCAATTGAATACTATACAACAATTATTGGCTTCACTATTTTAGAGCAAACAGCGACAACTGCTTACTTATCAGCAGATGGCAAAACAAGTCTTGTATCGATTAATGAAGTACCAGAGGCGGTATCAGCAAAAGGTTATACAGGGTTATATCATTTTGCATTACTTTTACCAACACGCAAAGATTTAGGGAATTTTGTGCAGCATTTTATTGAATATGATGTACGTATCGGTGCAGGTGATCACGATGTGAGTGAAGCACTTTATTTATATGACCCAGATGGTAATGGCATTGAGATTTACGTGGACCGTCCAGATACCGAATGGCAATGGGATGATAATAACCAAGTGTATATGACAACGCGTGAAGTTGATTTTGCGTCAGTTCTTGCGGAGGCAGATGGACAATATAATGGCTTACCAGCAGAAACCGTAATGGGGCATATTCATTTATCTGTGGCAGATTTAGCGCAAACAGAAAATTTTTATACAAATGTATTAGATTATGAAGTGGTGACAAGATATGGTCGCCAGGCGTTATTTATTTCAACAGGCCATTACCATCACCATATTGGTTTGAATACATGGAATAGTGCAGGGGCAAGTGAGCGTCCTTATAATGCAGTTGGCTTAAAATCGTATACAGTCGTATTAAAAGATGCAGCCTATGCGGATACCATAGCAGGGCAATTAAAAACGGCTGGGTTTCCTGTTGAAGCATTTGAAGAGGCACCAGCATTTGGTGGTGAACAACGCTTTTCAACAGTAGATCCAAATGGCATTCGTATTATTTTTACAATTGATGAGAATTAAAAAAACGCACAAATAGGTATGTGCGGCTAAAATATAGTGGAAAAGAATCACAGCAATGTGGTTCTTTTTTTACGTTAGCTTAGTGCTTTGACCATTAGCTCACACACCTCAGCACAGCGTGTACAAGCTTCTTCACATTTACGACAATGCTCATGGTGCTCGGCGTGTTTGGCGCATTCGTTTGCGCAAGTATGACAGATTTCAGCGCAAAGAGCACAAAGTTGCTTTGCGAAGGGACTATTTCGTTCTAGCGCACTTGCAGTAGCATGACAAAAATCCGTACATTCTCGTGTTAATCGAATGCACTGGGCAACCATTGTGACATCCTGTTCTGCTAGGCATAAATCAAAGCAACGATTTGCAATTTTTGCTGTTGCGACACATTCTGCACTACATGTTTCCATATCCATATCTTAAACACTCCAATCTTTTTCTACTGTCAATCTCTTCCCGTCCTCTTGCAATTTAAACAAAAACAGGTAAAACTAAAGAAAAGGAGCTGGTTTATAATGAAAGCAATTATTTTTGATGTAGATGGCACAATGCTAGACACAGAGCGTGCACAGCTGAAGGCGCTTCAACAAGTATTAGAGCAACATGATTTGATGTATACGATGGATGAGCTGCGAGTTGTTTTTGGTATTCCAGGTAAAGATGCATTGAAGCGTTTAGGTGTAGAGAATATTAATGAAGTACATAAAGAATGGGATAAAGCAGTCGAAGTTTATATGGACGAGGTACAATTATTTTATGGTGTCGAAGAAGCTTTAAAGACATTAACGGCACAGGGTGTAAAACTAGGAATTGTAACGTCTAAAACACGCGTACAATTTGTGAATGAATTTCAGCCGTTTGGATTGAATGACTATTTTGCATCTATTATCACAGCAGAGGATGCACCAAAGACGAAGCCGGATCCAGCGCCATTACAACTTTGTTTAACGGAGTTAGCAGTAGCACCAGCAGAAGCGATTTATGTTGGAGATACGATTTTTGATTATCAATGTGCGAAAGGGGCAGGTGTTCCTTTCGCGCTAGCATTATGGGGTGCGCATTCAACAAAAGGAATGGACGATGCGGCGTATCGTCTTGAAACAGCTGAAGAGATTACAAATATTATTGTTTAAGCACTTCTTCTTGAGGTAACAGTACAACGAGGAAGGTGATTGAATGAATTCGACAAAAAAATTAGCAGATGGCTATGATATTCCATCCATTGGTTTTGGGACGGTATTTATGAAAGGTGAGGACTGTGCAAATAATGTAGCGCAGGCAATCAGACATGGTTATCGTTTAATTGATACGGCGATTCGTTATGACAATGAGGGAGCAGTCGGTGAAGGTATTCGCCGTTCCGGAGTTCCACGTGAGGAATTATTTGTGACGTCTAAATTACGTGCACAGTTTTATAAAGATCCTGACGTTGCACTCGAAATGATTGAAGAATCACTTTATCGTATGGGATTAGATTATTTGGACTTATATTTATTACATTGGCCAAATCCAAAGCAAGATTTATACGTACAGGCATGGCAGGTTTTAATTGAGGCGCAAAAACGCGGACTTGTCCGTTCGATTGGCGTGTGTAACTTCATGCCAGAGCATTTAAATCGTTTAGAAGATGAAACGGGTGTCCTTCCGGTCGTTAATCAGATTGAGTTGCATCCTTACTTTTCACAAGAAAAGCAACGTGCATTTGATGCATCTAAAGGCATTATTACCGAAGCATGGAGTCCACTTAGCCGCGGACGTACAGTTATCTATGATGAGACATTAAAGGCTATTGCGGCGGAAAAAGGAAAGACAGTTGGTCAAATCATTTTACGTTGGCATTATCAGTTAGGTGTTATCGCGATTCCAAAAGCAGGTTCTGAGGAACATCAGCTTGAAAATTTAGCGATTTTTGATTTTGAATTGTCTGATGAAGATATGCAAAAGATTAATGCGCTAACACAAGAAAATGGACGCATTGATAATCAAGATCCGAGGGAGTTTGAGGAATTTTAACCTAATAATTGTTTAGCTGAAAAATAGGCTAGAACATATGTGTAAAAATAACCGCTCCTAGAAACATAAGAAAAACCGGAATCGCACGGTGGCGCGGTTCCGGTTTTTCGTTGCGAACGCTAAAAAAAGGAAAATGACGTATTTCGTCTCAGTCTCTTTTTAGTCTATAAATCTCGTGCTTTTTTAATACGCTGCTTATCGACATACATCGCGTCATCTGCAAGCTGATAATAATATTCAAAATGAGCTGATACGTCAGCGTGTACAATAGCGTAGCCAATACTTGGTGAAATAATAAAGGATAGGTCTTCATACTGGAATGGATTTGACACAAAGCGAGTCCGTAAATCATCTACAAAACGCATCGCAAATGCCTCGTTACTATCCGGTAAATAAAGCACAAACTCATCGCCGCCTAATCGTGCTAACTCATGTGTTGGCTGTGCAGCATCGCGTAGTAGTTGTGCAGTAAACTGTAGCACATAATCACCAATTTTATGGCCGTACGTATCATTAATTTGTTTGAATGAATTTAAATCCATTAAAATCAATGTGCCCATTTTTAGGGTGTTGATTAAGTTCGTCACTTTTGGGATGAAGTATGCGCGATTTGGCAAGTGAGTTAATTGATCCTCATAAGCGAGTTGATGTAAGCGCTGCTGTTGCTTCATTTCTTCTGTCATATCAAAATAAGATAAGTAATAAAAATAATGATGCTCCTCTTCTAAAATGGAGGCATTGACAGATAAAAAATACGCATCATCTGAAAAAGGGTCTTCCATACGAACAATATGATTCGTTAAAATCCCTCTTTTTGTTAATAAATCATAAATTGACCCACTATGGTTGAGCGATAAATCATTGAAAAAAAGCTGATGAACAATATTTTCGACGCCGTACTGTTCAATGGGTTCTCGCGCATTGTCGTTAATTTCAGAAATACGGAATTCATGGTCTAAAATAACGATACCAATCGGTGCCACCGTGATAAGTTCACGATAACGATTGGCGATGCTCGGCGATAGCTCTAGGTGAACCATGCCAGCGCCAACCGCTAATATGCAGGCTACTTGAATGTACATCGACATAAATGGAAATGCCGTTTGAGGTGGAAGAAGCCATTCCACTGTGTAAAATGCACCGATAATAATAATGAGTACACTTGAAAAATAATAAAACATTTTCTTTTGAATGCCGCGACGGATTTTTAAAGCGATATAGCTGGCAAAACCAAGCAAGCCCAATAAGAGAATTGCCGATAAACTATAAACAAGTGATATAAACGGTGTCATCGTATTTTGGAGCCAAATATTCCCGTTTTCAAAGCCTGTCGTTGGCAGGGGTGCAAAAAACGCACCGATAAAAACCGCTGCTGCAGGAGCGTAAAAAATAAAAGGTGCAAACGGAATCCGTACTTGATTTAAGTTACGGATGAGCCAATAGGCAAGGTGCATTAGGGCGCTAAGCGATAAAATGCCAATCGGGGCATGCACATAATTTGTTAAATACGGATGGATGGTTGGCTGTAAATGCGCAAAAAATATACTAATAAACGACACCATATAGCAACAGCAGATAAAGGCAATTAGTCGATTTTCTAGACTATGCAACCCGCGCGTTAATACGAATAAACTTAAACAAATTAAAATGGCTACTGGCAATAAAAAGGCACAGCAGTAAATTAAAAGCGTGGTCGCATCATACGTCAAAAGATTCACCCCTTTTTAAGCGTTTTTTAAATGCTTTTTTTCCTTGTACATATTTAAATCTGCTGTATGAAGCACAGTCTCCAAATTTGTAATCGGTTCCTTAGAAATAGCATATCCGAAGCTAGCGCTAATAAAAATTTCATTACCATCTTTTAAGGTAAGTGGCTTTGTTTGACATTGCACTCGTAGTGTATAAATTAAAGATTCAATTGTGTCGATGGACGTACAATTATGCAAATAAATCGCAAATTCATCTCCACCTAGCCGAGCACTTAAATGAGGTGGTTTGATATATTCTTTAAAAAACGATGCAAAAAGCTGTAATAATTCATCTCCAATTTGATGACCATACGTATCATTTACTTGTTTGAAACGATTTAAATCACACAGAATTAAAGTGCCAGGTGTGTTTTTAGTGAGAATATAAGAATTAAAATACGCGCGGTTAGACAATGTCGTAAGGGAGTCTACATAGGCCATTTCCCTAATTTGTCGTTGACGTTCGATTTCACTTGTTTGGTCATACCAGACTAAGTAATAAAAAGGATCATCATTTAAATAAATAACAGAGGCATTACAAGAAAGATAGGTTGTTCTACCAGTTTCTGCGTGCTGAATCGTTAATAATTGCCCACGCAATGAATTTTCTTTTACAAGTCGGTCCATAAATGATTGGAACCGCAAAATATTTTCTTTTAGAATAAAAGCATCTTTTGCAGGCATACCTACTTTAAAATCTGCCCAAATCATCGCAGCGTCATTAAAGTCAAATACGCGTTGTTTTTCATCTAGTAGCACAATTGCGTAAGGTGTTAATTTCATCATCGTTTGATAGCGATTCGCTAAACTTGGGGTAAGGTTAAAGCGTAGTATACCCCAAAATAGCATCAGCGTCGTGAAAATACCTAAATACAGCGGCCACATTGGTGGATAAGGTATAAGCGTGAAAGTCACAATACAGGTAATATACGTCGCAAAAACAATGAGTTGACCGATAAATAAAAAGCGAATTAATCGGAAAATATTACGATTGCGGCAGCGACGATAGCCGACGTATAAAATCGGTAACGTTAAGAATGAAAGAGAACCAAATGCGATAAAAAATAATGTGGTATAGAATGGTACATCTCGGTAATACCAAACGGTGTGCGAATAAAAGTTATTTGAATTAAGACCGATAATTGGAATCATCGCAAGCATGAATACAACAGGTACATAAAAAATAGTTGGCGCGAATCGAAACGGAATCGGTGTATATTTTGCAATCACAATATACATAGTATGCAATGTAAATGCGGCGCCTAGTAAAATAAAAGGTGCTACAATAAATTCAGTTAGCCACCAACTTTGATTCATTGGAACCATGTGGCGTACAAATTCGCTTATTAATGCAACTGCGTAGCTGCTAAAAGCATAGCCGACAAGCTTTGCTTCTTTCATAGAATAAGAGCGCGTGAGAAGAATGGTAATACAGCTAATTAAAAGAATTGCAGGAAGCAAAAAGATAGTTATATATATATATAATGTAGGGATTGGCATCGTCAAAACCTCCAATAAGGCTTATAAGCATAATTCTATTGTATCGCTCTGTTTAATTAGAAAGAAAGGACAATTATGCATAATATATGTATAAGTTTGAGTGATTTTTTAGAATGCTCTTTTAAATAAAAAAGGCTAGTATGCCATTTTAAATATAAAACTTTTCAGCT
This sequence comes from Kurthia sp. Dielmo, assembly GCF_000307285.2. Classification (NCBI taxonomy): domain Bacteria; kingdom Bacillati; phylum Bacillota; class Bacilli; order Caryophanales; family Caryophanaceae; genus Kurthia; species Kurthia sp. Dielmo. Next base: position 92,331 of record NZ_HE578959.1, read on the forward strand.
AATCTATATAGAAAGAAGTCGATGCTTAACTTTACTACATGATAAAACAGAAAAACTAGATAAAATACCCTTAATAATGAATAATTAAGGAGTCTATACTAGCATTATAGACTATAATAACTTTAATTTTCAGTCAATTCAGAAATTAAAGATAGGTATAAATACTCTTTTTTAATATTATTTTTTGTTTAAAAGATAAATATTGAGCATAAAGTATTGTTTTGCTTTGGTTGTCGTAAATGATATTCAAGTATTGGAGAAAAGGGAATAAAACAAAGGCAAAAGGAGTGATAATGATGTGGGAATCAGCAATGCGCTTACGTAGTGCAGGGAAACATGAAGAAGCACTGAAACAATTTGAAAAAATAACAGTCGAAAATCCTCAAGACGCAGAGGCACAGTACTATGTAGCAGCAACAAATGATGTGTTGGGACGAGAAAAAGAAGCGGTACCGTATTATGAAAAAGCGATTGCGCTTGGCTATGATGAAGTGGATGCTTATATTGGATTAGGGAGTACATATCGCGTGCTCCATCGCTATGAGGATGCACGAAAAATCTTAGAGCAGGGCTATGAACAATTTCCAGATAACTTCGCTTTACCACCATTTTTGGCGATGACCTATTATAATTTGCAAGAGCATGAGAAGGCAACGACTTTATTGCTACAATGTTACGTGAAGGCTTCTTTAGACAATGATGTACAGGCATTTAGTCGTGCCATTAACTATTATGCGACACATTTAAACGATTAAAAAAAGCAGAATGGTGATTCTTCGCCTTTCTGCTTTTTAAATGAACATTTTCTGTTGCCCTTTTATCAGTTGCTGGTCATGATACATGCGTACATCGGTAAGCTGGTAAAGTATTTCATATGGATCACAAGCAGTCGTTGCAACAGCGTAGCCAAAGCTTGGGCCGAACTTGATATGTGTATGATGATGTGCGTATGGATTCAATGCAAAACTAATGCGCCATGCTGGTAAGCGACTATGAAAAGCCACTTTTGACGTATGTGGGAAATAGCATACAAATTCATCTCTGTTAAGCGTGCAAGCAAGTCATTTTTTGTAAAAGCTTAGCAGTATGTTTAAATAACTCATCTCTCTGAAAAAACCTAGTACCTTTTCTTATTTTTTCAAACTACTTTCAAGCGTTGACGTAGTGAAAAAAGGGAATAGACAATAAAAAGGAGGTCTTTGGATGTTAGTTGATATGGAGTTAGAAGTAATGGAGCCAGATACGGATTTGAATGGGCATATGAATCATGTGCAATATATTTATTATTTAGAGCAGGCGCGTCACACATGGTATAAGGGCATTGGCATGCCGGTAAAAAAATTAATTGAAGAAGACCGTATTGGGACAGTGGTTGTGCATTTAGAAACAGATTTTAAAAAAGAGGCGCGGCTTGGTGATAAGCTAATTATTCATACAACATTAGCCCATGTAGGAACAAAAAGTTTCACATTACAGCAGGAAATCATTAATGAACAGAAAGAAACAATCGCAGAAGCTTCTATTATAAGTGTGATGTTTGATTTATCTGCTCGAAAAGCGATTCCGGTTTGTCAGGAAATTCGTGATGCACAAAAATCGAGTAATTAATAAGTTCGTATGAAAGAAGAAAGATGATTTCTTCTTTTTTATTTTGTGCAAATACATAGAAAAAAACTTTTTAAAAAAATTTGTACTTTTTTGTAACGAAATGAAAACTCAAGGTATTAATACTATGAACGAACCAAGAAGGGAGGTCGCTGATGAATAAAATTGAAGAATATTATGTGGATTTGCAACCGCAAGTCGAAGCTTTTTTCTACGCGAAAACGGCTAATCGAATGCTGGCACAGGATTTATGCCAAGACACATTTTATGAAGCATGTAAAAGTGTCGATACATTTTCTGGGGCAAGCACATTAAAAACATGGATTTTTTCGATAGCGAATAACTTATTAAAAAAATATTATCGAAAAAACCATTATGAAATCGATTTGCTAGGTATGTTATCAGCGCTCCCAGAACAAGAGGTGCCATCAACCGAACATTTAATTGAAGTGCAAGAAGATATGAAGCATTTTTTATATGTATTGTCGAAATTAAAAAAAGATGAGCAAGAACTCGTTTTACTACGGACATATGGTGAGCTAAGTTTTGCGGAAGTAGGCGAAATGCTTGGCAAGAGCGAAAACTATGCGCGTGTGACGTTTCATCGACTGAAGCGCAAGTTACAACAAGAAATGGAGGACATGTAATGAAAGAATGTCAAATTGTCGAAGACTTATTACCCTCATATGAGGAAGATTTATTACAGCCCGATTCAAAAGCATTTGTCGACGAGCATTTAAAGCATTGTGAGAAATGTCGAAAACTCGTAGCTGATATGGGGAAACCACTTCCAGCCTTTGAAGTGAAGCGTGATGTAAGAAAACTTCAAAAAACAATTAAAAAATCAAGCTTCATGCAAATGCTGCTCATTGTCTTAATGGCAGCGGGTGCGGCGTATAGCGCATATGGAGCTGAAGAGGATCTTTATTTTATCTTAATTTATCCGCTGCTAGGTGCGCTACTATACGGATTTTATGGCAAGATGCGCATACCACTTGTGATAGCAACGATTACAACGACAATCTTTGTGGCACTTATTCCGGCATTAGAGATGCCGACAATGTATGATACGTTGCAAGAATTTATCGGATTATTTATATACGTTCCAATTTTGTTATTATTCTTTATGATTGGCTTTTTACTAACAAAATGTTGGAACATGATGACAGGGAGAGAGAAATATGAAAAAAAATAAAATGATTGGTGCAATTGGCTTTATCGTCATTGTCGCCGCATTACTAATCGCTTACTTTTCAGTGAATGGCAATCCCATTGCGAAACAAAAAGCAAAAGATGTCGTGAAAAATTATTTAGAAATGACATACTCAAACGCGAAAGATATGGAAATTGTGAAGGCGGGCCACAACTGGTATATGGACACCTATTCTTTTGAAGTAGAATTTAAAGATGGTTACGGTAATACAGAAACATTTATTGTTGATACAGTAGATGATCGTCCATATGAAATTAATTATGATACGCGTTTTTCTAAATTAGAGGATACAAAAAAAAGTGAGCTATTTACAGAGCAAGCAACAAAAGAATTAAGAAAACAGTTGGAGGCAGAAAATGTGCCACTTGTAACGAAGGATTATGCCGCAGACGAACTTTTAATTATTAATGTTGATAAAAAAAATACAGATAAAACATGGTCTCCAAATGTGAAAGCATTTGGCCCGGTAGGTGGGAACATCATATTAGACAATCATTTATCAAAAGAACAGTTTTTAGCTGAAGCAAAAAAAATCCAAGTGGTGTTAAATAATATGGGTGTGACATACGATAAAATAAATGTTTCAACAGATAATTACGATTATTATGTGACACCAAAGAAAATCGAAGACATTGCATATTAATGAAGGCCTAGAAGAGCAGATTTGCTTCTTCTAGGTTTTTTATGTGTGAAAACTGTATTTTAGTGGAACTATAATGATAAGGAGGGGATGCCGATGCATCAGGACCAATTAATTGTCAAAGAAGCGTTAGCTGGAAAGTCAGCCAAGGAAATTAAAAAAGTATTAAAAGATGAAAAAATTAATATGAAGGCAAAAGAAATTGTTGCAAGTCTTTCCACATATGGTTTTGTGTATGATGAAGAGGAAGGAAAATGGGTACAGGTGATGCCACTTCATCCATTCACAGAGGACGAAGTGAAAAAATTAAAAGAACTTGCGACGGTGGAGTCGCAGGGGAAATTAAAACAAACACTTACGAAGGATATTACAGATGCAGCGGCAGCTCTATCATCAGAGGAACGGAAGAGTAAGACATTTTATATTGACCAGGGCATGGCACAGCAGGCAAAAGAGTTTGCGGAAGAAAAGGGCATAAAACTCGCTGAATTTGTTGAGATTGCTTTATTAGATGCTATGGAAAAATATCGATAAACGAAAATGATTCAGAAATCGCACTAGTAAAAGGTGCGATTTTTTTGATGGGTTATTTTGGGTTATTTCTAAAACGATTGATGTGTTTTTGATAATATAAGTGAAAAATATTGAAAAAAACATCATTTTTTATATAATTGACTAGTCAACAATTGATGCATCAATAAAGGAGTTTTCGCCATGAGTCAGGAAGAGATGAAGCAAGTATTAATGGAAATAAAGGGCATTGAACGTCAAGTGACGCAATGCTTTGAGAAATCAACGGATATGAGCTTAACGCGCTATGAAATGCTGCAACAACTCTATCATAATGGGCGCATGGTACAAAGCGACTTACGTGATGCACTGAAAATCGACCAAGCTGCTGTTACAAGGCACTTGAAAGTGTTGGAGCAAGAAAAACTTGTGAAACGTGAACGAAATGCTGACAATAACCGAGAAGTGTTCGTAGAGTTAAGTTCACAAGGACAACAGCGCCTGAGTGGCTGTTCGTGCAACCGTACGCAGTTTTTTGATGAATTGTATGCAGGGTTTTCAGAAGCGGAATTTTCACAACTGCAACATTTTGTGAAGCGACTTAATCAAAATGTAATAAATATGAAAGAAGGATTAACACAATGATCTCTACACAAACTGAACTTCAACGAATTATGAATGACCGTAAATCGGTACGTAAATATAAAGAGGGTGTCACAATTCCTCAAGAAAAGTTAATGGAATTAGTACGACTTGCAACAACTGCTCCATCATCAAGCAATATGCAACCTTGGCGTTTCCTAATTATCCAAGATGAAGAAGCGAAAAAAGAATTATTACCAATCGCATTCAATCAAGAACAAATCGTACAATCATCTGCAACAATTGCTGTATTAGGTGATTTAAAAATGTATGAAAATGCACAAGCAATTTATGATGCAAACGTGGAACAAGGTTTTATGACACGTGAAATCGCGGACAATATGATTAAAAACTCTGTAAACTTATATGCTGATTTACCAGAGGAAGCATTGAAAAATGTGATTCAATTTGATGCTGGTTTAATCTCCATGCAAATCATGTTATTAGCAAAAGAAATGGGTTATGACACCGTACCAATGGGTGGCTTTAACAAACAACAATTTGCAGAACACTTCAATCTTCCAGAGAATGAATTCCCTGTATTATTAATTGCTATTGGTGAAGCGGCAGCGCCAGCATACGGTTCTTCACGTATTCCTGCTGAACAATTAACGCGCTTTATCTAAATTATCGGAAGCAAAAGGCCGCCATTGTGCGGTCTTTTTTTTATCGTACATAATTTTTTTGGCATTATTTTTAGGCATGAAAAAATTTTTTATGCAAATAGGCTAAAAATAAATACAGATTTTCAGTATAAAGAGTTGAATTGTATTTTCATTTTTGCTCATTTTGACAGGATGAATAGGAAAAATTAGATTGAATTGTATAATATAGCATTTAAACGTCTTTTTATGGCTGTTGATAAGGTATTTATTGCTATTTGACAGAGGCATTTTTTTAAGATATTTTCAATAAGGTTAACCAAAAAAACATACTGATTTACTATTATGAAACTACATATCCTAGGCAATAGTGCCGTAATAAATTTAAACCTATACGGAGGCCCAATATTTATGAAAAAAGAATTAGCAGTGACACTGTCTTCGGCTGTATTTTTTGCACCGATGACAGTTCTTGCTGATACTTATAAAGTGGAATTTGGTGATAATTTGTGGAACATTTCTAAAACACAAAACAAAGATTTCAATGAAGTATTGAAACTTAATAATCAAATAAACAATAAAGATTTAATTTATAAAAACCAATTAATCCAATTGCCACCGACAACTATCAAAAAGGCAACAAAAACGTACAAAGTCGTTGTTGCTGATAATTTGTGGTTAATTGCACAAAAGAAGCAAGTTGACTTCGCTGCATTACTAAAAGCAAATCCACAAATAAAAAATAAAAATCTTATTTATCCGGGGCAAGAAATTAATTTGCCAGCAACCTTTACAGATGTGAAAGAACGAACGAAAGCAACAAAAGCGTTAGATGGAGCAAACGCATGGACGAATAAAAAGGAAGCAACGAAAAACTTGCCATCGCATGTAGCAACGAACAAAAAGCAACCAGCGAAAAAGAAAACAACTAAAGTTTTGGCAGGTGCTACGCTATGGAGCATTGCGAAGGATAATCGTTAACTGTTCGGTTAGGAACATTTTGGCAGCTAGAGCTTGCGCATCCAGGGTACTGGGCGGAGCTAAATAAATTATACCGTGAAGAGCCGATTTCATTATCGGACGGGGATGCGACACGTCAGCAATATATCGTGACGTATTCATCACGCGTCTTGAAAAAGGATTTAAGTAACTATTTTGCAAGACACGGCTTTACGGTTAATGACGAAACACGTAAGGAAACGAGTAAATATGCGCAGCCGAAGAAATTATGGTACTTAAACAATAAAGTTTTAGACTATAAGGGAACCGGCTTTAGTACAGGTGTGAAACCAAATGTGACAATGACGCATAGTACAACGAAAAATGTACTTGGTTTAAGCATGGATGATGCACAAGCAACGCATTTACTTGGCTATGAAATTTATCGAAATGGTGAATTAATTGCATTTACGGCGAATCCGAACTATACGGATGAAACGTCGGAAGCGGCAATGTATGATATCATTGCTTATGATAAAAAATTAGGTACGACAAAGGCAACAACAGTAAAAGCACAATAAAGAAAAAGGAGAAAGCGCGAGTTTAGCGCTTTCTCCTTTTTTAGTCGTTTAATTCGTTTGTAATGTTTTTTGCGTAATGCTTTTGCTGCTTCGACCATATGTTTTAGTGAGGCAACGGTTTCAGGTTCCTGGCGTGTTTTTAGACCACAGTCTGGGTTGACCCAGAAATGATTTGCTGGAATGACCGCAAGACTTTCTTCTAAAATCGTTGTCATTTCATCTGCTGATGGGACACGCGGGCTATGGATATCATAAACACCTAAGCCAATACCATACGGATAAGGATTTTCTTTTAGTGAATGAATTAATTCGCCGTGGCTACGTGATGTTTCAAGTGAAATGACATCGGCATCAAGTGCGGTAATTGGGTCAATAAAGTCATTAAACTCACAATAGCACATATGTGTGTGAATTTGTGTCGTAGTATCGACGCTTGACGTGGCAAGCTTGAAGGCATCAATAGCCCAGTTTAAGTAAGCTTGCCAGTTGTTTTGACGCAGCGGTAACCCTTCGCGTAGTGCAGGCTCATCCACTTGGATAATGCGAATGCCCGCTTCCTCTAATGCATGAATTTCTTTTCGAAGTGCTAGGGCAATTTGTGCTGCGACTACATCACGTGGAAGATCATTTCGAACGAATGACCAGTTCAAAATCGTGACAGGCCCAGTTAACATACCTTTCATCCATTTATCGGTATGTTGCTGTGCAAAGACGGTTTCTTTTACAGTCATTGGCGCAAGCCAGTCGACATCACCGTAAATAATTGGCGGCTTAACACAGCGCGAGCCATACGACACAACCCATGCAAATTTAGTGAACGCAAAGCCAGCTAATTTTTCACCAAAGTATTCAACCATGTCCGTACGTTCAAATTCACCATGTACAAGAACATCTAAATCAATTTCTTCTTGTAAGGCAATCCAGCGCAATGTTTCAGCATCTAGTTTTGCTTCATATGCCGCGTCGTCTAAATCGCCACGTCGCCAGGCAGCACGCCATGAACGGACTTCTTTTGATTGTGGGAAGCTGCCAATTGTTGTCGTTGGGAATAATGGTAAATGAAGTGCCTGTTGTTGTAATGCAAGACGTTCTGTAAATGGGACGGTACGCTTGAAATCTTTCTCTTCTAACTTAGCAAGTGCTGTAGACACGCTTTCATTTTGACGACTTGCATGATTTTTTAATGCTTCAATGCGCTTCATGCTAGCAGATACCGCCGTTGGTGTTGGCCACTCACCACTTTCGATATAGCCACTTACTTCGACAAGTTCACCTAATTTTTCATCACTGAATGCGAGTGCATCTTTTAGTGTATCGAAGAGCGTTGTTTCATTCGCAACGGTCACCGGGCAGTGCTGCAAGCTACAAGAGGGTTGCAGCCAAATAGCTTGTGGCGATACAAGTGTTTGAACGGCTTGTACATCTTGTGCAACTTCCTGTAAATTACTTGCCCAAATATCACGACCATTAACCACGCCAAGTGCTAATGTTTTTTGTGCTGGGAAGCCATGCTGACGAAGCGCGGCTAAATTTTCTTTTTTGCCATGGATTAAATCTAATCCGACACCAGCCACTGGTAAATTCGTGATGCGTTCAAAATCTGTTAACGCTTCGAAATAGGTTGTCAGCATCACTTTTGCTTGTGGCACAGCCTCGACAAGTTGTGTATAAATAACTTCTGCTAAGCGACAATCTTCCTCTGATAGGGCAGTAGTCAAAATCGGCTCCTCTAATTGAATCCACTCTGCTCCAACATCTACAAGTTGCTGTAAAACCTGTGCGTAAAGAGGCAGTAGCTCCAATAAATAGTGGGCAAGTTCTTTATCACGATAGCCTTTCGTTAATTTAGAGAAGGTCATTGGCCCGATTAGTGTTGGTTTCACGTCAATATCAACCGCTTCTTTTGCCTCTAAGAACCAATCTACATAATGATTATGATTTAATTTCAGTGTCGCGCCCTCGTATTCGGGAACGATGTAGTGATAATTAGTATTGAACCATTTTGTCATTTCGCAAGCGACCGTGTCAGTCGTACCGCGAGCCATCGCATAATATGTAGTAAGAGAAGGTTCATCTTCTAGTGAGCGATAACGAGATGGGATTAAGTTAAAAAGAAATGCAAGATCGAGCATACGGTCATACATCGTAAAATCACCAGATGTTACTTGCGTTAGGCCGAGTTTTTGTTGCTTTTTTAAATGGGTAATGCGTAATTTTTTCCACTCTGCTTGTAATGTATCTTCGCTAATCGCTTGTTTCCAAAATTTTTCTACGAGACGTTTCCATTCACGGTTTTCTCCGATATACGGGTAACCAATTGTTGTTGTAATCATGTATATTCCTCCTTTGGTGTATTACATAACTCCAAATAAAAAAGCTATTTCAATTAAGAAATAGCGGAAGAATCTATGCATTATTAAAAAAGTCGACTCCTTTTGACCGACCATCGCACAGAACACCGCCCATCTCCACGTGAGCCTTTGGTGTGTACTCAAAACAGGCAGGTCTCCTGACTTATCATCAACATGCTTAAAGCCTTCCCATTTACACAGTGGCGAATTTTTAAGCACTCCGAATTACAGTTGCGGGACAGCGATGGATTCACACCATACTTCCCTTTTAAGCATGTTCTCACATGCACCGGTTTGTAACACGTTATGTAATTGAACAATACTATAGCATATATTTTTCAGAAAATAAAATATATTTTGAAAATGAGCAGAATTTTACTTAAAACCATCTAAAACAATACGAGATGAATTATTTGATGTTATACTGTAAGAAAACATCGCTACACCCAATAATTTATACATAAAACGTAGTGTGCGAAAAACTTAGGTATATAGTATAACGCCAGATAATGGGCTGTTTTTAAATACTTATAGAAGAAATTAGGAGGGATACAATGACGATTCTACTAGTGGATGACAACAAGGTAAATCTATTTGTCATGGAGAAAATTTTAAAAAGTGCTGGGTACGATAATTGTGTATCTCTGACATCGGCTCAGGCACTGTATGATTATTTGAAAATTGATGAACTAAAGTATAAGCCCGATTCAGTGGATCTAATTTTACTAGACATTATGATGCCAGAGATTGATGGTATCGAAGCGTGTCGGACGATTCGTCGTGATGAGCGTTATAAAAATATTCAAATTTTATTTACAACTGCACTTGATGATAAGAAAAAATTATCAGAAGCACTTGGCGCTGGTGGTAATGATTATATTACAAAACCAATTAACAAAACTGAATTACTAGCGCGCATGGATGTGGCGCTCCGTTTAAAACAAGAGCTGGATTGGCATATGATTCATGATGAAAAGATTGAAAATGAATTAAATTTAGCAGCACATGTGCAGCGCAGTTTATTAAGTGAACCTTTTACTGATGACAAGCTTGCTGTACAAGTGGCGTATAAACCGTCATTTAATTTAGCTGGGGACATGTATTACTGGGAACAAATAGATGAGGATCGCTATGCCGTAATGTTATTTGACATGATGGGGCATGGTATTTCGGCTTCCCTCGTTTGTATGTTTATTTCATCTGCGCTACGTGATAGTGTGAAAAAACGTGTAAAGCCGGCTGAAGTGATGATCGAATTAAATCGCTATATGTCCTTATTACATACAGATAAAGAAAAAATTCCATACTACTTTACAGGTGTTTATATGCTAATTAATACGAAGGAAAAAACGATTGAGTATGTCAATGCAGGGCATCCGCATGGCTATGTGTGGCTGAATGAAGAAGAACTTGTACATTTGAACAACAATTCCTGTGCAATTGGCTTTTTCGATGATATTGATGTGAAATCACAAACGATTTCATACGAAAGCTCGGCGCAAATTATTCTGTTTACAGATGGTGTGCTAGAGGCGATGCATCCAGATGAATTTGAAGCGGAGCGACGTATGGATAAGCTTGCTGCACAAACATTATCACTTGATAAACCATTACTTGATTATGTTATTCCGCGTGAACAGCAAGAGAATCAACCAGATGATATGTGTATGCTTGTGATCCAGGCAAATTAAAAAGAGGCTTTGACATATGTGTCAGAAAAGCCGCTTCTATGAGCATAAGAAAAACCGGAATCGCGCTGTGGCGCGGTTCCGGTTTTTCGTTGTGAACGCTAAAAAAGGAACATGACGTGTTTTGTCCCAGCCTCTTTTTTAGTCATAGATTTTTTGATAAATTTTTTCATTCGTAATCGTTTCTTCAAATTTAGGCATAATATCTGAGAAGCGGAGCGATTCTTTTGCACCGAGGCAAAGGAAGCCACCACGTGATAGACTATCGTGGAAAAGCTTATATACTTTATTTTGAAGTGGTGGTGAAAAATAAATCAATACGTTACGACAAATAATTAAGTGAAATTCATTAAATGATTGATCTGTCACTAAGTTATGCTGTGCAAAACTAATTGATTCAAGAAGCTCCGGTTTTATATACGCAAAATGACTGTCCGTATAATAATATTCAGAGAAAGCTTGGCTACCACCCGCAAGCATATAATTTTTCGTATAGTTTTGCATTTTTTGAATGGGGAACCGAGCCGCCTGCGCACGCTCAAGTACGTCCTCATTCATATCGGTTGCGTAGAGAGTAGCTTTATCAATCAACCCAAGCTCTGTAAGTAAAATGGCGACGGAAAAAACTTCTTCTCCCGTAGCGCAGCCGGCATGCCAAATACGAATGTCATCTAATTTTTTAAAACGCGGTAAAATGTCTTCGCGTAATGCTCTGAAAAAGCTAGGGTCACGAAACATTTCCGTGACATTAATCGAGAAGTCATTTAATAATTCTTTGCGTATTTTCTCATCATAGATTACTTTTTCCGTTAAACGAGAGATGTTTGGTAAATGCTCGAGTGCTAGACGATTATGCACTCGACGTGTAATAGAGGAGCGATTGTACTCTCTAAAATCATAAGAAGTTAATTGATAAATCGCTTCTAATAAAAGTGCTACCTCTAATTCTTCTGTTGCCGTTGTTTCCATTACATCACCTCAGTAGTTAACCAAACACGTAAAACAGAGAAAAGTTGCTCTAAGTTTAGTGGCTTACTAATATAATCGGTTGCACCTGCAGCAATGCATTTCTCGCGGTCTGATTTCATTGCTTTCGCTGTTAATGCAATAATCGGTAGCTCGATATTCATATCTTCGCGTAAAATTTGCATCGTATCATAACCATCTAGTTCAGGCATCATAATGTCCATTAAAATTACATCGACATGACGGTCCTTCTCAATAAAGTTTAAACATTCACGACCATTACGTACACTATCTACAATCATGCCATGTTGTTGTAATGTTTTTTCGAGTGCAAAAATATTGCGTTCATCATCATCAACAATCAACACGCGCTTGTTTTTAAAGAAATTCTCTTCTACAATAGCTGGCATGTCAGTTTGAGTCGCATCAGGTGTTTCTTCTACTGATGGTACTTCAAAGATTGATTCTGCTGGCATCTCGACATTATTCGGTAAGCCCGTTGGTAAGCTAGGAATATAAAGTGTAAATGTACTACCCTCACCCTCCGTACTATCGAGTGTAATAGTACCACCAAGTAGTTGCGCAAATTCTTTACAAATGGATAGACCAAGACCTGTACCGCCATATTTACGAACAGTTGCTCCGTCTGCTTGTTGGAAGGATTCAAATATAAGCTCATGTTTTTCTTTTGGAATACCGATACCTGTATCTGTGACAGAAATAGCTAACCACTGTTCAGAAATTCTTTGCTGTTCCTTCGTAAGTGAAGGATTGTAGAGATGGACATTCACAGAGCCATGTTCTGTAAATTTAAAGGCATTTGATAATAAGTTTTTCAAAATTTGCTGGAAGCGTTTATGGTCTGTATGAATAACATCTGCGACATCATCCTCTTTTACAACGTTAAAGACAACATCTTTGTCGTTACTAAAATGTGTAAAGGATTGTTTTAAATAAAGCGGCAATTCATTGATATTGACTTCTTCATAAATCATTTCTAATTTACCAGCCTCAATTTTTGATAAATCTAAAATATCATTAATTAAGTTTAAGAGATCTTTACCAGAAGAATTAATCACACGTGCAAATTCTTCATCTTCTTCTTGATTTTCCGCTTTTGCATTCTCTGCTAGCATTTCAGATAAAATTAAAATACTGTTAAGCGGTGTTCGCAGTTCATGTGACATATTTGCAAGGAATTCAGATTTGTATTTAGAACTTTGAATAAGCTCTTCGGCATTTCGTTCTAAATCAGATTTTGTAATTTCAAGCTCTGCTGTCTTTTCTTCTGCTTCACGCGTACGCTCTTCAAGCTGTTCATTAATATTTGTTAATTCTTCGGTCTGTGCTTGTAGTTCCTCTGATTGTGTTTGCAGTTCTTCCGATTGTGTTTGCAATTCTTCAGTCTGTGCTTGTAGTTCCTCACTCATGGCACGAGATTCATTTAATAATTGAACGACTTCCATACGAGTTAAGACGCTGTTAATCGTTAAACCAAGTGAACTTACGACTTCTTTTAGGAAAATACGATCTAACTTCTCAAAGGCATTAACAGTGGCAAGTTCTAAAATTGCAATCGTTTTTTCTTCAAATGTAATAGGAAGAATGATTACTTCTTTTGGCGGCATATCACCAAGACTCGTTGAAATCATTTGATAGCCTGTCGTATCCGTTAAGTGAATGACACGACGCTCAAGTGCAGCTTGACCTGCAAGACCTTCGCCTAAAGCAATGGTTTCACGGCCAATTTTTGTATAAGAATTTGCAAAAGAGGCCTGCTGCTCAAATATTTTTTCTTCTTTATCATTGCGTACGTAAAGCGAACCATAACTAGCACGCGTAATACGAGCGACTTGCGATAAGAAAATAGAAGTTAATTGTTTGATAGCATCAATGCCTTGATAATTTTTCACGACTTGTGTGGCATTGCTTCGCACCCATTCGCGGTTTTCTAAGTCATCTAATAAATCATTCGTAGCAACCGCTAGGTCACGTACTTCATCTTTTGTTATGATTGGAATACGTGAAGTAAATGTTCCTTTTTCTTGTGCAATGTGACGAATAGCAGCGGTTGTACCGGTGATTGTATTTGCAATCGATTTAGAAATAAATGATGAGAAGAAAATCGCAACAATAGCAGCTATAAATAAGAATAAACCAAGCGTAAAGACAATTTTATTGTTTACGTTATCCAGTTTTTTCGCTTCAGATGCTAGGTGAGAAGCTTCATCACTACGAATTTTTCCAAGTGTCGCCATAATTGTCTGGATTTCAGAACGCCCTACTTCTTCGTGGTAAAATTTTTTAATACCAGCTTCATCATTGTTTCGTTTTAAATTAATAGAAGGCTCACCCGCTGTTTCAATCCAACGTGTGATATGTGTTTTAACAGAGTCTAGAGATTCTTGCTGGTCTGGACGCCCCTCCATTAATACATTTAATTCATTCCAATCATCTTCCCACTTGGCTTTTGCTTCACGATAAGGATCTAAATAAGGATCCTTACCTGTCACGATGTAACCACGCTGAGATCGGTTCATATTTAATGTGTGATTTTCTAAAGTGCTAAGAAGCGTTTGTACTTTTGCAGTGCTTGTCATTAATTTATTGCGCTCTGTTTGTAGTGTATTGACTTGAAAGCCGACTACAATGACGCCAATAATTAAACAAAGAATCAATGCAATATACCCGCTCGTTATTTTAGAACGGATTTTAAAATTCACGTTATTTCCAACCTTTCTTTCTAAATTGATAAAATATACCATTTTAAGTGAATCATAGATGACTAAAAAACGCAAGAAAACGCCGCCCTTTCAATGAAAAAGCGACGTGTCCCTCCAGATTTTATTTCATTTTTAATTCAGGTTTATTTTTTTCTTTTAGGCCAGTTTGATTCATACCTGTAAGTGTGTAAGCTTCTTTTACAGTTGCTGTTAATTTACCACGTTTTGTTTGTACGTTAATCCACATAGAATCAGGGCGTGTATTATTACTCATCGCTTTCTCTTCTAATTCCTCGATAAGCGCTTTAATTTGTTTTTCATCGTCCATTTTTGTTTCAATTGTATATTGTTGCATGCCGCGCACGACGGTATCTTTTACTACTTCATAGTCAGTATCATTGCCACCACAAGCACTTAATAGTAAAACTGAAGAAAGCGCCATAGCGGATAAAATCTTTTTCATGTGTAAAATCCTCCTTACGAACTTCTTCTATTATAGCACCTCTACATGACGAAATTGTGACCGATTATGACTTTTTGAGGACAATCGCCGTTTAATTGTTTACTGAAAGGGAAGGCAATAAGAGAGGGAGTTTTAGCGTTTTTTTGATACAAACCATTTAAACAAAATAAAGGTACAGAATCGATTTAATGCTACATAAAACACTTTTTAACCATTTATAAAATAATTTTCCAATAGTGAAAAAATTTACTATTCTTTTTTTTGATGTTACAGTAAAAAAGTATAGTGAGAAAATTTTAAACGAAAAGGAGAAAAAAATGAAGAAATTAGGGATTGTTTTCTGGGTATCTGCAGTAGTTGCAATATTTGCAGCAACAGTAGGATTAATTGCACCAGAAATGTTTGAAACAGTTACTGGAAATATTCAAAGCTTTTTGACGACGTCATTTGGCTGGTATTATTTATTAACCGTTGCTATTATCGTCGCATTCTGTCTATTTTTAATTTTAAGTCCGGTTGGTGGTATTCGTTTAGGAAAGCGTACAGACCGACCAGAATATAGTAATAAATCATGGTTTGCGATGCTATTTAGCGCTGGTATGGGGATTGGTCTTGTATTCTGGGGTGCCGCAGAGCCATTATCCCATTTCGCGATTAGTGCACCGTCTGCGGAGGAAGGATCTCAACAAGCGCTTAAAGATTCATTCCGTTATACATTCCTTCACTGGGGAATTTCTGCATGGGCAATTTATGGGATTGTAGCACTTGCCCTTGCTTATTTCCAATTCCGAAAAGGAATGCCGGGCTTACTAAGTTCAACACTTTATCCGTTAATCGGCGAACGTGCTAAAGGATGGATGGGGCATACCGTTGATGTTATTGCCGTATTTGCGACGGTTGTCGGTGTAGCAACAACACTTGGTTTTGGTGCTCAACAAATTAACGGCGGTCTATCGTATTTAACGTCGATTCCAAATAGCTTTACTGTACAATTTATTATCATTATTATCGTAACGTTACTATTCATGATTTCTGCTTCTACAGGTCTCAACAAAGGGATTCAATTACTGAGTAATGCAAATCTGTATATTGCCTTTGTGCTATTCGTACTCCTGCTTATTTTAGGGCCAACAGTACAAATTATGAATAACTTTACGAACGGCCTTGGTGGCTATTTACAAAACTTCGTACAAATGAGTCTACGTACCTCTCCAGGTGGAGAAGGGCGCGACTGGATTAATAGTTGGACCATTTTCTACTGGGCATGGTGGATGTCTTGGTCTCCATTTGTTGGGATTTTCATCGCGCGTATTTCACGTGGACGTACAATTCGTGAATTTTTAATGGGTGTTATTTTATTACCAACGATTGTTAGTTTATTGTGGTTCGCGGTATTTGGTACATCTGCGATTGATGCATCGAAAAAAAATCCTGGCATTATTGATTTACCGACGGAGCAAGTGCTCTTTGGAGTCTTCGATCAACTTCCATTCGGTATTATTTTATCAATTATTGCGATTATTTTAGTAGCGGTATTCTTTGTCACATCTGCCGATTCAGCAACTTTTGTACTTGGTATGCAGACAACAGGTGGCTCATTAAATCCATCATTTAAAGTGAAATTAATTTGGGGGATTTTACAAGCGGCCATTGCGACAAGTTTATTATTCTCAGGTGGTTTACAGGCGCTACAAAATGCTGCGATTATTGTTGCCTTCCCATTCTCGATACTCATGCTCATTATGATTTATTCGCTTTATAAAGCATTAATGCATGAACGACGAGAATTAGGCTTATACATTCGTCCGAAAAAACAACAGAAATAATGAAAAAAAGGCAGGAAGCGCATAGGCGTTTCCTGCTTTTTTATTTGTTACGGGGTAACTGTTAAATAATGCGCTTTCCATACATCTCTGCGTTCTTCGTAACTAGTAGCAGTTAAATCTTCATTATCAAACTGTAGTGTGTAATGATTTGGCGCATGGAAAATAATATTAATTGTCGACCAATTTTCATTATATAGTTCAACCCATTTATCATGGAATTGTATTAAAATTTGTGCGAATGATTTTTCCTTCCATTCGGTCGGTGTGTTGTAGACAACATCATCGCGGTATTCAAGCTCACCCTTTGTATTGTAAAGGCAGTGATGACCACGCAAGTATGGGTTAGGTTCTGCAATCTCGCGGTAAAGCACACCATGGCCTTGCGTATATTTACGGGCAATGCGTACCGCTTTTTCCTCTAAACGATGTAGCTGTGCAAATTCTCCGAAGACATCTTCAGGAATGGCATTGACTTGTTCTACATCCCACAGGCCGTCCTCAGGGTGCTTTGTAGCAATTAAAAACAGATCACGTTCATTTTCCTCGCAGTGTGGTAAAATTTCTTTTTTAATTTTTCAAGAAGCTCAAAATAGCGTTCATCATGAGCTGGAATAAGTACTTTTTCATTTTCTAAACCGAATGTGACTTTAAGAAAAATAGCAGGATAAATGATTTCCGCATCAATTAATACCTTATTTGCATTTTCGGGTAAATAAGGTGTTACGATTTTTTGGAAACGAATTAAATTTTCAGTGTTTAAACGCATAATTATCACTCCTCTGGCCAATCTATAAGCATCTTTGTATGCTACTTCTATCATATAGTAAATATAGGTAAAATGGTAAGGATATGTATGAAATTACGCAAAAAAAGATGTACAAAAACTGACTCACGAAAGTGAAACAAAGAAAAAGACATGTTCTTTTAGTTGAATTTGACGGACGCTTTCCTGAGGCATGGCGGAAGCCTTCTCGCTCGCAAGCTTACTGCGGGGTCTTCCACTCATGCTAGGAGTCCTCTAGGAGTCGCTGTCAAATTCTTGTTTTGCCACCTTTTTCCGGTATTCAACTGAAGAAAGGTGGCTTAACTTTGAAAAAATTCGCGTATGATTATCGTAGTTGATGTATGCTTGAACGGTTTGAACGACAACATCATTTGTCGCACTTTAAGCTATCGAAAGAAGAAACCACCGGGTAATCTAAAAATTAGTGTGAGTGAAATATGTCCGGATGTCGGGGCTAAGTTATTTTTCGTGGAATGTACGATGATGCATAATGGCAAGCGTTTATAAACGCGCATTAAGTTCGGTGAAATTATTTGAAAATCTATAATAAAAACCAGGAGCCCCGCAATATGCGGCTCCTGGTTTTTAATGTATAGGATTAGGCCTTTACTTTCTTCTTCGCATTTTTGTATTCAATATGCCAAGAGAAAGCTTCTTCTAAAATATGTGGGGTTTGTGCATTATTCGTTTCTTCTACAGCACGGTTGTAGTAATCCCATAGTTTGTCTTTGAAGTTCGGGTGCGCGCAGTTATCGATAATGGCTTTCACACGCTCTTTTGGCGCCATGCCACGTAAATCTGCAACACCTTGTTCTGTAATGATAACATCAACATCATGTTCGGTGTGATCGACATGCGATACCATTGGCACAATTGATGATACGCTACCAGCTTTTGCAGATGATTTCGTAACGAAAATACCGATACGCGCGTTACGGGCATAGTCACCTGAGCCGCCGATACCGTTCATAATTTGTGTGCCAAATACATGAGTTGAGTTGACGTTGCCATAAATATCCGCTTCAAGTGCTGTATTAATGCACACAAGACCGAGTCGGCGAATAACTTCTGGATGATTTGAAATTTCTTGTGGACGCAATACAAGCTTATCCGCGTATTTTTCAATATTGTTGTACACCTTATCGCAGTAACGTTCACTTAATGTGATGGATGTACCAGAAGCGATTTTAATTTTACCAGCATCGATTAAATCAAAAACTGCATCTTGCAGTACTTCTGAATATAATTCTAAATCCGTTAAATCAGATTCTAAAAACCCGTTTAATACAGCATTGGCTACTGTACCAACACCAGATTGGATAACCGGTAGCTCATCTACGCGACCTGATGCCACTTCTTCACGTAAAAATTCGATTAAATGGTTGGCCATCACTTGTGTTTCTTCATCTGGCTCAATGATTAATGCAGGTGCATCACGTAGCTCTGAATGCACAATACCAGCAATCTTATCGACATCAACGCGAATACCTAGCTCACCAATACGGTCTGCAGGGTCAATAATTGGAATCGGCTGACGTCGCCCTTTGCCTGCTTTTTCAGGTACATAAATATCATGAATACCTTCTAAATCTGGCTGAGCTGTATTGAGCTCGATTAAAATTTTATCCGCATATTGTGCATAGATGGGTGTATTACCGACCGAGTTTGTTGGAATGATAAGACCATCTTCTGTAATAGCCGATGCTTCGATAATGGCGAAATCGATTGGCCCGATGATGCCGTTACGTACAAGCTCTGCATTATGTGATAAATGCATATCTGTATAAAGGGTAATCCCTTCATTGATTGAGTTACGCATTAATTTTTCAGCTTGGTAAGGACCGCGCTTACGAATAATACCCGCTTCTACCATATAATGATCGACTTCTGGACCAAGAGATGCTCCTGTATAAACATCTAATTGAAATGGTTCTTTTTTTGCACGTTCGACAAGCGCTAATGGAATTTCCTTGGCGTCACTTGCACGACCAAAGCCACTCATTCCTACCACCATGCCATCTTTAAACCATGATGCTGCTTCTTCTGCTGAAACGATTTTATCGATAAGTTTTGGTAATCGGATACGTTCTTTCATTAAGTAATTGCCTCCTCGAATAGTGAATGTATAAGTTGGTGTTGCATTCAAAACATGATTTGGATAACTTTTTACAGAAAATCGTGACGCAGTCTAGAAGCTGCGTGCACGTAGCTATAAGATGTTTTAGTTCTAAGTTGTTACAATAAGTATAACTTTTGGAAATAAATGGTCCAACTGATAATTTCTATGATTATTATAGCGAGAAGCTATCATTACTTAGCAAAAGTAATGACATATGATCTTTTGCGACGATTCCTTTCGTACCTAAAAACCGTTCAAACATCGGTAAATATTCTTTTACTGCACAAGGTGGTTTTTCTTTTTTCGGAATAATTAGCACGACTTCTTTCAAAATATCACTATCAATAGGGCGTGCTTCGATATATGGATTACGGAGATGCGAATACAACGAACGTAGCATTACCGTGCTACCAAGGCGCTGCTCTAAAAAATGTAGCATCGCATGGGTGTTCTCTGTTTCAAAAATCGGATAATATTCAAGTCCCTGTTCAGCGAGCGTTTGATTTAATAGGATACGGCTATGATGCGTTTCTGGGAATAATGTTAATGGCTCATCTACAATATCTTTCCATGCCAATACCTCTTTTTGAATGAATGGGTGACTACGATGTGCGACAAAAACAAAGCTTTCATCATATAAAGGGATTTCGACGTAGCTACCATTAATGCGGTTGTCCTCATGATACGAAAAGGCGATATCTACCTCATCATTTTCAAGAAGCGTCGTTACGCGCTCATGTGCGAGCACTTTCGCTGGGGCAGTCGGAAATTGTTCAATATAATGAAGTACACTGAGTGAGATTAAATCGTAAATGGCGCCAGGGTAAGCACCAATTCGTAGCTGTTCATGATCAAAATGGTCGAGTGCCTGCAGCTGTATTTTTGTTTGTTCAAGTGTCGAAAAAATTTGTTGGCACTGGCTATATAAAATTTCACCGGCCTTAGATAAGGTGATTTTTTTGCCGATGCGGTTAAAAAGTAGCGCGCCAACAGTTTGTTCGAGTACTTTAATTTGCTGACTTAATGTTGGCTGTGAAATATGTAAGCGCTGCGCTGCACGGGTAAAGTGTAGCTCTTCACTGAGGACCATAAAATATTCTAGTTGTCTAAGTTCCATAAGGCACTTCCTTCCAAGCGATTAAAACATATCTAAAAATGCGCGCGTCGCATAAGATAAGTAACGTTCTTTTTTTGTAATCATGGCGATTTCCCAAAGATAGGGCTCATCACTATCGATAGCAATCATTTTGACATGCGGGTTGTTATGCTTTTCAAAAATGGATTTTGGTAATACGGCGACACCCATGTCAATCGCGATTAATTCGACCATTAAATCCCACTGTGAGGATTCGTAGGCGATATTTGGTTTGAAGCCATTTTTTGCACATAGCTTAATAACCATATCTCGCAGTGTAAAATCGGTTGTGAAGACGATAAATTTTTCATCAGCTAGCTCCGCGATTTTAATGCGTTCGCGGTAAGCAAGAGGATGATTATGAGATAAATAAATCATAAATTCATCAACGAAATACGGCTTTACACGGAAATTTCCTTCTGAGAAAGGCTTTACCGTAAAGCCGACATCGATTTTTTCTTCTTCCGCTAATGTCAAAATATGTTTGGCACCAAGCTCGATCAAGCGTAGCGTTACATCTGGAAAAGCGTGGCTAAAGCGCTGTGCAATCGACGGGAAGATGAGGGTTCCGATAACGGGTGGAATTCCTAATACAATTTCCCCTTTTTGTAAATTTTGAAGCTCATTCAGTAAATTAGGCATGTCTTGGAGCGGTTTTAAAGCCATGCGCCCTTGTTCGATAACGATTTTACCGGCATCAGTTAATTCAAGTTTACGTGTTGTGCGATTAAATAATGTGACATTGAGTTCTTCTTCTATTTGCTTCACAACCTTACTTAAATAAGGCTGTGTGACAAACGTTTTTTCAGCTGCCTTTGTGAAGCTTCCTTGCTCCGCAACAGCTAAAAATAATTCGATTGCACGTAAGTCCATTTTTGCACCTCCAAATATTTATAACCAATAGTAATAAAAAATATTCTTTATATGAATTTTACTAATAATTTAGAAGAATGTAAAATTTAGTAAGATAGGAAGGGGAGAGAGTATGAGAAATGTTGTAATTGTTGAAGCCGTTCGTACGGCAATTGGTAGCTTTAATGGCACGTTACAAAATACAGCAGCGACGGATTTGGGCGCTGTTGTTGTGAAAGAAGTGCTAGAGCGTGCAAATGTTGCACCGGAGACGGTTGATGAAGTAGTACTAGGAAATATTTTGCAGGCTGGTCTTGGTCAGGGTCCTGCACGTCAGGCTGCAGTCAATGCAGGTGTGCCATATGAAGTACCATCAACAACAATTAATAAACTTTGTGGTTCAGGTTTAACAGCAGTACATTTAGCCGCGCAGGCGATTCAGCTTGGGGAAGCTGATATTGTCGTTGCGGGTGGTATGGAAAATATGACACAAGCGCCATATATTCTGCCACAGGCGCGTCAGGGATACCGTATGGGCGACGGTAAACTGATTGATACAATGTTACATGATGGCTTGACTGATGCTTTCCATCACTATCATATGGGGATTACAGCAGAGAATTTAGCAGAGAAATACAACATTACACGTGAAGAGCAAGATGCATTCGCGGCACAAAGTCAGCAAAAAACAGAAGCAGCTCAAAAGGCGGGGCGCTTCAATGATGAGATTGTGCCAGTTGAAGTCAAATCACGTAAAGAAACAATCACTTTCGACCGAGATGAATTTCCGCGTGCAGGCGTCGTAGCAGAGAAATTAGCTAGTATGCGTCCTGCATTTAAAAAAGATGGAACCGTTACAGCAGCAAATGCTTCAGGGATTAATGACGGAGCGGCAGCGCTTCTATTAATGTCAGAGGACAAAGCCAACGAGCTAGGCTTAAAGCCATATGCACGTATTGTAAGTAACGCTGTTGCGGGTGTAGACCCTGCAATCATGGGGATTGGGCCTGTACCTGCAACGAAAAAAGCACTTGAAAAAGCAAATTTAACAATCGATGATATCGATTTAATTGAAGCTAACGAGGCATTTGCTGCGCAGTCACTGGCTGTAGCGAAGGAGCTTGCTTTTGACATGAACAAAGTGAATGTCAACGGCGGCGCTATCGCACTGGGGCATCCAGTTGGCGCAAGTGGTGCACGTATTTTAGTAACGCTTCTACATGAAATGAAAAAACGCGATGATGTAAAATATGGCTTGGCAACGCTTTGTGTAGGTGGCGGCCAAGGTGTATCAACAATCGTTGAAAAGCTATAGCATTTAGGCGATAACATGGGACTAATTTTGATAGACACAGCGTGTGGGAGCGCTGTGTTTTTTTGCGTGTAATGATTTTATGGTAGGGAATAGAGTGCTAGAAAGTAGGTGTCATAATGAAGCATTTTTTTGAATATAATTGGCAAAAGCGAGAAGAGTGGTTTGACTGGTGTGAAAAGCTTTCAGAGGAACAGTTATGGCAGGAACGTGTAGGTGGTGTCGGGAGCATTGGCGAGACATTACTGCATATCGTAGGTGTAGAATATAGCTGGATTTGCGATATTTTAGAGAAGACAGACGAGGCGGTACCGAGGCATTCACTCGCAGGAATTCGCACCTTGTCTAATGAGCTACGTCCAGAAATTGTAGCATTTCTAACGACGAAGTATGACCCACAACAAATCGTAGTTGACCGCGGGAATCAGCATACGATTGATGCCATTTTGCATCATATTATTATTCATGAAATTCATCATATCGGGCAGCTTTCTGTCTGGGCGCGCGAGCTTCATCTAGCGCCTATTTCCGCAAATTATGTCCGTGAACACTTCCCATCACTTGAAAAATATTTCGAAAAGTGAAATAATTCGATTAAGTAATGAACTATTCAGTTAATTATAGGGGGAATGAATATGACAACGTATTCAGAAACATGGGATTTAAATGCGTTTTACGAAGGCGGTACGAGTGACTCAGCGGCTTTTTTAGCGCATATTGCGGAAGTACCGACATTGATTGAAGCATATAAGGAAGCGGTAGAGGCAGCAATTGCACAGCCATCATCTGCCACAATTGCAACCGCGCTTGATGTGCAAACAACGACCGTGCTTAATTTACAAAAAATTGGCGTTATGCTGTCTTGCTTAACAGCGCAAAATACAAAGGACGAAGCGGCTCAAGTCATTCAAAGTAATATGCGTACACAATATGCTGCATTATCGGATGTGCGTAATCGCTTTGATAAATTAATTGAAGAACTAGATGATGCGACATTTCATGACATTATTACGAGTGAGGCACTAGCGCCTTTTGAATTTATTTTAACGGAGACACGTAATCAAACGAAACTACTACTGTCAGAAGCAGAGGAATCCATCATTACGAGTTTACGCGCAGATGGTGACCAGGCTTGGAGTAGCTTATACGATTTATTAATTGCAGATACGAAAATTCGTGTAACGGTTGATGGCGAGGAAAAAGTATTATCCGTTGGTCAGGCGAATAATTTACGCAATCATGAAAGTGCGACTGTACGCGCAGATGTCGATGCCGCGATTGAAGCGGCATTTACTGAGCGAGAAGCCTTTTTTGCGCATACATTAAATCATTTAGCAGGCTTCCGTTTAACAACGTATAAAAAACGTGGCTGGGAGGATGTTTTAGAAGAGCCGCTGCGCATTAATCGTATGAAGCGTGAAACATTGGATGCGATGTGGGGGGCGATTGCGAAAACGCGTGAGCCTTTCGTCAATTACTTACAGCGGAAAGCAACTATTTTAGGAAAAGAGGCCATGACTTGGGCTGATTTAGATGCACCGATTAGCGCATCAACAACAACGTTAAGCTTTAATGAAGGCGCCGAATTTATTTTACAGCATTTCGCGAAATTTGGACCAAAGCTTGAGGCTTTCGCGCGTCAGGCATTTGAAAATTCATGGATTGAGGCAGAGGACCGCGATAATAAACGACCTGGTGGCTTTTGTACGACGACGAAGCTTGACAATGCATCTCGTATTTTCATGACCTATGCGGGCACGATGAACAATGTATCAACGCTTGCCCATGAGCTAGGCCATGCGTTCCACTCGTATGCACTGCGTGATGTTCACCCACTCAATTCAGGCTATGCAATGAATGTCGCAGAAACAGCCTCTACATTTGCTGAAATGATTATTGCGGATGCAGCGGTGCAAGAGGCGACAAATGCGGATGAGCGACTTGCGCTATTAGAGGATAAAGTCCAGCGCTCTGTAGCAATGTTTATGAATATCTATGCAAGATTCACTTTTGAAACCCGCTTTTACGAGGAACGTAAAAATGGTGTTGTGCCGGCCGCACGTTTAAATGAATTAATGAGTGAAGCACAGCAGGAAACATATGGTGGTGCACTTGAAACAACGCATCCGCATTTCTGGGCATCGAAGCTTCATTTCTATATTACAGGTGTACCGTTTTATAATTTCCCGTACACATTTGGCTACTTATTCTCACTAAGCATTTACGCGAAAGCAAAGGAAATCGGTACGGATTTTGAAGAGCGCTATATGGCCCTACTACGTGATACAGGGTCAATGAATGTGGAGGACCTTGTGATGAAGCATTTAGGCGAAGATATTACACAGGAGGCCTTTTGGTTAAAAGGAGTGCACTTAGCGGCACAGGATGCGGAAGAATTTCTGACATTGACTGAAAAAGCGTAAATTAACGGATCTTTTCTATGGGAATATATTCACAAAAATGCATAAATCGAGTATGATGAGGTGAATGTATACATAGAGAGAAGGCTTACGCATGGGAAAGTATAAAGGCGAGCTGCTCCTTGTGATTACCGCATTAATGTGGGGGAGTGGCTTTGTAGGCATGGCAGTCGGCCTAGAATATTGGACTGTCTTTCAGCTAATGGGACTACGCTTTACACTTGCGACGGTGTTACTATGCTTAATTTTCCATAAAAAACTACGGTTGATTAATAAAGCTGTGCTATGGAAGGGTGCGGTGCTTGGCGTCATTTTATTCGCTGCATTTGCAGTGCAAACGTATGGGTTACTCTATACAACACCTGCAAAAAATGCATTTTTAACCGCCATCAATGTACTGATTGTACCAGTGCTTGCCTATTTAATTTATAAACGACGCTTTGATCGCTATGAGGTAATTGCGGCAATCTTAGCTCTTGTCGGCATCGGCTTCTTATCTTTAACAAGTTCATTCACGATGAATGTCGGTGATATTTTATCAATCTTATGTGCGGTGCTATTTGCATTCGACATTTTTTATACGAATGTCTTTGTGAAAAAAGAGGATGCACTTGCGCTCACAATTGTGCAGTTTATGACAGCATCGGTGTTAGGCATTATCATGATGATTATACTCGGTGAAGTGCCAACGGTTGTTGAACCAACTGGGCTTTATATTATTATTTATTTAGCAGTATTTTGTACATGTGTCGCCTATGTGTGTCAAAATATCGGTATGCAATATGCGAATCCTACAAAGTCAGCTATTATTTTATCAATGGAGTCGTTGTTCGGCACATTATTCTCGGTATGGCTTTTAAATGAGTTATTAACAGGCCGTATGATTTTCGGCTGTTTCTTAATTTTAATCGCGGTATTATTTGCCGAGCTTAAACCGAAGTTTGGCCTCGCGCATATGAAACAAAAAATTTAATGACGATACGAGCATTTCTAACTAGGAGATGCTCGTTTTGTTTTTTTCGAAACCTTTGCGGGTAAGAAAAAAAGGGGAGGGATACATATGAAGGAAACATGGATTGCGGCAGATGATACGCTCGTATTATGGGGCATTATTATTATTGTCGCATCAATTAGTATTGTATTAGAGCAACGTTTTAAATGGGCCTCACGTATTTCAGGGGCCATAATCGCGCTTGTTATCGCGATTATTTTGTCCAATACCGGCATTATTCCGACTGAATCTAGCGTATACGATGCGGTTTGGTCAGTCATTGTGCCACTAGCGATTCCATTATTACTGTTTCAAATTAATTTAAAAAAGCTTTTTCGTGAAAGTGGCCGGCTCTTACTGATTTTCTTAATCAGCTCGATTGGTACAGTAGCAGGAACAACGATTGCCTTCTTTATGCTGAAAGATCACATTCCAATGCTTGATAAGATGGCGGCGATGTTTAGCGCGAGCTATATCGGCGGTGGGGTCAACTTTGCGGCAATGGCAGCGAAGTTTGAAACACCAGGTGAGCTTGTTTCTGCATCCGTTGTTGCGGATAATTTGACGATGGCCGTTTTATTTATCGTATTGATTATTATTCCGACGATGAATTTTTTCCGTAAACGCTATAAGACGCCACATATTGATGAGGTGGAAAGTCGCGCGGGGAAGAATGAAAACTTAGCCAAGTCATACTGGAAGCCAAAATCGATTTCATTATTGGACATTGCGCTTGCTGTCGGGATTGCCTTTACGATTGTGTTAGTTGCGAAGAAATTATCGGAATACTTTGATACATTGATTCCATCTGGGGATAATGTTAGCTTCTTTTGGAATTTAGCGAATGGTCTTTTTGGTGATATGTACTTGATGCTGACGACGTTAACGTTCCTAGCATTGCTATTATTCCCACGCTTTTTTGAGCGCCTTCAAGGGAGTCAGGAAATTGGCACGTATTTAATTCATATTTTCTTTGTTGTCATTGGGATTCCAGCGTCCATTCCGCTTATTTTACAGGAAGCACCATTATTATTCGTCTTTGCGGTGACGATTGTGATTGTTAATGTGACGATTTCACTCGTATTTGGTAAACTACTACGTTTTGATTTAGAAGAAATTATGCTGGCGATTAATGCAAATGCAGGGGGACCGACAACAGCCGCTGCACTGGCGATTGCGAAGGGATGGCAAAATCTTGTTGGTCCGATTTTAATTGTCGGCACATTTGGTTATATTATTGGGAATTATGTTGGCACCGTCATGGGACTGTGGCTTGGGTCCTTTTTATAAATGGGGAAAACAGGGATTACTTCATGGGTAGTCCTTGTTTTTTGTTTTTTAAAATATAATAGAAATTTAATGGATTTATATTTACCTAAGTAGTGTAATTATAATGGTATAAATACATACTGGAGGGAGATGCAAACATGAATGAATTTTTGGATAGTTTAGACCGTTTAATTCAGTTAGAAGAAGCACAGCCACAAATCCTCTGAATCAATAAAAAAACGCCAGCGCGTGATTGAGGCTGGGCGTCTTGTGTTATTAGAATCTGATATGCAGTCCATCCACTTTTTATCGGTTGAAATGGTTGCGAAGTATGAAGAATTAAAAGCAGCTTATATTGAATCGCTCAATAGCTTCTCTTATGAAGAGATGTATCAAAGGTCAAATCATATACTAGCCTTTCATCATTTTCAATCTCAAAAAATCATTTGATTTGGTGCGCATTTGTCCATGATAACGTACCACCTGCATAGCTATCGCATCGTACATAACTTCCTTTTGGAAATAAAAATGTCCACGGCATACTTGTATGTGGGGGTATTTTTAATTGCGGCAGTGTAAAAAGAGCCGTCGCAATGTGCTGTCCATCAAGCTCATAATCAAGGGATGTTTGATCAAAAACGAGTGTTTTCTCACTACGATTATGAATAAGCACACTAATAAGGAGTGTTTCCTGGTGATTAACTGCCTCTCGAATAGCTGTAAAATTTTCGCTTTTTTTGCGTCAAGGAATAATTGCTCGATTCGCGTCCTATCAACGCTTGCGAGCGCTTTGTCCCAAGATTTCTCGTACTGTAACTGCATAGAATTCACCTCTATTTTTAAGTTTATCATAAAATGAACTTTACAAATGCCTCATTTATTTGTAAGATTTAACTGATAATGATTATCAATTGAGAAAGAAGTGATGATAATGAAAACAGAAGAAGTCATGTCTTACTATGCACATACAAAAATTGAATTTAACGATATGTTTACACACCGCGTGCCTGCAACGATTAATGGGATGGTTCACCACAGTTCAACAGGACGCTGTAGCTTTGTGTTCCCACTTTCGGGTCAGGGGTATTTTACTTTTGATAATGTGCGCTATAAATTAATGCCAGGTATGGTGCTCCATATTAATAATACGGCTGATATCGATATGAAGCCGATCGGTGGCGAGGGCTGTCATTATGCGGTAATTTACTATGATGTCGAAGAAACGGTTATTGCGCATGATCCATTTGTCATTTCAATCGATGATTACACTACTTGTCAACGTGCGGTTGAGCAAATGATGAAGGCGTTTACGACACCAGGGAATATTTCACGTGTACAAACAAAGGCATACTTTATGCAATTTATTAGTGAAATGCTTGTCGCACACCAGCGTAGCAAGCATGTAGACCGTGAGGATGCGATGAGTGAGGCATTAGCCTTTATGCGCCAGTATTATCAATCTGGCTTAACGGTGACGGAAGTAGCGGAGCGCTTTAATATTGAACGTCGTCGTTTTGCGCATTTATTTGAACGTTATACAGGCATTAATCCAAGTAATTATTTGATTGAACTACGCATTCAGCATGCCAAAGAATTAATGCGTGCTACAGATGAAACAATCGCATCTATTGCTGAAAAGGTTGGCTATGACGATCCATTTTATTTCAGCCGTATTTTCAAAAAATATACAGGGAAAGCGCCGACTGCCTATCGTCAGTGTCTATAAGCGCAAAAGTCTATTTTTTTAAGCTACAATGAGAACGCTTTTCATTTGGAATTACATAGGTTGATGCTTTAGGCATCACCAACAAAAAAGCCGAAATCCTAATAGATTTCGGCTTTTGCTTATAGCTGCTGTAAACGTACAGCTTGCGCTAATTTTCGTAAATACTGCGTTTGTTCATTTAATAAGGCATAGCTCTCTGTGAGTGTCACGCATTCAAATTGGATGCTGTCGCCTGGCTTCATTTGGGCGAATACTTGTAAATCACTCGCGATAACTTGTGCGATTCTTGGATAGCCGCCAGTCGTTTGACGGTCAGCTAATAATACCGTAGGCTGTGCGTCATTTGATACTTGAATGGTGCCAAATAACACCGCATCTGATAACAGTTCCTCTGCTGAAACACGCTGCAGGGGGGTACCCTTTAGACGGTAGCCCATGCGGTCAGCTGCCGCCGTAATGTCATATCGTGTTGTTAAGAATTGCTGCTGACTATCGGCGGTAAACTGTGCCCACTCAGGACCAGCTGTTACATGCACGGTCCAGTTCTTCTTTGCATAATGTGGTGGTTCTGCCTGCCATTTTACTTGCTGTGCTGTATGTTTATAGACGGTAAGCGCATCACCTTTTTTAAGTGCACGTCCTTTGTAACCTCCAATACCTGCCCGTAAATATGTGCTTTTTGAGTTCATAATAGCTGGTACATCGATGCCGCCGCGAAAGGCAATATAGTTGCGACAGCCGCTAAGTAATGGCCCAAGCTGTACGGTATCGCCAGCCTTGAGTGCGACAGGTCGGTAGCTTTGAAGCGGGTCCCTACCGTTAATGGTTCCTTGAATGGCTGCGCCTGTCATCGCCATGACACAGTCATCGTCCGTCTTAAAACGTAGTCCACCCATCGTCACCTCAAGGACAGCCTCATCCTGTGCGTTGCCCACTAAAATATTCGCTGTTTGAAGTGCTAACGTATCCATGGCACCACTGACAATGACGCCATACTGTTGAAAGCCCTGACGCCCTATATCTTGAATGGTCGTCAGCATGCCTGGTTTTTCAATGTGAATCATGCCATCATCTCCTCAAAATCTGCCGCTGAAATAGGCACGAATCGAATCATTGCACCCGCTTCGAGTAAAGTTGGCGGCATTTTTTCAGGCTGGAATAAAGCAAGTGGTGTCCGCCCAATAATCTGCCAGCCCCCGGGTGTTTCGATCGGATAAATTCCTGTCTGACTACCTGCGATGCCAACAGAACCTGCCTCGATTTTTAAACGAGGGCTCTTTTTCCGTGGCGTTGCAATGGTTTCATCAAGTCCACCTAAATAAGGAAAGCCTGGTGCAAAACCGAGCATATAAATTAAATAATGCGGTGTACTATGACGTTTAATCACTTCTTTGACCGAGAGCTGATGATAACTAGCCACTTCCTCTAAATCAGGCCCGTATTCTCCGCCATAGCATACTGGTATATCAATGATTTTTGTAGTTGCCGCTGAAGTGGCCGCATCGACTGATACACAAGCTGTTAATGTCTCAATGACTGCCTGAGCAGGATTTTTAATACCTTGTGTTAGTAAATAAATGGCGTCATAAAGCACCGTTAGTGTTGTATAAGCAGGAATCATTTCTTGAATGTATGGGATGTTTTGCGCGTCAATTTGCGCCATGGCTTGCGTAATCTGTCGTTGTGTAACGTCCGATACACTTGTGCCAAACTGCATACGAATGGCCATCTCCCCAAATGGCATCCACTCAATTGCTTGCGTATTATGCATCACGTTGTCCCTCCAAATACCATTTTTCGGAATTGAAATTCTGAATATAGGAATAATTATAACGAAAACTAGGATAAATTCAATAAATTATCAGAAAAAAAATACAATTCGTAACTTTACATCAAATAGTTGATTGTGATAATATTCGGAATATAAGTTCCTAAATACGGAATTTAAAAACTGAATTATGGTTTTTAAAATAGCAATAAGGGGTGATTTGATGTATCAAATTGATTTAAATTGTGACCTCGGAGAAAGTTTTGGTGCGTATACACTTGGCAATGATGCGGCCATTCTCGATTATGTGACATCTGCTAATATTGCCTGTGGCTTTCATGCGGGTGATCCAACTGTTATGAAAAAAACGGTTGAGCTTGCGCTTGAGAAAGAGGTTAAAATTGGCGCCCATCCAGGATTGCCAGATTTAGTTGGCTTTGGTCGCCGTAATATGGCGATTGCACCAGAAGATACGAAAAATATTGTCATCTATCAGCTTGGGGCACTGCAGGCATTTACGAAGGCTTTAGGGGGACAAGTCGAGCATGTGAAGCCACACGGGGCACTGTATAATATGGCCGCAAAAGATGCACGGCTTGCTGAGGCCATTGCAGAAGCGGTGTATGCTGTTGATCCATCGCTTGTCTTGTATGGCTTAGCAGGGAGCGAGCTTATTACAGCAGGTAAGCGCATCGGTCTTCAAACAGCAAATGAAGTATTTGCTGACCGTACATATCAGCAAGATGGTAGTCTGACACCACGTACACAGCCTCATGCGATGATTGAAACGGATGAGGAAGCGGTACGCCAGGTGATGACAATGGTCAAAGAGGGACATGTTCAAACACAGCAGCAAACGAATTTTGCACTTGATGCGCATACGGTGTGTATCCACGGGGACGGTGCACATGCACTGACTTTTGCAAAATACATCCATGAAACATTAACAAACAACCAAATAGACGTTACGGCGTATCGTTAGACTTAGGGGGAACCACAATGGGAGAAAAAGTCACACAAAAAGCGAGCCGTAGCGTCCTGCTCGGTGCCGCATTCTTAATGGCCACTTCATCAATTGGGCCAGGATTTTTAACACAAACAACTGTTTTTACAGAGCAGTTACTCGCAAGCTTTGGATTCGTTATTTTAGTATCTGTCTTACTCGATATTTTCGCGCAGATGAATGTTTGGCGCATTATCGTCGTTTCAGGCCTACGCGGACAAGAAATTGCGAATAAAGTATTGCCAGGGCTAGGAATTGTTTTAGCAGTGCTAATCGTATTTGGCGGTCTAGCATTTAATATAGGGAATGTCGCCGGTGCAGGGCTTGGTTTAAATGCGATGCTTGGCATGGATACGGTGACGGGGGCCATTTTAAGTGCCATTTTTGCCATCGTTATTTTCTTATTTAAAGAAGCAAGTAAAGTAATGGACCGCGCTGCACAAATTGCCGGTGCTGTCATGATTTTCTTAATGTTTTATGTGGCTGTTTCAACACATCCACCTGTTGGCGAAGCGATTGTGCGTACGTTCGCACCAACAGATATTAGCATTTTAGCAATTGTTACCCTTGTTGGTGGTACAGTCGGTGGGTATATTACGTTCGCAGGTGGTCACCGCCTACTCGATGCGGGTCTTAAAGGCGTCGAAGCGATTCCAGAGGTCAATAAAAGCTCGATTACAGGGATTATAGTGACAGCAGTTATGCGTATTGCTTTATTCCTAGCAGTATTAGGGGTTGTATCACAAGGACTTAAACTTGATGCAGCAAACCCAGCCGCTTCTGTATTCCAATTAGCATTAGGTGATATTGGGTACCGTATTTTCGGTGTGATTATGTGGGCTGCCGCTGTAACATCAGTCGTTGGTGCCGCTTATACATCTGTTTCATTTATTAAAACCTTCCATAAAAATATTGCGAAGTATGAAAACTGGATCATTATCGCGTTCATTGCTATCTCAACATTGATTTTCGCATTGATTGGCAAACCCGTAAATGTTCTTGTATTAGCAGGCGCATTAAATGGCTTAATTTTACCATTAGCACTAGGTACATTATTAATTGCGGTATACAAAAAAGATGTTGTCGGCAGCTACAAGCATCCGATATGGTTAACGATTACGGGTGCCTTTGTGGTTGTCGTGATGGGTGTTCTTGGCATTATGACATTAATTGAACAAATCGGTATTTTAGTAGGCTAGGAGGAATGACAATGAACTATCAACAACAATCACCACAAGCAATTCGCGAAGCCGTTCGAGCGGGTGTCATTACAGGACCGACAGCTGGCTATGCGATGGGCTATGCGCAAGCTAATCTAGCTATTTTGAAAAAGGAGCATGCTTTTGATTTTCTATTGTTTGCACAACGAAATCCAAAAGCCTGTCCGATTTTAGATGTCATTGAGCCGGGGAGTGTATCGCCGTCGCGTATCGCAAAGAACGCGGATATTCGTACCGACATTCCAAAATACCGCATTTATAAGCACGGAGAATTAGTCGAGGAAGTAAGCGATTTGAAGGACTACTGGTCAGACGATTTTGTGTGCTTCTTAATTGGCTGTAGCTTCTCATTTGAAAATGCATTGATGAATAATGACATCGATGTGCGTCATATTTCAGAAGGCTGTAATGTCCCAATGTTTAAGACGAATATTGCCACAGAAAAAGCTGGTATATTTGAAGGGCCAACCGTTGTATCTATGCGTCCGATTCCTGAAGCAGAGGTCGTGCGCGCTGTGCAAGTAACATCACGCTTTCCGTCCGTTCACGGCGCACCACTGCATATCGGCAATCCAGCGAGCATTGGCATTCGTGACGTGACAAAGCCTGACTTTGGCGATGCAGTACCAATCAAAGACGGCGAAGTGCCAGTGTTCTGGGCATGCGGCGTAACACCACAGGCCATTGCCATGCACGTTAAGCCGGATTTAATGATTACACATGCACCAGGGCATATGTTTGTGACCGATGTAAAAGATGCATTTTACGGGGTTTTATAGCCACACAAAAGAGGCTTTGACATACGTGTAGAAATCACCTCTCATAGGAGCATAAGAAAAACCGGAATCGCGCTGTAGTGCGGTTCCGGTTTTTCGTTGCGAACGCTAAAAAAGGAAAATGACGTGTTTTGTCTCAGCCTTTTTTATTTTGGCTCAATTGTTGCGTTTTTTTTCAGCAATGGATTTTTCCAAGCCATCGCAAGTCCTAGTCCAGCAAGGATAAAGACAGTTGCGAAGTAGTATGGATAGTTAATATCAATATCGAATAACACCCCGCCAATCACAGGACCAAACACATTGGCAAGTGAGGTGAAGAATGAGTTCATCCCACCAACAAAGCCTTGGTCATTACCTGCAATACGTGATAAATACGTAGTAGCAGCTGGACGAATTAAATCAAAGCCGATAAATACCGTAAACGTTACCGCCATAATCATCCAGTAAGAGTTAACCAGTGTCATCGCAAATACGAGAACGGCAGATAACAGTAGCATAATACGAATTAAATTAATTTCGCCGAGCGCCTTCATCATTGGATCAAAGAACACCACTTGGAAAATTGCGCCTAAGATGGCCCCACCGGTAATCGCAATGGCGATATCTGACGGGCTAAAACTGAATTTATGGTCTACATATAAGCTAAAGAATGATTCGAAAGCGGCTAGACCAAATGATGAAATGAAAATAACAGCAAATGCGATGAAAAACATCGGCATTAGTAATTTACGGAAGCTACTTTTTCCTGCTGTCTCATCTTCTGTAACTGGAATAATTGGACGCTCTGGCTCACGTAGTAAAATCATTGAACCGACAGCGGCCACAAGTCCAAGGATACCTGCTGAATAGAACGGGACACGCGTGCCAATTTCTGCTAAGAAGCCGCCAATCCCTGGGCCGATAATGAAACCTGTCGAAATTGCTGCTGACATATAGCCAAGTGCTTTTGGACGGTTATCCTCGGTTGTAATATCGGCGATAAAGGCAGTGACAGCTGGCATAATAAATGCCGCACTCAAGCCGCCTAAAATACGGGAAACAAATAACACATCAATCGTTTTCCCAAAACCGAATAATAGTTCTGACAAACCGAAAATAATTAAGCCAATGACAATCATAATCTTTCGTCCGAAACGGTCTACCGCCTTTCCGGCAAATGGGGAGAAGATTAACTGTGTTAAAGCGAACGCCGCTGTTAAATAACCAACGACCTGTCCACTAATGTTTAATTCGTTCATCAACCTTGGCAGTACAGGGATAACTAACCCAATACCGAGGAAGGCAATAAACAAATTGACTAATAAAACGCCTAACGTGATGGATACTTTTTTACTCATGTTGTTTTACCTCTACATCTTAAAGTACCTATAATGTTAAAGCCTACAGTAACTGTAAGGTCAAGCCTTAATTTTTACTTTTAGCTCCACGATGTACGTAGGAGCTTCGTTTGGCGAGAAGCTTGTCGGTAAAAACAGCTCATACACAGGTGACTGTGCTTGCCATCCGCGCGTGTTAATGGCCTGATAGAACTTTTGATAATTTGATAAATAGTGATCAAATGTATATTCAAACGCAATGCAGGCATAGTGGCCCGCTGGAGAGGTAATCAGATCCATGTTCGTCTGCATATAGTCAAAAGTATGTGATGTAAGTAGTGGCATAAACAAATAATCATAGCGTAAATCCTCGATTTTTTGATAATCCTGTAGCGGATAAATACCGCCATAGCGCACATTTACAGCACTTCCACTTTGTTCTAGAGTTTCAATTACCGAATTAAAATAAATACTAGGGTCATCAGGGAAGGTGAAACCGGGTGTTTTGACAGCGAGTAGGCGCTCACCTTCATCATCCTTCTCATAAATTTCTTCATATACAGGAATTTTAATTTGCTCCTCCAACTGCTTCATCGTTTTTTGCAGTACGAGCTGCACCTCCTGCATTTTACGCAATTTTTCACTCACACGCTCTTGCTGTTCATTTAGAAATGAAAATAACTGCGCAGGCGTAAAATTTTGTGCATGTTTGATATCATTTAGCGATGTTCCGATATATTTTAATGATTTAATCAAGTCCATATTTGCTAGCTGCAGCTCACTATAATAGCGATAATTCGTTGCAGGGTCGACATATGCGGGCTTAAATAACCCGATTTCATCATAATAATGAAGTGTACGTACGGGTAGATGAATCATTTTAGATACTTCACCAATTGTAAAATAATTTTGCTTCATGTTGTGTCCTCACTTACGATTCAATATAGCCAAGCTTTGTCGAAATATCACTGGCTGCCTGTTTGCCAAGTGTAATAAAGCGTTCAAGTTCCGCGCCTACGTAATCCTTTTCAATACCTGCAATGCTAATACCAGCGATAATATCCCCTTTATAATCTAAAATCGGGAAGGCAATGGCTGCGGTAAAGTCCTCAAGCTCTGAATAACTAATCGTGTAGCCAACATTTCGCGCTTGTGAAATGGAGTGACGCAACTCTTCAATCGTTGAAATCGTCCCTTTCGCAAATGGAATAAGCTCCACGCGCTTTAAATATTCCTCGCGCTCCTGTGCCGGTAGAAAGGATAAAATGACACGCGCACAGGCCCCCGCATAAAGTGGTGTCCGGCGACCAATCATTGTATACAGGCGCACTGGTTGAATCGATTGGATTTTTTCGATATACACTGCTTCGTCGCGGTCACGAATAATTAAATTAATCGCCTCGCCAAGCTCCTTATGTAACTTCTCCATCGCGGGCATCGCTAATTGACGGATATCCATACGTTCCGACACAAGATGACCAAAGCGTAAAAAAAGCACTCCGAGGCTATAATGACCATTTGTATCCTTATCAAGTAAATCCATTTCTTCAAGTGTTTGCACCATACGATAAGCTG
This sequence comes from Kurthia sp. Dielmo, assembly GCF_000307285.2. NCBI lineage: Bacteria > Bacillati > Bacillota > Bacilli > Caryophanales > Caryophanaceae > Kurthia > Kurthia sp. Dielmo. Next base: position 129,346 of record NZ_HE578959.1, read on the forward strand.
ATGTTTTTGGAATCCCTGAATACTCGACAATTTCATTAAATGATAATTTAGCATGTCGAATGAATAAATTTAAAATTTCCATCGAGCGCATAACCGTTTTATTTTTACTCTGCATGTTGTAACTCCCCCTCGTGCTAGTCCTTTTATTATACCGAAAGAGGGGCCGCATGACACAATGAAAAGAAGCACCCAAATAGGAGTGCTTCTGACGTACTATCGTTCACAGGCAATGCCATCTCGGTCACGGTCCAAATCTGAATTTTGACGTGTGGCCGCTTTGTAAATAGAAGCCGAAACTTTTGCGCGACTTGCTTCATAGACAACGCGACCATTCCGCTTCTTCACTTTATTTTTCGTACTTGCTGACTTTCGAACACCATAAGGATATGCTTTGTTAAATGCGGTACAATTATTATACGTGCTTTTTGCGTCGGCTGTTACTGGTGCTGCAGTTGTCGTACCAAAGAACGTCGCACTGAGCATCATAGCCGCAAATGAAAATTTCACCATTTTTTTCATTTGAATCCCTCCCATTCCTTTGCTCGTTACCCGTATTTATATACATTATTCATATTATTTAATAAGGAGGAATTAAAAAGTGGACGCATTTACACTTCATAACTATCAAATAACGGTGACAATCCCTGAAAAGCCCCATCCAAAGGAAGGATTTCCTGTGTTGTATGTACTAGATGGTGCGCATAATGGTCCGGTTGTACGTGCCATTATTGATGCGCAGATGATGATGCGTAAGCTGACAAAAATTTCGCGCATGATTGTCGTGACAATCGAGCAGCCACCTGCAAAGCGCTTTTTTGATTTTACCCCACAAGCTCCGCATTACAATGTCTCTAGCACATTTCCGATGCCAAAAGAAGGACCATTTGGCGGAGCAGAGGCGTTTCAACAATTTTTAGCACATGACGTAAAGCCATTTATAGCGGCACATTATCCAGCTAGCTCACGTAGCACCTTATTCGGTCATAGCCTATCAGGGTTTTACGTGCTGTGGCATCTGCTAACAGCGCCAGAAGATTTTACGAGCTATATTGCGCTCAGTCCATCCGTTTGGTGGAATGACGAGGAATTATTGACGTACAGTACAGCACTTCTTGAAGCGCATCCGCCAAAGAACTTGTATGTGGCCGTAGGTGAGTTTGAGCGCTCCATGCATGCACCTATTGAGCGCTTACTAACACATTTATCTGCTGTGCCACACACTTTTTATATTGCACCAGAGGAAAATCATTTATCCGTTTTACCGACAGTGCTAAGTCGTGCGTTGCGATTTATTAAATAGCTCAGAAAAAATCATCGATAACCTCAGAAAGCGGCTTTTCGATACGACATATTTTTCGATAAGTGACAACTGTAAGTATATAGGCATAGTGTCGTCGTATTCATTTGCTCTTTATCAGCATTATCACAAATCATTATGATTTTTTTGGCGATTTGTAGTAAAAAGTCGTACACTATCCGAATTAAAAACACCCGTTAGAGCTACTCTAGCGGGTGTTTTTTGGCCGTTTATCGGCTTATAAGGGTTTTTTTAGCACAGAGAAATCGTCCGGATCATGAAAATTTGTCAACCGTCGATTTTTTTGAATAAATGTCATTTTACTTCTGCCATTGCGGCTTTTTGTATGTCCGAAAAGGTCTTTTTTTGGTAGGAATTGTCCTTTAGGGAATCATTTTTGCCCTAAAATCGTTCTTTTTGGGAATTAAAAATAGTATTTATTTTTGATGACGTCGCGAAATAAAAGTTTAGTTGACAGATTTTGCACGATAAGTAGGATTTCGATAAAAAAACGTGCGCTAATGGTCCTGTTTTGACACATATTTTAAACTATGTCGTATCTAAAACACGCTTTCTGCACGTATGAGTGATTTGTGAAAAATCATTTCTCAAAAGCTACATTGAACATTCAAATCGATTATAATGAAACAAAGAATGGATAAAGGAAGTACATCTGATGAATGAAAAACAATTTGCGATGCAAAAGGCGGCGCATCGTTTATTTAAAGAAAAAAGCTACGTAGAAACATCAATTGCGGATATTGTGAAGGAGAGTAATGTGTCGCGGGGCACATTTTACAATTATTTTGCATCGAAGGCAGCATTGCTCGTTGAGATTACGCGTTCTTTTCAGGAACATTTAAAAGAGGAGCGCACTTTACTAACAGTGCAGCATCGTGGAACGGATGAGGAATTACTGCGAGAGGTCATTTATTTATGTCGTGAGAAGGAACAAAACTCACGCATTAATCAAATCGTCGCGGAGGCAGCTGGGGAGAAAGATATTGACTTGGTGCGCTATGCAGAAGATTTGCGTATCAATCGTATGCAGTGGCTTCACGTGTATGTAAAGCGGGCTTTTGGTAGCACGTATCCGCACGCGACACTTGCAGCTACACAGTTTGTCGAATCAACTTTAAATTATCATATTAGTTTTAATCGTATCGTCAATAAACCACGTACCTTACGAGAAATTGTTGATTATTGTGTGGATTTAATGATTTTTGCGTTGCCAAAACTAGAAGAAAAGCCACTTTTTTCTACAGATGATTTTTTATTTGATGACCAAATGACATGTAAGGAACGCTTTACAGAAGCGGCGGATCAGTTAATTCAATGGCTCCTAACGCATGAGGTTGATAATGCAATGCTGCTTAAAGAATATATTGAGCTTCTCCTTAGCCACCGCGAATTACCACTTACAAATCCAGCGCTAACAGCACATATAAAAAAACAGCTAGTCGAGGCGTTAAATCCAGACTACCCAGCAATTCATAATTTTGTAAAACTCATTGGTTAAGGACAATGAGTTTTTTTGTTGACATTCAATAGTTCATAGGGATAAACTATCAACATTAAAACAGTTCATGCATATGAACTATATAAGGAGGGCTAAAAGATGGAGCGTATTGCACATGCTATTTCACTGCTTGAGCGTGTGATGATTTCAGGAAATGAACTCGTGACGAAGCAATTGAACGAAGAAAACTTCAAAGGATTATCATCAGAACAGTACGAGGTTTTGAATTATTTGAAAATCCAAGGCGATAAATATCCGAGTGAGATTGCGAAATTTCAAGGAGTCCAAAAAAGTGCGGTGTCGAATCGACTGAGTAAACTGCTCACGCAGGGGTATATTGAATATGTATCATCTCCAACAGGGGATAAGCGTTATAAGCATGTTCATCTGACAGATGCAGGAATCGCATTATTGACGCAAATTAACGAAAAATATTGTGCGTTAATTCAAGAATGGTTTGAGGACTTTGAAGAGGATGAGCAGTTGGAGAATTTTATTAGCACATTAGCAATGATTCAGCAACGTATTGATGAGAAAGGGGCGAAAGCATGAAGAACTTAAAAAATATGCGGACCGTAGCGCTTATTTTTTGGATTATCGCAGTAGTGGTAGCAGTTGTTGCATTACCAGATTTACAAAAGCTTGGACAGGAAAAAGGCCAAGTTGCATTACCAGCTGATTTTGAAAGTGAAAAAGCAGCAGCCATTTTAAATGATATGAATAACAATGGCAAGTCCACGTATGATTTTGCGATTGTCTTCAATGATGAAAAGGGAATCTCAAAGGCAGATAAGAAGAAAATGAATGAGGTTCTACAATATTTTGAGGATAATAAAAAGAAATATGGTATTACGGATACGCTGTTTTATAATGATAGTAAGCAAACAGAGGAACAGCTTGTTAGTAAGGATAAGACGACAATTATTAATCAGCTGTCAATTAAAAAAGAGTTAGAAAGTGCTACGGAGGTAGCTGATAAATTAAATGCGAAGCTAAAGGATTTACCGATGAAGACATACATTACAGGTAGTGATGTTGTCATGGATGACTTTGCGCAAACATCTCAAGAAGGGGTACAAAAAACGGAGATTGTGGCGATTATTTTCATTATCATTATTTTGATTATCGTTTTCCGCTCACCTGTTGTACCGTTTGTGTCTCTGTTATCTGTAGGGGTTTCTTATATTGTGTCACTTAGCATTATTGCGCAGCTTGTTGACGCATATAACTTCCCATTCTCAAACTTTACACAAGTCTTTCTTGTCGTTATCCTGTTCGGGATAGGAACCGATTATAATATTTTATTATTCACGCGGTTCCGCGAAGAGCTTGTGGCGAAGGGGCATGTGCTACATGCTATTAAAGAAACGTATCGCACAGCAGGGCGCACCGTACTTTATAGCGGCATTGCTGTATTATTCGGTTTAGTGGCGTTATTCTTTGCGGAATTTAGCTTCTACCGTGCAACGGGTGGTGTTGCAATTGGCGTGCTTGTGCTCTTATTGGTGCTGTTTACATTAAATCCATTCTTCATGGGGCTACTTGGTATGAAACTTTTCTGGCCAGTGAAAAATGTGAAGTCTCATGCAGATAATAAGCTGTGGGGCTTCCTTGCATCCCAATCATTTGCGCGCCCATTTGTGGCATTAGCCATTGTAGCCATTATTGCGGTGCCATCGATTTTAATGTATTCAGGAAAGCTGAACTTTAATGATTTAACGGAAATTAGTGATAAGTATGAATCGAAGCAGGCGATTAACCTCATCTCAGATAAATTCCCTGCTGGCATGAGTTCACCAACGACATTAGTCATTAAAAGTGATGAGAAATTAACGTCAGCAGAGGCGCTACAAGAAATTGATCGCCTGACTGCGCGATTAAAAGAAGTAGATGGCGTTGATAAAGTATATAGTGTCACACGTCCAGAAGCGAAAAAAATCAAGGAGCTGTATTTAGGTGATCAGCTTGATACGGTGACTGATAGCTTAGATGAAATGGAAAAAGGTACGAATAAAGTTCGGATAGGTTTAGAGGATGCGGCAAGCCAATCGGCGGCTGCTACCGAGCAAACCGCAGCAATGCTTCCTCCACAGGCCGCTCAGCAAATGGCTACTCAGGCAGAAGCGCAGGCACAAGGCTTAAAGCAAGCAACAGGTGGCTTAAAGCAAGTGGAAGATGGCCTAAAGCAAACGCAGGATTATACGAGTGAAGCGGCAAAAGGCAATGCGAATGTCTTAAATGTGCCAGATGATGTGCTGACAGGTAAGGACTTTAAACAAAGCTTAGATACGTATATGAATGATGACCAAAATACGACAACGATGCGGATTATTTTAAAGGAAAATCCATATACCGCAGAAGCAATGGATGTAATGAAGGAAACGCAAAGTGTCGTGCATTCATTCGTTGAAGGCTCCTCTACATTACATGATACAGACGCTTATCTAGGTGGTAAAACGATGTCAAACGTCGATTTACAACAAATGTCGGATAGTGATTTTAAACGCAGCATTATCATTATCTTAATCGGTATTTCACTGATGTTACTGTTCATTACGCGTTCACTTGCACAGACAGCTACAATTTTAGTCGCACTTGTTGTCGCAAGCTTCGCAAGTTTAGGTATTACCGAATGGATTGCTGCAACCTTCTTAGGAGAGGAAACACTGAGCTGGAACGTACCATTCTTCACGTATATTATGCTCATCACACTCGGCGTCGATTATTCTATCTTCCTAATGATGCGCTACCGTGAAGGTGAGAATTTAGGACTTGAAATGATTGTAGAAGCTTGTAAGAAAATGGGTGGCGTCATTTTATCAGCCGCTGTTATTTTAGGTGGTACATTCGCCGCACTCATTCCATCAGGTATTAATACATTAATTCAAGTGGCCGTAGCCGTTATGATCGGGCTTGTGTTCCTAGCCTTGCTACTCATGCCGGTGTTTATCCCAAGTACCTTTGGCTTATCGAAGAAAATGAATGAACCGAAGAAAAAAGCATAATGAAAAAAGAGCTTAGCAAATGCTAGGCTCTTTTTTTGAGCAGATTATTTTTAACATATGGATAAAAGTGCATAGTTGTATTTTTCAACAAATCCTAAAAATATATTGATTTTTCAGAAATTTTAGATTAATATCAACCTAACAAACATTAGGTAGGTTGGAAATATGACAAGAGAAAAAATTTTAGAAGAAGCTTTAAAGATTTATGCTGATCATGGTTATAAAGGAACTACGATGAAAAAAGTTGCTGATGCAGTTGGAATTAAAGCAGCTTCCATTTATTTCTTCTTTCAAAACAAAGAAGAAGTTTTAAAAGCGGTATTTCAAATTATTTTAGAACGTCATCATGCAGAAATCGAAAAGATTCATGCCACATCATTAGAAGCTACATTAATTAAGTCTATTCAAAATCTTGTTGTTGGGCTAGCTCGTTATCATAGAAAAGATATGGTAGGGACAAAAGCATATGTTCAATTAATTACATCAGATATGGAAAGTTTTAAAGCTGACTTTTCAAGTTATACGGGGGATTTTATGGAATGGCTTTTTGAACATTATGAGGCATCCGTTAAGATGTATTACCCAAATGTAACAAATAAACAAATACAGCAGTTCTTCGAAGAAATTGTTATTTTAGCAGATGGTATGTTTTGGTCGACTATTGTCTATTCAGATGGTGCTTTTGAAAAGAGAATAGCGGCTTGTGAAAAAATGATTTCAACACTCATATATCAATTAGAAAAGGATGAATGACATGAGATATTTAGGTAAAGAGGAAATTGAGAATATTGCAGTTGGAGCAGCATTACTTGGAACTGGGGGAGGCGGAGATCCTTACATTGGTAAATTGATGGCACTACAAGCAATCGAAGAATACGGACCAATAAAATTGCTATCAATTGATGAAGTACCAGAGGGCGCATTGATTGTCCCATCAGCTATGATGGGTGCACCTACTGTGATGATTGAAAAGGTACCAAGTGGCGAAGAAGCTGAAACGGCTTTTACAGCGTTAAAAGAGCATATAGGTCAAGAAATTTATGCGACTATGCCAATTGAAGCAGGTGGGGTAAACTCCCTTTTACCATTAGCGCTTGCTGCAAAATTAGGGTTACCTGTTATTGATGCGGATGGGATGGGACGCGCATTTCCTGAGTTACAAATGGTGACGTTTTATTTAGATGGTGTTTCTGCATCTCCAATGGTATTAGCAGATGAAAAAGGAAACAATATAGTTCTTAATGCAATTAACAACAAATGGGCAGAACGTCTTGCGCGGAGTGCTACGATTGATATGGGGGGGTCAATAATGCTAGCTATTTATCCTATGACGAAAGAACAGGTAAAAGAAAGTGCTATTTTAGATAGTTTATCGTTAGAAGAAAAAATTGGCGCAACAGTTCGACATGCAAAGGAAAATGAATTAGCACCTGTACAGGCTGTGCTTGAGCTATTAGGTGGATTTGAGCTCTTTAAAGGAAAAGTAGCAGATATCAATCGGGCTACAACAGATGGTTTTGCAAAAGGGACAGCTCAAATTGTTGGTGTAGAAGAATTTTCGACTGAAACATGCACGTTATTTTTCCAAAATGAACATTTACTTGCAAAAAAAGGTGAAGAAGTGCTTTGTGTGACACCAGATTTAATTGCTGTGTTAGATACGGATACAGGAACACCAATTACAACAGAAGGTATTCGTTATGGTGCTAGATGCACAGTGATTGGAATACCTGCACATAAAAAGTGGCGCACAGATATTGGAATTGAAACAGTTGGACCACACTATTTTGGCTATGATGTACCATACACAGAAGTTGAAAATCTACAGAAAAGTAAGGTGAAATAATATGACAACCTATCGAATTGGAATTGACGTCGGCGGTACACACACAGATGCAGTGGTTTTAGATGAACAGTACAATGTCATTTCGGAAATAAAAGAGCCAACAACAGCTGATACAACAACCGGTATTTTTAATGCACTTAAAAAAGTAGTTGCAGCTTCAGATGTGGATAAAGAACAGATTAAATATGCAATGCTTGGAACGACACATTGTACAAATGCGATTGTTGAGCGAAAACGTTTAAATAAAGTTGCTGCAATTCGAATTGGAGCACCTGCAACACTGGCTATTAAACCACTTATTGGGGTACCAGAAGACTTAAAAAATATTATCGGGAAACATATTCATGTTGTAAAAGGCGGTCATGAATTTGATGGGCGTGAAATTACACCGCTTGATGAACAAGAAATTCGCCAAGTTTGTCATGATATAAAAGGAAAAGTAGATTCTATAGCGATTGTTTCAGTCTTTTCTCCAATTTCAAATGAACATGAAGCGCGTGTTGCAGAAATTGTAAAAGAAGAGCTAGGTGCAGAGATTCCTATTTCTTTATCTGCAGAAATAGGAAATGTTGGTTTGATTGAACGTGAGAATGCCACAATTTTAAATGCAGCAATTGTTGATGTTGCAAGAGTGACAGCAAAAGGGTTTGTTGATGCTCTTGAAAAAGAAGGAATTCATGCTGCGGTCTTTTTTGGACAAAATGATGGCACATTAATGTCTGTTGAATATACTGTGAAATATCCAATTTTAACAATTGCATGTGGCCCAACAAATAGTATTCGAGGAGCTTCGTATTTATCTCAAAAGGAAAATGCTCTCATAGTTGATGTTGGTGGTACTACAACTGATATTGGCGTTTTAACAAATCGATTTCCTCGCCAATCTTCACTAGCTGTTGATGTTGGTGGGGTACGAACAAACTTCCGTATGCCCGATATTTTGTCAGTTGGATTAGGAGGGGGCACGAAGATCAAGCTTTTGGATAACGGAGAGTTTACAATTGGACCTGAAAGTGTGGGGCATAATTTATATAAAGAAGGACTTGCCTTTGGTGGAGAAACATTAACAACTACGGACATAGTCATTGCATTAGGTAAATCGAATATTGGGGATCCATCACTTGTGGCGCATTTGGATAAAAACTTACTCGAAAAAATTTATAACCAAATGGTTGAAATGCTTGAAGAGGCAATTGATAAGATGAAAACCAACGCAGATGATGTGTCAGTTGTTTTAGTTGGTGGCGGTAGCATTTTATTCCCAACGATTTTAAAGGGTGCCTCAGAAGTGATTAAACCAAATAACTTTGGAGTTGCTAATGCCATTGGGTCTGCGATTTCACAAGTAAGTGCACAAATTGAAAAGATTTTTAAAATGGATGAACTGGGTCGTGAAGAAACATTGAAAAATGCACAAATGATTGCTTTTGAAGAAGCTGTAAAAGCAGGGGCCAATCGAGATAAACTGACAATTGTTGATATTGAAGAAGTGCCACTTGCTTATTTAGCGGGTAATGCTGCAAAAGTTCGCGTGAAAGTAGCAGGGGAATTACTTTAAATAAGTCATTAAATAAAAGCTAAGGGGAAATTACTATGAAAGTAAAAGTTGTCTTGCCAATTATTTCATCTATCTTTAACGAAGAAGTGAATAAAGAATTTGAATTTTACGCATCCGCAGATACAGAAATTTCAGTCGAAAACCTAGATTTTGGACCAGCCTCTATTGAATCACAATATGATGAAGCATTAGCAGTGCCAAACTTTCTTGAAAAGGCAATTGCTGCTGAGAAAGAAGGTTATGATGCAGTTATATGTAATTGTTTTGGGGATCCAGGTGTTCGACCAGCACGTGAGATAATAGATATTCCGGTCATTGGACCAGGAGAAGCGGCAATGCTACTTGCTACTTCACTTGCACATACCTATTCGATTGTGACAGTATTACCCAATGTAGTACCGATGATTAAAGATTTAAGCAAACTTACAGGTCTTGATGAGAAATTAGCTTCCGTTCGTTATGTGTGTATTCCAGTTCTCGAAGTAAATGATAAAGAGCGTTTACTTCAAGGGTTATTTGAACAAAGTCTGCAGGCAATCAAGGAAGATGGGGCACATTCAATTATTTTAGGCTGCACAGGATTTTTAGGGATGGCAACAGATTTACAAGAAAAATTACTACAAAATGGTTATGATGTACCTGTATTGGACCCTGCTTTCGCTGCTATTAAGATGGTAGAAACATTTGTAGCAATGAATCTGAAGCAAAGCCGTTTAACTTATATGTCACCACCTTCAAAAGAGCGTAATCTTTCAATGGTAATTCAGAAAGGGGATTAAACGATGGCTGAACAAAAACAAGCATTTGGAGATGATTATTCCCTTTCACGCGTGCCACTCTCTGCAAGAAAATCATTGTGGAGTATTACAATTGTACGTATTGGCGCATTTGCAACAATTTCACAATTCATGCTCGGAGCAACAATGGGTTACGGATTAACTTTTAAAGATGCATTGATTGCCACCATTTTAGGAAGTTTACTTTTACAAATAATTGGATTTTTATTAGGGTATGCTGGAGCGAAAGAAGGGTTATCAACTAGTTTATTGGCACGCTGGACAGGCTTTGGACGGCATGGGTCAACGATTTTAGGGTTGATTATAGCCATTTCTTGTATTGGATGGTTTGGTATACAAAACTCCGTATTTGCTTCGGGGTTAGTCGAGGCTACAAATGGGAAATTACCCTTGTTAGCAGCTACATTCTTAACTGGTCTGGGCGTAACCCTTCTTGTCATTTTTGGCTTTAAAGTTTTAAGCATTACTGCAACGATAGCTGTACCATTATTTTTAGTAGCTGTTGGGTTTGGGATTGTTTCAGTTTTTAAAGAAAATTCTTTTTTCGAATTATTGCGTACTGAACCAGCTGGAGATTCATTAACGATTGGAATTGCTGCAACAATGGTGGCAGGGGGCTTTATTGTAGGAGCTATTATTACACCAGACTATAGCCGTTTTGCACGTAATGGAAAAGATGTATTTTGGATGACGACAATTGGACTGATTGTAGGTGAGCTTGGGATTAATATGATTGCTGTACTGTTAGCTCTTGCTACACGTACAAGCGATGTGGTAAGTATTATGGTGTCCACAACAGGACTACTTGCTGCACTTGTCGTCGTTTCTTCAACAATTAAAATTAATAATATGAATCTTTATTCGGCTTCTCTTAGTGTCACTTCTGTGTTTGATTCGGTATTTAAGTTGAAACTTAATCGTGGAATTGTAACATTAATTATAGGAGTTGTTGGAACAGTATTATCGGCTATTGGAATTTTAGATAGATTTGTCGATTTTCTTGTTATATTAGGGGTACTTGTTCCACCGATTGCAGGTATTATGGTCATTGATTATTTTGTTTTAAAAACATATCGTAAGGAATTAGATCAATCACGAGCTCTTGGTACATTACCAAATATTGAGGGTGTTCTTAGCCCGATTACATTAATTGCTTGGGCAGCCGGTTTTATCGTTGGCTATTTTGTTCCTTGGGGAATTCCGTCCTTAAATGCTCTATTCATTAGTGGATTGATTTATTATGTAGGACAACTCGTATTACAAAGCGCTAAAAAAAATAGTGTAGTTACAGTTAAAAATGACTGAAATTTCAGAAAAATATAGTATGTATAAAAAAACGACAAACGTATGTTTGTCGTTTTTTACTCGTCATAGTGACTGAAATAGTTCCCTTTATCGATGATTTCCTGTGTGCTTAAGCTTGTCCATTTCTCGATGGAAGTACTCGGAGCGTTTGCTAAATACGATTCAATCATTTTATACCCCTCGCTATAGCCATAAAGAAACGGTAACTCATTGCCACCTCGTAGAATTTCGAGTGAACGAGTTGAATTGATTGTGTCCAAATCCTTTTCAATTTCAGCCCAAAAATTCTTATCGTATGTAGGGTCTACAGGGGTAGATTCTAATGTAGGATAGACCATTTTTTCAAACATTACCGCTTTTCCTTCAAAAATCAAATTGTCTAAAACGGTATTTATATTATAATGAAGCCCTTTTTCCGCATACATACTATGATGATATTCATGCGCTATCGTCGTTTTTAAAAAATCCTCATCAATTAATAAATCATCATAAGGGATGATGATTTTTCCAGCGCCAACCGTGTAGGGAGATGCATTAGTATCAATACTAGGGAAGATACACACGGTTACACCTTTTTCAGTCGGTAATAAGGCTGCAGACTTTTCTAATGCCTCTTGAATATCTTCATTTAGCTGTGTTTGATTGGTTGCAAGAAAATCATTGATTATCTTTAATTCCGTTAACCTTGTAGGTGCGTCATAGAGTGTAGCATCCGCCATATAAATGTATTCACCTTTTTTAAAGCACTCGTCATAAATTGGCTGAATAACCGTTTCTTGATACAAGTCTGATGATGCTTCACTTGGATTTTTTTGCGCCTGTTCGATGTAGTTTTTAAATAATGCGGTCGTGTGAATGATTTGGAAATTTTGCTTATCTTGTTCAAAGGAATAAATGTCCTCTGTAGGTGCAGCCTGCTGACAGGAGCTCAGCAAAGCCAGTACACAAATTACTAGAAAAAGAATGCCTGATTTCAACTGCTTTCCACCTTTGCTGTGAATGGTCTTTTATTCCATTGTAACAAATTATGGAAAAAATATGTGCTGTTTCTTTTATTTTTATCCGGTAAAATTGGCGATAAATCAGCTGTTAAACGATTGCGAGGTCTTATAAAAAGCGTTATGACAATGAAGTACTTGTCATAACGCTTGTATATTTGTAAAAAAAGAATACTTATTTACATGTAAACAAATTATTGCTTTACTTTTTCTAAATTCGCAACGGTTCCACCGTCAACACGTAAGTCAATTCCTGAAATATAGGACGCATCATCGCTTAATAGGAATGCAACAGCTGTGGCGATTTCACTTGCTTCACCTTCACGTTGTAGCGGTGTTAGCTCAAGCATCGTTTGCATTTCTTTTTGCTGTGACGCTTCCTGGCGACCCATTGGTGTATTGATTGTGCGTGGAGACCTACGAATTTCTGCAAATTGTGGGTAAGTTAATGAAAACTGGGCCGAGCGTGTGGATGCACGAATTGAGGGGATGGAATGAGAGGAAATTGCGCAAAAGCGTAATTTCCTTCTTTTTTGTGTACACTAGCTATAAAGGATGTGAGACATATGTTAAATCGTTTGAAAAAAGGGGATAAAATTGGTATCTTTTCACCGTCCTCCCCAGCATCAGTTACCGCAAAAAAACGCTATGACCGCGCGAAGACCTATTTAGAGAATAAGGGCTTTATCATTGTCGAGGGTGAGCTGACCGGGAAAAGTGAGATTTACCGTGCAGGAACACCTAAGGAACGTGCAGCAGAATTGAATGCGCTTCTCCGTGATCCATCGATTAAAATGATTATGTCGATGATTGGAGGCACGAACTCGAACAGTATGCTGCCCTATCTTGATTATGCACAATTTGCGCGCACACCAAAGCTCGTCGTCGGCTACTCTGATACTACGGCGATTTTACTCGCGCTATATGCTAAAACAGGCATTTCGACCTTTTATGGCCCGGCGCTTGTGCCATCTTTTGGTGAATTTCCTCCACTTGTCGATGACACCTATACGTATTTTGAGCAGTATTTTTGCGATGCACAGGTCCCCTATACACCGAACATGCCTGCTATGTGGTCGGATGAAGCGGTCAATTGGCTCGACTACGAACGCCCGAAAAAGCTATCTAAAAATGAATGGCATAGCATAGGCACAGGCAGAGTCGAAGGACGTCTAATCGGAGGCAATAACAATGCGATGTATGGCTTCATTGGGACCCCTTATTTCCCGGAAATCCGTACCGGTGATATTTTATTAATCGAGGATACGATGAAATCACCAGACGTCGTTGAGAAAAATATGGCGATGCTCAAGCTCCATGGCGTCTTTCATAAAGTGAGTGCCATCTTACTTGGAAAGCATGAGGGTTATGATGATCATGGCACAGGAAAACAGCCACTAGACATTCTCCTCGAACAGCTAGACGGCGCAGCTATACCGATTTTATCAGGTATTGATTGCTGTCATACCCATCCCATGCTGCCACTCGCCATCGGGAAAAAGATTCGCGTCGATTTTGATGATAAGACAATTACAAGCATTGAAGATTGGTTTGTTAATAAGTAAAAAAATATACATGTTTACAAAAAATAAAAGGAATCGCAGCTATTGCGATTCCTTGTTTATTTAGCGTTTTTTAGCACTTGTTACTTTATAATACGTCACTTGCTTACCTTTTTTCTTAATCGTGATTAAAACAATCCCATGATTTTTCGCAATAAACGTATAGCCACCATCTTGATTTTTAATGCGGATCACATTTTTATACGTTTTGTTGCCAACCTTTTTCGTCATATTTACCGATTTCACTTCGTAACGATAGCTGTAGGCATTGCCCTCTAAATCATATTCTTTCAGCTTATATGTTTTTCCGCTTGTCATTGGAAATTTATATGCGGGCGTTAAATAGACATCTGAATACGCTACACCGAGCGAAAGATATTTATCATTATAGAGATGGGTGTAGCCACGATAATTTGTTGTTGTACATTGACGCAGGGAAGCAGGGCCACTACATTTGAGATTTGACAATCGTTTTGGTGTACCTTCTAAATCGTACGTACTGTAGCTATAACCTTTACTCGGCACATAATTGGAGCCAGCAGAAACGGTTGCTGCGGAACTTGTCATCGGTGCGATGGCTAAGGACAGAGTAGTGACGGCAGTGATGAACCATTTTTTCATACAAACACCCCTTTTTTGTATTTTATTGACTGTACCACATCTATTTCATGAATGAAATAGGCTATAATTAGGATAATAAGGGGGATTTTACGATGCTAAAACCACTGAAGCACAAACAATTTAATCATGAACAACAACCAAATAGCGATTACCACGAGCACGAATTACTCGACGTCCAGTTTACGAATACGAATTTAACAGGAAGCTATTTTAATGATAGTCAGCTTACGGATGTGTCATTTGAGGGCGCTGATATATCCAATACCGATTTTACAGGCGCTACATTTGATCAGGTTTCCTTTAAAGATGCACTGTTGACGAATACGAATTTCCATCATGCGGAGTTTCACCATGTATCATTTGTCGGTGCCACACTCACGAATACAAAATTTAATCAGGCTGTTTTCCGCCAGTGTACGTTTTTGAATGACCAGGGCGAGAGCGTAGATTTAAGCAGCTGTGATTTTACCGAAGCGGATTTTGCCTTTGAGGATATGAGTCAGATACATTTCGGTCAGGCGAAGCTACAAAATTTAAATGGCGAGGGTACACAATTTACCCATGCGAATCTAGCGGGAGCCAATTTAAAAAATGCAGACCTACTCGGCGCAAATCTTGTCGATGCTGATTTAACAGATGCAGATCTCACTGGCGCCTTCACAAAAAATGCGGTGTTTACTAAAGAAGCTACAGCTGAAGCTATACCTACCAAAGCCGCTCCGAAGAAATCCATCAAAGGCTTTATTTTTACGATGCTATTTGTTGTTGTAATTGCCCTGTTAATTTGGGAGTTTGTGAAATAGATGGGCTATATCAAGGATTTACGTAAAAAAATAGGCACCGCACCCATCATGATGGTCGGTGCCTGTGTGCTGATTTTCAACGAACAACGCCAGCTCCTTCTACAAAACGAATTGATAACCATTGCTGGGGACTTGCAGGAGGCTCGATGGAACTTGGCGAAACCCTTGAACAAGTCGCTACACGCGAAATGCTAGAGGAAACCGGGTTCACACCGCGTGAACTAAAGCTATTTAACACATTTTCCGGACCCGAACTTTATTATAAATATCCACATGGCGATGAAGTTTACAACGTTGTCACTGCCTTTATTTGTACTGACTATCATGGAACCCTCGCATTTGACAAAGCAGAAGCAAGCGCCATTCAATTTTTTGATTTGGATAAGCTGCCAGAGGAAATTAGCCCACCAGAACAAGTTGTGTTGGATGCGTATGTGCGGGGGATGGGTGGTGGGGATTAAAGTTGTATTGGGTTGGAGAGGTTGTTTGGTAGAGAAGCGGTATTTGGCGAGTGGATCGACTCCCGCCGTCTCCATACTGTGAAATGTACTGAATTTCAATGAGTGTCATAAACATTGATATAATAACGTTTGTGGCACTTTTTAATGCCTTTGAGTTGTACTGAATTGGAATGCAACCTTATTAAAAACCTTATAATACTTTGTTTTTCCTTGGTCATTCAAACCCGCGTCATTCAAGAAGTTTGTGAACTTATTGATCGTTTCAGATTTAGCTTTCTTTGTAACATGAGTATAAATATCCAACGTAGTTTTTACATCACGATGTCCTAGACGGAATTGAACTTCTTTAATTGATGCGCCGGCCTCAAATAGTAAGGAGCAGTGTGTATGTCTTAGTCCATGCGCCGTAATGTATTCAAGGTTATGCTTTTCTAAAAAATGAGCGAGCCATTGAACGGTTTTATTTGGATCCTGAATGTCGTTATTACATTTGAGAAAATGAGCTGTTTTTTAATATTTGTATTAATTCCTATAGCTTTGAATACTTTAGCTTGTTCTTCTTTCCAAGCTGCTAAATAACTTAATGTCTTCTCATCAATTTTAATTGTACGTGGATCTCCATTTTTAGTAGTACCTAGATATAGCCCATTTTTACCTCGTTTTACGGCCTTATTAATACGAACTTCATATTCATCAAAATTAATATCGCTCCAACGAAGTGCAAATGCCTCACCTTTACGCATACCTGAAAAAGTAAGAAGGTAGAATACTGCTGTTCGTTTTAAATTATTATCCATTTACAAACAATTTAGAAAATCAATAAGTTGTTCACGCGAATAAAAGTTCTCAAATTCATCATCGTCATCATCAAGATGAATCTGCTTTTTAAGAACAGGCATTTCAACAAGTTCAAATGGATTTTTTTCGATGATGTTATGTTTCATAGCATACTTCATCACTAAAGATTCATAGTTTTTTACCATTCGAAATCGCGTAAGTTTTTAAGCCCATTGGTTCACATGCTTTTGACAAATAGCTGTATCGATATTCGCAATGCGATAATCACTAAATGAAGGGAGAATGTGATTTTGGAAAATACGAATCGTTTTTAAAAATGTACTTTCTTCAACGGTATTTTCATAGTTTTCCACCCATAAGTCGTAAAGTTGGCCATATGTGTCTTTAGCAACTTTGCCATACGTACCGTTTTGATTTCTTGTTGTAATGAAAGATATGCATCTTTCGCCTCTTTCTTAGTCTTAAAGCCGCTGCGTGTTGTTGTCTTTTCTTTACCTGTTAATGGGTTCGTTCCGATGTAAATATGAAATTTAAATCGAACTTCATTATTTTGTAATTTATAAGAATGAATCTTCATGACATTATCCTCCAAGTTCTGCTTACGGAGACTGAAGGTGTAGCTAATACTACATTTTCATTTTATAAAATATTTACTTTGTGAGCAAATAGGAGGTTAGTTGAAAGTATAATAGCTTAGTTAAAGATTAATAAATATATTTAGAGTTCAAGTATTCTATATAAGTTGCTTTAATTTCTCTGTTGGATGAATATAGTATCTTTATTAGAAGCATGTCCTAGTCGCTGTTGGATACCATAGAAGAGCGCGCCAGCTTCCGCTAGATGTGTGGCATGTGTATGACGAAGCCGGTGAATGACTATGCGTCGTAGTTTTAATTCATCTAATACTGCGTTGAAAATTTTGTTAGGATAATAGTCTTTAACAATTTTATTAACGGTATTAGAAAATACGAGTTGGTTTGAATCGTCTTTACTAGGAACGCCTAACATTTTTAAATGGTTAGATTGTTTGAGTTTCCATTTTTTTAAAACGTCTAATGTTTTATCATCTAAATACAGTCGACGATCTTCAGCAGTTTTAGTTGTGCTAATCTTATCGCCATTATTATGTTTTGAGTAAGAATAGCTTCCGTAAATGTAAAGTGTTTTTTGCTCAAAATTAATGTCTGACCATGTTAAAATACGAAGTTCCCCTTTACGAATGCCGCTAAAGTTTAATAAACGTAACATCGTGTAAGTTTCAAAATCTTTTTGTGCTGCAAAGTCTAAAATTAGCTTTAATTCATGTGTTTCCAAATAATTATCTTGTTTAACATGCTTTTTCTCTAGGATAATTTCTAATTTTGGTGAATGGGTTAGTCTGGATATAATCATAACGGACAGCCATTTCAAGTACTTCCTTTGCATAATTGATTACATGGTGAAAATATTGAAGTTCGTTAGATAATTTTAATGCAAATTCTTCACAATGGCGCACTGTAATCTTAGCGACTTTCATCTCTCCAAAGAATGGTAAAATATGATTTTTAAAATAGCCTTCCGTTTTCGAATAAGTGGACATTTTATTCCAGATTTTTTGTATAGGAAATCCCAATCTAAATACACTTCATTAAAAGTTTTACGTTGACTAGTCGGTTTCTTACCTTGTTTAAATTCGTATTTTAACTTATCGATAGCTAATTCTGCTTCTTTTACAGTATCAAATGAGCTTCGTGTAACTGGATTTTCTTTACCTGTATTTGGATCAATTTCTAAATAAACGGTGAACTTATACTTAACTTCACCTTTCTTCAACGTGTACTTCTTAATTGGCGATGTTTTTTTGATACTTGTTGCATGTTGACGTTTCCCACTTATTTTTAAAAGCTATTATTTTTCATAAATTCATTTAAAGCGGATTTGGATACACGACGAATACGGCCAATTTAAGCCACTTCTAATCCCATGACACGGAAGCTTAGTAGTGTCTTATAAGAAACCCCCACATACTTCGCTGCCGTTTTCAAATCCATCCATTCAGAAGGGTAATCGATTAGTTGCTCTGTAATTTCCATATGTTCTTTCATGTGAAAAATACTCCTTTCCACTGCATTGAGTTGCAGTTAATTGAATTTGAAATATAATAACAGCGGATTACTTATATTTAAATAGAAGAATTAGATTTTTTTTGACTCTTTTTGACTTATATTGAAGGTGATTTAGGTTTGTAATCGAATGGATGATACTTATTTGAATTCAAGATTTTTTGTTAGCAATAGAAGTTGTTTGTATAGCGAAGAAGGCGTGAAGTTAAAATATGTAAATGATATAATAGTAGGAACTACCTGAAAAGGACGTGAATGAGTTGGAACAGTATACAGTTTTACGTAAAGATCTTATAAAAGAATTAGAAACTTACTTAGTTGGCCCAGGTAATGTTAATGAGATACTTGGGAAAGATATTCGTCCAATGCAACTTTACTTAACAGGGAAGCTAGTGCCTTTTGGAACTTCTTCTGATGTTGTAAATGAACGAGATAATGCGATTGAAACGCATGTTCAAGTAAGTGAAGAAGAAATTAATGAACAGCTTACTATAAAGAAAATTTTCCGTCCTTCAACAATGGGCTTTAGTTTTAAATTAAAAGAATTGACGACGGTGGAAATTGAAGCTTCATGGGCAATTTATGAAGGGGAAAATCATAAAAGAATGCCACAAATTGAAAAGTGGCAAGTAGATCTTTCAACTAAAAAAACTTCTACACTTGAAAATCTTAATGATTCGAAATATGGAAAAGTACGTTACACCGTAACGTATCGAAACGAGCTATATCATGTGAACGTATTTTTAATGAATACATTAAAGCGTGAAGATCAATATCCAGAACAAGATGAGGTTATGTTTCAATGCGAGTTAAATGTACATATACCAACTACTTATGTAGCAAAGTTTACTTCAAAGGCCGATCAATATCATGTGCAAAATGAGTTGCTATATCGTGATAAAGAAGAGCTAGCAATTGGTCATGGGGTAGGGGTAGATTGGGAGAATGTCGGTAATATGACAACTATTTATTCTACGTGGATGCCGCACTATGAATTGCCGAATGTAGAGCATTGTAAAATCAAAAATCAATCTTTTAAAATGAAAAATTTAAGTGAAGCACCTGTTGCTCAATTAAAAGAACAATTAAATGTGATTCCAGAAGCATATCAGGCATGGCTGGATAACGAGATACAAATTATCAATCAATTACCGTTGCATTTAAAAGTAGAAGCTGGGCAAAATGTGTTAAAAGTGAAATCGATTATTAAGCGCTTAGAAGAAGGGATCGCATTAGTAACGGAAAGTGAGGACTCTTTACATTATTTAGCGTTCCAATTTGCGAATCGTGCAATGCTATTACAAAGAGCGCAATCAGCAGTTGCACAAACATATCGTGCAACAGGACAGCGAACAAAGCCGACATTAGACGGTGAATGGCGTTTGTTCCAATTAATTTTCTTACTAATGAATATTGCTGGATCATCAGATGAACAACATGCTGACCGGGACATTGTCGATTTAATTTGGTTCCCAACAGGCGGAGGTAAAACGGAGGCCTATCTTGGAGTAGCGGCTTATGTTATGGCATATCGTCGTCTATTAGCGCCTAATCAAATCGAAAAATATGCTGGGGTTACTGTATTCATGCGCTACACGTTACGCCTTCTTACTACTCAACAATTCCAACGTGCAGCTGCTTTAATCTGTGCCGCGGAAGTGTTACGTAAGCCAAATGCCAAATTATTCGGGGAAGAACCGTTTAGTATAGGTTTGTGGATTGGACAAGATTCATCGCCAAATAGATTTGACGATGCGATAGAAAAATTAGAAGAACTGCGTAACGGCAAAGAAGTTAAAACTGGAAATCCAATTCAACTAATGAACTGTCCATGGTGTGGTTCAGAATTAGGACCTGAGCAATACGAGATTACACAAAAATCACAAAAAATTTGCTGTTCAAATAAAGAATGTACATTTAAACATGGTATTCCAGTTTACACGATTGACGAAGCGATTTATAAAAAGCTACCAACTTTATTAATAGGCACAGTAGATAAAATTGCACAGTTACCGTGGAAAAATAATATGCATGAGCTTTTCGGAAATAAAAATGTATACAATCGTGAATTAGGCTTTGAATATAGCGAATCAACACCTAAAGGCTATAGTAGAATCAATCGTTTAAAGCCACCAGAATTAATTATTCAAGACGAGCTGCATTTAATATCAGGTCCACTTGGTTCATTAACGGGCTTATATGAAGTAGCTATTGATTTATTAACGAAGCATAACGGACGACCGGCTAAAGTGATTGCTTCCACGGCGACGATTAGTGGAGCTGACGAACAAATCCGAGCGCTTTATGGACGAAATATGCAACAATTCCCGCTTGCAGTTCAAAAAGCGAACGATAATTTTGTTTCGAAGGAAGTACCAACAACAGAGAAACCGGGACGCTACTATGTCGGAATTTGTGCGCCAGGAGTTAGTAATAAAATCCAAGCAATTCAAACGTATAGTGCATATGCCACAATTACACGAACAGAAGCAAAATTTAAAGTAGATCCGTATTATACAATGCTGGGTTACTTTAATACGGTCAAAGAATTGGCGAGTATGAATACGACATTTAAAGATGAAGTAAACACGCGTTTAAATATGCTTGATCCAAATAAGAAGTTTAACCATGACCTAGTTGTAGAGGAATTAACGAGCCGTAAAAAGGCACAAGAAATCCCGCAACTACTTACGCAAATGGAAAAAACAATGGATGAAGAAGGCGTGTTAGATGCAGTGCTTGCGACAAATATGATTTCTGTTGGTGTCGATGTTGATCGTCTTGGCACGATGTTTGTACAAGGCCAACCGAAAACAACATCCGAATATATTCAAGCAACAAGTCGTGTAGGGCGTAAATACCCTGGACTAGTATTTGTACTACTAAATTCACTCCGTTCAAGGGATCTTTCACATTTTGAACGATTTAAAGTATATCACCAAGCACTGTATCGCCATGTTGAAACGATGAGTGTGACACCATTTGCGACAGGTGCATTGTATAAAGGATTAACAGGGACATTCATTGGCTTTTTACGTCAAAGCATTCTGGAAATGAATGCAGAACAAAGTCCAAAACAAATTTTACAATTACAAAAGGAAGTTGAGGATGCAACGGTTCAATTTTTAGCGCGTGTACAAGACGCATACGGTACAACGATTGAAGCTGAAGTAAAAGACTTATTAGAATGGTGGAAGGAATTAGCTGATAAATATAGCAATCAGAAGTTAGCTTATAAGCCATCTAAATATGTCAAAGCCTCTTTACTAAGAAACTTCAGTGAAGAGAACAAAAATCAAGATGCACGACCAGCGATGATGTCATTACGAAATGTAGAATCAGCTATTGAAATTGAGGTGTTAAAATCATGAGCCAACAAGCAGAAACGATTCGCCCTTCACAGCTTATTTATCAATCAGGCCCAGGCGCAATTGTAGAATTATTAAGTCAAAGTGTCATTGTTAAATCAGCTGATCAATGGCAAACATCTAGAGCGCCACAGGAAAAAGATGCTCGTATTACCTCCTTTTTAAAGGTGGATCATGTACGAATTTTGAATGAGAATCCAGATAAACAAAAAATTAAAGCTGTCGCATTTCCTAAATGGAAAATCTGTCCGAAATGTCATAGTATGACGGAATTTGATAATACAACGTGTTATTATTGCGCACAAAAAGATGCGGAAGACCTTCAAGAGTTGTATGCAAGTCGCTTCGTTTTAGCATGTGAAGAAGGACATATTTCAGATTTTCCGTATGAAGAATGGGTACATCGGAAAAAGCCTTGTAGTGAACAGTCAAAGAACCCACGCTTAGTACTTAAAACACGTGGTAAAAGTGGTTCTCTTTCAGACTTACATGTAATTTGTTTACATTGTAATCAGAGTGAAAGCTTAGGCAGAATTATGCACCCTGAGGAACGTGAAACGTATTCTTTATTTGATTGTAAGGGAGAACGTCCATGGATCAGTCCTACAGCAACTAATAAATGTGGTTGTAAGATGAAAACGACGCTTCGTGGTGCATCGAATGTTTATTCCCCAGCGGTTATGAGCTTTTTACAAGTACCATTAACAGCATCAAGTTCAGAGTTTGATATTCTTTATTTAGTTCAAAAAGATGAAGAAACTTTTAGAGTGATGTATGCAGGAATGCAAGAAAAAGGGATTGAAGCTGCATGTAGTTTAAAAAACATCCCTCTTACGTTTGTTTCAGTAATAAAACGCTATTTAGACGGCGAAATCACGCTTGAAGAAAGTTCTACCTATGAATCAATTAAAAAGCAGGAGTGGAATACATTAACACAAGATGAAATGAATGAAGGATGCTTTTTGTCTAGGAAGGTTTCAATTGCACCGGCATTAATTCCTTATTTTGATGGGATTTATCAAGTAGATTCTGTACCAGAAGTACAAGTACTGAAAGAGTTTACTCGATTAGATTATATTGACCGTTTCACAGATGATGAAGTAAAAACGCAACCAGTCGTTATAACGGGAGAGCCTAAATGGTTACCTGCTGTACGTAATTATGGTGAAGGTATTTTCTTTAAATTTAATGAAGAAAAATTATCGCAATGGGAGCAAAGTGAGCAAGTCACGAAGACAATTATCCAAGCATATAACACTAGTCGCGTAGAGTTTAAAAAAGAGCCCTTGGATATTTTACCGCGCCAACTATTAATGCATACATTTAGTCACGCACTTTTACAAGAATTAGCAGCGTATTGTGGCTACACAACGACCTCTTTGAAGGAACGAATCTACGCGAGTGAAGATATGTTTGGCGTGTTTATTTATACAGCCTCTGGTGATTCAGAAGGCAGTTTAGGTGGTTTAACGAATCTAGCGCAAAGCGACAAACTACTACCAATCATAATTCGTGCGTTAGAAAAAATGAGCTACTGTTCTTCAGACCCGATTTGTTCGGATGGCGAATTTGAATATCATACAACTGCTAACGGTGCTGCTTGTCATGCATGTACGTTTGTATCGGAAACATCTTGCGAGTGGGGCAACTTGTTATTAGATCGACGTACATTGATCAACTTAAATCCTAATGAGCAGGATGGCTATTTCGACCAATTATTAGAAGTGTAAGAGGTGTGACGATGTGAAGGTAGATTTAGTAGACAATAAAGGGACAAACACCCTTGCAGAAGTATTGAAAAAGGAAATTAAAAAAGGCTCAAAAATGGCTGTTGCCTCTGCTTCTTTTAGTTTGCATATCTTTCAAGAGCTAAAAAAAGCATTGGAAAAAGGTGAAACGTTTCGTTTTCTTTATACAGAGCCAACGTTTTACGAGCAGGAAATAGATAAAAATCAACAGTTGAAAATTGTTGAGAAAAAAGGTCAGTTCGTACAATTAGAGGGTAATCCTTATGAAATTCCATTACGTAATCAAATGCAGTCTAAGCAAACAGCACGCGAATTAACACAATGGATTAAACAATATGCGGAATTTAAAACGGTTTTAGGGGAAGTTGCTTATCCGAAGCAAATGATGATTCAAAATAAAACGGATGACAATATTTTTATTCAATCTGAAATCGAATTTACAGCAGATGGATTAGGTATTACGCCATCTAATCGACAAGCTAGTTATACGGTAATGAAGGAATCAATGGGCGTTACAGAAAAAATGCTCGATGAATTTGAACGTGTTTGGCAGGATGAAACGAAATCAAAAGCAATTACAGCAGAAGTTTTGCAGCAGTTAGAAGCGTTCCAAAAGGAGAATACTCCAGAGTGGCTTTATTTCGTGACGCTGTATCATATATTTTCAAATAATGTAGACGCACTTTCGGAAGAGAACATTATTAAAGAAGGTACGAACTTTAAAGAGACTATTGTCTGGAATAAACTTTACCCATTCCAACGTGATGGTGTACTTGGTATCATCGATAAAATGGAAAAATACAATGGCTGTATTTTAGCGGATAGTGTCGGGCTTGGGAAAACATTCTCTGCACTTGCCGTAATTAAATATTATGAGCTACGCAACGACCGTGTACTTGTATTATGTCCGAAAAAGCTTCGTGATAACTGGGCTGTTTATACACAAAATGATAAACGCAATGTGTTGAGTGAAGACCGATTTAATTACGACATTTTAAATCATACCGATTTAAGTCGTGAAAGCGGTATGTCTGGTGAAATTCGTCTGGATACGGTCAACTGGGCGAACTACGATTTAGTCGTCATTGATGAATCTCACAATTTCCGTAACAATAATGCGCGCAAAGGTCGATTAACACGCTATCAAAAGTTGATGCAGGACATTATTAAAAAAGGTGTAAAAACGAAAGTGCTGTTACTTTCTGCTACACCTGTTAATAACAAAATGACTGACATTAAAAATCAAATCGCCTTTATTACAGAGGATAAGGACGAGGCTCTCCAAGCGGAAGGCATTGAAAGCATCGAACAAACACTTCGTTCAGCACAAGCGGCCTTTAATCGTTGGACGGCTTTGCCGGCAGAAAAACGTACGACGGAAGAATTTTTAAATATGGTTGAGCAAGATTACTTCCAACTGCTGGATTTATTGACAATAGCTCGTAGTCGGAAACATATCGAAAAATATTATGACGTAAAAGATATTGGTAGTTTCCCAACGCGTTTAAAGCCAATTTCAATTAAAGCGGATGTAGATACCGAACAAAACTTCCTCGATATGAATGAGGTAAATGAGCGTTTAGAATCGCTTAGCTTTAGTATTTATCAGCCAATGAAATACGTGCTACCTCAAAAACGTAATATTTATGAAGAGCTATACGATACAAAAGTAAAAGATGGACAATCAACATTCAAGCAAACAGACCGAGAATTTGCGGTAGCAGCGTTAATGAAGGTCAATTTGTTTAAGCGTTTAGAAAGCTCGATTCATTCGTTCCGTCTAACATTAGAAAAGCTAGTCGCACGAAGTGAAGGGACGCTGCAAACACTTCAGCTTCAAACTGGCGCAATGTTAGCTGACCAGCTATATGATACGGAATTCGATGATGAACAGCTCGAGGCAATTACAGTAGGTAGTGATAAAGTACAAATCCAATTAAATGATATCGATGCACTGAAATGGGCTGGCGATTTACGTGGCGATTTAGCAACATTACATGAGCTACTACAAAAAGCAGAGCAAATCACGGTAGCACGTGATGCAAAGCTAGAACATTTAATCAAGCTCATTGAACAAAAAATAACGAACCCGATTAATCTTGATAACAAAAAGGTTATTATTTTTTCAGCCTTTGCAGATACGGTGAAATATTTATACGAGCATTTATCAACACGCTTTTTGGACAAGCAGCTTCATTCAGCGCTCGTAGTCGGTAGCGGGGCAAATAAATCGACACTAAAAGGTGTACGTGTGAAAGAGTTGAATGATATTTTAATCAATTTCTCACCGAAATCAAAAGAACGTCACAAAGTGGACAGTAAACGTACAGCTGAAATTGATATTCTATTTGCGACAGACTGTATTTCAGAAGGGCAAAACTTACAGGATTGTGACTACTTAATTAACTACGATATTCACTGGAATCCAGTACGAGTTATTCAGCGCTTTGGTCGTATTGATCGAATTGGTTCTACTAATGCACAAATTCAGCTCGTCAACTTCTGGCCGAACATGGATTTAGATGAATACATTAACCTTGAGGAACGTGTAAAAGGTCGAATGAAAATTTTAAATACTTCAGCGTCGGGAGAAGAGGATATTTTAGATACGTCATCAAAAGAAATGAACGACTTGGAATATCGTCGTAACCAACTAAAAGCATTGCAAAATGACGTTTTAAACTTAGAGGATGTATCAGGCACCATTTCGATTACAGACTTGACCTATACCGATTTTAAAAGTGATTTAACAACTGCTTTAAAAGCATATAAAGCCGAGTTGGCAATGGCACCAAAAGGTTTATATGCAGTTGTCGATAATGCAGTATTACCAGAAGCAAAGCCCGGCGTTATTTTCTGTTTAAAGCAGCACAAAGAAGTAGCGATGGAAAGCAATAGCCTTGCACCATATATTTTATTGTATGTAACAGATGAGGGTGAAGCATTTATTCATTATACACATGCGAAAAAAATATTAGATGCATATCGTAAATTAGCACTTGGTAAGAAAGTACCTGATGTAGTGGCAGTCCAGGCATTTAATGAACAAACGAATAATGCAACGAACATGGAGCATTACCAAGAGCTATTAAAGCAATCCATTAATATCATTAAAGACAAACAAGAAGAAGTTGGATTTGAAAGCTTATTTAACTTTGGTGCAAATACGTTACAAGCACAGCTGGATTTAGGAGAAGACGAAATCGAACTTATTTCATTTTTAGTCATAAAGGATGAAGTTGTATGAACGAAGTACAATTATTAAAAGCAATTGGATTCCCAAAAGCTACACAAATCCTAAAAACGTTGCCGTATAACCAAATGGAAAATAAGTTAAGAGAAGCTCAGAAAAAAATCATTTCTGAGCATGTTGTTGCAAGGGGCATCCGAATATTGGCGGTGATTCAAACGAATAATACGAATATCGAATCGTTTGAAAGTGAAACAGAACGATTTGACTCGATTGTATTTTTAGCGATTCATGTAAAAGATTTAAAGAAATCTTCACAAATTTATAAAGTATTTATGAGTGTCATGCTGAACCCGCTTGTCATTTTGTTCTTTAATGAAGAGCAAACAAGTTGGATCTTTTCGACACATGCGAAGAAAAAAGACGGCTACTTAATTAGTGAATCGTTGTATGAGGTGCAAGACAAAGTTTCGTTACAAATGGTAGAAGAGCAGCTACGCTTTGACAGCCTACAAAAGACGAATTTAAAAGACTTTTATGAATCATGGCTAGAAAGATTACTTCAAATAGAATTACAGGCAAGGTACAACATTTACAAGCCCGTTTCTTTGCAAGATAATTTACTAGAGAAAATTGTTGGAATGGACGCACAAATCGATGATTACGTGAAGCAGGCGAAAAAGGAAGCACAGTTAAATAAGCGTGTGGAATTGCAGCAAGCGGCAAATAAAGTGAAGCAAGCAAAACAAGCGTTAATAGAAAAGGAGCAAAACAATGGTGAATAAAATGAACGGGGAATCTTTAGATTTAACGGTACAAAATATCACTCGATTAAAAGAGTTATTCCCAGAAATTTTAACAGATGGCGAAAAAATCGATTTCGATATGTTAAAGGCAGTATTAGGTGGAGAAGTAGAAAATGAAAACGAGCGTTACCAATTTACATGGCACGGTAAGAAAAAGATGATTGCAGGTACACAAAAACTATCAAAAGGTACGTTACGTCCTGATGAAGAAAAAAGTAAAAATTTCAATAGGACTGAAAACCTTTATATTGAAGGGGATAACCTAGAAGTATTAAAACTATTACAAAAATCGTATAATGGCAAAATTAAAATGATTTATATTGATCCTCCGTATAATACGGGGAAGGATTTTGTGTACAAAGATAATTTTAAAGACGGTATACAAAATTATTTAGAGCAAACGGGGCAAATTGATTCAGAAGGAAATATTCTTTCAACGAATGCGGAGAGTAATGGCCGATTCCATACAGATTGGCTCAATATGATTTACTCGAGATTAAAATTATCTCGAAATCTTTTGAATAAAAAAGGCATAATTTGTGTAAATATTGGTGAAGAAGAACATGAAAAATTGAAATTTGTATTAAACGAAATTTATGGAGAAAAAAATCTTTTAGGGACTATTATCTGGAAGAAGAAAACTAATGGTAATAACCAAGGTCATGTTCCATCAATTCATGACTATATATACTGTTATGCGAAGAATATAGAAGCAATTAATGAAAAAGAAGTTGGTCTTTTGCCAACTGAAGAGTTTTTAAGTAATAACTATTCGAATCCTGATAATGATCCAAGGGGAATCTGGACTACACAAGATTTATCAGCTAATCATGAAGGACCGTATTTCCCAATTAAAAATCCAAACACTGGAGAAATTCACTATCCAGCAAAAGGTCGATATTGGGTTTTTAATGAAAAAGAAGTAGAAAGAAGGATTAAAGAAGGAAGAATTATATTTGGCAAACGTGGTGTAACAGCTCCAGTTCAAAAAGTTTTTTATAACGAAAAAGAGTTTAAAAAGATAAAAGTGTCTTCTATCTGGTCTGATGTTGCTTTGAACGCACATGCAACATTAGAAATAGCTGAATTATTTAATCAGCCTAAGTTATTTTCACATCCAAAGCCAGTTGGATTAATAAAAAAATTATCAGAAGTATTTACAGAAAATGATGATATAATTTTAGATTTCTTCTCCGGCTCAGCAACAACAGCCCATGCAACTATGCAGTTAAACGCTGAAGATGGTGGGAATCGTAAGTTTATTATGGTTCAGCTTCCAGAGTATTTGGATGAAAAATCAGAAGCGTATAAAGAGGGCTATCGTACAATTTGCGACATTGGCGAAGAACGTATTCGCCGTGCTGGTGAAAAGATTAAGACGGAACTTGTCGAGAAACAGCAACAGGCAGGTATGCTAGATGAAAACGTCGTTGATCCAGATTCACTTGATATTGGTTTTAAAGTATTGAAGTTGGATAAATCTAACATTCGTGAGTGGAATGTTGACTTTGACAAATTAGAAGATGAATTAGATTTACATGAAACACCATTCGTTGAGGGCCGTTCTGAGCTAGATGTTGTGTATGAAATTATGCTCAAGCAAGGTTTAGAGTTAACTTATCCGATCGTAACGTTTGAAGTGAATGGTCAAATTGTTTATGATATCGCATTCGGTAGCTTATTTGTTTGCTTATCACAGAAAATTACTGCGGACATTGCACAGGCGATTATTGCACGTCGTGATGAGCAAGGTACTGAAACAAGCAGTGTAATTTTTAGTGATGCTGGATTTGAAAATGACTCTGACAAATTGAATTGTATCGAAATCTTAAAAGATGCCGGTTATCCAGAAGATAACTTGCTGACGCTGTAGAGGTGAACTGGCATGAAAATTCAATTTAAAGATTTAACGTATCAAACAGATGCCATTAATGCAGTGTTAAGTGTATTTGAAGGACAGCAAATTCGTAAATCAGAATTTACAATTATGGACCAAGCAGCCCAAGGGAAGCTTTTTGGTGAAAAAGGTGTCGGTAATAAAATCGATATCTCAATTAGTAAGCTGCTTCAAAATGTACAGCAGCTACAAATCAACCAAGGCATTCCGATTGCAAAGGATATTGCAGGGACTTTTCCACAGTTCAATATTGAAATGGAAACGGGTACTGGTAAAACATTCGTTTATTTAAAATCGATCTTAGAAATGAACCGTAAGCATGGTTTTACAAAGTTCATTATCGTTGTTCCTTCAGTTGCCATTAAAGAAGGGGTTATGAAAACACTTGAAATGACACGGCAATATTTCAAAACGCAAATGCAAGGCCAAGTGTATCGTTCATTTATGTATGATAGCTCGCGCTTAAATGATGTACAGGCTTTTGCAACAAGTGATGATGTAGAAATTATGGTCATTAACATTCAAGCCTTTTCAAAAAGCTCAAAAAACAATGATAACATGAATATCATTTACCGAAATGATATGGATGCTTTATATGGTATTGCGCCGATTGAGCTGATTGCTGAAACGAATCCAATTGTCATTATCGATGAACCACAAAGTGTCGATAATACAGAAAAAGCACAGGTAGCGATTGCAGCTCTTAATCCTTCAGTTGCGTTTCGTTTTTCAGCAACACACAAAAACAAAAGCTACCCACTTATTTACAAGCTAGGTCCTGTTGAAGCTTATCAGCAAAAACTTGTTAAGCAAATTGAAGTAGCGGGCATTAAGCGTTCCATTGATGGTAATGAAGCTTACTTGAAATTAGTAAGTATTAAGGCAACTGCTAAAACGATTAAGGCAACAGTTGAAATGCTTGTGAAAACGGGTTCTGAACTCGTGAAAAAGGAAGTAAAGCTTAAGCAGGGCGATGATTTATATGTGAAATCAAAACGAATTGCGGCGTATGAGGCAGTTGGCTTTGTAAAAGATATTTCAGCTGAGCAAGGCAATGAGTACATTGAATTCTCAGGCGAGCCATCGATTATTCGATTAAGCCAATCGCAAAATGAAGACTTAGAAATTAAGCGTGGGCAAATTCGTAAAACGATCGAAGAGCATTTAAATAAAGAACTGAAGTTAAATAAATTAGGCGTTAAAGTGTTAAGTTTATTCTTCATTGATAATGTTTCAAATTATCGTCAATATGATGACGAAGGTAACGAGTTACTAGGGATTTATGGCCAAATATTCGAAGAGGAATATAAGGATACAATCAAATCAGCGAAGTATCAAGCACTGCGAGATCTGCATGTACCAGTGGAAGAAATTCATAATGGTTACTTCTCGATTGATAGCAAAAAGAAAGTGAAAAATACAACGGGTTCATCAAAAGAAGATGAAACAACGTACAATATCATCATGAAAAATAAAGAAGATTTATTAACGATGTATGATGAAGAAAAAGGCAAAATGAAAGCGGCGCATAAGTATCGTTTCATTTTCTCACACTCAGCTTTAAAAGAAGGCTGGGACAACCCAAACGTCTTCCAAATTTGTACGCTGATTGAATCAACGGACACCATTACGAAACGTCAAAAAATTGGTCGAGGTCTTCGTATTGCGGTCAATCAGGACGGCGAACGTGTACCTGGCTTTGAAGTCAATACGTTAACTGTTATGGCGAACGAAAGCTACGATGAATTTGCAAAAGGTCTTCAAACGGAATATGAAGAAGGCATGGAGTTTGGCATCTTCAAGCAAGATATTTTCAGCTCGCTTGTCATTAAAGTAGATGAACATACAGGGTTGAAAACACCTTTTGGTCATGAAAACTCTGAAAAGCTCGTCAAGTATTTAAAAGAGAATGAATACATTGATGCGAAAAATAAAGGAACCGTTG
>NZ_HE578959.1:161173-172488 GCF_000307285.2 Kurthia sp. Dielmo
AAAAGCTCGTCAAGTATTTAAAAGAGAATGAATACATTGATGCGAAAAATAAAGGAACCGTTGCACTTGCAAAAGCGATTAAAGATGAAACATTTGAAATTCCAGAAGAGTTTAAACAGCTTGCGCCAGATATGAAAGAAAAAATTATCGAAGCGATTGAACTGAAATTCAATGTAGAAAAAATCGAAATTAAAGATAATGACAAAAAAGAAAGCGTTAAACTCAATAAAGAAGCGCTGTCTGGGCCGTTTTTAGAGCTTTGGGAGCGTATTAAGTACAAAACGAATTATACAATTCAATTGGATACAAATAGCTTTATTAAACAAGCGGCTCAAAAATTAAACGATGAATTAGTCGTTCGAATTAATAAGCTTGAATATGAGCGTCACAAAATTGAGACGACTGAGGCAGGTATATCAGCTGTTAAAGAAGAAGCAACTGTCTTTAAGACGACGGAACATGAATATGAAAAAGCACCAGATATTTTAACGTACTTGCAAAATGAAACAAAGTTAAAGCGTAAGACATTAATCGCGATTTTAAAAGAAAGCGATACGCTAACAGATTTCAAACGCAATCCACAAACATACATGATGGAAGCTGCTCGTATTATTAACGCAGCTAAACGAATGGCGATGGTCGATGGCATCAAATACGAAAAAATCGTAGGCGAAGAAGTATATGACCAGTCATTGTTTATTAAAGAAGAAATTGAAACGTATAGTGACAGTA
Organism: Kurthia sp. Dielmo; assembly: GCF_000307285.2. Classification (NCBI taxonomy): domain Bacteria; kingdom Bacillati; phylum Bacillota; class Bacilli; order Caryophanales; family Caryophanaceae; genus Kurthia; species Kurthia sp. Dielmo. The sequence continues at coordinate 161,906 of NZ_HE578959.1, forward strand.
TTGTACCAGTAAGCAATAACCGTTCACCATACAATCATATTATTGTCGATTCTACAGTTGAAAGAGAATTCGCAGAAGCATGTGAAAAAGATACGAACGTGAAATTTTATATTAAGCTTCCTGCTGAATTCAAAATCAAAACACCACTTGGTATGTATAATCCAGACTGGGCATTAGCACTTGAGAAGGATGGCAAAGACCATTTGTACTTCATCGTCGAAACAAAAGGTAGCATTGCATCAGAAGATTTACGCCCGACAGAACTAGCCAAAATTCGTTGTGGTGAAAAGCATTTCAAAGCGATTGAAACAGGTATTACATTCAAAAAAGCAACACAATTACAAGAAGTGTACTAAGGGGTGTAAAGATGGCTGAAATCAAATACGAAGTAGTAGAACACATCGGTGTGTTATCCGAATCAGCAAAAGGCTGGAAAAAGGAACTAAACCTAGTTAGCTGGAACGGTGCCGCGCCAAAGTACGATGTTCGTGAATGGGCGCCAAACCGTGAGAAGATGGGGAAGGGTATAACACTTTCGGAGGCGGAATTTAAAGTATTAAAAGCATTATTGAAAGATTAATGAAATATGGTTTTATAAAGCATGCTGATTTATGTCAGTGTGCTTTTATTTTACAAATATTATTATATAATTAAGTTAAGAGTATTAGAACTATAGTCATTAAATAAAGGTGTGAAGTATGTTGAAGATAGAGGTTGGCAGCCAAGTTAAACTAATAACTACCCAACAAATTGGTGTTGTAATAGAAATTAAAGAAAGACATGGACAAACGTTATATAAAGTGTTAGTTGATGGAATGACTAAAGCAATGCAATCTAAATTTTTCGAATTATACGAAAATGAAGAGGCTTTAATTTATAAAGAACTAGAAGAGGCAAGATATGGGAATTTGCTTGATTATGAAGTTTTTCAAACATGGACACGCCTCAAGAAGCCATATGAGGGGAATATTTATAGTTATTTAAACAGTAAAACAGTTTTTAATCCATTTCAATTCAAACCGTTACTCAAATTTTTACAAGGTCAATCAATGGAAAGGTTATTTATTGCAGATGAAGTAGGGGTTGGTAAAACGATAGAAAGTGGCATTATTATTACAGAAATGCTAGCACGTAAAAAAATTCGGTGGGAAAAGCCGGTTATCGTCGTTTGTCCAAATATTCTAGGACCAAAATGGCAAAAAGAAATGCGGGATCGCTTTAATTTGACTTTCCAACTACATAACAAAGAAAGTTTTAAACTTTTGTTGAACAATATTCAAACAAATCAGCTTCAGCCACATCAAATGTTTCATATTGTAAGTATGCAAATGCTACGAAGTGAGGAAATGCTAGAGCAATTAGATGAATTGAATAGTCAGCAACAAGAAGCTGTTTGGTCGTTAGCGATTATAGACGAAGCACATCATATGAGAAATGCTGGTACAAACAGTAATCGTTTAGGTCACCTCGTGAGTACGTTGAGCGAGATGTTGATCATGCTATCAGCAACGCCCCTAAATTTAAAAGATGAAGATTTATTTCAGTTGATGCATATTTTAAATCCATATTTATACCCAGATATACAGTCATTTTCAGCGTTAATTGAGCCTGTTAAAATGTTAAATCGTTTTATTCAAAATCTACTTTTAAATGATACTGCTCATTTTTCAAAGATGAAAACACAAATGTTAGAAATAGATAAAAAAATGAATGGTTTTTTTATGAAGCATGAACATATGCAAAATTTGATGGATAAATTAAATCAGGAAGAAGCATTAAAGCCAAAAGAGTTGGCACAATACGAACGAATTTTAAAGTTATTTAATCCTTTAGAGGTGAGTTTTACAAGAACACTGAAAAAAGAAGCATTTGAACAACTTGTCATAAGAGATGCAATCAAAGTACCGGTTGAACTAACGCCACAAGAGAATGAAGTGTATGAAGAAATAATAAAATTTGCGACGGAGCAATATCAATTTAGTGGTGGTAATTTAACTGCTCTCGGATTTGTGACGAATCTACCTAGACGAATGGCGACAAGTTGTTTACCAGCAATGAAAGAATACTTAAATAAAGGTTTGTTAGTAAACAGTTCATATAATAATGACACATTTGAAGAGGTAGAAGATGACGCCGATTTAGAATTTATCCAGTTACCAGAGCATTTAAAAACATATTCAAATGAGATTTGTAAGAAAATCGATGCTTTATCCACAGATTCAAAATATGAAAAACTACATTCAACTATTAAACAGCTATTTAATGTGTTAGATAATAAACAAATTATTATCTTCTCATTTTTCACTAAAACAATTGATTATTTACGTAAACGATTAGAAGCAGATGGCTTTTCAGTTGGTGCTATTACTGGTAAAACACCGTTAGCTAATACGCAAAGTCAGCTAGGTCGATATGAAATTATTGAAGAGTTTAAGCAAAAAAAGTTTGATGTGTTATTAGCTAGTGATGTTGGAGGTGAAGGGCTAGATTTTCAATTTTGTCAGGCAATGTTAAATTATGATTTACCATATAATCCAATGAAGGTTGAACAACGAATTGGGCGTATTGATCGTTTTGGTCAGCAAGCAGAAAAAGTATTCATCGCTAATATGTACCTTGCAAATACAGTAGATGAACGCATTTATGAGTTGCTTTATGAACGGGTTAACTTAATCCATGAAAGTATTGGAATGTTTGAGCCGATTATAGGGAAAGAAATTGAAGATTTACAACAGGATTTGATTAAGGGGACTTTAACGGAGACCCAACAGCAAGAGAAGGTTAAAACATTAATGTTAGCAGTTGAAAAGGCGAAACTAGAAAAAGAACAGTTCGATTTGCAAAGAAGTGATTTATATGGAGATGATTCGTTCAATTCCATAATTAGTGGTTTAGTGAAGCAAAATGATTTTTTAACCCCAAAGGATTCAGCGAATATTACAGCGATTTTTCTGACTTTAAATAATATTGAATTTGAATGGTTAGATGAGCAACGTATTCAGTTTATAATGCCGGCAACTATAACCGAGCGTTTAAATACGTTTTTAAGAAAACCTGGGAATGAGGGGCATCTAGAGGAAATGGCCACAATTTTAAAAAGGAAGAAGCAAATTTTTCAGTTTAACGGTAGTTCTTATAATGAATTGACCGATGTGTTTATTCCAATTACAGGTTTATGGATTCGCTTTGTATTAACAGAATTAGAAAATATGGCTGCGTTATATCGAGTATTTAGATTTGCGGTATCTTCAGATGCTATAAATCTACAGGCGGGTAAATATTGTTTGCCGATTTTTAATATAGAAGTAAGTGGTGTTCATGAATTAAATCATCTTGCAATTGTCCCAGTTTGTCAAGATTCAGGAGAGGCTATAAATGTAGAGTATTTAGAGTTTAGTAAGCAGTTTTCTAATTTTATAGAAATAGAAAATAAGGGTATCCATTTCTTCACGCATGATGAAGCCATTGAAGAAGGACAGTTCGTTATAGAAGAATTTATGAGTAACTATCTTGAAGAGTTGCAATTTGAACAGTCAATCTTAATTGAAACTCGTATTCAAGCGATTGAATTAGGTAGTAGAACACGAGTTAGTCGTTTAGAACAAACCTTAAATAATTATTTAGTGAGCGGTAGAGCAGATGATCGTTATTTAAGAATGTTAAATGGCCAAATTGAGAATGAAAAAAATAGAGCAAAAGAAAAAATTCTATCACTTAAAAGCAATCAACAAATTGCATATACAACTCAATTAATTGGATTAATTGAACTTATTGTGAAGGGAGAATAAAACGTGCAAAATCCAGCAGAATTCGAAGCTAAATTGGTGGCATTGAAAGAACAATTTTTTAAAGCTAAACCAGGTAAAGAGGCTCTAGGCTACTTAAAAACATTAAGGGAATTCGAAAGTCGTGTACCTGGTTATATGAATTCGTTAAAAGTTTTATCAGATACTACTTATGAGGATAGAAAGCACTTTTTACTAGAGCTTATTCAAAATGCAGACGATGCTATTTATGAAGAAAATCCAACCATACATTTTCGTATTTATAAAAATTATTTTTCAATTTCCTATAATGAAATAGGGTTTAGTATGGAAGATATTTTCGCTATCACAGATACGGGTGGCTCAACGAAAACTACAAGCAAACTGGGTGCAAATTCTTTTATCGGAGAGAAGGGGATTGGCTTTAAATCTGTATTTGCACTTGCAAAAGAGGTGCATATTTATAGTGGACCCTGGAATTTTAGACTAGATACTGAGTCATATATCGTTCCAACCAGTTTAGTGGGCGAAGGAAACGCTAATGGAACAGAAATTAAAGTGTTTTTTAAAGATGAGACGAGTATTGAAATGATTGCCAATGAATTGAAAAAACTATTATCAGTGCGTTTAGAATCGTTTCTATTTTTACAAAAACTACGTCATTTTACTTTCAGTGATTGTAGGAAAGACAAAGAAGCTGTATACACATTAAACATTGAAAAAGGGCCAAATTCAAATTTACTTATTTTAAAGGCAACACCGTCTGAAATAGAACGAAAATACTTAATTTACGAAGATGAAATAGAATTTTCACCAGAGTTAGTTAAGTCACGCTGGGAACGTTTAACAGCAGATCATCCATTGAAGCGAACAGTAAAGCTAGCAGTGCTGCTTGATGCACATAATCTTGGTATTAACCAAGGTCGCTTATTTTGCTATCTTCCTACCGAGATAACGCTACCTGTACCTATATTTTTACAAGTGGACGGTCATTTAAAAGCAGATCGGGAGCGGTTACATGATCCAGAAGCAAATGAGTGGAATAAATATTTATTAGCACAGTTGCCGTCATTTTTACAAAAAGCATATTTAGAAGTTCGATTATATCCAATGTTGCAGAATGCATTTCCTGATTATATTCCTGTAAATAAAGGTGATTCACAATTAGCTCCAGTGATCCAACATTTTATTGAATTACTAAAAGAAACTGAATGGATAAAAAGCGAATCAAATTGGGTAACGCCTTCAAGAGCGTTACAGGCTTCAAACATGTGGCATCAAATGTTTAAATTGGACCCTACTTTGTTAGAGCACGCTCAAAAGAAAGTTTATAGGCATTTTATAAAAGAAGTTTGGCAAAAAACTGAGCGTTGGATTCATGTTTGGGGAACTTACGGTATAAGAGAGGTCAATATTTCAGAGGTCGCTAGTATTTTAGAACATAAAATACTAGATAAAAAAATTTTAAAAGATGATATTTTATTGACCCAGCTTTATCAAAAAATATATGAACAAATTTGTCATTATTCTTCTTGGACCATTGTGAAAGAAAATTTAAAAAGAGCAGTAATTTTCCCAATTGAACATAATGGATTCAAATCTATATCTAAATTAGTTAACCCTGAGAAATGTTTTTGGTTATCAAATAGAATGAGAAGAAATCATGGTTTACATTTAATTAAAGAAATTTCAATTGTTGATTTTAACTATACGATGCAACCTTCTACAACTGAAGAAGCTGAACAAAAAATGATTGGAAAGCGAAATGAAGCGTTACGATTACTATTAAAAACGCTACAAATAGAAGAATTAAATGAGGACACAGTTTTACGTTCAATTCAAATTCCGTACTTAGTTGGAAAACCAGTGAAATGGACAAGTACAATTGTAAAAAATCGCTTACAAGTATTGTTTACAATATTTGAATCATATCGTGCGAAAAAGAATACAAAAGATGAAAACTATTTAAAGACACTTGCAGAATTACGTGAAATGATGGTTCCAGTTCTAGAGAATAAATTAAACAAACTTTCAAATGTAATACTACCTATTAAACTCCAATTGAAACAGGGCGACGACGCTTATAATAATTCTGGCTTAAAGGAATTTTTATTACCGGAAGAATGGTATTCATCTGGCGCGAAAATTGAACAAAGTGGCGAACGTTTAACGCAATACTTTATTGAAATTCGTGATTTTTTAGTTGCATGTGGAATCGCCAATAGCCCACAATTCTTTTTTAAAGAAAAGAAATATGATACAGCAGCAGACTTTAGATATTATGAGCCAGAGCGCTTTCAATCGTGGACAGAGAAAAATAAACAGGATTATACAGGTAGAAATACGATAGTATTACAAACAGTTGTATTGGATCAAGCAACAAAAGATTTATTTAAAAATGAGAAGGCCACAATTGAAATTGAAAAGCGTTTGTATCAAGCTTGGCAAGTGAATTATTTGAACCAATTAGGAAACATTGATAGTAGTACGTATTACAAACCAACACCGTTAGGGTATTTAAAAACACTTTATCATAGACAAAGAAATGAAAAAGAATTGTTATTAGAAGATAATTTATGGGGGGGTTTAGATCGCTATTATATTCCTTTAACTACAATAGACGGTAGACTTACTAGGGCAACAAAAGCATATCGACTTAAAAATGTAAGAGGGTTAGATCAAGCGTTAAATATTTGGGAGATTGTACAGGAAAGTTCATCGCAATATCATGAGTTTTATTTAAATTCATTGAAAGTGAGTCCTCTTACAATTAACGAAGTCAATGATATGTGGCGACAAGCAAATGCAGATGAGCTAGATAACTTGATAGCAGCTACTTATGAATTATTGAACACTCAAATAGACTTAACAGAGTTAAAAATTATTGATAAAAATACAGGCACTTTGAAGTCGGTTTTTGAATTTAGACTGGGTGCAGAAATTAATGAACAAACGCCATATATTGAAAAACAGTATGGTTCTATCGGAAGATTATTAGGCGAAAAATTACAACTTCAAATGGATTCAGAAATATTACCATTATTGGGAAGCTTAGAAGAATTTTATTTAGAAGAGTCACTTTTAGCAGAAGAACGAAATCGTATAATCAATCATGTATTTAAGCAATTTGAATATTTAGGTAAAGAAGATCAAGTAATATTACTAGCCGATCAATTGAATATAAAAAAGAGTAAAAAGGGTCTAAAACAAATAAATTATGTTATCAATAATACCGAGTTATATGAGCATGTATTAAATCAAGATTTTTCAGTCATTCATATACAATGTGATTCACAGAAAGCATCTATTTATAAAACGATTGCAAATGAATTTTCTTTTAAAAATATTGAAGAGTACGGCAAAGTATCAGTAAAGAATTCTTGGCCCCTAACGCAAGAAGAAAAATCGCTAATAATACAATTATTCCATGCCCAATCAGATGAGTTAGAAGTGAATGAATCAATGCGTTTAAAACGATTGATGGATTCATATGGCCAAGTGGAAGAAATAATCGATATGATTCATTTTACTGATGAAATTACAAAGAAAATATTTGAATATGAGATAGAGAGTAATTTACCGTTATACGATAACCGAGAAAAGATTTTTTATGTTCAACAAGATATACCCTTATTTGAAATCGCGGCACAATGGATTGCCTATCTTGAATTTGCACCATTCAAAAGTACATTAAGGGATTATAAATTTTATTATGAAGAGATAAAAAAACATGAATCAAAACAGGCTAAAGATTCGAAAATAAAGATAGCAATTAATGAAGAACTAGAAGGTGTAGAAGGTGAAGATGCTATTTTCGATCAGGGGATTACACCTGAAAAAGAAATTGTTAGGAAAAACAATTCCACTACAGTTAACGGAGCGCCTGTGAATGATGAGCAGGTAGTAAAAAAGCCAGTAGTAGAAAAAACTGTTCATGATATAGCCACTTTAGTAAGTAGCGCTTTAAAACGAAATACAAACAATGAAATCGCGGCTACTTATGAGCCTTGGAAAATGGCAACTGATCCGGGGCAGCATTTAGCAAGCGTGTCAATTTTAAAGAAACAAACAACAGCCAATTTAAAAATAGGTCCTGTGAAGAAAGAAATAAGAGAAAGAGCGAAGAAATTAAAATCTAATATTAGATGGGTAGATAATACTTCACCAGATCCCAAAAAATATTTATTACAGGAATATGGTGGCCGTTGTCAAGTTTGTACTACACGTTTAAAAGTTAGTCCTAATCAATATTATTTTGAAATCTTCCGCTTAATCGAACATAAAGAGGGGCATGCATGGCATGATCAGCCGTTCAATATTCTGGGACTTTGTCCGAACTGTCATGCACTTATGAAACATGGACAAGATTTAGATTTAACCTCAATAATCGAAGAAGCAAAAGCATTTTTACTACAAGAGACAGCACCGCAAGAATTAGAGCAATATAATGGAGATTTTTATGAGATTCCAAGTGTGATAAATGGTGAAACAAATACAATTGTCATTTCACAACAGCATTTAAATTATTTTGCAATGCTTATTGATTTGGAAGAATAGTAAATAATACTTTAAATTTATCCTTTGCAAAGGGCATTTAGAAAATGCCTCTTGCTGAAGCTGCTGTCTGTATTTTACAGGTGGTAGCTTTCTTAAATGGTTCTATATTTGTTGGAGTTAAGGGAGCATATGAATTAAAAACGTATATTGTGAATGGTTTTATAAGCCAAAAGAGGAAGCCAATCGTGTGAAAGGAAAATACGGTTTAGAAGCGTTTATCTAATGGATTTCTATGTTAAGGTTTTTAATTAATCTTTGCAGTAGAAGAACTTAATCGAGTTGGCTGATTAACAATCTGAAAATATATAAGATGGAATAGAAATATGAAAATATCCAGTAATAGAATATTACCCTTGGATTGTATGTGTTTGAAATTCAGTAGTGAGTTCAATGTGTTTTTAAAATTACAATGACAGACTGCTTAAAGAATGAGGATTTAAATTTAAATAATTTTATAGAAAAACTATTATTCAATGTGGTTAAACAAATCCTAATAGGTGAGTTACATGACACATTAAAAGAAGTATATGATGAATTGGATTACGATGACATAAGTTCGATGGTTAATAATGTTGCAAACCAAGTTATAGATAATGAAACGAAAAATAAAATTAAGCAATATATTGCAAAAGAAATAGAGTTTAAACAAGTACTAAAAACAATTGTTGAAGCAGCTAATAATGTATCATTTGGTGAGTTCTAATGAATAGTTTAGTAAACGAAAATTTACACATTCAATTGATGCCAGATTTTGAAATTGATTATTCTAATGAAAAAGATAAAACAGTTGTTGATTTAGTTACCGTAATGGGGCCATTTATTGTGCGGATGTATCAATTATAGCAAGAAAAACAAAGTTGGCTATTGAAATACCCGTTTTTCAACTTGAAATATGGGAAGGTTTGATTGGGAAAATTAAGCACTTATTAAAATGGGTCTCAAGTGAGGATTATCAAGTTTCTTTTAGAATGTTTAATGAAGATGTAATTGAAAAAAGAGAAGGGCAGTTGAAATTGTCATTAGATAGTCCAAATCAACGGATTGTTAGCTTATTTTCAGGTGGATTAGATTCTTTAACAGGTGCTTATTATAACTTCAAAAATGGGATTGCAAGCAACTATATAGGATTTCTTAATAAACGGGAAGAAGCAACCAACCAAAGGGTTCTAGCTAATTTTTACAGAACAAAACTAAGTACGACTCCTGAAATTGTTTTGATAGAAAAGCCTGTTGAAAAGAAACTGCACTATACGCAAGCAACTCGTTCATTACTTTACTTTACTTTGGCAGTAGCTAAGGCCCATTATAATAAATCTAATCAGGTAAACTTGTATGAAAATGGAGTTTTAACATTAAATCCGAGCCTCTATGGCCGGTTTACAACAAAGACAACGCATCCTAAAACCCTATTTGAGTTTAATGATTTATTAAATGATTTATGCATGAATATAAAAATTGAACATCTTTTTATCTATAAAACCAAAGGTGAATCGATAAACGATATGGATTTAGATTTTAAAAATGTAATTAAAGATTCATTCACATGTGGAGCTGGAAGATCGGATGTATTAAAAGTACATGAAGGGCAATGTGGAGTATGTATTCCTTGTATATTAAGAAAAATTTCAATGGCTGCTTATGATAATGAACAATACGATTGTTCGTATTACTATGATTATAATGCAAAGAAATTTGAATCGGATGTATATTATTGAGAGCGTAAAATATTTTGTGTAAATGAAAAAAATCCATAAAAAAAGAAGACCCAATTCTTGGTAGAATAAAGTCACGACAACCAATTCTAGAAAGAGGGTCTTCCTATGGATAAGTTTACGACAGAAATCATTCAAACGCTAGCGCAAAATGGCAATATCAGTGAAGTTTTTCGCAGTCATCTTGAAAAAGCGGTTAATACACTGTTAGCGCAGGAGTTAACGGCGTTTTTGAACTATGAAAAATACGACCGCATTCTGGTAACTCACGAAATGGTGTGTACGAGCGCACGCTGCACACCGAGTATGGCGACTTAAAGCTCGAAATTCCGCGTGATCGCAATGGCGATTTTCGTCAACAGACCATTGCGCCGTATAAACGCTCGAACGATACGCTTGAAAACACTATCATTCACTTGTTTCAAAAAGGGATTACAATGACGGAGATTGGGCATCACTATTCACCGCAGACAGTTTCGAATATGACACAGGCGATGAATGATGAGGTCGAAGCATATCACAATCGCCAGCTGTCGCATCTTTATTCAGG
>NZ_HE578959.1:172998-178253 GCF_000307285.2 Kurthia sp. Dielmo
TGAAGCACCCATAGAACGCTTCCTTGCACGTTGTCATATGGGTTTTAACCAAGCACGGTTCGAATTAGAAGCGATGTTTGATCGCTAAATGTGACGATCTACTAAGTTTGGGTTGAGTCATTTACACAAAATTATTGACGGTGCCAAAAGTAAAGGTTAAATATATTGGTAAGAATAAAACAATAACAAAAACATTATCAAAAAAACAAAAAACGGCTATTAAGGATACTGTAATGTTAAATCTTTATGAGACTCAGCATATTTCTGATTAATGCGAATAGTGATTTCTTCTATTTCGCCACTCAATAACGAGCAGTATTACCACTGCAATTTTTGAAACTAAAACAGATCAAAGTTAAATTCGATAGATATCCGAAATAGAATAGCTTAAATAATTTACCCCCCGTATTAATTTATGGGGGGTAAATTACTATTTTAACTTCTTCAATAGACTAAAGACCGCCTCAACAATCTCATCAAATCGTCTATCGAACAACACATAATAAACAGCAGTCTTCACACCGCGAATTTTGAATCCAGCACCGACTAAAGCGTCTTGCAGGTGTTTCGCTTTGTCACTCGTGATTGCATTTTTTAATAATTGGCTGCAAATAACTTTGTATCATGCTCGCGGCAACGGTCCACTGAAAGTATAATTTTCTATGCTCCGTGGCTGAAATGGGAACCGCAAAAACCCGTAGTATAAAACTACGGGAGAAGGTGAACTATTGTTTTTTAAAAGTCTATACTTATAATACTTTTATATTTTTGAGCAGAAAACGTGATGTTGGTTTTCTTGATTTTCCAAGTTGCGTAGCGTTCAATGAAATTAATCTCTTCATCATTGTAAGTCATTTGCTTACCTTTTTTTCCTAAATCAGTATTCATTTTTTTATACATTGTTGTATAACGCTTTTTCGGATTATCTTTTTTTTCATCCATAACATTAAAATAATAATTTATATTAGTTAAAGTTCTTTTCTTATTGTTGTTAAAGTAAAAGTGAATCACAGTCTTAGATTGATTATAGAATTTCCCTGGGATGTAGTAAGCTACACTATTGTAACCAGTATCCTGGGTATCTTTCCATCCCTTTTTCTTTGCCATTTTTTCAATTTGTGCTCGTGTTTCTCCACCTTTTAATCCCCATAGCAACGTTTTTTTAGCCGCTGCAGCTGTTTCAACTTTAGTACTTTCTTTTGCGTTTGCATCATTCGCTACTGTTGTTGCTCCGATTGTCGAAAATACTAAACTAGATGCAATTAGTGCACTTGTCCACTTTTTCATCATAAAAACCTACTCTCTATAAGTGATTTTAAACCTTATTAACTATAATATGGTAATTTTGTTATGTAAAGAGAAATAAAACTAAAACTAGTAATAGGGGTAGCGTCAGGAAAATGCGGATTTACAACGATAAGCAAATTACAACATAAAAAAACGGTTCCTAAACGTTGTGCGGAATCGTTTTTTTATTTCGTTTGTTAAACTAAAGAGCACTTTAATAAGATTTTTTAATTTTCCCCCCATTTATTTTGGAAAATAAGGTTGTCTAAAGAACGCCTTTTTTCCCAATCAGCTAATTCTAGAATGGGTTTTTCTGGATAATCATCCGTGTAACCAATAGAAATAAGAGCAATAGGCTCAATATGTGGTGGTATTTCTAAAATGTCTCTAATATCATTCTTTTTATAAAAACTTACCCAGCCCATTGCAAGCCCTTCAGCACTAGCTACTAACCACATATTTTGAATGGCACAAGCAGTTGATAAAGCATCCGTTTCAGGAATTGAATTTCGTCCTAATATGCGAACCTCCTCTTGTTGGATCACAAGTTACACATATAGTTAAAGGAGATTCTTTTAGACCTTCAACTTTTAAACTAAGGAATTTCGTTTCTTTTTCTCCTTCATAATGAATAGCCAATGCTCTTCTTTCCTTATCCGCTGCCCATGCTAACTTTTCTTTAATTTCATTTGAAGAAACTAAAATAAAATTCCATGGTTGCATAAACCCTACTGAGGGTGCATGATGAGCAGCATTTAGTATTTTATGTATTGTATTTTCTGGGATAGGAGTTGACAAAAAACTTCGGATGTCTCTTCTATGATAAATAACTTTATATATTGCTTCTTTTTCTTCCTTAGTAAACATATTTTCCCTCTCTCGTTAAAAATTAAAATGTTATTGTTTATTCATATATTAACAATAAAACCTGTTGCTGTCCGTCTTTTAATTAAATGGTTTTTTATATTTTTTTATTGCTCCTTTTATTTTACTTAAAACTCATGTATACTAAAACCAAATTGAATAGAAATAACTAGGGGAGTCCAATAAGTTGGGCTGAGAGAGAAACACGTTAAAGTTTCTTGACCCTTTGGACCTGATCTAGATCATACTAGCGTGGGGAAGTTAGAAAAAATAATCATGTAATCATGTATTGAATAAACTTCTACATACAAAGCCGGTCCATCCTTTTTGGATTCGGCTTTTTTATTTAATTCATTTCTTTAATTCCTCTTTTATTGTTCTAGATCTCGTCCTTTAATTTTAAAAAGGGGAGAGATTTACTCTATGTCAACAACTTCATTAAACGAAAAAAGCATTTCCATCATGTCTAGTTTTTCAGGTAGTAAAAAAGTTTATGTTGAAGGCTCAAGACCCGATATCAAGGTACCAATGCGTGAAATTGAACTAAGTCCTACAACGGGCGCCTTTGGTGAAGAAGAAAATCCACCAGTTCGTGTCTATGATACAAGCGGACCTTATACGGATACTAATTATTCAGTTGATATTACAAAAGGTCTTCCTCCTCTTCGAAGCACATGGATTCATGAACGAGGAGATGTTGAGGAACATGAAGGAAGAGAAGTTAAGGCTGAAGACAATGGATATAAGGATGAGAATGACCCTCGTGCTAATCATAATATGTTCCCGGGTTTAAAGCGTAAACCCTTACGTGCAAAAAAAGGTGGAAATGTCACACAGCTTCATTATGCAAGGAAGGGCATCATCACTCCTGAGATGGAATTTATCGCATTAAGGGAAAATATGAAACCTGAATTTGTGCGTGAAGAAGTTGCAAGAGGTCGAGCAATTATCCCTTCTAATATCAATCATCCAGAGGCAGAGCCTATGATCATAGGACGTAATTTCCATGTTAAAATCAACGCAAATATTGGGAATTCTGCTGTTTCATCCTCCATCGAAGAAGAGGTCGAAAAAATGACATGGGCCACACGTTGGGGTGCTGATAATATTATGGACCTATCAACAGGTAAAAACATTCATACAACAAGGGAATGGATAATTCGCAATTCTGCTGTTCCTGTAGGAACCGTTCCTATCTACCAAGCACTTGAAAAAGTAAATGGTGTTGCCGAAGAACTCACATGGGAGGTTTACCGTGATACTTTGATTGAGCAAGCCGAGCAAGGCGTGGATTACTTCACCATTCATGCTGGTGTTCTTTTGCGATATGTTCCGTTAACAGCAAAACGTTTAACAGGTATTGTATCCCGGGGTGGATCTATTATGGCACAATGGTGTCTTCACCACCACAAAGAAAGCTTTTTATATACTCATTTTGAAGAAATCTGTGAGATTATGAAAACTTATGATGTTTCATTCTCTTTAGGAGATGGTCTACGTCCTGGTTCAATTGCTGATGCTAATGATGAAGCACAATTTGCAGAATTAGAAACTCTTGGAGAACTAACAAAAATTGCTTGGGAGCATGATGTACAGGTAATGGTTGAAGGTCCAGGTCACGTACCTATGCACCTTATTAAAGAAAACATGGACAAACAACTTGAGGTTTGTAAGGAAGCGCCTTTCTATACTCTAGGGCCACTTACAACTGACATAGCTCCTGGGTATGATCATATTACATCTGCGATTGGTGCAGCCATGATTGGTTGGTATGGTACGGCTATGCTATGTTATGTTACACCAAAAGAACATTTAGGTTTACCAAACCGAGATGATGTTCGTGAAGGTGTTATAACTTATAAAATAGCTGCACATGCTGCTGATTTAGCCAAAGGGCATCCAGGCGCACACAAAAGAGATGATGCCTTATCAAAAGCTCGTTTCGAATTCCGTTGGAGAGATCAGTTTAATTTATCATTGGATCCTGAACGCGCTTTAGAATATCATGATGAGACGTTACCTGCAGAAGGTGCAAAAACAGCACATTTCTGCTCAATGTGTGGACCGAAATTTTGTAGCATGAGGATCTCTCAAGATATTCGTAATTACGCGAAAGAAAACAAGCTTGATACAAAAGAAGCAATAGAAAAAGGAATGAAGGAAAAAGCTGAAGAGTTTAAGGAATCTGGTGGTAAATTATATCAATAATTCTTGTAGTTAGGAGGTTTACGTTGAAGTTCCAAATAATTGAAGAGGAGATCAATCAATTAAAAACTCACCTTGCTTTTTTGGAAAAACGCTTAAAAGAGATTTAACAAAATTGTGATCATCATTTTAAAGGAAATCAATATTATGAAACATGTATCAAGTGTAATAAAGTAAATGTTTTATACTATTAGCAGTGGAAAGCTAAAAAATGCTAAAAGAAACCTTGCCCTAATACCTATCTCTTTAAAAGGGGCAAGGTTTCTTTATCTTCAATTACTTAAATAAAAGAACATTTCTATAGATATTTTTTTGAGAGCGTAAAATATTTTGTGTAAATGAAAAAAACCATAAAAAAAGAAGAGCCAATTCTTGGTAGAATAAAGTTACTACAACCAATTCTAAAAAGAGGGTCTTCCTATGGATAAGTTTACGACAGAAATCATTCAAACGCTAGCGCAAAATGGCAATATCAGCGAAGTTTTTCGCAGTCATCTTGAAAAAGCGGTCAATACGCTGTTAGCGCAGGCGTTAACGGCGTTTTTGTACTATGAAAAATACGACCGTATCATCGGCTTTAACTCGGGTAACTCACGAAATGGTGTGTACGAGCGCACGCTGCACACGGAGTATGGCGACTTAAAGCTGGCAATCCCACGTGATCGCAATGGCGATTTTCGTCAACAGACGATTGCGCCCTATAAACGCTCGAACGATACGCTTGAAAATACGGTCATTCACTTGTTTCAAAAAGGCATTACGATGACGGAGATTGCCCACCTCATTGAACGAATGTACGGGCATCACTACTCACCGCAAACGGTTTCGAATATGACACAGGCGATGAACGATGAAGTTGAAGCGTATCATAATCGCCAGCTGTCGAACCGTTATTCATG
>NZ_HE578959.1:179011-187097 GCF_000307285.2 Kurthia sp. Dielmo
CGAAGCATCACTAGAACGCTTTCTCGCACGTTGTCATCTTGGATTTGACCAGGCACGTGCCGAATTAGAAGCGATGTTTGATCGCTAAATGTGACGATCTACCAAGTTTGGGTTGAGTCATTTACACAAAATTATTGACGGTGCCATTTCCTCCACACTGTTAGTTATTACTATCTATACTTTAAATAAATTATCTTAAATACTTTTAATTGTTTTTCCAAGGTGTGATAATTTGAACAACGAAACAAAACTAAAAAATATTCTAACAGCTAATCCTGAAGTGATGGCAGTTTTAGAAGCTGCTGCTACATTGCCGCTTCCAGATTGCTGGGTTTCTGCGGGGCTGATTCGTAATCGTGTATGGGATGCGCTTTATAGTGTGCATTCTGAGATGAATGATATTGATGTGATTTATTTTGATGCGACGGATTGCTCGGTTGAAACGGAGAAGCACTGGGAGCGAGTGCTGTATGAGAGATTTCCTGAACATCCTTGGTCAGTGAAAAATCAGGCACGTATGCATGAAAAAAATCAGCTGGCACCGTTTACTTCTTCGTTTGATGGTGTCGCGCATTTTACAGAAATTCCAACGGCGATTGCGGCGAGAATCCATGAGGGTAAACTTGAAATCATGGCACCGCATGGCTTAGATGATTTATTCGCAGGAATCGTAAAGCCAACGCCCACATTTCAGGCTATGCCATTTTTAGCGATTTATAAAAAACGTATACAACAGAAGCAGTGGCAGCTTATCTGGACTCTACTAACAATAGCATGAAAAAAACCTCTACTTTTTGGAAAAGTAGGGGTTTTATTGTGTAAAAAGAATGTATTTAACTTATAAAATAACATTTATAGAAAATAAAAGTAATCTTTATGATGTTAATAAATTCCTTTATTAACCATTTAAGGGTGATGCAAGATGTAATTTTTTTAACTTTATGTTTTAAGCGCTCAAAACATGGCAAGTAATTAATTAAGTTCGACATTTTGAAAAAACAACAAAGGAGGTAACACACAATGGCATTTCTATGGTATATCATTATCGGCGGTATTTTAGGTTGGTTAGCAGGTCTTATTTTAGGTAAAGATGTTCCCGGTGGTGTAATTGGTAATATCATCGCAGGTATCATTGGTGCTTGGATCGGTGGCATGCTGCTTGGTAGCTGGGGTCCAAAAGTTAGTGATTTCTACATCCTGCCAACTTTACTAGGTACAATTATTTTAATCTTAGTTGTAAGCTTCATCATGAAAGCGATGCGTAAAGCAAATTAATCGACGAGGAGAGGCGAGAAAATGAAACGTTTTTTTAGTTTTCTGTTAGGGCTCTTTCTTCTCATCCTAATTGGTACATTTACATTTCTATATGTAGATGATTCTCGTTTGACTGATTATCAAGAGCAACTTGTTTCTTATTCTTGGTTTGAGCCAACGCTGTACATCATGGCGGCGGTTGGTATCGTTTTAGCTCTTGCTTTTCTTATTTATTCATTCACACCTTCTCATAAAAAACGCGGTTTATATTTGTCGTATAATGACGGTGAGATTTATATGAATAAACGCTCAATTGAAAAGGTTGTGCTACGTACGCTTGATAAGTACGAGGCGGTACGTCAGCCAAGTGTATCAATCAAAATGTATCAAAAAAAGCAAAAATCTTACATGGATATTGCCACAGAATTTTTTGTGGGGCCGACGGGAAATGTTCAGTCGTTGCTTGAGCGCATTAAAGAAGACATTAAGGAACAAACGGAGCATTTTTCTGAAGTACCAGTAAGAGAAGTAAAGGTAAATGTAGTCGATCAAAAGGCACTGAATAAGCGCGTAATTTAACGAGGAGGGGTTCCATTGCAAAATAATTCAACAGTCGATTGGCTTCGTGAATATAAATGGCGCATTCTTTTCGTACTAGCGATGCTTGTAGTAGGTGTGCTATTTCTCACAATTGGCTTTTGGAAGACAATCTTACTCATTGTACTATGCGGTATTGGATTACTAATTGGTTTTGCGAAAGATAAGACCGAACAGTTTTTCCACTTTATTGATAAAATTAGAAGATAGGAGCCGGGTAAAATGGTAAACAATCATAATACAAATTTAGAAAAACAATACAATGATCAAACAGGTGTAAATAGTAAAGAGCAGGACAATACACCAAAATTTGAAAACTCACTGTCATTTGACGATTCTGTAATTGAAAAAATTTCAGGTATCGCTGCACGTGAGGTAAAAGGTATTTTAGACATGAAGGGCGGCTTTACTTCTCGCTTCGGCAACGACAGTGTGACAAAAGGCGTTTCTGTAGATGTCGGCGAAAAACAAGCCATTGTTGATCTAAAAGTTATTTTAGAGTATGGCCAAAGTGCTCCGGCAATCTTCGATAAAGTAACACGCCTCGTAACTGAGCAAGTTCGTCATATGACAGGTTTAGATGTTGTAGAAGTGAACATGCACGTTAGTGACGTTATGAGTGAGAAAGAATATTTACAACAAAAAACAAAAGATACATCAAACTCAGAGTTACAATAATAAAGAAAAAGGCGCCGCTCATGCGGGGCCTTTTTTTATGTGAGAAAGAAAAAACACGCGCTATGCATAGGCGTGTTTTCATCGATTAATCATGTTTTGTTAAATCCACATTTAATAATTCATCTTTTGTTGGAGCATTTTTTAAATCTTGCTTCAGCTCAAGACGCATTTTATCTGTCTCTAATTGATAATTTTTATACTTTAATTCTTCAAGCTTAATTTGCTCGCGCATCATTTCAATTTCCATTTTTTGTGTACGCTCTCTGCTTTTAATGATTTTTTCAATAATCCCACCTGTAACAGAAATCGCAACAATCAACACAATCGCTAACCAAAACATACAGATACCTCCTTATTTGTGAAGTCTTCTATTTAAGTATACGGATAATACAGCAAATAGTTTCTGTTTTTCATAAAATACGGATAAATCGCTTATTTTGTGAAATGGAATAGTTAAAAAGTATGTGAATTTACGTCTTTGAAGTATGGGAACCCGCGTCTTTTCGGTATGAAATGCTATAATAAAGACAATGAATTGATAGATGGAAGGGCGTGAAAAAATGAATACAACAAAACGTCATATTGTATTTGTTTGTGATGTAGGGATGGCGTTAAGTGCAATGGGAGCGGCTGTTTTCCGCAAAAAACTACAGCAGGCCCATATCCAAGCGACTGTTACGCACTGCGCACTAAGGGATTTACCTACGAATGTGGAGGTTGTTGTGACGCAGCAGCCTTTTGTGGAACGCGTCAAACAGCAGGCTCCGACAGCACAGATTGTTGTTGTTGAGCAATTTTTAACAAGTCCAGCATATGATGAGCTGATAGGAGCATGGAGGTAGGGGAAGTATGTATTTATCAGCGAGGGAACGCTTAGTATTAGATGCATTATTGAAGCAACCACTAAACGTTCAGCAGTTAGCAGAGCAGCTCCATGTGAGTCGCCGGACAATTCAACGAGATTTAGAGCGCTTACATACCGTCGTAGAACAAAGTGATTTGATACTTAGTAAAAAAACGGGCATAGGGATTTCGATTTTAGGAGAGGAATCTCAAAAGCAAGCGCTTCGTGATATGTTAAATGATTTGGATATTTTAGAGGTGACAGCGGAGGAGCGTCGAGCCTTTTTAAAAGCATCTCTTCTTCGTGCAAATGGGGCGCTAAAGCTTTCATCACTTGCGAGTGAGCTCGATGTCTCCGTTGTGACGATGAGTAATGATTTAACCGAATTGACGTCGTGGCTTGAGCGCTTTGAGCTAACGATTGTGCGTAAACGTAGCCTAGGCGTTTTTCTAGAAGGTGCTGAAAAATCAAAGCGACTTGCATTAATGCAGTTATTTATAGAATTTATTAGCGAGCAAGAATTAATTAGTGTCATTCGGGGGCATGCGACGCATTTTTCGGCATTATCGAAAAAATTATTAGGTCATACGATGCTTGAGCGTGTTCATGAAGTGGATGCCATATTTAGCGACCTGTATGAGGAGCTTCCGTATACCATTACAGACCATGCCTACAGTGAGCTTGTGCTATATATGGCACTTGCAACAAAGCGCATGGAAAATGCCTTTTATATAGAAGAAACGTTATCTTTAGAAGTGAGTGAGGAGTATCATCTGGCGGAGAAATTAATGCAGGAGCTTGCAAAGCGATATGACATAACAGTAGAGGTTGCTGAAATTCAACAACTGACGATTCATTTACGCGGTGCGAAATTACGCCATGACCAGCAGTTAGCATTTGAGGATTTGGATTTACGCCTTGCTTCGCAAATCACGAAATTTATTCAATGCCTAGATGATGAAATGAATACGGCCCTAAGTAAAGATCATCAACTTTTTCAAGGATTGCTGGTTCATCTAGAGCGCGCCATGTATCGATTGACGCATCAGATGCCCATTTACAACCCGCTTCTAGCCCGTATACAGGAGCGCTATGCAGCACTTTTTGAAACAGTGCGAGCAGTGAGTGAACGTTGTTTTCCCGCGATTCATTTTCCAGATGACGAAATTGCCTTTTTAGTGATGCATATTGGCGCGGTGCTCGAACGCGCGACGCCATATGCAAATTTATCTGTATTAGTCGTTTGTTCAAGCGGACTCGGGACCTCTAAAATGCTCGCGAATCGCTTACGTAAAGAGGTGCCGGAAATTCAGCACGTATCGACAACTTCATTACTTGAATTATCAAAGGTGCAATATACATTATATGATGTCGTGTTATCAACGGTGCCACTGCCGATTAACGAAGCAGATTATCGCCTCATTTCGCCGTTATTGACGGATGAAGATATTGCGAATGTGCGAAGGAGCTTAACGCCGAAGCCAATTGTAGTAGTGACTGAAATAAAGGATGCGCTTGCACGACTGCGTGAGGTGCAGCAATTAACGACACAGATGGTTACAATGCTAGAAATGTTTGAGTGCATGGAGCTGAAAGAGGCTGTATTTGAGGATGCGTTAGAGGAAGCGACAAGCTATTTACAGCAAAAAAAGTGTGTAAATGATGCACGAAAGCTCGTGGAAAAACTACTTGAGCGCGAGCAACTTGGTGGCTTAGGGATACCAGACTCTGTACTTGGACTTTATCATACGCGCACAAATGCAGTGAATGCTGCAACCTTTCATGTGTTCCGTTTAAAAGAGCCTGTAATGCGTCAAGGCATGGATGGGCAAAGGATGCCTATCCAAACGATTTTGATGCTACTTGCACCTGAGGATATTTCCGCGGTAGCACTCGAAACGTTAAGCTATATTAGTACGCTGCTCGTTGAGAGTACGGAAACATTGCGCTTATTTGAACAGGGTACAACAAGTCAAATTGCCAATTATATTGCCAATAAATTTCAGCGTTATGTCCTGACAGGTAGCTAACGAAAACGATGTCACTAATTCGGTGACAAGATTATCATTAGAAGCGTTTGTATTCGCTTACATGTTATTTTACAATTTAAGTAAGATGAAAATGGAGAGCAGATAGAATGAAAAACCGGTACTTACACCTGATTTAATTCGATTAAATGCCAACCCTCATACAAAACAACAGGCCATTCAAATGGCTGGGGCCCTGCTTGTTGAGCAAGGCTATGTTGCACCTGACTATATTGAGGCAATGTTACTGCGTGAGCAAACATTGTCAACCTATATTGGCAATGGTGTCGCCGTCCCGCATGGTGTCGATGAAATGGGCACGCTCATTTATCACGCCGGGATAGCGATTCTTCAAATGCCGCAAG
Organism: Kurthia sp. Dielmo; assembly: GCF_000307285.2. NCBI lineage: Bacteria > Bacillati > Bacillota > Bacilli > Caryophanales > Caryophanaceae > Kurthia > Kurthia sp. Dielmo. The sequence continues at coordinate 184,777 of NZ_HE578959.1, forward strand.
GAGTTCACTATGGGCCACAGCTCGTGACATTACTGATTGCGGTTGCTGGACATGATGCGGCGCATTTAGCTTTATTATCACGCATTGCAACCGTTTGTATGGAGGAAGAAAATGTTGCACGCTTAGTAGCGGCGACATCGACGGATGAATTGATGACAGCGTTTTTACCATCTGTATCGTCCAACGACTTGCTATAGGAGGAAAATAACATGGTATCAAAAGCATATACAATCACAGCAAAAGAAGGACTTCACGCGCGTCCGTGTTCATTAATCGTGACGGAGGCAATGAAGTATACAGCTGACTTATCATTAGCCTATAATGAGAGCGAAAAGAATTTAAAATCAATTATGGCCATTATGGCTCTTGGTGTTCCACATAATGCAACAATTGAAATTCGTGCAAACGGAGCCGATGAAGAAGCGGCATTAGAAGCAATCAACGCTATTATTTACGCTGAAAAATTAGCACAATAAGGAGTGGATGAGATGAGTTCAATTATTCAAGGTATCGCGGCATCTGCAGGGATTGCCATTGCAAAGGCTTTTACATTACAAGCACCAAACTTAACGGTGGAAAAACGTACGACGACGGAGGCAGCACCTGAGCATACACGTTTAGATGACGCATTAGCTGCTTCAACAGTTGATTTAGAAAAAATTAAAGACCGTGCTCTTACCGAGTTCGGTGAAGAGCAAGCGGCTATTTTCCAAGCGCATTTATTAGTATTAAATGATCCGGACTGGATTTCCCAAGTGAAGGATTATGTGAGTAATGAACAAGTAAATGCAGAATTTGCGGTTCAAACCGTATCACAAACCTTTATTGATTTATTTGAAGCAATGGATAATGAATATATGCGTGAACGTGCGGCAGATATTCGTGATGTAACGAAGCGTGTACTGGCGCATTTATTAGGCGAGCGCTTCGTTGATTTAACAGCGATTGATGAACAGGTCATCATTGTTGCAGAGGACTTAACACCATCAGATACAGCACAATTAAATAAAGACTTTGTACAAGGTTTTACAACAGATATTGGTGGTCGTACATCACACTCTGCTATTTTAGCGCGTACGCTTGAAATTCCTGCAGTTGTTGGGACAAAAGAAGCGACAACGATTAAACACGGTGATACAGTGATTGTCGATGGGTTAGCGGGACAAGTCATTGTGAATCCAACGGAAGCAGAAATTGCGACCTATCGTGAAAAACAAATACAATACAGTGCACAAAAAGCAGAGTGGGCAAAACTTGCGCATGAACCTTCTCAATCAGCAGACGGACATCACGTTGAGTTAGCGGCAAATATCGGTACCCCAGAGGATATTACAGCTGTGTTAGAGTATGGCGGCGAAGGTGTTGGCTTATATCGTACAGAGTTTTTATATATGGGACGCGATGTACTGCCAACAGAGGAAGAGCAATTTGAAGCCTATAAAGCAGTACTTGAGAAAATGGACGGCAAACCGGTTGTGGTACGTACACTCGATATTGGTGGCGACAAAGAATTACCATACTTACCACTACCACATGAAATGAACCCATTTTTAGGTTACCGTGCGATTCGTTTATGCTTAGATGAACAAACAATTTTCCGTACACAGCTCCGCGCATTATTACGTGCGAGTGTTTATGGTAATTTAAAAGTGATGTTCCCGATGATTGCGACAGTAAATGAATTCCGACAAGCAAAAGCTGTCTTACTTGATGTGAAAGCAGAGCTACAGCAAGAAGGCATCAAGGTATCAGAAACAATTGAAATCGGTATGATGGTCGAAATTCCATCTTCTGCTGTGATGGCGGACATTTTTGCGAAGGAAGTTGATTTCTTCTCAATCGGAACAAATGATTTAATTCAGTATACGATGGCGGCAGACCGCATGAATGAACGTGTGTCGTATTTATACCAACCATATAACCCAGCTGTTTTAAAGTTAGTGCAAATGGTAATTGATGCAGCACATAAAGAAGGTAAATGGGCAGGTATGTGTGGGGAAATGGCAGGCGATGAAGTAGCATTGCCAATTTTACTTGGTCTTGGCCTAGATGAATTTTCAATGAGTGCAACATCAATTTTACGCGCACGTAGTCAACTAAAACAACTGTCTCGTGAGCAAACACAAGCAGCCATTGCGGAAATTATGACGATGGCGACTGCAGATGAAGTGGAAGCTTATGTTCGTGAACACTTTATGACAAAATAGCGAAAACACAGCGTTCTCAAGCAATTGAAACGCTGTTTTTTTATGGAATTTGGTTAAAGTCCTTTTGGAAGGGGTATACATATTTATAGAAAACAAGATGGAGGTTTTTAACAT
>NZ_HE578959.1:187277-197635 GCF_000307285.2 Kurthia sp. Dielmo
TTATAGAAAACAAGATGGAGGTTTTTAACATGGCTAAAAAGAATAATTACTTACTAGCAGCTGCAATCGCGGGTGCGGCAGCTTATTTACGAAAACCAGAAAACCGTGACAAAGCAATGGCAATGTTTAATGACACGAAAGGGAAAGTAAGCGAATTCGTGAATCAAAAGAAACAAGAGATGAATAGTAAACAAAATGCTGATAATGAGACAGGAGATCACACGATTATTCCTGACCGTAACACAGCTTACGAATTAAATGATAAAGAAATGGTAAGCGAAGGCTCAACACAAACAGCAGTTGACTATGAAAACTTAGCACAAGAAAAAGCAACACATGACACTGATACATCTTTATCAGAAAATAAAGAAGAGCTTGACCCAGAAGGCGGCATTCAAAAGCAATAAACCATCTAAGGCAGTGACATTTCAATGTCACTGCCTTTTTTGTATGGAAAAAGGGTATAGGTCAGTAACTAGATGAGGAGGGATTTATATGGATATGATTAATAAACCGACTGAAACGGCGAAGTCCGCTGTGATGAATCAGCCAGAAGTCGATCAAAACCTAGCGAGTGAGTTCCATAAGCGCATTATGGAAATGATTTTAGATTTTGAAGAGGAATTGGATGAAGAACATGAAATTGGTGTAAAGCTCGTAAACTTTGGCCAAACAGTGCAATTTAATATTACAGGCATCGGTTATTATAATCCAAGTTTGATTCATTTTCATGGGCAAACAGAGCAGGGAAATCGTATTGAGCTTGTACAACATGTATCGCAAATAAGTTTTTTACTGATGGCTATGAAAAAAGCAGATCCCGATCCAGAGGTGCCACCAAAGCGTATTGGATTTATGAAGGATGAAGAATAGGGGGCCATTATGGATTTAAAAAGAGGACAAAAAATCGCAATTGAGCCGGTGGATAGCTGCACGCTTACAGTAGAATGGTCTACTCCGAAAAAAGCAATGGATGTTGATGTGTCAGCCTTTTTGTTGGATGCAAATAATCGCTGTGTGCGTGATGAACATTTTATATTTTATGGGCAGCCACAGAGTCCGAATCAATCTGTACAATATCGTAAACAAACGGAGCAGGATGGCACGATTGAAGTGTTACTAAATCAAGTGCCGCAAGATGTAGAACGGATTGCTATTACGTTAACGATTCACGAAGGGGATACACAAAATTTGCGCTTTGAGCAAATCGACAAAATTCATTTGACGGTTGGAAATCGTCATCATTATCATTTTGGTGAGGACTTACAACAGGAAACAGCGATTGTTGTAGGAGAGCTTTACCGTCATAATGGCGCATGGAAATTAAATGTCATTGGTAGTGGTTTTAACGGTGGACTTCAGGCACTATGTGAACATTATGGCTTAGAAATCATTGATACACCACAAGAACCTCTAGAAAAGCCAGCGCCTGTGAAGCTTGAAAAAATGAATGTTAATTTGGAAAAGCGTCAATCTGTGTCGATTGCAAAATCAGAGAAATTTATTGCAACGCTTGAGTGGGCCAATCCGAAAAAAGATTTAGACTTGTATTGCTTTTATGTGTTGGCAAATGGAGAAACAGGAAAAGTGTATTACCGAGATATGGGGAATGCGAGTAAAGCACCGTATATTACATTAGATGGTGATAGTAAAACCGCGGGACAGGAAACGATTATTATTCACCAGCTTTCAAAAATTAGCTATGTGCTAATTGCGGCATATAGTGCTGTAAGTAACGGCTTTGGGAGCTTCAAGAAGATGAAGGCACAGGCTGTTGTGGATAATCAATTAGGGCAGCGTGTGACAAGTGGTTTATTTGAAAAAAACAACTTTGCCTATTGGGTAGCCATTGCTCATATTGATTTGAGTGAGACATCAAATGCGCGTGTGAGCCATGTCGAGAAATATTCAAAATCTGGCTCTGAACGTTCACCGGCTTTATATACGGATGGAACATTTGAAATGGATAAAGGACCAGTAGAATTTAAATAATGATCGAAGCGGGAACGCAATTATGAGCGTCTCGCTTTTTAAATGGCCTCATCTAATAAAGAAAAATGACCATTTTCAATCATTACTTGACCGCTTAGTAAGCTACCATGTTTGATTACTTCTTTGTGAAAAAGTGGACTGTCATCTTGAAACGGTAATTGTTGGACGAATAATGCATAGTGAATGAGCTCATGAATCAACACACGACGAAAAAGCTGTCTATTTTTACTACTAGCAAGCGAAGCATCAATAGCAATATAAGATGGCTCATACGCATTTTTCATCACAAAAATGCCGAGGCTACCTTCGCGTAATATTTTTGTAGATACATAAATAGGTACAGTTAAATCGACATTATAGTGTTTTCGTAAAAAACGTTTGGCAAAATGTCGTTCATTCATAACAATCAATGCAACGATTAAATAGGACCACCATTTTTTCATTCCTATCACCACCTCATTTTATTTATTTTTAGTATAGCAAACGTTTGTTCGTATTTCAAGTAATCTACTTTTCCCATCATATTTAGTAAGGGTTTAAATTGCGAAAAAACCACAATATGGTAAAATATAACCTACATTAGATAAAAAAGGAGCCTTTTTCGATGTATGGTATAGCACTATGTATTGCCGCAATGATATTTATCTGTGGAATGATTATTAAAATTAATAGAAATTCAGTTATTCCTAGTGAGCATATAAAACAACGTAAAAAATTATTAAAGCAAGCAGCAAAGGGTGATATCGACGCTCAAATTACGGTGGCACATTATTATTTTACAGGGCAATATGGTTTTGAAGAAGATGAGCAGAAGGCCTATGAATGGTATTCAAAAGCTGCCAAACAAGGTAGTGGCGATGCCATGAGTAAAATAGGGGAGCTATATCAGTATGGTTTTGGTGTTGAAAAAGATAATGCGAAAGCAAATTTATGGTTCCTTAAAGGTGCTGACCAGGGAAGCGCAGAAGCCCAGTTTCAATATGCGAATGCACTTAAACAGCAAGGTGATTACCGACAAGCCTATCAATATTATTATTTAGCGGCAGAGCAGCAGTATCCAGAAGCAGAGGATGAAATGCTACGCTTGAAACATACGACAGCATTAATTGATAAATAAAAAAGAGAGGCTTCGACATACATGTAAAAACAACCGCTTTTAGGAGCATAAGAAAAACCGGAATCGCTATAGTGCGGTTCCGGTTTTTCATTGCGAACACTAAAAAATGAAAATGACGTGTTTTGTTCCAGTCTTTTTCTTATTTATTTGCCTGCATTTTAATGCGTTCGCGGAAGACAGGGTCTGTGACAACTTGGTCAAAGAAGTTGTTAACGCTCATCGATAGTTTCATTTGTTCCTGAGGTGTTAAATTGTAAAGGAAAATGGCCATTTCTAAGCGGTTTCCAGCGTGGTCTGTCGTATAGAGAATGCCATTGACAGCTGATGCAGTAAGGCTTAGGAACTGAGCACCATGCTCGGCTTCTTTTTTAGCCTTTGGTGCAGTTAAAAGGCCATCAAGTAAAGGCATTAAATATGAATAAATTTCTTTACCAAATAATGTAGCATTGTTTAATTTTTTCACTAATGATACATAATCTTTAGCAGAGCCTTTTGGTAAATGCTCGGCCCATGTTTTCTTCGCTGCATTTTTCTTCGCTGCATTTTTTTGCTGAGCGGATTTTGGACTTTTCAGTAGCTCTGCATGAATGGCTGTTGCTTGCTTACGGTAGTCATGTAATGTGGCGTGTTGGTCCTCTACATACAGCGCACTAGCTGTTGGATAGATAGGGTCATGCTTTGTCATTTTCAGCTTGCGTAGCTGTTCATTGATTTCTGCAATACCTAGTACATGCATTAAATATTCAGCGTTCGCAAAGGAATTATATTGCAACATCCCTTTGGCAACTTCGCGAAGTGGTACGTCTTTTTTATAGCGAGCTTGCTTCATTTGTGCAATCCATTCGCGGTGTAGATCGCCTTCTAATTTAGGAATATGGAAGGCTTCGATATCATCAAATGAGACAAGTTGTTCGGCATCGATTTTTCCTTCTGCAGCCTGATGCGCATATTCAATCGCAATAATTAGATTGCTTGAATTAACAAGTGGGGCCGCTTGAAGTGGATTCACAGAGCCAATGCTTTTACCGTTGTAGTGCATCGCAAAGGATACTTTTGATGGGCTTTCTTTCGTAAATGTTAGAACGGATTCTGGTGTTAACATTTTCTTTTGCGATAGCGACATGAGCCCCATGAGCGCAAAAAGAACGATAAACACGATTAATCCGAGAATTAATAACATGTCATGATTCACTCCTTATGTAGACATCGATTTTATTATACCGCTCCATGCTTAAAAAAACCTCCAATAAAGGAGGCTAGTTGTTACCGTAATGTGTCTTGTAAATATGTGATTTCCTGCTCAGTCATCCCATGAGCCCCGTCTAACAACTTGAGTGTCGTATTTGGGAATACCGCTTCAAGTTGTTTTGTAAGTTTCATTGTATCACCAGGAAGGGCTAGCGTATCCATTGCGCCGCTTGTGACAATAATTTGAGCATTGCTACCTTCAGTAAAGGTATACGCTAAATTTGATGGGTGCAATAGTACAACGCGGTCTGCAATAGCAGGCTCTTTTTCTAATAAACCTAATACAAAGTTTGCGCCATTTGAAAAGCCCATAAAAGTAATACGCGTTGCTTGTTCAGGTCGTAGCTGTGGCCAGTCTTTTAAAAAAGCATCGATGCGTGCATCAAAATCAGCACGGTCAAGAGTACCAGCTTTTAATGGAGCAAAGAAACGGCGATTCGCGCCTTCATCTACATCTCCTAAAAATGATAATACATGCGCGTTCGGCTCAATATCACCTGCGATTTGCAACAGCGAATATTCATTACCTCCTGTGCCATGAAAAAGAACAATCCATTCATTCAGTGGACCTTCTATGGTAAAATGATTCATAAAGAAAAAACTCCTATCAATTAAATTAAAGGAAGTGCACGATGACAAATCCAATTATTCACCACGTCTCTGTTATTAATCGAGACGTACAACGTTCATTTGAATTTTATCATAAACTACTCGGTATGGAATTACTATTAAAAACGGTAAACCAAGATGATATGGAAATGTATCACTTATTTTACGGGGATACGACAGGGCGACCTGGTACAGAATTCAGTGTGTTTGAAATGAAAAGCGGTCCAACAAAAGCATACGGTACGAATTCATTAGAGCGTACGATTTTTGCGGTACCGTCCGAGGAATCACTCGTTTTCTGGGAAAAACGTCTACGCGAGCATGATGTATTTAATTGTGAAATTGAAGATTATAATGGCTCAAAAATTCTACGCTTTGAAGATTATGATGGCGTACTGCTAGGTTTAACACCTGTTAAGAAACAGGACATTTATTTCCCTCGTGAAGCAGCAGATATTCCGAAAGAGCATGCGATTTTAGGTATTGATTCTGTACATTGTCGTGTACGCTATGCGAAAGCTTCTGTTCGTGCATTTGAAAAAATGTTTGATGTACAAGAGATAAGTCAGTTTGAAGATAATGGGTACCAAGTGACGGTACTTGGACGCGAGGATGCTTTATTTGGTCAAACGTTGCATCTTTATGAGGATCGTACACGTAATTTAGAAGAAATGGGTGTTGGTGCAATTCAGCATATCGCGTTAAATGCACGTGGTTATAGTGAACTTTTAGCAGTTGAAGAGCAGATTATTAATAAAAATTTCCGTTACTCAGGCATTAAAAACCGAGAATTCTTCCAATCACTTTATTATCGTGAGCCGAATAATTTATTAATCGAAGTGGCAACAGAGCAAACAGATTTCCAAAAAGTCGACATGGATACAGCTGACTTTGCGGCAATCCCGTTATATTTGCCGCCATTTTTAGAAACTCGTCGAAGCTTTATTGAAAGCAAACTATAAAAAGAGGCTTAAAAATAACCATTCCTATGAGCATAAAAAAAATCGGAATCGCGCTGTGGCACGGTTCCGATTTTTTGTTGCGAACGCTAAAAGGAACATGACGTGTGTTGTCCTATAATGCCTCTATTTTTTCAAAAATACTTGTATACAAAGCGGGTAAGTCATCGTCATTTTCTAGTGGGAAAGTCCATATTTCTTCCTCATTTGTTTTAGCATCTGATACGTAAAGCGTTGTATGAGAGCCATCATTGAAGGAGTCGCTAGAGGCAGATGCATAGCTCATTCCTTTTTCAACAAATGGATAATGACGCTTTTTCGAATCAAAGAAAATAATCGGCATATTTGCCTTATGGTAAACAGCGCTATATGTATCTTTTGAAGCCTTATCAAAGGCGAGTGGTGTAATCATCACCGCATTGTAATTTTTTGCGATATGTGCGCTATCCTCCTTGAATTTCTCCAATGAAATTTCCTCAAATGTTACGCGGTCATTGTCATACTCAGGTATTTCACCAATGACAGCAATTTTTAGCGGCGTCCCTTCGTAGCTCACATTCTTTTGGGAGCAGGCCGCTAGCATAATAAGGCCTAGCATAAGAATCACCATTTTTTTCATAATATCACCTCCGTAGAAAGTGTAACATATTATAACAATTATACAAATTATGTAAATAACTGTTCGTTCAATAGTTCAATTTTTCCGCGTTCATATGTAATGTATTGAGCCTTACGCCAGGCACTTAAATTTGCAGTCACTTTTTGACGACTACAGCCGATTAGATTGGAGAGCTCCTCATGTGTCATCGGTAATTCAACGAAAGGCCGCCCATTTTTGTAGGTAATAAATTGTTTTAAAAACCAAGCTAAGCGTTCAGGGACCTGTAAATTTGTAATGGCACGCATGAAATTTTGTGTTTCGATTAAGCGCATGGCCATCATTTCACTGAGTGGTTTCCAAAGAATCGGTCGCTGCTTTAGCAATGCCTCTAACTGTTCTTTTGAAAGCGTATAATAATCAACTTCCGTTAAACTTACTGCATAACGAAGTCTTGTAGCAGTATGCGTCAATACCTCTGCTAAGCCATATAAATCGCCAGCTTTTCGAATGGATAGGGTAATATCCTGACCATCTTCGGTTTCTTGTCCAATTTTCACCCAGCCTGCTTTTAAATAATAAATATGTGTCGTATTTTCAGCCATTTGAAAAATAGAGCATCCTTTTGGAAGTGTATTTTTTTGGCCATGTTTTTCGATGTATGTAATGACTTCTTGCATAAAATCCCTCCCTACTATATTTTACCTTTCTTTTTACAGTTTCGTCACCTAAGTGACAGAATTGTTAGAAATTTTGCTTTAGAATCAGCTATATCATACAAAACATACTAAACTAATAGGTTTTATAAGTAGGAGGTGGCACGATGAATGAACCACATATCGTATTAAGCGATTTACATAAGGCATTTGACCAAAAGGGGCAGGACCCTGTTATTGCATTAGATAAAGTGAATTTAACGATTCAGAAGGGGGAGTTTTTATCTCTGCTAGGACCATCTGGTTGTGGGAAATCGACGTTATTAAATATTATTGCAGGACTTGATAAACAGACATCGGGCGCTATTGAGGTTAATGGAAAGCCGATTAAGGGACCAGGGAATGACCGTATCGTTGTATTCCAAGAGTCGGGATTATTCCCTTGGATGAGTGTTCTTGAGAATGTGATGTACGGCTTGTTAATTAAAAAGGTACCAAAAAAAGAAGCAGAGGCACGTGCGATGACATGGCTTAAAAAAGTTCATTTAGCGAAATTCGCTCATGCACAGCCACATGAATTATCTGGTGGTATGAAGCAGCGTGTCGCTATTGCGCGAGCGCTTGTGATGGACCCAGAGATTTTATTAATGGATGAACCTTTTGCGGCGTTAGATGAACAAACACGTATGGTCCTACATAAGGAATTAGAGTCATTATGGCGTGAAACGAAAAAGACGATTATCTTCGTTACGCATAATATTCGCGAGGCGGTCGTTTTATCCGACCGTATTTTGTTAATGAAAACGCGTCCTGGTGGCGTGAAGCGTGAATATACGGTGCAGGCATCGAGACCGCGCCAGGCGACAGATAGTGTACTCATTGATTTAGAGGGACGCATTTTATCTGAGCTACAGCTAGAAATGGAGAAAGTGTTGAAGGAGGAGTTTGGGGATGATTACGACTTTAAGAAGGATCAGCTTCGTGGTAATACTGATAGCCATATGGGAAGCGATATCTAAGTTTGAGCTTTTCCCAGCCTTTATGTGGCCGCCACTTATTATACCGAATGAGCCGGGTGGCGTAACGGTAATAAAAACGCTGATTAGCGGCTTAATAGATGGGCAGCTGCTAGAAGCAACAGCCCAATCACTCGGTCGGTTACTTATCGGCTTTATTATCGCCGTCATTTTAGGCACAATTATCGGATTCTTAATCTATAAATCCGAGCTTGTTGATGATACATTAGGCTTCTTCGTATCAACGCTTCAGTCGGTGCCAAATATCGTATGGTTCCCATTAGCTATTTTATGGTTCGGTTTAGGGGTCGAATCGGTATTATTCATTATTATTTTAGGGGCGACATTATCGCTATCGATAACGCTTAGCACCGCCTTTAAAAGTGTGCCACCACTTAATATTCGCGTAGCGCGTACGATGGGCTCAAAAGGATTCCATTTATTCCGCACCGTTATTTTTCCAGCGAGTGTCCCACAATTCATTGCTGGTCTACGCGTTGCCTGGGCGCTTGCATGGCGTGCAGTGCTAGCAGGGGAATTACTAGGGGGTAGTGGCGGTCTAGGGACATTGCTTGATATGGGCCGTTCGCTACAATCGATGGATTTAGTGTTTGCGATTATGATCATTATTGGTGTCATCGGCACAATTATTGATAACTTTGTTTTTGTAAAATTAGAACGCGCTGTGTTACGTAAGCGCGGCATTCAAGTAGTGAAATAGGGGGAGAATCTATGAAAAAGTTCAACAAATTTTGGCTATTCGCAGTCTTATCGATTGTGACGCTCGTATTAGCCGCATGTGGTAGTGAGGATAAAAAGGGTGCAGCAGAAGACAAGGATAGTGTGAAAGAGGTACGCATTGGGTACTTTCCAAATATGACGCATATCGCAACAATTGTGGCGCTCGAAAAAGGCTTCTACCAACAACAATTAGGCGATGATGTGACCATTAAAACAAATACATTTAATGATGGCTCGGCTTTTATGGAGGCGATGTCAACGGATGCGATTGATTTAGGTACAGTTGGGCCAACACCCGCACTAACAAGCTATATGAAAACACCGAAGCATCAAATTATTTCAGGTGCCGTTAATGGTGGTGCTGTACTTGTGGTCGGTAAGGATTCAGGTATTAATTCTGTCAAAGATTTAGCAGGTAAAACGGTAGCTATTCCGACATTCGGTAGTACACAGGATATTGCATTAATGAAAGCATTAAAAGAGGCAGATTTAAAAGTGAAATCAAGTGGCGGTAACGTAAATACGGTAAAACAAGCACCAGCAGATACAGCAGCATTATTTGTACAAGAGCAAGTAGATGCAGCCGCAACACAGGAGCCTTGGGGCGTAAATATCGAGAAAAATGCGGATGCTAAATTATTATTAGGGCCAGACGAATTCGCGTGGGGTAAAGAATCAACAAATACGGTTGTCGTTGCACAAACAGATTTTACATCTGCAAATCCTGAAACGACGAAAAAAGTGCTAAAGGCACATGCAGAAGCCGTCGATTTCATTAATGATAATCCAGAAAAAGCCATTGATTTATTTTTAAAACATGTGAAAGATATTACAGGTAAAGAGCTATCGAAAGAAGAAGTGACAGAGTCATTCAAACGTTTAACACCAACAACGGATGTTAATGAAAAAGTGCTTCAAGAAATGGCGACGATTTCAAAAGAAGCGGGCTATATTTCAAAAGATGATATTAAAGGTTTCGTTGATTTAAGCTACTTAAAAGAAGCAACGAAATAATATGAAAAAAGGAATCGCGATTAGGAACTGACCTAAAAATCTGAGACAATATAAAAAGAAAAAGACACGTTCAAGGGTATACAATCTTTGGAGGTGTTTTTTGATGGAAAAAAAACAAACGTATTCATACGAAACAAAAAGGAAAGCCACTCGAGATAAAGTTGGCAAATGTGCCAGTGAATGAAAAGATGAAGGTATGTGAGATTAAAAATAATACGCAGATTTATCAATGGGTGAAGTGGTATCAAGAAGGAGAGGTGCATCGATTACAACAGCCTCTTGGAAAACAATACAGCTATGGAAAAGGACCATTTCAAGAAAATTTAGATGAAGGGATAGCGCATAACAATCCGCAAGCAGTCAAAGAAAAAGGCGTTATCATGAGCATGTCTCGCAAAGGCATGCCCG